>NZ_DATMHS010000127.1:0-31955 GCF_035554825.1 Ramlibacter sp. | reverse complement strand
TGTACTGCGTCACGCGGCCGGACACCAGCGTGCTCGGGGCGATCTCCACCGCTTCGGTGTTGCGCTTCTTTTCCACGCTGTCGGGCGCGAACAGGGCGGCGAGGAACTTCGGATTCGCCACCGGCCCGGCGGCACCGGGCGCGGGCTGGCGCGTCACCTGCGCGGCCGTCTTGATGTCCAGCTTCAGCTTGTCGGCCACCGGCTTGAGGCTGTCCGACTGTTCGTAGACGCCGTTGGTGAAGGCGTCGGCCGTCTCAGCGTACTTGCGCTGCGCCAGCTGCTTTCGCACCTCCGCTTCGAGCTCGGGCTTCATCTGGTCGAAGTTGCGCTGCTTGGGCGCCTTGATGTCGGTCAGCTTGACGATGTGGAAGCCGAATTCGGTCTCCACCGGACCGGCGATGTCGCCCTTCTTCATCGAGAACACTGCGTCTTCGAACGGCTTGGTCATCGCCCCGCGGGCGAAGAAGTCGAGGTCGCCGCCTTGCGCCGCGGAGCCCGGGTCCTGCGAATTCTTCTTCGCGACCTCGGCGAAGCTGTCGGGCGCCTTCTTCACCTGCGCCAGCAGTTCCTCGGCCTTCGCCCGCGCCTTCTGCTTGTCGGCCTCGGCGGCGCCCTTGGGCACGGTGACGAGGATGTGGCTCGCGCGACGTTCTTCCTGGCCGCCCAGCCGCGCCACGTTCTGTTCGAAATAGCTCTTGAGGTCCGACTCGTTCACGGTCAGGCCCTTCTTCACCGTGTCCAGATCGAGCACGACGTATTCGATGTTCGCCTGTTCCGGCGCCTGGAACAGCGTCTGGTTCTCCTTGTAGAACGCTTCGAGCTCGGCGTCGGTCGGCTTCACCTGGCTGGCGTAGTCGGCGGGCGCGAAGCGCGCGACCTGGACTTCGCGTTGCTCGACGAAGGCATCGAGCGCCAACCGCGCCTGGGTGGGCGTGGCGAACGTGGTGCCCCCGATCCCCAGCAGCACCTGGTTGGCCGAGAGCTCGGCCCGCACGCCGGCTTCGAACATCTCCGGCGTCATCCCCTGCGCGCCGACCAGCTGGCGGTACTTGGCCATGTCCAGCTTGCCGTCGGGGCCGCGCAGCGCGGCGATCATCTCGTTGCGCTGCAGCTCGCGCGCCAGGTGCAGGTCGCTCGTCACCAGCTTGGACTTCGCGGCGGCGGCGGCCAGCACGCGATCTCGCACCAGGCGCTCCAGGGTCGCGTACTTGGCGGCCGGCGACTCCAGCAGCTTGGCGTCGAGATTGGGCACCTGCTGGCGCAGACGCTCCACTTCCTGCTTGTGCGCGGCATCCCACTCGCTTTGCAGGATCTCGCGGCCGTCGACCTTGGCCACGGCTTCGCCCTTCTCGCGGAAACGGTTGTAGCCTTCGAGCCCGAACAGCACGAACGAAGGGAAGATCAGCAGGAACAGAATCACCTGCATGACCCGGGTGTGCTTGCGGACGAAATCAAACATGGCTCAACTCACAACGTTGGAACATCTCGGCGGCTCGCACCGGCCTCACGCCAGGGCCCTCGCGCGAGCGGTGTTTCGCACAAACAAAAGGCGAACTGATGTTCGCCTTTGCTGTTGGTGGGTGCTGACGGGATCGAACCGCCGACCTACGCCTTGTAAGGGCGCCGCTCTACCAGCTGAGCTAAGCACCCCGCACGGCCGCTCAGTTCAGCGCATCCTTGAGCGCCTTGCCGGGACGGAACTTGGGAACCTTGGCAGCCTTGATTTTAATCGCTGCGCCGGTGCGCGGATTGCGGCCGCTGCGGGCGGCCCGCTTGCCCACGGCGAAGGTGCCGAAACCGACCAGTGAAACCGAGCCGCCCTTCTTCAGGGTGATCTTGACGGCGCAGATCATCGATTCCAGCGCGCGCGTGGCCGCCGCCTTGGAAATGTCCGCATGCCGGGAGATGTGCTCGATCAGTTCGGTCTTGTTCACGGGGGCCCCTCGCAGAGAGAATGAGTTGATCTGTTGAAGATTTATTTTTTCCGTCCCTCTCCCGTGCGGCGCGCGGCCGGCGGGCGAGGCTTCTATCGCGGCTTGAAAGCCACCGACCCATTAGAGCCACCGCGCCAGACGGTGTCAATACGAAAGGCGGCTTTACAACGGGCCGGACGCGGATTCTAGACGCTTTTGACGGCTTTCCACGACGCCGCGCGGCGCGCCGCCGTACCGCGGCGGCGCGCCGTTTTCACCTTCAGAAACCAACGGCGCTCACAGCGCCTGCGCGATCGCCTTGCCCAGGTCGGTGGTGCTGCCGGTGCCGCCGATGTCGGGGGTGCGGGGGGCGCCGCTCTTGGGATCGAGCACCTTTTCGATGGTCGCGAGCACCGCATCGTGAGCCTGCTTGTAGCCGAGGAACTCCAACATCATCGCGCCGCACCAGATCTGGCCGATCGGGTTGGCGATGTTCTTGCCGTAGATGTCCGGCGCCGAGCCGTGCACCGGCTCGAACAGCGAAGGGAACTTGCGGTCCGGATTCAGGTTGGCGCTCGGCGCGATGCCGATGGTGCCGGTGCATGCCGGCCCGAGGTCGCTGAGGATGTCGCCGAACAGGTTGCTCGCCACCACCACGTCGAAATAATCGGGCCGCTGCACGAAGTGCGCCGTCAGGATGTCGATGTGGAACTTGTCGACCTTGACGCCGGCATACGACTTCGCCATCTCGGCGACGCGCTCGTCCCAGTACGGCATGGTGATCGCGATGCCGTTCGACTTGGTGGCGCTGGTCAGGTGCTTCTTCGGCCGCGACTGCGCGAGTTCGAAGGCGAACTTCAGGACCCGGTCGACCCCGGTGCGGGACATCACCGTCTCCTGCATGACGATCTCGCGCTCGGTGCCCTGGTACATGCGGCCGCCGATCGAAGAGTACTCGCCCTCGGTGTTCTCGCGCACGATGTACATGTCGATCTCGCCGGGCTCGCGGCGGCTGCCGTCCTTGCGCACCACCGGGGCGATGATGCCGGGCATCAGCCGCGCCGGCCGCAGGTTCACGTACTGGTCGAACTCGCGGCGGAACAACAGCAGCGACTGCCAGAGCGACGTGTGGTCGGCGATCTTCTCGGGCCAGCCGACGGCGCCGAAGTAGATGGCGTCGTGGCCGCCGATGCGCTCCTTCCAGTCGTCGGGCAGGTACTTGCCGTGCTTTTCGCAGTACTCCCAGCTGGAGAAATCGAAGTGGTCGAACGCCAGGTCGATGCCGAACTTCGTCGCCGCCGCCTCCATCACGCGAACGCCCTCGGGCATCACTTCCTTGCCGATGCCGTCGCCGGCGATGACGGCGATGCGCTTCTTGCTCATTGCTTCATGCTCCTTCAGAAAAAATCGAGCGCCTCGTCCAGCAGCAGCTGCGGAACTTCTTCGGCGATGTAGTGGCCGGACGGCAGCGCGCGGCCGGTGACGTGCTCGGCCCGCTCGCGCCACAACGCGAGCACGTCGAAGCAGGCGCCGACGACGCCGTGCTCGCCCCACAGCACGCGCAGCGGCGCCTGCAGCCGGCGCTGCGCGGCGATGTCCTCGCGGTCGTGCTCCAGGTCGATGCCGGCGCTGGCGCGATAATCGCCGCACACCGCCTGCGCGGACCCGGGCCGCGCCATGCAGCGAGCGTACTCGGCCAGGGCCTCGGGCGCGAACAGCGCCAGGCCGCCGCGCCGTTGCCCCATCACCGACCGCACGTAGCGCGCCGGGTCGGATTCGACCAGCGCCTCGGGCAGGGGCGGCGGCTGGATCAGGAAGAACCAGTGCCAGTAGGCGCGGGCGAAGGCCTCGCTGGTGTGCTGGTACATGGCCAGCGTGGGCGCGATGTCGAGCAGCAGCATCCGTTCGACGGCCTGCGGCAGGTCGGCCGCCAGGCGGTGCGCCACGCGCGCGCCGCGGTCATGGGCCAGGACGCCGTAGCGCGCGTGGCCTAGCGACTGCATCACGGCGTGGGCGTCCAGCGCCATCTCGCGCTTGCTGTACGCCGCGCTGCCGGCGCCCGCGGGCGGGCGGTCGGAATCGCCGTAGCCGCGCAGGTCCATCAGCACGACGCTGAACTGCTGCGCCAGGGCCGGCGCCACGCGATGCCACATCGCATGCGTCTGCGGGTGCCCGTGCAGCAGCAGCAGGGGCGCGCCCTGCCCCGCGCGCCAGCCGGCGAGGCGGACCGCGCCGCGCATGACCTCGAACCGCTCGAAAGACGACAGCATGGACGCGATTCTGGACCGCGGCGGTCGCCCCCGGCAAGCAATAATGCGGCAACCGATTCTTTCCAATCGTGCAGCAATCGAAACTCCACCTCGATCGCGCGGACCTGCAGCTGCTGCTGGGCATCCGCGAGCACGGCAGCCTGGCCGGCGCCGCCGCCGCCGCCAACGTCGTGCCGTCCGTCATCACCAAGCGGCTGGCGGCGCTGGAGGCGCGGCTCGGGCTCAAGCTGTTCCAGCGCACCACGCGCCGGGTGGTGCCCACCGCCGAAGGCGAGACCTTGTGCGCTCGCGCGGTCGGTCTGCTGGCCGGCTTCCAGGCGATGGAGGCCGAACTGCAGGAGCGGCACCGGGAACCGGTGGGGCGCATCCGCCTGGCCGCCACCTTCGGCTTCGGGCGCCTCTGGCTGGGGCCGGTGCTGGCGCAGTTCCAGGCGCGCCATCCGCAGCTGGAGGTGCAGTTGCAACTGACCGAGCAGATGCCGGACCTGGCCCTGGAAGGCTTCGACGGCGCCGTCTGGTTGTGGGCGGTACGCGGTCCGCGGGCCAGCGAATGGACCGGCCGGCGGCTCGCCCGCAACCAGCGCGTGCTGGCGGCCTCCCCCGACTACCTGCGCCGGCGCGGGATGCCGGCGAGCCCGGAAGACCTGGCGGCGCACGAGTGCCTGGTGGTGCGCGAGAACGAGGCGTTCGACATCTGGCGGCTGCAAAAGGAACGCGATCGTTCCGAAGTGCGGGTCCGGGTCGGGGGACCGCTGTCCAGCAACTCGGGCGAGCTGGTCCGCGACTGGTGCCTGGCCGGTCGCGGCATCATGCTGCGCAGCCTGTGGGACATCGCCGGCGCGCTGGCGACCGGTGAACTGGTGCGGGTGCTGCCCGGCTATGCGATGGTCGACGCCGACATCCACTGGGTGGCGCCGCACACCGCGTCCACGCCCCGGCGGATCCGCCTGCTGGTCGATTACCTGGCCGAGCGCTTCCGCGGCGAGCCGTGGAAGCTCACCGCCACTGCCGCACGACGAGGCTGACCCCCAGCGCCGTCAGGCCCATGCCCAGCAGCGTCGGCAGGCCGATCGGCTCGGCGAACAGCACCCAGGCCATCAAGGCGGTGCACGGCGGCACGAGGTACAAGAGGGTGGTCACCGCGGTCGCCGCGCCGCGCTGGATCAGCAGGTACAGCAAGGAGCTGCCGCCGAGCGTCAGCCCCAGCACCGACCACGCCAGCGCGCCGATCATCTGGCCGTTCCAGCGGACGGCCTCGGTTTCCAGCAGCGCCAGCGGCAGCGTGACCACCAGCGCCGCCGCCAGCTGCACCAGGTTGGCGGTGCGGACGTCGCACGGCTCGAGAAAGCGCTTCTGATACAGGGTGCCGGCGGTGATGCTGAAAAGCGCCAGGATCGCCAGCAGCACGTTGGGGCCGTTGATCTCGCCCACGCCGAGCTTCTGCCAGAGGACCAGCGCGAGCCCGGCGAAGCCGAGCATGAGCCCCATCCACTGGCGCTGGCCGACGGCCCCGCCGCGCGCCGAAATCCACACCGCGGTCAGCACCGGCTGCAGGCCGACCAGCAGCGCCGCCAGGCCGGCGCCCATCCCCAGCTTCACCGCCGCCCAGACCCCGCCCAGATACCCCGCATGCATCAGGATGCCGGTCACGGCCAGGTGCTTCCATTGCCCGCGGTTGCGCGGCAGCGGCACCCGGGCGGCCACCGCCCACAGGGCGAAGCAGGCGACCGAGCACGCATACCGCAGCGCCAGGAACTTCATCGGCGGAGCGTGCGGCATGCCGTAGCGCGCGACGATGAAGCCGGTGCTCCAGATGACGACGAACACGGCGGGCATCGCCCGCAGCAGGGCGTCGTCGCGGGCCGCCATCGCCTACTTCACCCGCTGGCGGATTTCGGGCAGCGCCTTCTGCAGGTAGTACACCATGGACCAGACGGTCAGGATCGCCGAGATCCAGATCAGCCAGGTGCCCCACAGGCCGGTGTCGATGGCGCGGAACAGCAGGCCGTCGAACAGCAGGAACGGGATCGCGATCATCTGCACCGTCGTCTTGACCTTGCCGAGCATGTGCACGGCAACGCTCTTGGCCGCGCCGATCTGCGCCATCCACTCGCGCAGCGCCGAGATCGCGATCTCGCGGCCGATGATGATCAGCGCGACGAAGACGTCGGCCCGTTTGAGGTGCACCAGCACCAGCAGCGAGGCGCAGACCAGGAACTTGTCGGCGACCGGATCCAGGAAGGCGCCGAACGCCGAGGTCTGGTTCAGGCGGCGCGCCAGGAACCCGTCCAGCCAGTCGGTGAGCGCGAACACGATGAACATGATCGTGGCGACGAGGTTCTGCACGCGCGGCTCGAGTCCCACGTAGAAGACGCCGACGATGAGCGGAATCGCGACGATGCGCGTCCAGGTCAGGATCGTGGGAACGGTGAAGAACATGGACCCCGATTCTGTCATGCAACCGGCCGGCCCGGTCGGCCCGCCGCGCCGCCGCTTCAGTGCAGGGCCCGGTAGATGGTCTCGGCGAGCTCGCGGGAAATGCCTTCCACGCTGGCGATGTCGTCCACGCCGGCCGCCGCCACGCCGCGCACGCCGCCGAACCGCTGCAGCAGCCGGGCCCGCTTCTTGGCGCCGATGCCGGGGATTTCCTCCAGCTGGCTGCCGCCCACCCGCACCCGGGCCCGGCGCGCCCGCATCCCGGTGATCGCGAACCGGTGCGCCTCGTCGCGGATCTGCGCCACCAGCATCAGCGCCGCCGAATCGCGGCCGAGGTACACCTTCTGGCGGCCGTCGGCGAACACCAACTCCTCCAGTCCCACCTTGCGCCCTTCGCCCTTCTCGACCCCCACGATCACCGACAGGTCGAGCCCCAGCTCGGCGAAGACCTCGCGCGCCATGCTCACCTGGCCCTTGCCGCCGTCCACCAGCACCAGGTCCGGCAGCCGCCCGGCGCCGCCGCCGCTGCCCTTGGGCGGGGTGGCGTCGGGCGCATCGCGGCCGGCTTCGGCCAGCCGGCTGTAGCGCCGCAGCAGCACCTGGCGCATCGCCGCGTAGTCGTCGCCGGGCGTGATGCCGTCGATGTTGTAGCGCCGGTACTCCGAGTTCTGCATCTTGTGGTGGTGTAACACCACGCAGGAGGCCTGGGTGGCCTCCCCCGCCGTGTGCGAGATATCGAAGCACTCGATGCGGAAGTTGTCGATGTTGTCCGGCGCCAGGTCGAGCGCGTCCACCAGCGCGCGGGTGCGCGCCTGCTGCGAGCCCTCCTCGGCCAGCAGCCGCGCGAGCTGGATCTGCGCGTTCTGCTGGGCCATCTCGAGCCACGTGCGCCGCTGCTCGCGCGGCTGGTGCACCGCGTGCACGCGCACGCCGGCCTGTGCCGACAGCGCAGCGATCAATTGGGCGTCGACGGCGACGCTCGTGATCAGCGTCGAGGGGACCGGCACGCCCAGGTAGTGCTGCGCGATGAACGCTTCCAGCACGTGCACCTCCACCGGCTGCGGGACCGCCGCGCCCTCCTCGCCCTCGGCCTCGTCGAAGTCCTGCACCGCCGCCGCGTCCTCGACGTGGCTGGGAAAGTACGCGCGGTCGCCCAGGTGCCGGCCGCCGCGCACCATCGCCAGGTTCACGCAGGCCTTGCCGCCCTGCACCTTGACCGCCAGGATGTCGACGTCCTTGTCCGAGATCGTTTCGACCGACTGCTGGTGCAGCACCCGGGACAGGGCGCCCATCTGGTTGCGCAGTTCCGCCGCCTGCTCGAACTCCAGGCGTTCGGCGTGCTGCATCATCCTCGCCTCGAGCGCGGCCAGCACTTCCTGCGTCTCGCCGCGCAGGAAGCGCTCGGCATTCTCGACGTCGTGCTGGTAGTCCTGCGCCGAGACCAGGTTCACGCAGGGCCCCGAGCAGCGCTTGATCTGGTACAGCAGGCAGGGCCGGGTGCGGTTCGCGAAGACCGTGTCTTCGCAGGTGCGCAGCCGGAACACCTTCTGCAGCAGCTGGATCGATTCCTTCACGGCCCACGCGCTCGGATACGGGCCGAAGTAGCGGTGCTTGCGGTCGACGGCGCCGCGGTAGTACGCCACCCGCGGGAACGCCATGGGGCTCGGCGGGTTGCCGGCGCCGGGGCCGACCGGTTCCGAGCCGGCGATCTTCAGGTAGGGATAGCTCTTGTCGTCCCGGAACAGGATGTTGTAGCGCGGATTGAGCGTCTTGATCAGGTTGTTTTCCAGCAGCAGCGCCTCGGCCTCGGACCGCACCACCGTCGTCTCCAGCCGCGCGATCTTGGAGATCATGTGGCCGATGCGGGTGCCGCCGTGGTTCTTCTGGAAATAGCTGGAGACGCGCTTTTTCAGGTTGCGCGCCTTGCCGACGTACAGCACGCCGCCGTCCGCGCCGAAATAGCGGTACACGCCGGGCAGCGCGGGCAAGGCGGCGACCTGCGCCAGCAACTCTTCGGAATGGCTCTCAGACATCACGGCCATATTGTGGACAATCCCGGCATCGACAGCCGGCCCCGCCATGCTCTGGGACATCTTCTGCAAGGTCATCGACAACCACGGCGACATCGGCGTGTGCTGGCGTCTGGCCGCGCAGCTCGCGGCGCGTGGCGAGCAGGTGCGGCTGTGGGTCGACGACGCCTCGGCCCTCGCCTGGATGGCGCCGGGCCACCCGCAGGTGCAGGTCCTGGCGTGGGCCGACCAGCAAGGCGCCGAGCCCGGCGATGTCGTGGTCGAGGCGTTCGGCTGCGAGCTCGAAGCGTCGTTCCAGGCGGCGATCGCCAGGCGCACCGCCGGCACCGGCGCACAGCCGCCGTGGCTGAACCTCGAGTACCTCACCGCCGAGTCGTTCGCCGAGCGCAACCACGGCCTGCCCTCCCCCGTGCTCGCCGGCCCGGCGGCCGGACTCACCAAGCACTTCTTCTACCCGGGCTTCACGCCGGCAACCGGCGGGCTGCTGCGCGAGACCGACCTGGCCCGGCGCCAGGCCGCGTTCGACCGCACTGGCTGGCTGCGCGAGCGGGGACTGGTGCCGCAGCCGGGGCAGCGCGTCGTCAGCCTGTTCTGCTACGAGCCCGCCGGCCTCGCGTCGCTGCTGGACCAGCTGGCGCTGGCCGCGCGCCCGACGCACTTGTTCGTGACGGCCGGCCGCGCCACGGCCGCCGTCGAGGGGGTGCTGCGCCAGCGGGTGCGATCGCATCCGGGCTGGCCGGCCGGCTCGCGCCTGTCGATCGGCTGGCTGCCGCTGGTCACGCAGGCGGAGTTCGACCGGCTGCTGTGGGCCTGCGACCTGAATTTCGTGCGCGGCGAGGACTCGCTGGTGCGGGCCCTGTGGGCCGGCCGCCCGTTCGTGTGGCAGCTGTATCCCCAGGACGACGCCGCGCACCACGCCAAGCTGGACGCCTTTCTCGACTGGCTGCAGGCGCCGCCGTCGTGGCGCGCATTCCACCGGTTCTGGAACGGGGCCGCGGCCCGGACGCAACCCCTGGCCGACGAGGAATGGGTGGCGGCGGCCGCTGCCGCCCGGGACCGCCTGCTGCGGCAGGACGACCTGCTCAGCCAGCTGCTGCAGTTCGTCCAGGGACGCCGGTCGGCGGCCTGAGGGCCCTCAGCGGGCGACCGGGCCGGCGGCCGCTGCCTGCGGCTGCGGATTGGCGCGGCACCCTGCGAACAGGTCCAGGCCGCCGTCGTAGGCACGGGTCCGCACGTCGAGCACGCCCAGCAGCGAGTGGAACAGGTTGTCGTGCGAGCGCGGCAGATCGGCGCGCCGGCGCAGGCAGTCCTGGTCGACGCCGAAGCTGCGGCGGAACGCCGGCGACAGCCACATCACGAGCGGCACCCGCTTCTGGACGTCCGGCGCGATGGCGTAAGGCACGCCATGCAGGTACAGGCCGCTCTCGCCCAGCGACTCGCCGTGGTCGGAGACGTACAGCATCGCGGTGTCGTGGGTCGCCTGGGCCCGATCCAGGAAGTCGATCAGCTGGCCGAGCACGTGGTCGGTATAGAGCAGCGAGTTGTCGTAGGCGTTGACGATCTCATCGCGGCTGCAGGTGCGCAGGTCCTCGCTTTCGCAGGCCGGGGTGAAACGCCGGAACTGGGGCGGATACCGCTTGAAATAGGCCGGGCCATGGCTGCCCAGCTGGTGCAGCACGACGAAGACGTTGCCCTTGGCGTCGCGCGCGACGCCGTCCAGGCCCTGCACCAGCACCTCGTCCAGGCACTGCCCGTCCGGACAGGTGGCCTTGGCGCCGGCGCCATTGAGCTGCTGCTGCGTCAGGCCGCTGCACACGCCCTTGCATCCGGACTGGTTGTCCCGCCACACCACCTGGAAGCCGGCCCGGGCCAGCACATGCAGCAGCGACTCCTGGCCGAGGATCTTCTCCTCGTCGTAGTGGGCCCGACCGACGGCGGAGAACATGCACGGCAGCGACACCTCGGTGGAGGTGCCGCAGGCGTCGACTTGCGGCAGGTTGACGATGTCGCGCCGGGCCAGCTCGGGATTGGTGGGACGACCGTAGCCGTTCAGCGCGAAGTTCTGCGCCCGCGCCGTCTCGCCCACCACCAGCACGAACAGCGCCGGCCGGGTGCGGCCCTGCCACGCGGCGGCCAGTTGCGCGTCGGCGCCGACCGCCACCTTGGGGCCCCTGGGCCGGCTGCTGCGGCCCCAGGCGTTGCTCGCGAACGCGCTGACCACGTTGCCCGGGTTGATCAGGTACCGCACCTCCTTGTGATTGCGCATCAGCGAGGCAAAATCGGAAAACACCAGCAGCAGGCTGGCCGTGGCGACCCCCAGCGCGCCGACGATCCAGGCCAGGCGGATCGCGAGCGCCCGCCGCACCGGCCGCCGCTTGACGTCGGGCCACCACACCAGCAGCGCCGGCAGCACGCCCAGGACCAGCACGAACACGACCATGCGCCACCCCAGCAGCTCGCTGGCCTCGGCATAGTTGGTCGCCAGCACGTTGCGCAGCATGGCCCGGTCGAAATAGATCGAGTACCGGTCCATGTAGTAGGCGGTCGCCGCCGACGTCACCAGCAGGATCGACAGCAGCGGTTTGACCGTGTAGCGGGTGGCGAGCGTCGCCGCCGCCGCGACGTACAGCGCCGTCAGGGCCACGAAGACCGCGCCCATGAAGGCCCAGGTCGACGCATCGGCCCAGCCGCGTCCGGCCAGGGCGGCCTCCCAGAAGCGGCCATTGCCGGCGACCATGATGAACAGCGCGCCGAGCAGCACCAGCGTCTCGACGCTGAGCACCGGCCGGCGCCGCCAGGCAGCCCCGGTTCCGGTCAAGGCAGCGCCTCCGCCAGGGCCGGCGCGCGCGCCAGGCCGGCGACCCGTTCGACGGCCCAGCCGCCGGCCCAGCACAGCCAGGCCGTCCAGAGGGTATGGCTCATGAAGTGGGCCCCGCGCAGCTGCTGGGCGGCGCCCAGCAGGAAACCGCCGGCGAGCGCGAGCCACAGGCAAGCGGCCGCGTGCCGCGGCGCCACCCGGCGCAGTGGAAAGTAACCGCCGATGAAGGCAAAACCGATCGAAGCATGTCCCGCTGGAAAGCAATGGCCGGGGCCGCCGTCGCGCAAGCCCCAATGCCAGTGTGATAGATAACTGCCCGTGCCGCCGAATTCCACCAGATCCCAGGGACAGCTCGTCAGGCTCTCGTGCTTGAGGCCGTTGATCAGGAGCATAGCAAGCACCACGGCCGCCAGCCACTGCACCCGTGCGCCCCGCGGCAGCTGGCGCAGCACGCCGGTCGGCCACCAGATGCCCAGCACCAGCCAGGCGCCGATGAGCCCGACGGCGCGGCGCGGCCATTCGTGCAACAGCCCGCTGACCAGCCAGTGGTCGCGCAGCGGAAAGCCGCCGGCGCCGCCGGCGGCGCGGGCCAGCGCCAGGTCCAGGCCGCTGGCGTCCCACAGCAGGATCGCGGCCAGCAGGCCGAGCGTGGCCACGGCCGCGCCGGGCCAACGGCCGGGCGCGCGGTGCTCGTCAATATGCATGGCGCCGCAGTGTGCCCGGCCAACACTTAACGCCACCTGAACTGCTGGAAACCCTGCCGCGACTGGCCTGGATGAAGCCGAAATGCTAAAATCCAGGGCTTTGCGCAACAGCCCGACCGGGCGCGCGTGCGCCCCCGCCGCAGTCCAAGCACCGTCCCGGCGCTTCAGCCCGCGGCCTCCTTTGACCCAACCGCTATGAAAATCGCTCAAGAAATCCGCGCCGGCAACGTGATCATGCACGGCAAGGATCCCATGGTCGTGCTGAAGACCGAATACGCCCGCGGCGGGCGCAACGCCGCCACCGTCCGGATGAAGCTCAAGAGCCTGATCGCCAACTTCAACACCGAGGTGGTGTTCAAGGCCGACGACAAGATGGAGCAGATCGTCCTTGACAAGAAGGAGTGCACCTACTCCTACTTCGCCGACCCGATGTACGTGTTCATGGACGCCGAGTACAACCAGTACGAAGTCGAGGCCGAGAACATGGGCGACGCCCTGAACTACCTCGAGGACGGCATGCCGGCCGAGGTGGTGTTCTACGAAGGCAAGGCCCTGTCGGTCGAACTGCCGACGACCCTCGAGCGCGAGATCACCTGGACCGAGCCGGCCGTCAAGGGCGACACCTCGGGCAAGGTCCTCAAGCCCGCCAAGATCGCCACCGGCTTCGAGATCGGCGTGCCGATCTTCGTGGCCCAGGGCGACAAGGTCGAAATCGACACGCGCACCGGCGAATACCGCCGCCGCGTCTGAGGTTCGCCGGCGACCAGCGCATCGAGGCTCCGCGAGGAGCCTTTTTCTTTTTGCCCCCGCCGTGGACTTCGACTTCAACCTGATCGGCGTGCCCTTCGGCATGCGCCCCGGGCTGCGGCGGCTGGCCGATGGCGCCGCGCAGCTCACGCCGCTGGCCCCGCACAGCCGCCTGGCGCAGGAAAAGCGGGCCGTCCTGGAGGCCGGGCGGTCGCGCCATGTGCTCGCCGGCTTCGATGCCGGGCCGGCGCTGGCCGCCGTCGCGGCCCATGCCGCCACCGTGGCCGGCTGCCGCTTCGCGGCCGACGCACCGCCGGAACTGGCGTTCGAGGAGGACCTGGCGATCCTCGACGGTGCCACCGGCACCCTTCCGTGGCTGTGCGTCTGCGTGCCTTCGCACTGGGCGCCCGAGGAAAAGCTCGGTCTGGACTTCGCGGCGCTGCATGCGCCGGTGGCCGACAACGCGGCGCTGGTGGCGGCCTCGCGCCAGCTGGTGGCGCTGGCCACGGGCGGCGACCGCTGGGAACGCCACGTCTGGACCGTCAGCCCCTCCGGGCGCTTCGATCAGCACCCGGCGCGGCACCCCCTTCCCGCCTGGCCCTCCTGCGGCGCGGACCCCGAGCGCTTTGCCGCGCAGTGCTGGCTGCGGGCGGAGCGGCAGACGTTCTTCCCGGTGGGCCGCGGCACGCGGCAGGCGGTATTCACCATCCGCGTGATGCTGCAGCCGTTGCGGGACGCCGTGAGGGCGCCGTGGCAGGCGCAGCGGCTGCACGACGCCCTGGCCTCGATGTCGCCCGCCGTGCTGGCCTACAAGAACCTGGCGCTCGCCCGCGAGCCGCTGCTGCGCTGGCTCGCCACGTGCGCCTGAGGCTCGCCGGCGCTCAGTACAGGCGCCGCGACAGGAGCACCAGCAGCACCAGCCCGATCGCGGCGGTGATGCCCAGGACGGCCACCATCAGCACCCGTCCCGCGGCCACGGCGGGCGTGGCGCCCGCGATGGCGCGCGCTCCCGGCTGACCGACATCGGCCACCTGCGGCGGCAGCAGCTTCAGCAGTTCGCCGGCGGCGTCCGCCGTGAACAGGCACAGGCCGATGCGCTGCGGCGCCGCACGCCCCTCGCGGCGCAGCCACAGGTCCAGCCGCGGTCCCCTGGCCTGCGCGTGCACGATGTCGCATACCGGCAGCTTCACGCGGTCCTCGCGCCACCGCAGCAGCCGGCGATGGCGTCCCGCCATGCGGATCACGTCGCTGCGCACCCGCAACTCGATCTCGCCCCGGAAGTTCGGCACCTGCAGGTCGCCGCGACCGGCCTCGAGCAGCAGGCCGCCATAGGTGGCCAGCACGCGGTCCGGACCGTTCTGGATCGAAGGCGGCGCGCCCGCGGCGACGGCGCCGATCAGATCGCGCACCGTCAGCCTGGTTCCGTCGCCGCCGACCAGCATGTGGTCGCCGGTGAGCGCGTGCTTGATACGCATGCCGACGATGGTCCTGCGGTCGTACGGTCCCACCATGCGTCCGTCGAGCAGAACGTGGTAGTTCGGCTGGTCCATCTTGCCCCTCGCAAGCGAAAGTATTCTTTGCGACGCCATCCTACCGGAGCGGTCGTGGATTGGCCCGAGAATCGGGGCCATGTCATCTTCACGCAACATTCACGATCGGCGCCTGGCCGACGCCTGGGCCACCCTGCAGGCACATGCCGATTCCGGCCTGCCGCTGGACCCCGATGCCAGCCGCCTCGCGTTCGCCGATCCCGAGTTCCTGCTGCGCCGCGAAACGCGCGGCATCCGCTTCCAGCTGGAGCTGCTCAAGCCGGACCTCGAACAGCAGGCGATGGGCATCGAGAACACCATCGTCGTGTTCGGCAGCGCCCGCTTTCGCAGCGAGGAAGAAGCGGCCGAACTGGTCGCCGCGGCGGAGGCGAGCGGGGACGAGGCGCAGGTGCGACGGGCGCGCGCCCTGGCCCGCAATGCCCACTACTACGAGAAGGCGCGCGCCTTCGGTCGCCTGGTGGCGCAGTACAGCGCCGGCAAGGATCCGGCCGACATGCTGTTCATCTGCACCGGCGGCGGCCCCGGCATCATGCAGGCGGCCAACCGCGGCGCCTACGAGGGCGACGGCATCAGCGTCGGCCTGGCGATCGCGCTGCCGATGGAGGAACAGGCCAACCAGTACGTGACGCCGGCGCTGTCCTTCAAGTTCCACTACTTCGCGCTGCGCAAGATGCACTTCATGATGCGCGCGAAGGCGCTGGTCGCCTTTCCCGGCGGCTTCGGCACGCTGGACGAGCTGTTCGAGGTCATCACGCTGGTGCAGACGCGCAAGGCGCGGCAGGTGCCGATCGTGCTGTTCGGCTCCGAGTACTGGAAGCGGCTCGTCAACTTCGATTTCCTGATCGAGGAAGGCGTCATCTCGCCGGCCGACACCGACCTCTTCCAGTACGCCGACGATCCCGCCACGGCGTGGGAGATCATCCGCAGCTTCTACCGCCTCTAGGGCGCCGGCGGCAGGTCGCCCAGCCGCATCGCCAGGCGGGTGCCGGCGGCCACCGCGGCGCCGGTGACCCAGAACACGCCGGCGATGCCGATCACGCTGCCGGCCATGCCGAACAGCAGCGGCATGGAGACGCTGGAGGCGTTGATCACCATCACCCGCATCGCGACCGCCTCGCCGTGGCGGTGCTCGGGGGTGATCTGGTGCAGCATGCTCATGATCATCGGCTGCACCGAGCCCAGCGCCGCGCCCAGCAGCACCGAGCAGATCGCCATCGCCGGCGCCGCCTGCATGAACGGATAGATCGCGAACAGCGCGGCGGTCGCGCTCATCGCGCCGACGACCACCAGGTGCTCGCGCAGCCGTGCGGCGAGCAATGGCAGCACGAGCCGGATCAGCGCCGCGGCCATCGCGAAGGCGCCCAGGATGGTGCCGATGACCGAGGCCGACAGGCCGCGCTCGTGCCCCAGCACCGGCACGACGAAGGTGTGCACGTCCCAGCAGGACGACAGGAACCAGTTCACGAGCAACAGGCGGCGGAAGGTGGGCTCGGCCACCAGGTCCCAGGCGCGGCTCTTCTTGCGCAGCGACGGGGCGACCACCGCCGGCAGATCCGGCACCGTGCGCACCCAGAACCAGCAGACCACCGGCAGCACCGCCAGCAGCAGGAACGCCGCGCGAAAACCGCCGTGGTCGATCATGATGCCGGCGGTGAACGGCCCGACGAAGTTGGAGAACGCCGGGCCGATCGCCAGCCAGGAGAAGACCTGCTTCAGCTGGGTCGGCGTTTCGGCGGCGCGGCCGACATGCCGTTGCAGCGCGATCGACGCGGCGCCGGTCGCCCCGCCGGTCAGCAGCGCGCTCGCGCACAGCACCGGGAAGATCGGGAACGCCACCGCCAGCGCGGCGCCGGTGGTCGCCGCGATCACGCTCAAGCCCACGGGGCGCCGCAGGCCGTGGCGGTCGGCATAGCGTCCGGCCGGCAGCGCGAGGAACACCTGGGTGGTGGCGAACAGCGCCAGCAACACGCCGACGGCCGCTTCGCTGTGGCCGGCCCGCAGCGCGAGCAACGGCGCGGCCATGCGGGTGCCGGCCATGCAGGCATGCAGGAACACATGCCCGGCGATCAGCCGCGCCAGCCCCGGACTGAGGCCGCCGATCATGGGCTCGCCTGGTCGCCCTCAGGCGTCGGCGGCAGCAGCGCGCTGGCCTGTGCGTCCGGCAGGGCTTCCACCACCTTCAGCGCGCGCCGCATCTGGTTGGTGCGGGTCTGCGCGGTGTCGAGCGTGTCGGCCGCCTTGCGCACCTGCTCGCGCACCTTCTCCACCCAGCCGCCGTAGCGTTCGAATTCGGTCTTGACGGCGCCCAGCACCTTCCAGACCTCGGACGCCTGCTGCTCCAGCGCCAGCGTACGAAAACCCATGTGCAGGCTGTTGAGCATGGCCAGCAAGGTGGTCGGGCCCGCGAGCGTCACGCGGTACTCGCGCTGCAGCGCGTCCATCAGGCCGGGGCGGCGCAACACCTCGGCGTACAGGCTTTCCACCGGCACGAACAGGATGGCGAAGTCGGTGGTGTGCGGCGGACACAGGTAGCACTCGCAGATCGACCTCGCCTCGGCGCGGATGCGCGACTCGAGCGCCTTCGCGGCGGCTTCGGCGGCGGGTCCGTCGGCGCGATCCTGCGCATCGAGCAGGCGCTCGTAGTCGTCGCGCGGGAACTTCGCATCGACCGGCAGCCACACGGTCGCCCCGTCGGCGCTGCGCCCGGGCAGGCGGATCGCAAAGTCGACGCGCTGGTTGCTGCGCGGCTTGGTCTCGACCTGCCGCGCGTACTGCTCGCCCGTCAGCACCTGCTCGAGCAGCGCCTCCAGCTGCACCTCGCCGAACATCCCGCGCGACTTCACGTTGGTCAGCACGCGCTGCAGGTCGCCCACGCCCTGCGCCAGCGTCTGCATCTCGCCCAGGCCCTTGTGCACCTGCTCCAGCCGCTCCGCGACATGGCGAAAACTCTCGCCCAGCCGCGCCGCCAGCGTCGTCTGCAGCTTCTCGTCCACCGTGTTGCGCATCTCGTCGAGCTTGGCGGCGTTGGACTGCTGCAGCAGGGCCAGCTGCCCTTCCAGCGTGCCCCGCATCTCGGTGAGGCGGCGGGCGTTGGAATCGGCCAGCGACTGCAGCTGCAGCGTCAGCGTCTCGGCCAGCGTCTTCTGCAACAGCGCGAGCTGCTGGCCGAAGGCGTCGATCTGGCTGTTCTGCGTGCGCGTCGTTTCCTGGCCCTGCCGCAGCAGCGCGTCCTGGAACGTCGCGAGGTTCTGCGTCAGCTCGGTGCGCGCGCCGCGCGAGGACTCGCTGATCTCGCGCCGCAGCTCACGCTCGAGGCGCTCGCTCGCCGCCAGCAGCTCGACCCGGGCGGCATCGCCGGCGGGCCGGCGCAGCAGCAGCGCCAGCAGCAGCGCCAGGTTCGCTGCACCCAGCGCAATGAGAAACCAGAATTCCAATCACTGTCCTTTCCCCAGCACTTCGGGGTTGACCGGCGTCAGCGCCTTGCCGGCGACCAGGAAGCCGATCAGGTTGTCGGCGGCCAGCCGGGCCATCGCCAGCCGCGTGGGAATGGTGGCGCTCGCGATGTGCGGCGTCAGGACGACGTTGGGCACCTCCAGCAGCGCCGGATGCACCTTCGGCTCGCCCTCAAAGACGTCGAGGCCGGCCGCGGCGATGCGCTTGTCGCGCAGCGCCTGCGCCAGCGCGGCGTCGTCGACGATGCCGCCGCGGGCGATGTTGACCAGGTTGGCCGTGGGCTTCATCAGCGCCAGCTCGGCGGCGCCGATCGTGTGATGCGACTGCGGGGAATACGGCAGCACCAGCACCACGTGGTCGGCCGTTCGCAGCAGCTCCTCCTTGGAGACGTAGCGGGCCTTGCACTGCGCCTCCAGCGGCGCCGGCAGCCGCGAGCGGTTGTGATAGATCACGTTCATGCCGAAGCCGTGCGCGCCGCGCCGCGCGATGCCCTGGCCGATGCGGCCCATGCCGAGGATGCCCAGCGTGCTGCCGTGCACCTCGGTGCCGGCGAACATGTCGTAGGTCCAGCGCTCCCAGCGCCCGGCGCGCAGGAAATGCTCGCTTTCGGCGACCCGGCGGGCCGTGGCCATCAGCAGCGCGAAACCGAAATCGGCCGTGGTCTCGGTCAGCACGTCGGGGGTGTTGGTCCCCAGCACGCCGCGGGCCGTCATCGCCGCCAGGTCGAAATTGTTGAAGCCAACGGCCATGTTGGCGCAGATGCGCAGGTCCGGCGCCGCCGCCAGCACCTCCTCGTCGATGCGCTCGCTGCCGGTCGTGAAGGCGCCGGCCTTGCCGCCCAGCTTCTGCGCCAGCTGCGCCTTGGTCCAGGGCTCGTCGTCCTGGTTGCACTCGACGTCGAAGTGCTCCCGCAGCAGTTCGACGATTTCGGGGAAGACGCGTCGCGCGACGAGGATGGCTGGCTTGCTCATGTCGGCTCAGGGCTTGGATGAGGGGATGGCGGAGGTGGTGGCGTGCGGCGCCGCCGCGGCCGGCGCGCCGTGGCGCTGCCAGGCATCCGGATGCCAGCCGAGGATGGCCAGCAGCACGAAGAAGCCGGCGACGTAACCGACCGTCACGTGCCAGCCGCCCCTGACCCAGGCGGCGACCGACTTGGCTTGCGGATACATGTTCGAGAGCGCGACCCCGGCCGACGAGCCGAACCAGATCATCGAGCCGCCGAAGCCCACGGCGTAGGCCAGAAAGCCCCAGTCGTAGCCGCCCTGGCGCAGCGCCAGCGCGGTGAGCGGGATGTTGTCGAACACGGCGCTGACGAAGCCCAGTCCGAATGCCGCTTGCCAGGAAGCAGGCGGCAGGGCCTGCACCGGCATCATCGCCGCGCAGGTCACCAGCGACAGCAGGAAGACGGTGCCGCGGAACGCTCCGGGCAGCAGGCTCCAGGTCGGCCGGCGCCACGGCGCGGTGAGCAGGATGGCCAGCCACACCGCCAACCCGATCACCGGGAAGTGATTCAAGACCTCGGGGTCGCGCAGGTTGAAAAACAGGTTGGCACCGATCGCCGCCAACAGGATGATGACGACGATGGCCAGCCGTGGCGCCTCGAAGTGCGCCCCCTGCGGGTTGTCGCGCATGATCGGCTGCAGCGCGTGCTGCTGGCGAGCCGCGAAGTAGCCGACGATCAGGGTGGCGACCAGCGCCGCCACGTACGCGTCGACGACCTGCAGAGCCGGGACGCCGGCGATCCACATCATGGTGGTCGTCGTGTCGCCGACCACGCTGCCCGAGCCACCGGCGTTGCTGGCCGCGACGATCGCGGCCAGGAAGCCGATGTGCACGCGCTTGTTGTACAGCACCGCGGCCATGGTGCCGCCGATCATCGCCGCCGCGATGTTGTCGAGAAAGCTCGAGAGCACGAACACGGCGAACAGCAGCACCAGCCCGCCTTTCCAGTCGTCGGGCAGGAAGCGCGGCAACAGCGTCGGCAGCCCGCTGCGCTCGAAGTGATCGGCCAGCAGCGCAAATCCCAGCAGCAGGCCCAGCAGGTTGGCCAGCGTCACCCACTCGTGGCGCAGCAGGCCCGCCAGGCCGGCGAGCCCGCTCACCCCGGAAAAGTCGCCGAAGCCGAGCTTGTACAGGGTGATCGCCGTGAGCCCCGTCAGCGCCACCGCCAGGGTGTGATGGTGAAACAGCGCCACCCCCAGCAGCGTGAGGGCGAAGAGGATGAAGTCGACTGGAATGCCGGCCAGCGTCATTGGCGAATCTCCGCGGGTTCTTGTTGTGTGGATGCCCGATTATGCGGGGTCGCTGTCGAGCATCCGCTCGCGGCAGGCTCGTGCGTGTCCTCCCCCGCCCTACGAAAGTGTTCACCCGGGTCCTACCGTCGGCCGCCATCGCTCCTCCTACAGTGCAACGACGCCGGCCCCGCAAGGGACGCGGGCGCACAACTTTGGGAGTTCACGATGAATCAAGACCGTGTCGACGGCAACTGGAAGCAGGTCAAGGGCAAGCTCAAGGAGCAGTGGGGCAAGCTGACCGACGATGACCTGGATGTCATCGCGGGGCGGCGCGACCAGCTGCTCGGGCGCATCCAGGAGCGCCATGGCCTGGCCCGCGACGAGGCGCAACGCCAGTTGGAGACCTTCAGCCGGCAGAACCCCGAAATCTTCTTCGAGCGATCCTGAGCCAAGCACAGAAAGGAAACAACCCATGAAACACACCATGATGACCCTGGCCGTCGCCCTTGCCTTCGGCCTGGGCGGCGCCGCCGGCGCGGCGACACCCACGACCGCCACCCCCGACACGACGGCCAAGACGACCGCCCCGGCGAGCGGCATGTCCAAGCAGGACTACAAGGCGCAGAAGGACCGCATCGACGCCGACTACAAGACGGCCAAGAAGCAGTGCGATGATCAGAAGGGCAATCCCAAGGACGTCTGCAAGGCCGAGGCCAAGGGCAAGCACGAGGTCGCCAAGGCCGAACTGGAAGCCCAGTACAAGCCGAGCGCCAAGGCCGATGCCAAGGTGAAGAAGGAAAAGGCCGAGGCCGACTACAAGGTGGCCAAGGAAAAATGCGAGGAGCTGAAGGGCAACGCCAAGGACGTGTGCAAGAAGGACGCCAAGGCCGCCTACGAGAGCGCCAAGGGTGACGCCAAGGTGGCCAAGGCCGCCGGCGAAAAGGGCGCAAGCTCCGCCAAGGCCACCGAGGAACGCAAGGACGCGCGCGAGGACACCAGCGACGCCAAGTACGCCGCCGCCAAGGAGCGCTGCGACGCGATGTCCGGGCAGGCCAAGGACAACTGCCTGAGCGACGTCAAGAAGAAGTTCGGCAAGATGTGACCTGAAGCAGCCGCCGTCGGCGGCAGCCAGTGACGCGGCGAGCCGCGGCCCGGGCCGCGCTCGCCGCCGTCCGTTTCAGCGCAGGGGCTCGAGCACCCGCAGCAGCTCGGGCGGCAATGCGGTGGGACGGCGCGTGGCCCGGTCCACGTACACGTGCACGAAGTGGCCCCGGGCCGCCGTCATCGCCTCGCCCTGGCCGAACAACCCCACTTCGTAGCGCACGCTGGACGTGCCGATGCTCGCCACGCGCAGGCCGCCCTCGACGGTCTGCGGGAACTCGAGCGGGGCGAAGTAGTTGCAGTGGGTCTCCACCACCAGCCCGATCGTTCGCCCGTGCTGCACGTCGAGGGCGCCGCGCTCGATCAGGTGCGCGTTCACCACCGTGTCGAACCAGCTGTAGTAGACGACGTTGTTGACGTGGCCGTAGGCGTCGTTGTCCATCCAGCGCGTGCTGATCGGGCGGAAGACGCGGTACTCGCTGCGCGCGGCGGGTTGCGGCTTGGCGGCGGGGGCATGGCTCATGGCGCGTGATTCTGCCAGCGGCGCCAGGCGCCGGCCGCGACGCGGAAGGTGTTCACCTGCGCCTGCACCGTGTCCTGGATGCGGATGCCATAGCCGCCGGCCATCGCCATGGCCACCGGCAGCCGGCGCGCCCAGGCCCAGTCGAACACCCGTGCGTCGCGCGCCTGCAGGCCGTCCCAGGTGAGCTTGAGGCGTCCCAGCCGGTCGCCCTCGTGGGGATCCGCACCGGCCAGGTAGATCACCAGGCCCGGTTCGAAGCGACGCTCCAGCGCGTCGAGCGCGCCATCGAGCGCCTGCAGGTACTGCGCGTCGCCGCACCCGTCCGGCAGGTCGACGTCGAGGTCGCCCGGCTCCTTGCGGAAGGGAAAGTTCTTGGCGCCGTGCAGCGACAGCGTGAACACGCTGTCGTCGCCGCGGAAGATGCTCGCGGTGCCGTTGCCCTGGTGCACGTCCAGATCGATCACCGCCACCTTCAGCGGCGCCGCGCCCGCGCCGCGGGGCCACTCGGCCTGCATCAGCCGGGCCGCCACCGCCGCGTCGTTGAACACGCAGTAGCCGCTGCCCTTGTCCCGGCCGGCATGGTGGGTGCCGCCCGCGATGTTCGCGGCGACGCCATCGCGCACCGCCGCGCGGCAGGCGGCGATCGTCGCACCGACCGAACGCCGGGCGCGGTCGGCCATCGCCTCGCTCCATGGGAATCCGATCTCGCGCATGGCGGCCGGATCGAGCGAACCGTCGCCGACCGCCCGGACATAGGCCGGACTGTGGACCAGCGCCAGCACGCCATCGCTGGCCGGCTCGGCCGGACGCAGCACGAGCCCGGGCAGCTCGGCCTCGAGCCGCTCGCGCAAGAGCCGGTACTTGGCCATGGGAAATCGGTGCCCAGGCGGCAGCGGCAACGCGAACTGAGTCGCATGGAAGACCTGCATGAGGGGCCATTGTCGGCGCGCAGCGGGAATATTGCCGTCCGTCGGTTGTTTTGCTGCACCGCAACAAAAAGTGCTTGCAAAGCCGCAGCCTGCCCGTATACTTGCTTCATGCTGCACTGCAACATCACCGGGTCACCCCCGGGTTCAGCGCAGATCCGTCCGTCCCCACTTCTGGAGAATGTTATGTTGACCGCTGAACAAGTCCTGGCTTCCCAAAAAGCCACCCTCGACACGATTTTCGGCCTGACCGGCAAGGCCTTCGAAGGCGTTGAAAAGCTGGTCGAACTGAACGTGACGGCTTCCAAGGCCGCACTGGCCGAAGCCGCCGGCACCACCCAGGCGCTGCTGAGCGTGAAGGACCCGCAGGAGCTGCTGGCGCTGCAAGCCGCGATGTTCCAGCCGATTGCCGAAAAGAGCGCCGCCTACAGCCGCCATCTCTACGACATCGCTTCGGGCACCACCGCCGAGTTCGGCCGCACGTTCGAAGAGCAGGCTGCCGAGGCCCAGCGCAAGCTGCTGGCCGTGGTCGACAGCGCCGCCAAGAACGCCCCCGCCGGCAGCGAGACCGCGGTGGCCGTGCTCAGGAGCGCGATGGCCGCCGGCACCAATGCGCTGGAAAGCGTGCAAAAGGCCGTCAAGCAGGCCAGCGAAGTGGCCGAGGCCAACTTCAACGCGGTCGCCAACCAAGCAATGAACGCGGCCAAGACCGGCACGTCCAAGAAGCGCGCCTCTTGAAATCCGGGGGCCCGGTCCCCAACCTGCTGAATGCAGGGAACTCGCCGGCCGGCCAGTCGTCTATCAAGGACTCTTGGGCGTGATCGAACGGGAGTTCTTCAGGTTGTCTCCTCGGGTCCTTTCGACACCTCAACAGGTTCAGGGATCCTTCCAACCCCAGCCGCAAGGCTGGGGTTTTTTTTTCGCTCAGTGCGACTTGCGGGCCATGGCGGCCCTCAGCTCGGGCAGCAGGCGCTGCATCGCGGCGCGCCCGGCGGCGATGGCCTTGCCGCGCGACGCGAAGTCGGCGCTGCCGAAGCCCAGCAGCGCCGGGCGCACGACGACGTCGGCCTCACGGAGCTCGTACTTGTTGATGTTCTTGCCCATGATGGCGAAGGTCTGCAGCAGGATCTGCAGCGGATCGGCGGCGCGGTTGCCTTCCGGCGCGCTGGAGATGTCCACCGCGACGACGAGCTCGGCGCCCATCTCGCGTGCATAGCGCACCGGCACCGGCGAGACCAGGCCGCCGTCGACGTAGTCCTGGTCGCCGATGCGCACCGGCAGGAACACCGCCGGCACGGCGCTCGAGGCGCGCACCGCCGTGCCGGTGTCGCCGCGCTGGAACAGCACGCCTTCGCCGTTGTTGAGGTTGGTGGCGACTATGCCCAGCCGCAGCGGCATCTGCTCGATCGGCCGGTGGCCGACCTGGCCGTTGACGTAGCGGGCCAGCGCCTCGCCGCGCAGCATGCCGCGGTTGAGGATCGGCAGCGTCCAGTCGGCGAACGCCGCCTCCTCCATGCTGTCGGCGACCTGCTGCAGCTCGCGCCCGCCCCGCCCGCTGGCGTACAGCGCTGCGACCAGGCTGCCGGCCGAGGTGCCGACCACCACGTCCGGCCGGATCCCCGCCTCCTCCAGCACCTGCAGCACGCCGACATGGGCGAAGCCGCGCGCCGCGCCGCCGCCGAGCGCCAGCCCGATGCGCGGCAGCTGCCTGGCCACGGGCGGCGCCGGTGGGGCGGGTGCCGCGGGTGGCGGGGGCGGCGGCGCAGTGGCGCAGCCGGCGACCAGCAGGGCCGCGGCGCACGCCAGCAGGCGCCAGGTGACGTGGATGGACCTCTTCTTCATGCGAACGCGAACCCCTCGTGCCGGTCGGCCGGCGAAGCCGGCATTGTCGCGGTTGGCGGCGGCGGACGGTCGAGCCGGCGGACCGATCGGCGATAATTGACGTGAACGTCAACGTCAATCAGGAGCGGGTATGGACATCAAGGGCAAGGTCTTCATCGTCACCGGCGCCGCCTCGGGCCTGGGCGAAGGAACGGCGCGCATGCTGGCCGCCAACGGCGGCAAGGTCGTGGTCGCCGACATGCAGGCCGACAAGGGCGAAGCCGTGGCCAAGGACATCGGCGGCGCCTTCGTCAAGTGCGACGTGAGCCAGGAGGCCGACGGCCAGGCGGTCGTCGCCAAGGCATTGGCCATGGGCAAGCTGATGGGCCTGGTCAACTGCGCCGGCATCGCACCGGCCGAGAAGACCGTCGGCAAGAACGGCGCCCACTCGCTGGCCGTGTTCACCAAGACCGTCACCGTCAACCTGATCGGCAGCTTCAACATGATCCGGCTCGCCGCCGAGGCGATGTGCAAGAACGAACCGGAAGCCACCGGCGAGCGCGGCTGCATCATCTCCACGGCGTCGGTCGCCGCCTACGACGGCCAGATCGGCCAGGCCGCGTACAGCGCGTCCAAGGGCGGCGTGGTCGGCATGACGCTGCCGATCGCGCGCGATCTGGCCCGCAACGGAATTCGCAACATGACCATCGCCCCCGGCATCTTCGGCACCCCGATGCTGTTCGGCATGCCCAAGGAAGTGCAGGACTCGCTGGCCGCGAGCGTGCCCTTCCCGTCGCGCCTGGGCACCCCCGAGGATTACGCCAAGCTGGCCCGGCACATCTTCGAAAACGACATGCTCAACGGCGAGGTGATCCGGCTCGACGGCGCCATCCGCCTGGCGCCGCGCTGAGCCGCCGACTCGTGGCGGGGTCCGCGTCCGGCCGGGTCCGGCAGGCGTCATGACGCGGTTGCTCGCACTCGCCCTCGCCGCGGCGCTCGCGGCCGGATGCGCCGGCCCGCCGCCACAGGCCGCGGCCGACCGGCCGCTCGCGCCCGAAGCCGCCTCGGCATTCACGCCCAAGCCAGGGTGGGCGACGACGCGGTTCGCCGTCGCGGCGGCCAACCCCTTGGCCACCGAAGCCGGCCACGACATCCTGAAGGCCGGCGGTTCCGCCGTCGACGCGGCGATTGCCGTGCAGATGGTGCTGGCGCTGGTCGAACCGCAGTCCAGCGGGATCGGCGGCGGCGCCTTCCTGCTGCACTTCGACGGCCGCCAGGTCGAAGCCTACGACGGCCGCGAAACGGCGCCGGCCGGCGCCGACGAGCGGCTGCTGCTGCGCCCCGACGGCAAGCCGCTCGCCTTCTACGAGGCCGTGGTCGGCGGCCGCGCCGTCGGCGTCCCGGGCGCGTTGCGCATGCTGGAGCTGGCGCATCGCGAACATGGGCTGCTGCCCTGGGCCCGGCTGTTCCAGCCGGCGATCGCCCTCGCCGACGCGGGCTTTCCGGTGAGCCCGCGGCTGCACCGCCTGCTGTCCAACGACGCCCACCTGAAGCAGGATCCGGTGGCGCGGGCCTTCTTCTATCGAAGCGACGGCAGCCCCGTCGCGATCGGTGCGCCGCTGCGCAACCGCGAACTCGCCGCCGTGCTGCGCCGGATCGCCGCCGAAGGCTCGCGCGCGCTCCACGAGGGCGCCGTGGCGCAGGCCATCGTGCGCAAGGTGCGCGAGCATCCGACCAATCCCGGCCGGCTCGCGCTGGCCGACCTCGCCGCGTACCAGCCGAAGAAGCGCGACGCGATCTGCCAGGCGCATCGCGCCCGCGGCCGGACCTGGCGCCTCTGCGGCTTTCCGCCGCCCGGCTCCGGAGCCATCGCGATCGGGCAGATCCTGGGCATCCTCGACGCCGTGCGGGCCGACGCGCTGCCGCTGGCCGACGGCCTGCCGGCGGAGGACTGGCTGCATCTGTACCTCGAAGCGTCGCGCCTGGCGTTGGCGGATCGGGCCCAGTACGTCGCCGATCCGGATTTCGTCCAGCCGCCGGCCGGCAGCTGGTCGAGCCTGCTCGATCCCGCCTACCTGCGCCAGCGCGCCCAGGCGATCGGCAAGGAAAGCATGAAGCAGGTGCAGCCGGGCATGCCGAGCGGGCAACGCCCCGGCGCCGCCCCGGCACCGCAGCAGCCGGAGCACGGCACTTCGCACATCAGCATCGTCGACGGGTACGGCAACGCGCTCGCGATGACCACCACCATCGAGGACCAGTTCGGCTCGCGGCAGATGGTCAGCGTCGGCGGGGGTCCGGGCGGCTTCATGTTGAACAACGAACTCACCGACTTCAGCTTCGCGCCCGCCGATGCCGGGGGCCGCCCGGTGGCCAACCGGGTGCAGCCCGGCAAGCGGCCGCGCTCCTCGATGGCGCCGACACTGGTGTTCGACGAGCAGGGGCGCTTCGTGCTGAGCACCGGCAGCCCGGGCGGCGCGCTGATCATCCACTACACCGCCAAGACCCTGTACGGGGTGCTGCACTGGGGACTGAACGCGCAGCAGGCGATCGACCTGCCCAACTTCGGCACCGTCGGCGGGCCGGGCCTGCTCGAGGAGGGCCGCTTCCCGGCGCGGACGGTGCAGGCCCTGCGCGCGCGCGGCGCACCGCTGCGCGAGCAGCCCCTGACCAGCGGCCTGCAGGCGATCCAGAAGACGGCGGCCGGTTACTTCGGCGGCGCCGACCCGCGCCGCGAAGGCGTCGTGATGGGCGACTGAACGCGGCCGCCGCCGAAGCGCGCCGCGCCGTCCCGGCGCTCGATGCGCTCGTACTCGGAGATCACCTGCGCGCCGAACAGCAGCAGGCCGGCCGCGATCTCCAGGCTCAACAGGACGACGATGGCGGTCGTCAGCGAACCGTAGACCACGTTCACCTGCGACAAGGTGCTGAAGTACCAGACCAGCAGGTGGCGCGTGACCTCCCACAGCAGGGCCGCCGTCACGCCGCCGATCAAGGCATGCCGCCAGGACAGCCGGCCGACCGGCATCACCATGTAGACGGACGTGAGCACGAAGATTTCGCCGGCCAGGCCCAGCAGGTACAGCAACAGTCCCGACAGCCCGCGCAGCGACCACTCGCGCCCGAGCAGGCGAAAGCTCTCCTGCCCCAGCGCCTCCAGGCTGCCGGCCACCAGCGTCACGATCAGCAGGCCGAAGCCGAGCGACAGGATGTAGCAGTACGGCAGCAGGGCCGAGACCAGGAAGTGGCGGCGCCGCACCACCACCCGGTGCAGGAAGATCACCGACATCGCCTTCTCCAGCACGGTGAAGGCGAGCGAGCTGAAAAAGAGCATGGTGCCCAGCAGCACCCAGCCCAGGACGTCGCGGTGCGCGAGGAAGGACGCCAGTTCGGCGACGATCGCCCGCGACTGGCCAGGCATCAGCCATTCGAGGTACAGGCCCAGGGTGTTCAGCAGCTCCGCCTGGTCGATCACGTGCGACAGCGCGATCACCGTCAGGATCAGCAGCGGCACGACCGAGAGCAGCGCGTAGTACGCCACCGCGCCGGCCAGCAGCAGCCCCTGGTTGGCGTTGAACGCCTTGAGCACCTGGCGCAGGAACCGTCCCGGATGCGCCAGCACGCTGGCCGCGGCGTGGGTGAGCATGTCCATGCCGGCAGTATGCGGCGGCCGGACCGGGCCGGGCTTTCCTGGTTCGATTTTGTGAAAACCGCCCCCCTGCTTTCCCTGACGCGCCACTGACCGCTCCTGCCCTAGATTCGCGGGATGGGCCAGCGACGCAACGGCCCCCTTCCACGACCAGGAGCCACCGAATGACCAGTTCGAACCCGACCCGCCGCCGTTTCGTGCAGACCGCGCTCGCATCGTCCGCCGCCGTGGCGCTGCCGGGGCTGGCCCAGCCGGCGTATCCGGCGCGGCCCATCAAGCTGATCTGTCCCTGGCCCGCGGGCGGCTCCACCGACGCCGTGATGCGCTCGATCGCCGACAGCGCCGGCAAGGCGCTGGGCGGGCAGATGATCGTGGAGAACAAGCCCGGCGCCAGCGGCATGCTGGGGCCCAACGAACTGGTGAAGGCCCAGCCGGACGGCTACACGCTGTCGCAGCTGACCATCGGCGTGGCGCGGCTGCCGCACATGCAGAAGATGCAGTTCGATCCACTCAAGGACTTCACCTACATCCTGTGCATGACGGGCTACACCTTCGGCATCGTGGTGCGTTCGGATTCGCCGATCAAGTCGATCAAGGACCTGGTGGAGTACGCGAAGGCGAACCCCGGGCGGTTCACGTTCGGCTCGCCCGGCAACGGCACCACCCCGCATCTGGCGGTCGAGGAGTTCGCGTTCAAGGCCGGCATCAAGCTGCAGCACGTGCCGTTCAAGGGCGTCGCCGAGGGCATGCAGTCGCTGCTGGGCGGCCACGTGATGTCCCACAGCGACTCCACCGGCTGGGCGTCGCATGTGGACGCGGGCACCATGCGGCTGCTGGCCACCTACGGCTCCAAGCGCACCAAGCGCTGGCCCAACGTGCCGACGCTGCACGAGCTGGGCTACGAGACGCTGGCCGATTCGCCGTTCGGCATCGGCGGGCCCAAAGGCATGGACCCGGCCGTCACGCGCAAGCTGCACGACGCCTTCAAGAAGACGCTGGAAGACCCGGCGGTGCTCTCCACCTTCGAGAAGTACGACCAGTCGGTGATCTACATGAACTCGGAGGACTACGCGAAATACATCCGCGAGCAGTACGCCCGGGAGAAGGACATCATCGAGAAGCTGGGCCTGTCCTACAAGGCCTGAGGCCCGCTACACGTCGATCGCGGAAGCCGACCCGGCCTGCTTGCGCAGCTCGAACTTCTGGATCTTGCCGGTCGAGGTCTTGGGCAGCTCGCCGAAGACCACCGCCCGCGGCACCTTGAAGCCCGCCAGGTGCTTCTTGCAGTGGTCGACGATGTCCTGCGCGGTCACCTGAGACCCCGGCTTGAGCTCGACGAACGCGCACGGCGTCTCGCCCCAGCGCGGGTCGGGCTTGGCCACCACCGCCGCCGCCAGCACCGCCGGATGCCGGTACAGCACGTCCTCCACCTCGATCGACGAGATGTTCTCGCCGCCCGAGATGATGATGTCCTTGCTGCGGTCGCGGATCTTCATGTAGCCGTCCGGATACTGCACCGCGAGATCGCCGGTGTGGAACCAGCCGCCGGCGAACGCCTGCTGCGTCGCCGCCGGGTTCTTCAGGTAGCCCTTCATGAGGATGTTGCCGCGGAACATGATCTCGCCCATGGTCTCGCCGTCCCACGGCACCGGCGCCATCGTCTGCGGATCGACGACCCGCGCGCCCTGCTGCAGGTGGTAGCGCACGCCCTGGCGGGCGTTCAGCCGCGCCCGCTCGCCGATGTCGACGTCGTTCCATGCGTCGTGCTTGGGGCAGACCGTCGCCGGGCCGTACACCTCGGTCAGGCCGTAGACATGGGTCAGGTCGAAGCCGAGCCGCTCCATGCCCTCGATCATCGACGCCGGCGGCGCGGCGCCGGCCACCATGGCCTTCACGCCGCGCGGCAGCCCCTGCCTCAGCTCGTCGCTCGCGTTCACCAGCAGGCTGTGCACGATCGGCGCGCCGCAATAGTGGGTCACGCCGTGGGTCTTGATCGCGTCGATCATGGCGGCCGCCTCCACCTTGCGCAGGCAGACGTTGACGCCGGCGCGCGCCGCGATCGTCCAGGGAAAGCACCAGCCGTTGCAGTGGAACATCGGCAGCGTCCACAGGTACACCGGGTGCTTGGGCAGGTCCCATTCGAGGATGTTGGAGATGGCGTTCACGGCCGCGCCGCGGTGGTGATAGACCACGCCCTTGGGATTGCCCGTGGTTCCGCTGGTGTAGTTCAGCGCGATGGCGTCCCATTCGTCGGCCGGGAGTTGCCACGCGAACGACGCGTCGCCGCCGGCCAGGAAGTCCTCGTAACGCAGCGTGCCGACCCGCTGCACGGGCCCGGTGTACAGCTCGTCGTCGACATCGATCACCAGCAGCGGCTCGCGGCGCTGGCGCAGCGCCAGCGCCTTGGCCACGACCCCGGCGAACTCGGGATCGACGATCAGCGCCTTGGCCTCCCCGTGGTCGAGCATGAACGCCACCGTGGCGGGGTCGAGCCGCGTGTTCATCGCGTTCAGCACGGCGCCGGCCATCGGGATGCCGAAGTGCGCCTCCACCATCGGCGGCGTATTGGGCAGCATCACGGCCACCGTGTCGCCCTTGCCGATGCCGTGGCGGACCAGCGCGCTCGCCAGCTGGCGGCTGCGGGCATACACCTGGGCCCAGGTGCGGCGCAGCGGGCCGTGCACCACGGCCAGCCGCTGCGGGTAGATCTCGGCGGTGCGCTCGATGAACGAGAGCGGCGACAGGGGCGCGAAGTTCGCCTCGTTGCGAGGCAGGTCCTGGTCAAAGATCGATGGCATGGGTGTCTCCCGGGTGCGGTGGGCCGGCTGCAGGCTGCGGAGGGTACCGCGGTTCGCCTTCGCCGGGCTGACTGAGCAAGAATACGCACTTCCATGGCCATTCCCCAGTCGTTTCTGCAGGAGCTGCTCGCGCGCGTCGACGTCGTCGAGATCGTCGGCCGCTACGTGCAGCTCAAGAAAGGCGGGGCCAACTACATGGGCCTGTGCCCGTTCCACGGGGAAAAGAGCCCGTCGTTCTCGGTCAGCCCCAGCAAGCAGTTCTTCCACTGCTTCGGTTGCGGCAAGAACGGCAACGCCATCGGCTTCCTGATGGAACACGCCGGCATGAGCTTTCCGGAGGCGGTGAAGGACCTGGCCCAGCAAGTGGGCATGCAGGTGCCCGAGGACGACGCCTCGCCGCAGGAGCGGGCCCGCGCCGCCGAGCAGCGCGAGCGCCAGGCCACGCTGACCGAGGTGCTGGAGAAAGCCGGCGCCGCCTATCGCAAGCAGCTGAAGTCGTCGCCGCGCGCCATCGACTACCTGAAGCGGCGCGGCCTGTCGGGCGAGATCGCCCGCGCCTTCGGCCTGGGCTACGCGCCGGAAGGCTGGCGCAGCCTGGCCAGCGTCTTCGCGCAGTACGACGATCCCCTGCTCGTCGACAGCGGCCTGGTCATCTTCAACGAGGAAGAGGACAAGCGCTACGACCGCTTCCGCGACCGGATCATGTTCCCGATCCGCAACGTCAAGGGCGAGTGCATCGGCTTCGGCGGCCGGGTGCTGGGCGAAGGAACACCAAAGTACCTGAATTCACCGGAAACGCCGGTGTTCAGCAAGGGCCGCGAGCTCTATGGCCTGTTCGAGGCGCGCAACGCGCTGCGCGAGGCCGGCTACGTGCTGGTCACCGAGGGCTACATGGACGTGGTGGCGCTGGCGCAGCTCGGGTTCCCGAATGCGGTGGCCACGCTCGGCACCGCCTGCACGCCGGACCACGTGCAGAAGCTGTTCC
>NZ_DATMHS010000126.1:0-13725 GCF_035554825.1 Ramlibacter sp. | reverse complement strand
AGGACGCTGCCGGACCTGTACCGGCTCGGCCTGCGCGGGCTCGTCGAGCTCGAGCGCATGGGCGAGAAATCGGCCCGGAACCTGCTCGAGGGCCTCGAGCGGTCGAAGCACACGACGCTGCAGCGCTTCCTCTACGGGCTGGGCATCCGGCACGTGGGCGAATCGACGGCGCGCGACCTCGCGCGGCATTTCGGCGGGCTCGACGCGATCATGGACGCGGACATCACCCAGCTGCTCGAGGTGCCGGACGTCGGGCCGGTGGTCGCCGAGAGCATCCACACGTTCTTCCAGCAGCCGCACAACCGCGAGGTGGTGCAGCAGCTGCGTGCCTGCGGCGTGACCTGGGAGGAGGGCGAGCCGGCGGCGCGGGCGCCGAAGCCGCTGGCCGGCAAGACCATCGTGCTGACCGGCACGCTGCCAACGCTCACGCGCGACGAGGCCAAGGACCTGCTCGAGGCGGCGGGGGCGAAGGTGGCTGGCTCCGTCAGCAAGAAGACCGACTACGTGATCGCCGGCGCCGAGGCCGGCAGCAAGCTCGACAAGGCGCGCGAGCTGGGCGTGGCCGTGCTCGACGAAGACGGGCTGCGGGCACTACTGGCCGGCTGACCCGGCCCCGGGCGGCTGCTCGGGCCGCTGCCACAGCCAGATGGCGACGGCGGCCATGACGGCGATGGCCGTGAACGGCACCCACAGCGGGCGCACGACGAGCAGCATGCTCGCGGCGCCGATGCTCATCATGATGGTCGCCCACCATTTGGCCGGGCGCCGCACCACGCCGCCGTGCCGCCATTCGCGGATCGGCGGGCCCATCCGGGGATGCTGCTCCAGCCAGTGGGCCAGCCGCGGCGAGCTCTTGGTGGCGGCCCAGGCGGCCAGCAGGATGAAGGGGACCGTGGGCATGATCGGCAGGAAGGCGCCGATCACGGCCAGCACCAGGCTCACGACCGCGACGCCCTTGAGCAGCCAGCGCATGGGGCGCGACAGTTCGGGCTCGTCGTTGTCGGGAGGGCTGGCTGGCGGCGTCACTGGCATCAGCCGATTCTGCCGTGCCGCTATGCTTGCTGCATGACTGTGCGTGAAATCCTCAAGATGGGCGATGCGCGGCTGCTGCGCGTGGCGCAGCCCGTCGCCGCCTTCGACACCGACGAGCTCCACCTGCTCGTGACCGACCTGTTCGACACCATGCGCGCGGCCAGCGGCGCCGGCCTCGCGGCGCCGCAGATCGGCGTCGACCTGCAGCTGGTGATCTTCGGCACCGACGGCCCCAACCCGCGCTATCCCGAGGCGCCGGTGGTGCCGCGCACGGTGCTGCTCAATCCAGTGATCACGCCGCTGGACGACGAGGAGGAGGAGGGCTGGGAAGGTTGCCTGTCGGTGCCGGGGCTGCGCGGGCTGGTGCCGCGCTTCAGGCGCATCCGCTATACCGGCTTCGACCAGTACGGCGATCCGATCGACCGCAGCGTCGAAGGCTTCCACGCGCGGGTGGTGCAGCACGAGTGCGACCACCTGATCGGCAAGCTGTATCCGATGCGCATGCGCGACTTCAGGCAGTTCGGGTTCACCGAGATCCTGTTTCCCGGCATGGCGGCGGCGGACGACTGAGCGGGCGGCGCCCGCCGCGTCATTTCTGCAGCGTCGCTTCCTCGACCAGCACCTTGTAGGTGTAGCCCGAGCCGAAATCCTTGTCGACCCGGACCACGCCCTTGGCGGTGACGATGTCGCCGACCTGGACCTGGTCCTTCGTCGTCACCAGCACGTCGTTGGTGTTGTCCTTGGCGGAGCCGGAGCCGTCGCGCAGGTGGATCCAGTTCTTGCCCATGATGCCGCCGTTGAACTTGACGACCTTGCCGCGGACCAGCACCGGCTTGTCCTTCAGGTCGGCCGGCCTGGCGGCGATCTCGGCGACGGTGCGCGCATTGGGCCCGGTTGCCTTGGGCACCTTGGCGTCGGGTTCGGCCGCCTTGGGCGGCATCGCATGCGGGCCGGCCGGGCCCTGGGCCACCGCCCCGGGCGCGGCGGCGCTCTTGCCGTTGCCCAGCGTTCCGAAGACGACGGTGTCGAACGTCTTCTTCAGCGCCTTGCTCTGGAAGTTGTTCATCACCATGGCGTTTTCCACCGTCACCCGGGCGCCCTTGTTGACCTTGGCGGTGGGCACCGCCGCCCAGGTCTCGCCCTGCGCCGTGCGCAGCCTGAGATAGGTGTACATCTCCACGTTCTGGACTTCCAGCACCTCGCCGGTGACGGCGAACGGCGCCGCGCCAGCCGCCGGCTTGACGTCGGCGGACCAGGCGAAGGGGGCTGCGGCCAGGAGGCAGGCCACCATCAGCTTTTTCATGATGCGGGGAACTCCGGTGAAATGGTTGAGGGCAAGCATACCGGCGGCCGGCGCCCGTCACTTGCGCAAAGTCATGGGGCGGCGGCTCAGAACCAGCTGACGGTGTCGTCCAGGGCCGCGCGCGTGGTCCGGAAGCGGTTCGCGGGGTGCGCGGGGTCTTCGTAGCCGAAGGCGATGCCGCAGATCACCTGGCGCTCGGGCGGCAGCCCGAAATGGGCGCGGATCGCCGCCGGATGCGCCGCCAGCGCAGCCTGCGCGATGCAGCCCAGCCCGGCGGCGGTGGCCGCCAACATGAAGTTGCCGACCCAGGCGCCGCAATCGATCGCGCCATACACGCCCAGCCGCTCGTGCGACGTGACGATCGCCACGTGCGGGGCCCCGAAGAATTCGAAGTTGCGCGCCGCCTGCCGCGCCGAGGCTTCGCGGTCGCCGCGCCGGATGCCGACGCTGTCGTAGAGCGCCCAGCCGCATACGCGCCGCCGCTCCAGGTAGACGCCCACGTACTCGGCCGGGAACGGGTGGTCGGGTTGGGCCGGATGCGAGGCGGCCCAGCCGGCATAAACCTGCCGGAAGCGCTCGGTCGCCGCGCCGCGCGTGACGAGCACCTGCCACGGCTGCGCGTTGCACCAGCTCGGGGTCTGCCGCGCGGCCTCCAGCACCCGGCGGATCACCGCGTCGTCGACCGGCCGCGGCAGGAAGGCCCGGCAGCTGTGGCGCCGCTCGAGCAGGCCCTGCAGCGCGGCGAGTCCGGGTGCGGGATCGTCCTGGGCCACGCGGGTCTCCTCCGGCCCGCGGCTCATGCCGCCAGCGCCTGCAGCAGTTCGGTCTCGATCTCGATCTGGCGCCGGTTGTCCTGCAGCTCCGGGCCGTCGATCAGGAACGTGTCTTCCACCCGCTCGCCCAGGGTCGACACCTTCGCCAGCTGCAGATTGAGCCGGTGGCGGGCCAGGATGCGGGCGATCGAATACAGCAGCCCGACGCGGTCGCTGGCCGAGACCGAGAGCAGCCAGCGCTGCGCCTTCTCGTCGGGCGAGAGCTGCACCCGCGGCGGCACCGGGAAGCTCTTGACGCGGCGCGAGACCCGGCCGCGGCTGGGCGCCGGCAGGGGGCCCGCTTCCTCGATCGTCTGCTGCAGCCCCGATTCCACCATGTTGATCAGCTCCCGGTTGTGGTCGGACAGCGTGGAGCTGACCACCTGGAACGTGTCCAGCGCATAGCCGTTGGTCGCGGTGTGGATCTTGGCGTCGAGGATGCTGAAGCTGGCGCGCTCGAAATAGCCGCAGATGCGGGCGAACAGGTCAGGCTGGTCCGGCGTGTAGACCAGCACCTGCAGTCCTTCGCCGATCGGCGACAGCCGCGCGCGCACCAGCACCTTGCCGCTGCCGACATAGCGCGAGACATGCCGGGTGTGCCACACGATGTCGCCGGCGTCGTGCCGCATGAAGTAGCCGACGTCAAGCGTGCTCCACAGCTTCTCGTGCGCCTGGTGCGGCAGCGCATACAGCTGCAGCTGCACCAGCGCCTCGCGCTTGCGGGCCTCCACGTCCGCGTGGGGATCCGGCGCCCGGCCGCCCAGCGTGCGCAGCGTCAGCCGGTACAGGTCCTCCAGCAGCTTGCCCTTCCAGGCGTTCCAGACCTTGGGGCCGGTGCCGCGGATGTCGGCCACCGTCAGCAGGTACAGCGCCGTCAGCGCCCGTTCGGTGCCCACCCTTCGGGCGAAGGCGGTGATGACGGCCGGGTCGCTCAGGTCCTCCTTCTGCGCGACCCGGCTCATGGTCAGGTGCTCGCGCACCAGGAACTCGATCAGCCGGGCGTCCTCGCCGGCGAAGCCGTGATCGCGGCAGAACCGGCGCACGTCCTGCGCCCCGCGCGTGGAGTGGTCGCCGCCGCGGCCTTTCGCGATGTCGTGGAACAGCGCGGCGACGTAGAGGACGTACGGCTTGTCCAGGCCGGCCGCCAGCTGCGAGCAGAACGGGTACTCGTGCGCGTGCTCGGCGATGAAGAAGCGCCGCACGTTGCGCAGCACCATCAGGATGTGCTGGTCCACGGTATAGACATGGAACAGGTCGTGCTGCATCTGGCCGACGATGCGGCGGAACACCCACAGGTAGCGCCCGAGCACCGAGGTCTGGTTCATCAGCCGCAGCGCGTGGGTGATGCCTTGCGGCTCCAGCAGCATCCGCCGGAAGGTGGCGTGGTTGACCGGGTCGTTGCGGAACTTGGCGTCCATCACCTGGCGCGCGTTGTAGAGCGCGCGCAGCGTGCGGGCCGACAGGCCCTTGGCGCCGACGGTGGTCTGGTGCACCAGGAAGGTTTCGAGGATCGCCTGCGGCTGCTTCAGGTACAGGTCGTCGCTGGCCACCTCGATCAGCCCCGCCTTGTGCGAGAAGCGCTCGTTGATCGGCTCGGGCGGCTGCTCGCCCGGATTGAGCCGCTCCTCGATGTTCAGCAGCAGGATCTGGTTGAGCTGGGAGACCGCCTTGGCCGCCCAGTAGAAGCGCTTCATCAGCGCCTCGCTGGCCCGGGCCACCACGCGGCCGCCGACGCTTTCTGTGCGGTAGCCGAACGACTCGGCCACGGCGGTCTGCAGGTCGAACACCAGCCGGTCTTCGCGGCGGCCGGCGATGACGTGCAGGCGGGCGCGGATCAGGCTCAGCAGCGCCTCGTTGCGCTTGATCTGGCGCACCTCGAAGGCGGTGGCCAGGCCCTTGCGCGCGAGCTCGTCCCAGCTGCGCCCCAGCCCCGCCGCCTTGGCGACCCACAGGATCACCTGCAGGTCGCGCAGTCCGCCCGGCGACTCCTTGCAGTTCGGCTCCAGCGCGTACGGCGTGTTCTCGAACTTGGTGTGGCGCTGGCGCATCTCCAGCGTCTTGGCGATCAGGAACGCGCGCGGATCGAGGCCGGCGCGAAAGCGCCGGTCGAACGCCTCGTACAGCCGCGCGTCGCCCATGATCAGGCGCGATTCCAGCAGCGAGGTGCGCACCGTGACATCGCGTTCCGCCACCGCCACGCATTCGGCGACCGTGCGCACGCTCGAGCCGATCTCCAGCCCGGCGTCCCAGCAGTTGCTGATGAAGGTCTCGATGCGATGCCGCAGCTCGGGCTCGCCCTGCGCCGGGCTGCCGTCGGGCATCAGCATCACCACGTCGACGTCCGAATGCGGGAACAGCTCGCCGCGCCCGTAGCCGCCGACGGCCAGCAGCGCGCAGCTGGCCGGCACCCCCGTGATGCGGCAGACGGCGCGCAGCGTCTCGTCGGTCTCGCGCGCCAGGCCCTGCAGCAGGCCGCGGATGCCGCGGGCCGAATTGCCCAGCGCCTGCAGCGAGGCGAGCAGCTCGCTCTTGCGGGCGCGGTGCGCCTCGCGCAGGGCCTGCAGGTCGGTGCGGATGTCGACCGGGAGCGTGGCGAGCGTGGCGGTCGTCATGGCGGGAGCGTCCTCAGGACCGGCGGCGCGGGTCGGCGGACGCGGCGCGGCTCATGCGTTGACGAACGGCGGCGGCGGCGGACTGCCCGCGGAGAGGGTCATGACCTCGTAGCCGGTCTCGGTCACCAGCACCGTGTGCTCCCACTGCGCCGACAGCGAATGGTCCTTGGTGACGATGGTCCAGCCGTCGTTGCCGAACTCCTTCACGTCGCGCCGGCCGGCGTTGATCATGGGCTCGATGGTGAAGGTCATGCCCGGCTTGAGCTCCTCCAGCGTGCCGGGCTTGCCGTAGTGCAGCACCTGCGGCTCCTCGTGGAAGTTGCGGCCGATGCCGTGGCCGCAGAATTCGCGCACCACCGAAAAGCCCTGGCCCTCGGCGAACTTCTGGATGGCGAAGCCGATATCGCCCAGGCGGATGCCCGGCTTCACGCGCATGATGCCGTGCCACATCGCCTCGTAGGTGATGTTGACCAGCCGCTTGGCGGCGATCGACACCTCGCCGACCATGAACATGCGGCTGGTGTCGCCGAACCAGCCGTCCTTGATGACGGTGACGTCGACGTTGACGATGTCGCCCTTCTTCAGCGGCTTCTCGTTGGGGATGCCGTGGCACACCACGTGGTTGACCGAGGTGCACAGGGAGGCCGGGTAGGGCGGATAGCCGGCCGGCTGGTAGCCCAGCGTGGCCGACACCGTGCCCTGGTTCCTCATGCATTCGGCGGCGAGCCGGTCGATCTCCCGGGTCGTGATCCCCGGCTTGATGTGCGGCGTGAGGTAGTCCAGCACCTCGGCCGCCAGCCGGCCGGCCACCCGCATCCCTTCGATCCCTGCAGCGTCTTTGTACGTGATGCTCATCGCGGCAATTATCCCAGAGGGCGGAAGGTCATGCGGCTAAAATGGCCGGCTCGGCGGACAGCCCCAGTCAGCGGCTGCCGCGCCTTCTCCCCGCTCACACAGGCCCCACAGTGACCCTGCACATCACCGCGTACGAGGGCGGCGCCGCCCTCAGCGATTTCCGAGTCCAGCAACTGCTGCCGCGCCTGCAGGCCGTGCAGGCCCGCATCGCCGGCCTGAGCGCCCGCTTCGTGCATTTGGTGGCCGCCGATCATGTGCCGGCAGCGGCGGAACGGGAGCGGCTGGCCGCGCTGCTGACCTACGGCGAGCCGTGGCGCGGTGCGCCGGCGTCCACGGTGCTGGTGGTGACGCCGCGCTTCGGGACCGTGTCGCCGTGGGCCTCCAAGGCCACCGACATCGCGCACAACTGCGGCCTGGCGGTGCGCCGCATCGAGCGGATCACCGAGTACCACCTCACGCTGAAGACCGGCCTGCTCGGCGGTTCGACCCCGCTGTCGGCCGACGAGCTGGGCGCGGTCGCGGGCTTGCTGCACGATCGCATGACCGAGAGCGTGATGACCGAGCGGGCCGCGGCCGAGGCCCTCTTCAACGAGCTGGCGCCGGCGCCGATGGAGCATGTCGACGTGCTCGCCGGCGGCCGGGCGGCGCTCGAACAGGCGAACACCCGGTTCGGGCTGGCCCTGGCCGACGACGAGATCGACTACCTGGTGCGCGCGTTCCAGGGCCTGGGCCGCAACCCGACCGACGTCGAGCTGATGATGTTCGCGCAGGCCAACAGCGAGCACTGCCGGCACAAGATCTTCAACGCCGACTTCACCATCGACGGCGTGCCGCAGGAGCGCAGCCTGTTCGGCATGATCCGCCACACCCACCAGGCCAGTCCGCAGCACACCGTGGTGGCTTATTCCGACAACGCCTCGGTGATCGAAGGCGGGCCGGTGGAGCACTTCGTCGCCCGCCCGGACACTTCCTGGCGCTACGGCAAGGAAGAGGCCCTGCACCACGTGCTGATGAAGGTGGAGACGCACAACCACCCGACCGCGATCTCGCCCTTTCCCGGGGCATCGACCGGCGCCGGCGGCGAGATCCGCGACGAAGGGGCGACCGGCCGCGGCTCGCGCCCGAAGGCCGGCCTGACCGGATTCACGGTCTCGCGGCTGTGGGGCGGCACCCTGGGGCGGCCGGCGCACATCGCCAGCCCCCTGCAGATCATGATCGAGGGGCCGCTGGGCGGCGCCGCCTTCAACAACGAGTTCGGCCGGCCCAACCTGCTGGGCTACTTCCGCGAGTACGAGCAGCCGATCCGCTCGCAGGTGGCGGGCGAGGCCGGCGAGCGCACCGAATGGCGCGGCTATCACAAGCCGATCATGATCGCGGGCGGCCTGGGCTCGATCGCGGCGGAGCAGACGTCGAAGATCCAGTTTCCGCCCGGCACCCTGCTGGTGCAGCTGGGCGGACCGGGCATGCGCATCGGCATGGGCGGCGGCGCGGCCAGCTCGATGGCCACCGGCGCGAATGCGGCTGAACTCGACTTCGACTCGGTGCAGCGCGGCAACCCCGAGATCGAGCGCCGGGCGCAGGAGGTCATCAACCACTGCTGGGCGCAGGGCGCGGGCAACCCGATCCTGGCGATCCATGACGTGGGCGCCGGCGGCCTGTCCAACGCCTTTCCGGAACTGACCAACGACGCCGGCCGCGGCGCGCGCTTCGACCTGCGCCGCATCCCGGTGGAGGAGTCCGGCCTGGCGCCCAAGGAAATCTGGTGCAACGAGAGCCAGGAGCGCTACGTGCTGGCGATCGCGCCGCACGCGCTGCCGCAGTTCCAGGCCTTTTGCGAACGCGAGCGCTGCCCGTTCGCGGTGGTGGGCGTGGCGACCGCGGAGCGCCAGCTGGTGGTCGGCGCTGTGCAGCTGCCCTTGCCCGGGGTCGCCGCCGGGCAGGGCGGCGCCGGCGCCGCGATGGCTGGACCCGGGGCGCTGCCGGTCGACATGCCGATGAACGTGCTGCTGGGCAAGCCGCCCAAGATGCACCGCGACGTCAAGAGCGTGCAGCGGCGGTTCGCGCCGCTGGATCTCACCGGCGTCAGCCTGCAGGACGCCGCGCTCAAGGTGCTGAGCCACCCGACGGTCGCGTCCAAGCGCTTCCTGATCACGATCGGCGACCGCACCGTCGGCGGCCGCTCGCACCGCGACCAGATGGTCGGGCCGTGGCAGGTGCCGGTGGCCGACTGCGCCGTGACGCTGGCCGACTATCGCGGCTTCGCGGGCGAGGCGATGAGCATGGGCGAGCGCACGCCGCTGGCGGCGCTCGACGCGCCGGCGTCGGGCCGCATGGCGGTCGCCGAGGCGATCACCAACCTGCTGGCCGCGCCGATCGAGCTGGCGCGGGTCAAGCTGTCCGCCAACTGGATGGCGGCCTGCGGTGACCCCGGCGAGGACGCGGCCCTGTACGAGACGGTCCGCGCGGTCGGCATGGAACTGTGCCCGGCGCTCGGCGTCTCGATCCCGGTCGGCAAGGACAGCCTGTCGATGCGCACGCAGTGGAGCGAGGACGGCCGGCAGCACCGGGTCAGCTCGCCGGTCAGCCTGATCGTCAGCGCGTTCGCGACCTTGGCCGACGTGCGCGGCACGCTGACGCCGCAGCTGGACGCCACCCGTGACACGACGCTGGTGCTGGTCGACCTGGGCCGGGGCCGGCGCCGCATGGGCGGCAGCATCCTGGCGCAGGCGCTGGAACAAAGCGGCGACACGGTGCCCGATCTCGACGATCCGCAGGATCTGGTGCGGCTGGTCGACGCCGTCAACGAACTGCGCTCGCAGGGCCGCCTCCTGGCGTACCACGACCGCAGCGACGGCGGCCTGTTCGCCGCCGCCTGCGAGATGGCCTTCGCCGGCCAGGTCGGCGTCGCCTTGAACGTCGACCTGCTGGTGACCGATGGCGACGGCATCGCCGACAGCCGCGCCGAATACGGCGACGCCAAGAACTGGGCCGGCCAGATCGGACCCCGGCGCGAGGAACTCACGCTGCAGGCCCTGTTCAACGAGGAACTGGGCGTGCTGCTGCAGGTGCCCACCGACGCCCGCAACGAAGTGATGCAGGTGCTGCGCCGGCACGGCCTGTCCAGGCACAGCCATTTCGTCGGCAGCACGCGGCCCGAGTCGTCCGCGATCGCCGTCGGCAAGGGCGAGATCCAGGTGTGGCGCGACACCAAGGCGGTGTTCTCGGCCAAGCTGGCGGACCTGCACCAGGTGTGGGACAGCGTGAGCTGGAAGATCTGCCGCGAGCGCGACAACCCGGCCTGCGCCGACCAGGAGCATGCGGCGGCCGGCGATCCGACCGACCCGGGCCTGCAGCTGGTGGTGCCCCCGGCGCTGCAGCAGGCGCTCGCGGCGCCCGCCGCCCCGGCGCTCAACCTGGCCCGGCCCAAGGTGGCGATCCTGCGCGAGCAGGGCGTCAACTCCCATGTGGAGATGGCGTACTGCTTCACCGAGGCCGGATTCGACGCCTACGACGTGCACATGACCGACCTGATGGCGGGCCGCAGCCAGCTCCAGGACTTCCAGGGATTCGTCGCCTGCGGCGGGTTCAGCTACGGCGACACGCTGGGCGCCGGCATCGGCTGGGCGCGCAGCATCACCTTCCATCCGGAACTGGCCGACCAGTTCAAGGCGTTCTTCGCCCGCCAGGACAGCTTCGCCCTGGGCGTGTGCAACGGTTGCCAGATGCTGGCCGAACTCGCCGACATCATTCCCGGCGCGCAGCACTGGCCGCGCTTCACGACCAACCGCAGCGAGCGCTACGAGGCCCGCCTGTCGCAGGTGGAGGTGCTCGACTCGCCCAGCCTGTTCTTCGCCGGGATGGCCGGCGCGCGGCTGCCGATCGCCGTGGCGCACGGCGAGGGCTTCGCCAATTTCGCGCATCGCGGCGACCAGTCGCAGGTGATCGCGGCGATGCGCTTCACCGACCACGCGGGGCAGGCGACGGAACGCTACCCGCTCAATCCGAACGGCAGTCCCGGCGGCCTGACGGCGGTGACGACGGCCGATGGCCGTTTCACGGCCATGATGCCGCACCCCGAGCGGGTGTTCCGCAACGTCCAGATGTCCTGGACCAGCGGCCACCAGAGCGAGTTCAGCCCCTGGATGCAGCTCTGGCGCAATGCCAGGAAGTGGGTGGGCTGAGGCTCAGCGCGAACGAAGCCGCGGACCGCGCACTGCCCACGCCGCATGCCGCACCGCGCACCGCGCACCGCGCCAGGCGGTGCTCGGCGCGGCCTCATGGTTCCGCGGTTGACGCTGACGCGCCAACTTCCCGTCACCTCCGCAGTCTTGCGGCCCGGCGCGGAACTCGCTGCGCGCTTGCAGGCAAGCGCTCCGCTCAAACAACCGCGCCGAGCATGAAACAAGGGCCGCAAGACCGCTCGGCCCCGGCGCTCCACAAATCGGCCCCGCCGGGCGCCGCCTGGCGCGGCAAGGGGGTGTTGCGTCGCTCCACCTGCAAACCAAGGCGGCCACGCGAATGCGTCACAGACCGAGGTGACATAGTGGCTTGCACGTCGAGGGCGTTTTTCTGCAGCTCGAAGGCTCCTTGATGTGTGCCGGCGCTGCGGACCGTCTTTGCCGCGGCAGGCGCTGTCCGGCGCGGCCGATTTGTGCAGCGCCGGCGGCGAGCGCTCTTGCGGCCTTCCTTTCATGCTCGGCGCAGTTGTTCGAGCGCAGCGCTTGCCTGCAAGCGCGAAGCGAGTTCTGCGCCGGGCCGCGAGAGCGCGGAGGCGTCGGGAAGTTCGCGCGTCAGCGCGGACCGCGGAACCATGAGGTCACGCCGGGCAGCGCCTGCTGCGGCGCGCGGTCGTGGAGAAGGAACCGCGGAACCATGAGGCCCTGCCGGGCAGCACCTGCCGCGGCGCGCGGGCGTGGCGTCGGAGAGCGAGGCGACGCGAGATGTCGAACCGGCGCGACCGTCAGGCGGCCGACCGCGCCGGCCGCGTCCGGTAGAACTGCATCGGCACTTCGAGCGCTTCCCGCGCCCGCTGCTGCAGCACGGACTTCTTCATCTTGCCGACGACGTGCATTTCGCACGGCTTGCAGTCGAAGCGCAGGGTGAGCTTCTCGCTGCCGTTGATCAGCTGGAGCGGCTCGGCCCGGATCGTGCCCTTGACGCCGACGACGCCCTTGGCCTGCTTGGGGCACAGGCTCATCGACCAGCGCACGCAGTGCTTGGTGATCATCAGGCTCACCTCGCCTTCCTCTTCCTGGCTCTCGTAGGCGGCGGCGATCACCTGCACGCCGTGCTTCGCGTAGAAATCGCGGGCCTTGTGGTTGAAGACGTTGGCCAGGTAGCTGAGGGTGTCTTCTGGGTAGGGGACCGGCGGCTCGACGGCGCGCGCCCGCTGCGGCCGCCGGTAGCCGCTGCGGCGCGCCTCTTCCAGCGCCGCCACCGCGTCGCGGCGCAGCTGGTTGACCAGCGAAGCCGGCACGAACCACGGTTGCGCCAGCTGCAGGCGCACCTCCAGCGGTTCGAAGATGGTGGCGCCGAAGCGCCCCAGATGCTCGCGCAGCGCGGCTTCGCCGCGCGCCGCGTCGCGCGAAGGCTGCTTCTCGCACGCCGCGCCGGCCGTGGCCGTGAAGCCGTCCTCGTCGGTCAGATGCAAGCCGAACCCTTCCGCCGTTTCGGCCAGCGTCGCCCACACGCCGATGCGGCGATCGCTGGACTTCTTCTCCAGCGTGCGCACCCAGTCCATGTCGCGGTTGCGGTTCAGGCGCGTGCCCTTGCGCAGGTCGCGCATGCCGGCGATCGGGTCCTTGGGGAAGACGCGCCACCGGTTGGCGGCGGCCGGCGCACCCGCCGCGCGCTCGGCGCGGTTGATCGCCACCCCGACCAGTTCCTGCTGCAGGTCGAAGTAGCACAGGCCGTCGCCGTTGTGCAGCACCGCCTGCGCATCGTCCAGTTCCAGCTCGATCGCCTCGGCTGCCACCGCGGTCACCCAGCCGATGGCCTGGCCCGGATTTTTCGGCGAGTCGAAGGCGCCGATGTCGTCCCGCCGGCCATTGACGAAATAGTCGGTGAACTCGCGGTTGAAGTTCTGGTTGGGATCGGGCGTGAAGGTGAAGCTGGTGCGGCCGCTGGAGGCGCGCGCCAGCGGGAAGTCCGAGCCCTCGCGCGACTCGATCAGTTCGTCCAGCAGCTTGCGGTAATGGGCCGTGATGTTCTTCACGTAGCCCATGTCCTTGTAGCGGCCCTCGATCTTGAAGCTGCGCACGCCGGCGTCGACCAGCGCCGCCAGGTTGGCGCTCTGGTTGTTGTCCTTCATCGACAGCACATGCTTGTCGTGCGCGACGAAGCGTCCCTGGCTGTCGACCACGTGATACGGCAGGCGGCAGGCCTGCGAGCAGTCGCCGCGGTTGGCGCTGCGGCCGGTGTGGGCGTGGCTGATGTAGCACTGCCCGCTGTAGGCGACGCACAGGGCGCCGTGGACGAAGAACTCCAGCTGGCAGCGCTCGGCGTCCAGCGCACCGTGGATCTCGCGGATCTGCTCCAGCGTGAGCTCGCGGGCCAGCACGATCTGCGAGAAGCCGACGTCCTGCAGGAACTTCGCCTTCTCGACGGTGCGGATGTCGGTCTGGGTGCTGGCATGGAGCTGGATCGGCGGCAGCTCGATCTCGAGCAGCCCCATGTCCTGGATGATCAGCACGTCGGCGCCGGCGTGGTACACGTCCCAGGCCATGCGGCGCGCATCCTCCAGCTCGTCGTCGCGCAGGATCGTGTTGTGCGTCACGAAGATGCGGGCGCCGAAGCGATGGGCATGGCGCGCCAGCCGCTCGATGTCGCGCACGCTGTTGCCCGCGGACGCGCGGGCGCCGAACGCCGGGCCGCCGATGTAGACGGCGTCGGCGCCGTGGTTGATCGCCTCGATGCCGATGTCGGCATCGCGAGCCGGGGCAAGCAGCTCGAGCTGGTGGTACTGCAGGGACATGGGGGGAGGGCGCGGGCGCGGCGCTGCGGAGAAGCCGGCCATTCTAGCCAGCGGCCAGCGCCGGCGCAGCCCGTCCCGGCGAAGCCCGACTGCGTGCGGGTTCGACCCGATTCGGCGGCGTCGCGCGGCGGATTCAAT
>NZ_DATMHS010000125.1:0-10921 GCF_035554825.1 Ramlibacter sp. | reverse complement strand
GTTCTCGGCCCACACCAGCGCCTTGAAGCCCTTCGCGTCGAACTTCTTCAGCAGGTCCTGGCCGATCGGGCCGTCCAGCACGGCGCGTGCATGCGCCTTGTCGCGGAACAGGAAGGGCACATCCAGGATCTTGGTCTCCGGCACGAAGTTCGGCACCGGGCCGGTCGACGTCAGCGTCAGTTCCTGGGTGCCGAGCTGCACCGCTTCCATCGATTCGCGCTCGCCACCCAGCGCTCCGTTGTAGAACGTCTGGATCTTGTAGCGGCCGTTGGTGCGCTTCTCGACTTCCTTGGCGAAGGTGTCGATGCCCACGCCCTGGTGCGAGTTCTGCGAGGTCGAGATGCTGATCTTCATGACCGTCTGGGCGGCGGCGCCGGCCACCAGGCCGAACGCGAGGCTCACGCCGACGAGCACTTGCGAGAGTTTCACTGCTGTCTCCAGTACAAAAAAGGACTCGGCAATTCTGCCAGAGAAAGAAAGTTGTCCGACAACTTTGGGCTCAGGGAAAACGAGCCCATCCGCGCGCCCACCGCCCGCGAGGGGCCGCGTGCGGCCGCTACATGTTTGCGTAGTTGGGACCGCCGCCGCCCTCGGGCGTGACCCACACGATGTTCTGCGTGGGATCCTTGATGTCGCAGGTCTTGCAGTGCACGCAGTTCTGCGCGTTGATCTGCAGGCGGTCGCCGCCGTCCTCGTTCTTGACGAACTCGTAGACGCCGGCCGGGCAGTAGCGTCCTTCCGGTCCCGCGTACTTGGCCAGGTTCACCTGCACCGGCACCGCGGGGTCCTTCAGCGTGAGATGCGCCGGCTGGTCCTCGGAATGGTTGGTGTTGGAGATGAAGATCGACGACAGCCGGTCGAAGGTGAGCTTGCCGTCCGGCTTGGGATAGTCGATCGGCTGGCATTCGGCCGCCGGCTTCAGGTACACGTGGTCCGGATGCTGGCGGTGGATGGTCCACGGGATGTGGCCGCGCAGCACGAACTGCTCGATGCCGGTCATCAGGGTCGCGACCGAGCGGCCCTTCTTGAACCATTGCTTGAAGTTGCGCGACTTGTTCAGCTCGTCGAAGAGCCAGGAGCGCTCGAAGGCCTCCGGGTACGCCGCGAGCTCGTCGCGCTGGCGGCCCGCCCGGATCGCCTCGTAGGCGGCGTCGGCGGCGAGCATGCCGGTCTTGATCGCGGCGTGGCTGCCCTTGATGCGCGAGGAATTGAGGTAGCCGGCTTCGCAGCCCACCAGCGCGCCGCCCGGGAACACCGTCTTGGGCAGCGACAGCAGGCCGCCGGCCGTCAGCGCGCGGGCACCGTAGCCGACGCGCTTGGCGCCCTGCGGTCCCTCGAAATACCAGCGGATGTTGGGATGCGTCTTCCAGCGCTGGAATTCCTCGAACGGGCTCAGCCACGGATTCTTGTAGTCGAGGCCCACCACGTAGCCGCACGCGACCAGGTTGTTCTGCATGTGGTACATGAACGAGCCGCCGTAGGTGTCGTCGTCCAGCGGCCAGCCGGCGCTGTGCAGCACCAGGCCCGCCTTGTGGCGCGACGGGTCGATCTCCCACAGCTCCTTGATGCCGATGCCGTAGGTCTGCGGGTCGCGCCCCTCGTCGAGCTTGAAGTGCGAGATCAGCCGGCGCCCGAGGTGCCCGCGCGAACCCTCGGCGAACACGGTGTACTTGGCGTGCAGCTCCATCCCGAGCTGGAAGTTCTCGGTCGGCTCGCCCGCCTTGCCGATGCCCATGTTGCCGGTGGCAACGCCCTTCACGGCGCCGTTCTCGTCGTACAGGACCTCGGCCGCGGCGAAGCCGGGGAAGATCTCGACGCCGAGCGCCTCGGCCTGCTGCGCCAGCCAGCGGGTGAAGTTGGCCAGGCTCAGCACGTAGCAGCCGTCGTTGTGGAAGCAGGCCGGCAGCATGAAGTTGGGCGTGCGGCTGGCGCCGGTCTCGGTCGTGAAGAGGAAGATGTCCTCGGTGACCGGCGCCTCCAGCGGCGCGCCGCGCTCCTGCCAGTCGGGGAACAGCTCGTACAGCGCGCGCGGGTCCATGATCGCGCCCGACAGGATGTGCGCGCCCGGCTCCGAGCCTTTCTCGAGCACCACCACCGACACGTCCTGGCCGTGCTCGGCGGCCAGCTGCTTGAGCCGGATCGCGGTGGACAGTCCCGCCGGTCCCGCGCCGACCACCACCACGTCGTATTCCATCGCTTCACGCGGTCCGTACTGCGCCAGGATTTCTTCGTTCGTCATAGGGCTCTCGCTGATAATGTCTGTTCGAAAACGGTGCGCGGTCCGGGGCGTCGCAACGCATTGCATTCTATGGCGGGGGCGACCAGAATCGAACGGCCGTTCGCCTTCGCACCGGCATTCTGGCAGGAGAGTCCCGTGAGTTACAGCATCGATCTATCGGGCCGCGTCGCGTTCGTGACCGGCGCTTCCAGCGGCCTGGGCGCGCAGTTCGCGCGCACGCTGGCACGCGCCGGCGCCGCCGTCGTCCTGGCCAGCCGCCGCGTGGAGAAGCTGAAGGACCTGCGCGCCCAGATCGAGGCCACCGGCGAGGACGCGCACGTGGTGGCGCTGGACGTCACCGACGTCGACAGCATCAAGTCCGCGGTGGCGCATGCCGAGACCGAGATGGGCTCGATCGACATCCTGGTGAACAACTCCGGCGTCAGCACGACGCAGCGCATCCAGGACGTGAGCGAGGAAGAGTACGACTACATCTTCAACACCAACGTGCGCGGGGCGTTCTTCGTGGCGCAGGAGGTGGGCAAGCGCATGCTGGCCCGCTCGCGCGGCGCTGCGCCCGGCACGTTCACGGGCGGGCGCATCATCAACATCGCGTCGATGGCCGGCCTGAAGGTGCTGCCGCAGATCGGCGCCTACGCCATGAGCAAGGCCGCCGTGGTGCACATGACCAAGGCGATGGCGCTGGAGTGGGGCCGCTTCGGCATCAACGTCAACGCGATCTGCCCCGGCTACATCGACACCGAGATCAACCACCATCACTGGGACACCGAGCAGGGGCGCAAGCTCATGCAGATGCTGCCGCGCAAGCGCGTGGGCCAGCCCGAGTGGCTGGACGCGCTGATCGTGATGCTGGCGAGCGACCAGAGCCACTTCATCAACGGCGCCGTGATCGCCGCCGACGACGGCTTCGGGGTCTGACGCGTGCGCATCGAGATTCCCGAGCGCAAGAAGCTCGTATACGAAGCGCGCCTGCCGATCCGCTGGGGCGACATGGACGCGATGGGCCATGTCAACAACACGACGTACTTCCGCTATCTCGAGACGGCGCGCATCGACTGGGCCCGCTCGATCGGCTGCCGGCCCGACCCGCAGGGCCACGGGATCGTGATCGTCAACGCGTTCTGCACCTTCTACAAGCAGCTCGAGTATCCCGGCGACGTCCTGGTGAAGATGTACGTCAGCGACGTCGGCCGCACCAGCTTCGAGAGCTGGGCGACCATGGAGCGGGCGGACGATCCGGGCGTGGTCTATGCCGCCGGCGGCGCGACCACGGTGTGGGTCGATTTCCCGGCGCAGAAGTCGGCGCCGCTGCCCGACTGGTTCCGCGCGCACCTGGAGTGAGCCGGCCGGCCGCCGCCGGCCGCGGCCCGGCGCGTCACTTCTGCTTCGGCACGCGGCCCATCAGGTAGAACTCCGGATTGGGCTGCATGTTCGAGAAGCTCGCCATGCGGTTCGACAGCCCGAAGAAAGCCGTGATGGCGGCGATGTCCCAGATGTCCTCGTCGGAGAAGCCATGCGCGTGCAGCGGCGCGAAATCGGCGTCGTCGATCTCGTGGGCGCGCAGGCAGACCTTCATCGCGAACTCGAGCATCGCCGTCTGGCGCGGCGTGATGTCGGCCTTGCGCCAGTTCACCGCCACCTGGTCGGCGACCAGCGGCTTCTTCTCGTAGATGCGCAGGATGGCGCCATGCGCCACCACGCAGTACAGGCACTGGTTGGCGGCGCTGGTGGCGGTGACGATCATCTCGCGGTCGCCCTTGGTGAGCGAGCCGCCTTCCTTGAGCATCAGCGCGTCGTGGTACGCGAAGAACGCGCGCCACTCGGCCGGCCGGCGCGCCAGCGCCAGGAACACGTTGGGCACGAACCCGGCCTTTTCCTGCACCTCCAGCACCTTCGCCTTGATGTCATCGGGCAGGTCCTTCAGTTCGGGGGCGGGGTAGCGGTTCGTCGTCATGGCAGATCTCCGTTGATGCGTGGCAGCGTAGCGCGTTTGCCGGCGCGCTGCTATCGAGCGCGCGACTGCGGATCGGGCCGTGGTGCCATGGAGCTCAGTCGCCGGCCATCAGCTTGTGCACCAGGTCGGCCGTCGTGTTCGCCTTGTACTTTCGCATCAACCGGGCGCGGTAGATTTCGACCGTGCGGTGGCTGATCGCGAGCGTGCGGCCGATCTCCTTGGACGTCATGCCGTCCAGCAGCCGGGCGGCGACTTCCCGCTCGCGGGCCGTGAGCTCCGCTTTCACCGGCCGCTGCGAACTGAGGTCCTCGAACGCCCAGATGCCGGCCTCGTGCGGCGCTTCGCGGTTGAGCGCGCGCCCGGTCACGTGGCACCAGAAGACCTCGCCGTTGGCGCGCTTCATGATCCGGTCGTCGGAGTAGTGGCCCTTCGCATTGAGGATCGGCGCCATGCGCGCCCCCAGCCGCTCGTACTCGTCCGCGCTGGGATAGAGCACCTGGAACGACTGGCCGATCAGCAGTTCGCGCGACGCGCCGAACATCTCGCACAACTGTTCGTTGCAGTCGACGATCGCCCGGTTGCGCGACACGCACAACCCGACCGGCGCCAGGTTGAAGGCAAGGCGATAGTCGACGTCCATCGGGCTAATCTCTAGGGAAAACTACGTAACTCATTAGGTAGTATGGTACCGTCGTTCAGGCCCACTGCCACCCGGTTCCCGATTCAGGAGACGCGCTCGTGAACAAGATCTATCCATCCGCCGCGGCGGCGCTGCAGGACGTCGTGCGCGACGGCCAGCTGATCGCCGTCGGCGGCTTCGGCCTCTGCGGTATTCCGGAGGCGTTGATCGATGCGCTGCGCGACAGCGGCGCGAAGAACCTGACCGTCATCTCCAACAACGCGGGGGTCGACGGCTTCGGGCTCGGCAAGCTGCTGGAGACGCGCCAGATCAGCAAGATGATCTCCAGCTACGTCGGCGAGAACAAGGAGTTCGAGCGCCAGTACCTGGCCGGCGAACTCCAGCTGGAGTTCACGCCGCAGGGCACGCTGGCCGAGAAGCTGCGCGCCGGCGGCGCCGGCATCCCGGCCTTCTTCACCAAGACCGGCGTCGGCACCATCGTGGCCGACGGCAAGGAACTGCGCGAGTTCGACGGCGAGACCTACGTGATGGAGCGCGCGCTGGTGCCCGACGTGTCGCTGGTGAAGGCGCATGTCGCGGACCGCTCGGGCAACCTGCAGTTCCGGCTGACGGCGCGCAACTTCAACCCGGCCGCGGCGATGGCCGGCAGGATCTGCATCGTGGAGGTGGAGCACATCGTGGAGACCGGCGAGCTGGTGCCGGACCAGATCCACCTGCCCGGCATCTACGCGCACCGCCTCGTGCTGAACGCCCATCCCGAGAAGCGGATCGAGAAACGCACCATCACCGAAAGAGCCTGACATGCGCTGGACCCAGGAACAGATGGCCGCCCGCGCGGCCCAGGAGCTCGAGGACGGCTTCTACGTCAACCTCGGCATCGGCATTCCGACGCTGGTGGCCAACTTCGTGCCGCCCGACAAGGAGGTCTGGCTGCAGTCGGAGAACGGCATGCTGGGCATCGGCCCGTTCCCGACCGAGAACGAGGTGGACGCCGACCTGATCAACGCCGGCAAGCAGACGGTGACGACCATCCCCGGCTCGTCGATCTTCGGCAGCCACGACAGCTTCGCCATGATCCGCGGCGGCAAGATCAACCTGTCCATCCTGGGCGCGATGCAGGTCAGCGAGCACGGCGACCTGGCCAACTGGATGATCCCGGGCAAGATGGTCAAGGGCATGGGCGGCGCGATGGACCTGGTGGCCGGCGTCAAGCGCGTGATCGTGTTGATGGAACACGTCGCCAAGAAGAAGGACGGCACCGAAGACCTGAAGATCCTGCCCAAGTGCACGCTGCCGCTGACCGGCGTCGGCGTCGTCGACCGCATCATCACCGACCTGGCGGTGATGGACGTGACGCCGCACGGCCTGAAGGTGGTCGAAATGGCGCCCGGCGTGACGATGGACTATCTGCAGTCCAAGACCGGCGTGAAGCTGCACTGAGCGGCCTCGGCTGGGCCCAGGCTGCGCCGGCCGGCGCAGCTTTTGTTTGCAGGGGACGCGTTTGCTTACCGGCGGTCGATCGCCGCTGACAGGCGGACACTGCCTTGGCCTGCATGGCCGATCGCGCCGCAACCCCGACGATTCCCCCCAGGCCGGATCGACCGGCGCAGGGGAAATCGCATGAAGACCTGGAGATCGCTGTTGCTGGCGGCCGTGGCTGCCGGCGCCTCCTGGCAGGCCCTGGCCTGCTATACCGTCTACGACAGCGCCAATCGCGTGATCCATCGCTCCAGCGTGGCACCGGTGGACATGAGCCGCCCCTTGCACCAGACGGTGCCTCAGCGATTCCCGGGCGGACAGCTGGTGTTCGACCACGACACCAGCTGCCAGGCCGTGGTGCCGCCGGCCGCCGCGCTGCGTGCCCGCTCCGCCGGCAGCGCGCCCCTGCTCACGGACAGGAGCACGGCCGAGGCGATGGGCCTGCGCTACTCGGCGCTGTCGCGCGACATCGTGCTGGTCGCGCCGCAGCAGGCGGCGGTGGCCGTGGCGGCGCTGCCGGCCCGGCCGGTGGTGGTCCCGCAGCAAACCGTGGCCCGTGCGGCCGCGAATGCCAGGCCGGCGACGGTGATCACCGAACTGCGCGATCCGCCGGTCACCATCGTCGAGCGTCCGGACGGCGTGACGGTCAGCGCCCTGACGCGCTGATCAGCGAAAAGGCCGGCTCAGGAACTTCGAGCCGGCCAGGCCGAAGCGCCAGTGCACTTCCATCGCCTTGGAGATGCCGATCCGCGGCCCGACGGCGATCTCGTGCCGACCGGTCGCCGGCAGCACCTCGAACGGCGGCCGGTCGAGCCGGTGGCCGTTGAGTTCGCGCGTGATCCCCAGCGCCTGGCCCACCCGCCCCGGGCCTGAGCACAGCAGGCGCACATCGTCGAGTCCCCGGCGTTCCTGCATGGCAGCAATGCCGAACAGCGGTTCGATCGCGCGGATCAGGACCCCGGCGCCGTGCCCTTCTTCGCGACAGACGAAGTTGAGGCACCAGTGAATCCCGTACGAGCGATAGACATAGGCGCGCCCGGGCGGGCCGAACATGGCGGCATTGCGGTCGGTCGGCCCCGAAAAGCTGTGGGAAGCCGGATCGGCCCGGTCGTACGCTTCGGTTTCGACGATCCGGCCGCCGACGCCGTCGACCAGCAGGGTGGCGCCGATCAGCGCGCGCGCCATCTCCTCGGAATCGCCGGCGAAGTCGCGGGGTTGGAGCAGCCGCTTCACTGCCGGGCCTCGCTCCGGCCGGCGGCGACTCGACCGCGGCCGGGGAGAACAAGTTGGCAAAGAGCGAAGTTTTGGCGCCGGTTCATCGGATCGGTTGGTCGCTGCAGGGGGAAATACTGTATAAACAAACAGTATTGCCGGTCCATGTCATGTCTCGCGCGTCCCTCTCCAGGCTCGATCCTTCCACATTGCCCCATGTGTGGCGGGTGGGCGATCTCGCGCGCGAAACAGCGACTGTAGCGGCTGGCCATCCGGCGCTGGACGAGGCGCTGCCCGGCGGCGGCTGGCCGGTCGGCTGCCTGGTGGAAGTGCTGCAGCGGCGGCCCCAGCAGCATGTCTGGCAACTGCTGCGGCCGGCGCTCGCCACCGTGCTCGCACGAAGCAGCGGCCCGGTGGTGCTGGTCGGCCCGCCGCTGCAGCCGTTCGGGCCCAGCCTGCAAGGACAGGGCCTGCCGGCGCAACGCCTGCTGTGCGTGCACGCCGATGGTGCCGGGGCTCGGTTGTGGGCGGCGGAACAGGCCCTGCGTTGTGCCCAGGTCGCCGCCGTGCTGGCCTGGCTGCCGGTGGCCAGGCAGGAGGAACTGCGCCGCCTGCATCTGGCCGCGCAGCAGCAGCAGCGGCTGCTGTTCGTGCTGCGGACCTGGAAGGCCCGCCACGAATCGTCTCCGGCCCCGGTGCGGCTGCTGCTCGATGGCGTGGACCGCATGGAAGTGCAGGTCCTCAAGCGCCGCGGCCCGCCGCTGGTCCATCCCTTGCAGCTGCCGGCCGTGAGCGGCCGGCTCGCGGCCCTGCTCGAAGCCAGGAAAGCGCGGCGGCCCGCCGCCGGTCCGCAGCCCTCGCCAGCCGGCGTGCCGGAAAGATCGCATGTACTGGATCGCACTGCAGCCGTCCAATGACCAGGAGCGCGCTGCGTGGGGCTGGCGTTGCCTGCAATTCACCCCCCGCGTCGCGCTGGTCGATGAAGCCTTGCTGCTGGAAGCTTCGGCTTCGCTGCGCCTGTGGGGCGGACGCAGGCAACTGCTGCGGCTGCTGATCGAGCAAGCGCCGCCGCTCGCGGCCGCGGCCTGGGCCGAGGCGAGAACTTCGCTGCAGGCGCTGGCGCAATTGCGAATGCACACTTCGGGCCGGCCGGGACCCCGGCTCGCTGCCGACGAGCTGCCCTTGCACCTGCTGACGGCGGCCCGCGAGCATGTGGGCACGCTGGAGCGGATCGGCTGCCGGACCTGGGGCGATGCGCGGCGGCTGCCGCGTCCCGGCGTCGCCCGGCGGTTCGGTGCGGCGCTGGTGGAGGCCCTGGATCGGGCCTATGGCGAGCGGCCGGAAAGCTATCCCTGGCTGGAACTGCCCGCATCGTTCGACCTGAAAGTCGAACTGCCGGCCCTGGCCAGCGACGCACCCGCGCTGATGTGGACCGCGCAGCGGTTGTTGTCGCAACTGCAGGTCTGGTTGCAGGCGCGCAACCAGGCCGTGCTGGCCTTCGAAATCGAATGGACGCTGGACCTGCGCCGGCTGGACGGCGTGCAGCTGCCCTCGCACCAGCAGCTGGTGGTCCGCACGGGACAGCCGACCCAGGATGTGGCCCACCTGCGGCGGCTGCTGGGCGAGCACCTTGCGCGCGCATCGCTGGCGGCGCCCGCGAACCACCTGCGGCTGCGCTCCATCGAAACCGTGCCATGGGCGGGCGGCAGCAAAAGCCTGCTGCCGCAGGACAACGTGACCGGAGAAGCCCTGCACCAGCTGATCGAGCGGCTGTCGGTGCGGCTCGGCGCCGGCAACGTGGTGGTCGCCCGCCAGCATGCCGACCATCGCCCGGAGCACATGCAGACATGGTGTCCCGCCAATGCGGCGTCCAGCGCCGGCGCGAATCGCAAGGCGCCCCTGCCATGCGACGCGCTGTACCCGGCCTGGCTGCTGCCGCAGCCGCGGCGGCTGGAAGTCCGCGGCGAGAAGCCGCAGTACCAGGGGCCGCTGCGGCTGCTGGCCGGGCCGCAGCGGCTGGAGACGGGCTGGTGGGACGGCGGGGCGCCCGGACCGGCCGTGCGCGACTACTTCATCGCCCGCAGCGACCACGCCGGCCTGCTGTGGATCTATCGCGAGCGGCTGCCCCAGGTCCAGGAGCACGGCGAAACCGTGCGCTGGTATCTGCATGGCGTCTATGCCTGAAGGGCGCAACCGTGAGCACCGGTTCGTTTTCCCTGCCCGGGTATGCCGAGCTGCATTGCCTGTCCTGCTTTTCCTTCCAGCGCGGCGCCTCGCATCCGGCAGAGCTCGTCGATCGCGCGTGCCAGCTGGGATATGCGGCCCTGGCGATCACGGACGAATGTTCCGTCTCGGGCGTGGTGCGCGCGCACACGGCGTGGAAGGAGCTCGAGCCGGGGCGACGCGCCGGTTTCCGCCTGATCCTGGGCAGCGAATTCCGGCTCGATGGGTTCCGCCTGGTGGCGCTGGCCCGCAATACCAACGGCTGGGGCAACCTGTGCGAGTTCATCACGGCGGCCAGGCGCGACGCCAGGAAAGGCGAATACAGCGTGAGCCGCGCCCACAGCGACTTCACGCTGCTCGACGACTGCGAGATCCTGATCGCGCCCGAGCCGCAGTCGAACCAGGAGCGCGAAGCGGCGATCGGGCGCGTGCTGGAGATCGCTCGCTGGGCCCGCAGCCGGTTCGGGCCCCGGGCGTGGCTGGCCGCCGAGCTCCTGCAGGCGCTCGATGACGACCTCTGGCTGCACATCCTGCAGCAGGCGGGCGCGGGCGCCGGGGTGCCGCTGCTGGCCGCCGGCGACGTCCACATGCACGTGCGCTCGCGCAAGGCCTTGCAGGATGTGATGGTGGCGGTGCGCGAAGGCAGGCCGGTGGCCGACTGCGGCCTCGCGTTGCAGGCGAGCGCCGAGCGGGCGCTGCGCTCGAGGATGAAGCTGGACGCGCTCTATCCGCGCGAACTGCTGGACAACACCCTGGTGGTCGCCAGCCGCTGCGAATTCGATCTCGAGTCGATCAAGTACCAGTATCCGCTGGAAACCGTCCCGCCCGGCATGACGCCGGCGCAGGCGCTGCGTCGTTTCACGATCGAAGGGGCGGGGCGGCGCTATCGCCGGGGCGTGCCGTGGAAGGTGCGGCGGCAGCTGGTGCATGAACTGCGGCTCATCGCCGAGTGCCGCTACGAGATGTATTTCCTCACGGTGTACGACATCGTGCGCCACGCCCGCGAGCAGCGGATCCTGTGCCAGGGTCGCGGTTCGGCCGCGAACTCCGCCGTCTGCTACTGCCTGCACATCACCGAAGTGGATCCGAGCCGGGCGGCGCTGCTGTTCGAACGCTTCATCAGCAAGGAACGCAACGAGCCGCCGGACATCGACATCGATTTCGAGCACGAGCG
>NZ_DATMHS010000124.1:0-37834 GCF_035554825.1 Ramlibacter sp. | reverse complement strand
ACCTACCTGTCGGAGCTGCAGGACCTGGACTATGCCGCCGCGATCTCCGAGTACGCGCAGCGCGAGGCCAATCTGAAGGCGACCCAGCAGACCTTCGCCCGGCTGCAGGACATCGCCCTGTTCAACTACCTCTGACCCGGGGGCCCACCATGAACGCCGAGCTTGCTTCGCCCGCACCCGCCGCCGTCGCGCCCGTCGACGCCGGCCGCCCCGCGGCCGGCGGCTCGCCGCCCGCGGGACAGGAGGCCGAGCTCAAGCGCTTCGCCCAGTCGCTGGCCCATGAACTGCGCACGCCGATCGCCGCGGTGCTCGGCTTCGGCAAGACGCTCGACGGCCTGCTCGGCGAGGACGTGCCGGAGCGCACCCGCCACTACGTGCGGCGCATCCGGGCCGCCGGGCAGCTGCTGGACGAATACGTCGAGGCGCTGGTGGCGCTGACCCAGGCGGCGCAGGGCGTGGTCCGGCTGGCCGACGTCGACCTGAGCGACATGGCGCGCCAGGTGCTGGACGACCTGCAGCTGCGCGAGCCGCAGCGCCGGGTGCGCACCGTGGTCCAGGCGAACGTGCGCGCCTACGGCGACCCGTCGCTGCTGCGGATGGTGCTGGAGAACCTGCTGGGCAACGCCTGGAAGTTCACCGGCCCGACCGAGGCCGCCGAGATCCGTTTCTCGGCGCAAAGCGGCAGCGGCTGGCAGACCGTCTACCGGGTCGAGGACAACGGGGTGGGCTTCGACGAGGCCTACGCCGACAAGCTGTTCGGCGACTTCCAGCGCCTGCACTCGCAGTCCGAATTCCCCGGCACCGGGCTCGGCCTGGCCAACGTGCAGCGGATCGTCGCCCGCCACGGCGGGCGGGTCTGGGCCGAGTCGGCCGGCGGCCGCGGCGCCACCTTCTGGTTCACGCTGGCCGGGCCCTGCATCCCGGTCGCCGGCGGCGGCCAGTGGCGCGCCGGCGCCGGGCTGCCGCGCGCGGCCGGGCGCCAGGACTGACCGGCCGGGTCCGGTTCGTCAGGAACCGGCCAGCGCCCGCGGCAGTCGCGTCACGAGCTCGATCGCGGCCTCGAACTGCGGCCGCAGGAACGCCGGCAGCTGCGGCATCAGCAGGTACAGCATGGCCGTGCCCGCGAGCAGCGTGAGCGGGAAGCCCACCGCGAAGATGCTGAACTGCGGCGAGGCCCGGTTGAGGATGCCCATCGCCAGGTTCAGCGTCAGCAGCGCGGTGACCAGCGGCAGCGCCAGCATCAGGCCGATCACGAAGATCTCGCCGCCCGAGCGCGCCACCAGCAGCCAGCCGCCGGCCGCCAGCGGCGCCGCGCCGACCGGCAGCGTCTCGAAGCTGTGCGCCAGCGCGGCGATCAGCTGCAGGTGGCCGTCGACGGCCAGGAAGATCAGCATCGCCAGCAGCGACAGCAGCCGGGCCACCACCGTCGACTGGCCACCGCTGGACGGATCGATCAGGGAAGCGAACGACAGGCCCATCTGCAGCCCGATGTATTCGCCGGCGGCCTGCACCGCGGCGAACACCAGCCGCATGCTGAAGCCCATGGCCACCCCGATCAGCACCTGCTGGACCAGGATCCAGACCCCGGCGGCCGACACCGGCGGCACGGCGGCGGCCGCGCCGAGCGCCGGCGCCAGCACCACGGCCAGGATCGCGGCCAGCGCCACCTTCACCTGCCGCGGCACCGCCGGATCGCTGAGGATCGGCGCGGTGCTCACCAGCGCCAGCATGCGCACGAACGGCCACAGGAAGGACGCGACCCATGCCGCCAGCTGGCCCGAGGTGACCGACAGCACCGGCGCGCCTATCCGATCAGCTGCGGGATCGAGCCGAACAGCTGCCGGATGTAGTCGACCAGCTGCGCCAGCATCCAGGGCCCGGCGACGATCAGCGTCGCGAACACGGCGACCAGCTTCGGGATGAAGGACAGCGTCGCCTCGTTGATCTGGGTGGCGGCCTGGAAGATGCTGATCACCAGGCCGACCAGCAGCGCCACCAGCAGCAGCGGCGCGGCCACCAGCAGCGTCACCTGGATGGCCTGGGCGCCCAGGGTGGTCACGGTTTCGGGGGTCATGCGGGCACCTAGACGTAGAAGCTCTGGGCCAGCGCGCCGATCAGCAGCTGCCAGCCGTCGGCCAGCACGAACAGCATCAGCTTGAAGGGCAGGGCGATCGACGCCGGCGGCACCATCATCATGCCCATCGACATCAGCACGCTGGCCACCACCAGGTCGATGATCAGGAACGGAATGAAGATCGTGAAGCCGATCTGGAACGCCGTCTTCAGCTCGCTGATGACGAACGCCGGCAGCAGGATGCGCAGCGGCACCTCCTCGGGGCCCTGCATCGGCGGCGCCTTGGCCAGCCCGGCGAACAGCGCCAGGTCGTTCTCGCGCGTCTGCTTGAGCATGAAGGTCTTCATCGGCGCCACGCCGCGTTCCAGCGCGACCTCGGCGCCGATCTTGTTGGCCGCGAACGGCTGGTAGGCCTCGGTGTAGACCTTGTCGAACACCGGCGACATGACGAAGAAGGTGAGGAACAGCGAGAGCCCCACCAGGATCTGGTTCGGCGGCGACGACTGCGTGCCGATCGCCGTGCGCAGCAGCCCGAGCACGATCAGGATGCGGGTGAAGCTGGTCATCGACAGCAGCAGCGCCGGCAGGAACGACAGCGACGTGAGCAGCACCAGCGTCTGCACGCTGAGCGACCAGGTCTGCGTGCCGCCGGGGCCGGGCTTGACCACCACGCCAGGCAGGCCCTGCGCGGCGGCGGCCAGCGGCAGCAGCGCGGCGGCCAGCGCCGCGGCCAGGCCGAGGGAACGTGCGAGCGCCGGCTTCATGGCGAGGGCGCCCGGCCGCCCAGGGCTTCGCGCAGCTTGCTGGAGAACTGTTCGAGCAGCCGCCCGGCCGGCTCGCCGCCGGGCGCCGCCGGCGCCGGCGCGGCCTGCGCCGGCAGGGTGTGCAGCGCGTTGACCTGGGTCGGCGTGACGCCCAGCACCAGCCAGGTGCCGGCGACTTCGACCACCACCACGCGCTCGCGCGTGCCCAGGGGCGCGCTCGACACCACCTTCACCACGCCGGCGCCGCCCAGGCGCTGCAGGCCGAAGCGGCGCGCCAGCCAGGCCAGCAGGAAGATCAGCCCGATCACCAGCACCATGCCGAAGCCGGCCTGCAGCAGGCCGGCGCCGGTCGAGGCCGGCGGCGGCTGGGTGGCGACGGTGGGCAGCGCGGCCAGCGCCGGGCCGCACCAGGCCGGCAGCAGCAGCCGCGCCGCTTGGCGGGCGATGCGCTTCATGAGCGGGCGAGTTTCTGGATCCGTTCCGAAGGCACGACGATGTCGGTGAGCCGGATGCCGTAGCGGTCGTTCACCACCACCACCTCGCCCTGGGCGATCAGGTAGCCGTTGACGAACAGGTCCAGCGGCTGGCCGGCCAGGCCGTCGAGTTCGACCACCGAGCCCTGCGACAGCTGCAGCAGGTTCTTGATCGTGATGCGGGTGCGGCCGAGTTCGGCCGTGAGCTGCACCGGGATGTTCTTGATGCGCTCCATGTCCATGCCCATGCCGGCCGCGGCGCGCGGCTCTTCGGCGATCTGCTGGAACACCTGGGCCGCCGCCGGCTGGGCCACGCTGGCCGGCCGGGCCGCGGCGGTCTGCTCGGCCAGCGCCGCCGCCCAGTCGTCCGGGGCCCCGGCGCCGGCGGGCGCCGGCGTGCCTTGCTGTTCCGCCAGGGCCGCGGCCCAGGCGTCTTCCGTGTCCTCATTCATTGGGGGCTCCGTCATCTCGTGAGTGGTGGTACAGCTGCTCGACGCGCAAGGCGTAGCGGCCGTTCGAGGTGCCGTAGCTGCACTCGAGCACCGGCGTGCGTTCGACCGTCGCGGTCACCCTGGCCGGCAGCTCGATCGGCAGCACGTCGCCGCGCTTGAGGCGCAGCAGCTCGCCCACCGTGGACTGCAGCCGGACGAACTCCACCGACATGTCGACGTCCGCCCCGCGCATCTGCTGCGACAGCTGGCGGACCCAGCGCTCGTCGACCTCGATCTCGCCGGCGTTCTGGACCGCGTTGGACAGCAGGGTGCGCACCGGCTCGAGCATCGAATAGGGCAGGCAGACGTGGACGAATCCGCCGACCGGGCCGAACTCGATCTGCAGCGTGGTGGTGACCACCACCTCGTTGGGCCCGACGATGTTGGCCAGCTTGCCGTGCATCTCCGAGCGCAGGTAATTGAATTCCAGCGGCAGCACCGGCTTCCAGGCCTCGCCGTAGCAGTCCAGGGCCAGGTCCAGCAGGCGCCGGATGATGCGCTGCTCGGTGCGCGTGAAGTCGCGGCCCTCGATGCGCATGTGATAGCGGCCGTCGCTGCCGAACAGGTTGTCGACCACCAGGAACACCAGCTTCGGGTCGAACACGAACAGGCCGGTGCCGCGCAGCGGCTTCATCTGCAGCATGTTGATGTTCGCGGGCACCGGCAGGTGGCGGATGAAGTCGCCGTAGCGCTGCACCTGGATGCCCGAATTGGTGATGTCGGGGCTGCGCCGGATGTAGCTGAGCAGCGCGCCGCGCAGGTGGCGGGCGAAGCGCTCGTTGATCAGCTCCAGCGTGTGCATCCGGCCGCGCACCACGCGGTCGGGCGCACCGAGGTCGTAGGCCGGCAGGCCGTTGGCCGGCGCCGCTGTCGGCGCCGGGGCCCCCGAGCTCTCGCCGGTCACCCCGTCCAGGAGGGCGTCGACCTCCTCCTGCGAGAGCACCTGTTGGTAGGCCATGCTTGCTCAGTGCCGCGGCGTCACTGCACCACGAAGGCATTGAAGGCCACGCCGCCGATGCCGAAGGCGGGGCCGCCGGCGGCCAGCGGCCGGTTCAGGTCGGCCCGGATCTCCTCGGCCAGCGCGCTCTTCTCGGCCGGGGTGGTCAGCGCCGCCGGATCGCGGTTGGACAGCAGCAACAGCAGGCGGCTGCGCAGCTCGGGCATCGCCTCGGCCACGCGGGCCTGCGCCTGCTCGTCGCCGAGCTTGAGGGCGACCCCCAGGTGCAGGAACTTGGCCTTGCCCTCGGAGCGCAGGTTCACCGTGAGCGGCTCCAGCGTGACGAAGATCGGCTTGACCGGCTTCGGGGCGGCCGCCGCCAGGGCGGGGGCGCCCTGGAGCAGGAAATAGAGCCCGCCGCCGAGCGCCATCGCCAGCGTCAGGCTGATGGCGACGATGATCTTGTTCTTCAGGCGCGATGGCGCGGGGGATGCGGTTTCAGGTGTGGTCGCCATGGTGCTGGGTCAAACGCGGGCAGTGGGTATTCTTCGCGAGGAGGGCGCCGGGCGAAGGTCCGATGAAGCGCGGGAAGACCGCTCTCATCGCGTGTTCGGCGGCGGCGCCGCGGGCGCTCAGGCGAAGGTGTCGACGGCCAGCCCGGAGCCGCCGTTGCTGCGCGCCCGCTGGTCGCCGCGTTCCAGCCGCTCCGCCGCGCGGGCCTCGGGCTGCGGTTCGCGCTCGCGCCGGGCCGCGGCCTGCTGGCCGGCGCCTTGCTGGGCCGCCGAGTCGCCGGCGCCGGACCCCACCGTGGCCTGCCCCAGGCTGATGCCGCTGTCGGCGAAGGTGCTGCGCAGCTGCGGCAGCGCCGCTTCCAGCGCCTGCCGCACCGCGGCATGCTCGGACACGAACATCACCTGGGCCTGGCGCTCGCCCAGCGACAGCTTGACTTTCAGCGGCCCCAGTTCGGCCGGGTGCAGCTGCAGCTCCAGCTCGCGATTTGGCCCCAGCCGCACCAGCTGGCGCGCCAGCGCCGGGCCCCATTCGCTGCTGCCCACGGGCACCGGCAGTTGGGCGGTGGCGGGCGCGCCCTGGGCCGGCGCCGGGCCAGGCGTTGGCGCCGCGGCGGCGGCACCGGCGGGCAGGACGGCGGGCGCCGCCGGCGCCAGGTCGCCCTGGCCCTCGGCCTTGTGCTCGTGGAAGCCGCGCATGGCCGCGAGCGCGGCGGGCTGGACCGGGCGGGGCGGCAGATCCGAGGGCGGCGCCGCTAGCGCGTCGGCAGGCGGCGCCACCTCCGGTTGCAGCGCAGCGGCGCGCTGCGGCGCCGCGCCGGCGGCGGCCAGCGCCCGGGCTGGATCCCGAACGTCGGCAGCCCCAGCAGGCCCGGCGGCGGGCGCCAGTGCGGCGGCGCGGCCGCCGGCAGCGACGCCAGCCGGCGCCACGGCGACGGCCGGCCCTGCCAGCGGCGCGCCAGGCACGCCAGGTGCGCCAGGTGCGCCAGGTGCGCCCGCAGCGCGCGCAGCAACGACTTCATGGGTGAATGCCTCCGGGGTGGTCGAGGGACTCTGCGGGTCGGCCGGAACGGCGCGCCAGGCGCCGGCAGCCGCTGCCGCCTCCAGCGGGCGTGGCGCCAGTGCGGGCGAACCAGCGGGCGCGGCGGACATCGCATCGGCGTCGGGCCGGACGGTCGGCGCGGCCGGCGGCGGCGCCGCCGCCTCGGCCAGCGTCACGCCGGCCAGCAGCAGCGCCAGGGCATCGGGCTGCGGCCCGCCGGCCGCGGCCGGCTCGTCGCGCTCGGCGCCGCCGTCGTCCGGCCCGGCCTCGGCGGCCGCCAGCGCGGGCGCCTCGCCGGCGAGCGCGCGCAGCATCAGGTCCAGGCTGGCGGCGAAGTCCGCCGGTTCGGCCGCGGCGTCGGCGCCGCGGGCGGCGCCGGCGCCGCGCGGCAGCGTCGTGGCGGGCAGCAGCGCGGAAAGAATGTTGGGGGTCATGTCGGCTCCTTCAGGCGCGCGCCGCGCGGTCCAGCAGCATGCGGGCGGCATGCTCGTCGCTCGCGCGCTGCTCGCGCCGGTTCTGCACCACGGCCTGCTGCCGCTGCAGCCGCTCGGCCAGGGTCTCGAAGGCGTTGAGCCGGCGCCGCTGGTGCTGCCAGTCGGTGCGGCCGTGGTCCAGCCGGGCCTCGCTCTGGGCGGCGGCGGCGCGCTGCTGATCGATGCCGGCATCGAGCGCCTTCAGGAAGTCCTGGTAGTTGCGCCACTGCGGGGCCGGCAGGCCGGCCTGCAGCAGCGACTGCAGCTGGGCGCCGTAGTCGAGCCGGTACTCCTGCAGCAGTTCCAGCTTGCGGCTGGCGCTGAGGTTGGCTTCGCGCAACGCGGCGAGCCGGCGCGCCGCTTCGTCGGCGCGGCTGCGCGCCAGCTCGGTGAGGGTGTCGATCGGGAGCTTGGTGGCCATGGGGAATCCTGGTCTCAGGCGGGCTGGAACACGCTGGCGAGGCGCGCCACCGACTGCGGGTAATCGGCGCGCTCGTGCATCTGCTGCTGCAGGAATGCCTCGACGCGGGGATAGAGAGCGATCGCCTCGTCGAGCTGCGGGTCGTGGCCCGCGGCGTAGGCGCCGACGGCGATCAGGTCGCGGTTGCGCTGGTAGCGCGACAGGGTCTGCTTGAAGCGGCGCACCAGGTCGAACTGGGCCGGCTCGATCAGCGAGGTCATCGCCCGGCTGATCGAGGCTTCGATGTCGATCGCGGGGTAGTGGCCGGCCTCGGCCAGCGCGCGCGAGAGCACCACGTGGCCGTCCAGGATCGCGCGCGCCGAGTCGGCGATCGGGTCCTGCTGGTCGTCGCCCTCGGACAGCACGGTGTAGAAGGCCGTGATCGAGCCGCCGCGGCCGTCCGCGCCGCGGTCGCCGTTGCCGGCGCGCTCGACCAGCGCCGGCAGCTTGGCGAACACCGAGGGCGGATAGCCCTTGGTCGCCGGCGGCTCGCCGACCGCCAGCGCGATCTCGCGCTGGGCCATCGCGTAGCGGGTCAGCGAGTCCATGATCAGCAGCACGTCCTGGCCCTGGTCGCGGAAGTATTCGGCCAGGCAGGTGGCGTAGGCGGCCCCCTGCAGCCGCAGCAGCGGCGAGGTGTCGGCGGGCGCGGCCACGACGACCGACCGCGCCAGGCCCTCGGCGCCCAGGGTGTGCTCGATGAATTCCTTGACCTCGCGGCCGCGTTCGCCGATCAGGCCGACCACGATGATGTCGGCGCTGGTGTAGCGGGCCATCATCCCGAGCAGCACGCTCTTGCCGACGCCCGAGCCGGCGAACAGGCCCATGCGCTGGCCGCGGCCGACGGTGAGCATCGCGTTGATCGCCCGCACGCCGACGTCCAGCACGTCCTCGATCGGGGCGCGCGACAGCGGGTTGATCGGGGCCGCGCCCAGCGGCACCAGCCGCTCGGCCTGCACCGGACCCAGGCCGTCGAGCGGGCGACCGCTCGCGTCGACCACCCGGCCGAGCAGGCCAGCGCCCACCGGCAGCTGCTTGGTGGCGCCGGCGGGCGCGCCCGAGCCGGCCAGCGCCGCCGCGGCGAACACGCGGGCGCCGGGCAGCAGGCCGGCGACTTCGGTCTGCGGCATCAGAAAGAGGCGATCGCCCGCGAAGCCGACCACCTCGGCCTCGGCGTAGGCCGGCGAGTGACCGGGCGGCAGTTCGATCCGGCAATCGCTGCCGACCGGCAGCTGCAGTCCCACCGCTTCCAGCACCAGGCCGACGGCGCGCGTCAGGCGGCCGGCGGCCAGCGTCGGCGTCACCCGCTCCACCCGGCGGCGCGCGCCGGCCAGTTCGGCGAGCCAGGCCGCCACATGCGGGTTGGCGGCGCTGGGCGCGGGGGTCTCGGTCTGCATTCAGAACTCCACGGACTGCAGCGCCGCGGCGACCCGCTCCCAGCGCGTCGGCACGGTGGCGTCCAGGCTGCCGCTGGCGGCCTGCACCAGGCAGCCGCCACGGGCGATGGCCTCGTCGGCGCGCAGCTGCCAGCCGCCGGCCTGCAGCTCGGCGCCCAGCGCGCCCTCGACCGCCGCCAGGTCCGCCGGGTGCAGCAGCAGCCGGGGCTCGCCCTGCAGCGCCGGTTCCTGCCGCAGCAGCCCCTGCACCAGCGGCACGATGCATTCCGGATCGGCCGCGACGGTGCGTTGCACCACCTGGCGGGCGACGTCGAGCGCCAGCACCGTCAGCGCCGCGGCGACCTCCCGTTCGGCGCCGCGCAGCGCCTGGGCGAAGCCCTCGGCCAGCGCGCGCAGCTGCGCCGCCTGGGCCGCGGCCTGCGCCTGGCCGGCGGCCCGGCCTTCCGCCAGGCCGGCCGCGTGGCCCTCGCTGCGTCCCTGCGCCAGTCCCTGCTGGCGGCCCTCGGCCAAGCCGGCCTCGCGCGCTTCGCGCCGCAGCCGCTCCAGTTCGGCCCGGTCGGGGCGGGGCCGCGCCGGGACGGGCGCGGCCGGCGCCGCGGCGCTGGCGGGAGCCGGGCGGGTGATGCGCGGCAGCGAGTTCATCTCCCAGGGCTGCCAGGCCGGCCGGCCGGCCTGAGCCGGCTGCGGCCGCGGCGCCGCCGCCCGCGGCGGCGCGAACAGCGTGTCGTCAGACAAAGTCGTCGCTCCCCGGTTGCGCGATCACGATCTCGCCGGCGTCGGCCAGCCCGCGCACGATCTGCAGGATCGCCTTCTGCTCGGTTTCCACCTGCGAGACCCGCACCGGCCCGCGCAGCTCGAGGTCCTCGCGCATGGTCTCGGCCGCGCGCTGCGACATGTTGGCGAAGAACTTCTCGCGCAGCTCCGGGGTGGCGCCCTTGAGCGCCACCACCAGCGATTCGTTGTTGATGTCCTGCAGCAGCCGCTGCATGCCGCGGTCGTCGACGTCCATCAGGTTCTCGAAGACGAACATCTCGTCGACGATGCGCTGCGCCAGCGCCTCGTCGGTGTCGCGCACGTGTTCGAGCACCTCCTCCTCCTGGGCCGTCGTCATCAGGTTGACGATTTCCGCGGCGGTGCGCACGCCGCCCAGGCGGCTGCGGCGCTGGCCGTCGCCGGACAGCATCTCGCCCAGCACCTCGGTGAGTTCCTGCAGCGCCGCCGGCTGCACGCCGCCGAAGGTCGCCACCCGCAGCACCACGTCGTGCCGCAGCCGGGCCGGCAGGCCGGCCAGGATCTCGGCCGCCTTCAGCCGGTCCAGGTGCACCATCAGCGTGGCGATGATCTGGGGGTGCTCGTCGCGGATCAGCTCGACCACCTCGGTGGCCTCCAGCCGGTTGAGCCGCGCCATGCCGCCGCGCGGCAGCTCGGCGCGCATGATTTCCTCGAGCAGGTTGCTGGCCTGGTCGGTGCCCAGCGCCTTCTGCAGCACCGCCCGCACGTAGCTGCCGCTGTCCAGGTGGAGCGCCGACAGCTGCTCGGTCTCGTGGCGGAACTCGCTCATCACCTCGGCCAGTTCCTCCTTGGACACGTGGCTCAGCTTCGCCATGGCGACGCCCAGGAGTTCGACCTCCGAGGTGTCGAGCGCGCCGAGCACCGAGGCGGCCCGGTCCTCGCCCAGGGCCATCAGCAGGATGGCACTTTTGCGGGCGCCTGCTTCGTTCATGTGGTCATCCAGTGTCTGACGAGGGAGGCCACCAGCTTCGGGTCGTCGGCGGCGGCCTGCTGGGCGTATTCGATGTCGGCCTTGCGGCGGCTGGCTTCGCGCTCCAGCGCCGCGTCGCGCTCGGTCTGCGCCAGCTGCAGGGCCGCGGACGACGCGAGCTCGGCCGGGTCGTCGGCGCGCGGCAGCGCGGTCGCGGTCGCGGTCGCCGGGGCAGCCGCCGCGGCGGTACGGCGGCGCGGCCGCACCAGCGCGAACCACAGCATCGCCAGCGCCGCGGCGCCCAGCAGGTACTGCGCGCCGGACTTCGCCAGCGCGATCAGCTCGGGGTCCTTCCAGGCCGGCACCTCGACCTGCGGCACCGTCTCGACGGTGAACGGGCTGTTGACGACGTTCAGCGAATCGCCGCGCGCCTGGTCGAAGCCCATCGCTTCGCGGACCAGGTTGCGCACCTGCTCCAGTTCCGCCGCGGCGAGCGGGACCATGCTGGTCTTGCCGTTGGCGGCCCGCACCTCGCGATGGTTCACCACCACCGCCACCGACAGCCGCCGGGTGACGCCGGCCGCCTGCTGGGTGTGGCGGATCGAGCGGTCGACTTCGTAGTTGGTCGTCACCTCGCGGCGCGAGGAGCCGCCGCCGGCGCGCGCCGTCGTGGCCGCGCTGGCCGGCCGGGCCGGGGCGCTGGCGGTGGCCAGCGGCGCCGTCGGGTTGAGCGGCGGCTGGTTGGTGAGCGCGCCCGGCACCCCGCCCGGCGCCGCGCTGCCCGGCTGGCTGGACTCGGACGACTGCTGGCTGCGCACGGCCGAGGCCCCGGCCTCCTGGTTGGGGCGGTATTTCTCGTCGGTGTGCTCGACGACGCTGAAGTCGACATCGGCGGCGACCTGGGCCCGGACGTTGCCGGCGCCGACGATCGGCTGCAGGATGCCTTCGATCCGGCGCACGTAGCTCTGCTCGATGTTCTCCACGTATTTGAGCTGCGACCCGTCCAGGCCGCGGGTGCCGGCATTGGCCGCCGACAGCAGGTTGCCGCGCTGGTCGACGACCGTGATGCTCTTGGCGTCGAGCTCGGGCACGCTGCTGGAGACCATGTGCACGATGGCGCTGATCTGGCCCTCGTCCACGCTGCGGCCGCGGTGCAGCGTCAGCATCACCGACGCCGACGGCTTCTTCTGGTCGCGCACAAACAGCGAGGCCTTGGGCAGCGCCAGGTGCACCCGCGCCGACTGCACCGAGCCGATCGATTCGATCGAGCGGGCCAGCTCGCCCTCCAGCCCGCGCTGGTAGTTGACCTGCTCGGCGAACTGGCTGGTGCCGAATTTCTGGTTATCCAGCAACTCGAAGCCGACGCCGCCGGAGCGCGGCAGCCCCTGCGACGCCAGCTTCAGGCGGGTTTCGGAGACCTGCTCGGCCGGCACCAGCAGCGCGCCGCCGCCTTCGCTGAAGCGGTAGGGCACGTTCATCTGCTGCAGCGACGCGATGATCGAGCCGCCGTCGCGGTCCGAGACGTTGCTATAGAGCACCCGGTACTCGGGCGAGCGGCCCCACAGCGCGGCGCCGGCGACGCCGGCGGCCAGCACCGCCGCGCCGAGGATCATCGCGATGCGCGGCTGCGAGCGCACCTGTTCCAGCCAGGGCGCGAACGCCGGCAGGCGGGCCGCGCCCGGCGGCGTGAGCGCGGTGGGCCGCGCCGCCACGGGGGCGGTCGGCGCGGGGGCACTGAGTTCGTTGGCCAATTTGTCGTTTCGGTCGTTGGCGCGCGCAGGAAGGCCCTGCGCCGCGAGGTCGTGCAGCGATTCTGGGCGGCGGCGCGCCGATTGAATCGGACGAACAGGGGCGGTTTTGGCCGTCACTTGGGCCAATGGCCGCGCCGGGGTCGCTGCTACGCTCGGTGCGACTTTTTCCCAAGGTGAGCCATGTCCATCCCCGCGATCCAATCCGTCCTGCAGCAGATGCGCGTGGCGGCGACCCAGAGCGGCCTCGCCGCCGAAGCAGCGCCGCCGGAACTGGCCGGCGGCTTCGCGGCCGAACTGAAACGGTCCCTCAACGGGATCAGCGGCGCGCAGCACCAGGCCGACGCCAAGGCGGCGGCGTTCGAGCTCGGGGAGCCGGGCGTGGGCCTGAACGACGTGATGGTCGACCTGCAGAAGGCCAACATCGGCCTGCAGGCCGGCATCCAGGTGCGCAACCGGCTGGTGGCGGCGTACCAGGAAATCATGAACCTGCCGGCGTGAGCGGCGGGCTTAGGGCATTTTCCTAACGGCGCGGGATAGCGGATTCCGAAGGCGTGCCGATAAGCAAGAGGACGCTGGATCACTGGCGTTAAGGCAACGGCAACTCACTTCGGAGATCTACCTCTATGTCAGTCATCAACACCAACATCCTGTCGCTCACGACGCAGAACAACCTGAAGACCTCGCAGATGGCGCTCAACAGCGCGATCCAGCGCCTGTCTTCGGGCATGCGCATCAACAGCGCCAAGGACGACGCCGCGGGCCAGGCCATCGCCAACCGCTTCACCGCCAACATCCGCGGCCTGACCCAGGCCCAGCGCAATGCCAACGACGGCATCTCGCTGGCGCAAACGACGGAAGGCGCGCTGACCGAGGTGAACAGCAACCTGCAGCGCATCCGCGAACTGGCGGTGCAGTCGGCCAACGGCAGCAACTCCGCCGCCGACAAGGCTTCGATCCAGGCTGAAATCACCCAGCGCCTGGAGGAAATCAACCGCACCTCGCAACAGACCGACTTCAACGGCGTGAAGGTGCTGTCCTCGGCCGCCGGCAAGCTGAGCGTGCAAGTGGGCGCCAACGACGGCGAGACCATCGACATCAACCTGCGCGAAATCAGCGCCAAGACGCTGGGCCTGAACAACCTGGACATCACCAAGCAGGCGCTGGACCTGGACACGGTGGCCACGGCCGCCACGACGACGCTGGTGCCGGGTTCGGCTGGCGCCACCAAGACGGTCGCCCTGACGGCGGTCGACACGGCGACGGCCCCCAACTTCACGGTCTACGTCGACGATGCCGACGCCGACAAGCTGTACGTGTCGGACGGCACCAACTACTACGACGTGACCGGCTACGACAACGCCACCGGCCAGCTCGAGTTCGACACGACGAACGCGCTCGGCGCCGCGCCGACGGCCACCCAAGTCACCACCGGCGAAATCTCCGTCGGCGGCGGCGTGACGGTGGACGTGGCCAACGTCGGCTTCGACGATGCCGCCGCGGCGACCGCCCCGGACATCTACGTGGACGAGAACGGCGCCTTCTTCGTCTCGCGCGACAGCGGCACCAACGTCATTTCCGCGACGTTCGACGCGGCCACCGGCAAGGTGTCGTACGACAGCGCCGACTGGGCGACCGAGGCGGCTCCCGCCGGCGCGCTGTCGAGCGCGCTGACCGACTACGAAGTGCCGCCGGAAGCGGTGCCGGCCGTGACGGCCGACCTGAGCGGCCTGAGCAGCGCCTCCGTCGGCACCTCGCCCACGCTGCACAAGGTCACCAACGCCGACGGCAGCAGCGGCGGCTACGTGGTCAAGGGCACCAAGGACAACAACGACGTCTACTACAAGGCCAACGTCGCCAACGACGGCACCGTGACGCTCGGCGCCCAGCTCAACGCCGACCCGCTGGCCGCGATCGACGCCGCCCTGGCGAACGTCGACTCGCTGCGCAGCTCCCTGGGCGCGGTGCAGAACCGCTTCGACTCGGTGATCTCGAACCTGGGCACCACGGTCAACAACCTGACGTCCTCGCGCTCGCGCATCGAAGACGCCGACTACGCGACGGAAGTGTCCAACATGTCCCGCGCGCAGATCCTGCAGCAGGCCGGCACCTCGGTCCTGGCGCAGGCGAACCAGACCACGCAGGGCGTGCTGTCGCTGCTGCGCTGATGAAGGCCGGGCGCGCCGCGTGGCGCGCCCGATCGATCCCACCGCCGGGCCCAGGTGAAGTTCTGCCCGGGCCCGGCGGTTTTTTTTGACGTACCAGGTGGCGACCGCAAGGCCAGGAGTCGGAAAGTGAAGATCAACGCTGCGCAACAGGCTTCGCGCCAGCAACTGCAGGACGACGTGCTCGCCCTGATCAGGAGCCGCTCGCAGGCCATGAACCGGGCGAACGCGCCCGACCGCGTGCCGGGCGACCGATCGACCACCGAGCCGGCGGCCGGTCCGGCAGCAAGCCAGGTCGATGCCGCCGTCGACAAGATCAACCAGGCGCTGAAGGTGCTGTCGACCAGCCTGCGCTTCGAGGTGGACGAGCAAAGCGAGCGGATGGTGGTGAAGGTGGTCGACCGCGACAGCGGCGACGTGCTGCGCCAGATTCCGTCGGAAGCCACATTGCAGATCGCCCGGTCGCTGGACCGGGTGCTGGGCCATCTGGTCGACCAGTCGGTCTGAGCGGCAGTTCTCGCTCCATCCACACTACACGAGATCCATCACATGGCGAGCATCGGCAGCCTCGGCATCGGTTCGGGCATGGACCTGAACGGCCTCCTGGACAAGATCGCGGCGTCCGAGCAGGCGCCGCTGTACCAGATCAAGCAGCGCCAGTCGGAACAGACCTCCAGGTTTTCCGCCTACGGCGTGCTGCAGGGCATGCTGTCCGGCATGCTCACGGCGAGCGACCAGCTCGCCAAGCCCGACTTCATGAACGGGTTCAAGGCCGCTTCCAGCGCCACCGCCGTGCTGGGCACCAGCTCGGACACGACCGCCTCGGCCGGAACCTATGCGGTGAACGTCACCGCGATCGCCAAGGCGCAGTCGATGGTGACCGCGCAAGTCGCCACCACCACCGGCGCCATCGGCGCCGGCGGGGCCAGGATCACCATCGACTTCGGGACCGTGGACCGGGCGATCAACGCCGCCACCGGCACCTTTGATGCCGGCGCCGTGTTCACGGCGAACGGCGCCAAGCCCGCGATCACCGTCGACCTCGCCGACGGCAAGACCTCGCTGGCGGACATCCGCGACGCGATCAACAAGGCCGCCGGCGGCGCGGTGAGCGCCAGCATCATCAACGACGGGACCGGCAACCGGCTGGTCCTCGCCTCGAGCGCCACCGGCGCCAATGCGACCATGCGGGTCGCGGTGGCCGACGACGGCAGCGACGCCCAGCCGCTCAACGCGGACCTGCAGACCCTGCTGGCCGACGACCCGGCCGGCACCCAGAACCTGAAGACGACGGTGGCGGCCCAGAACGCGGCGCTCACCGTGAACGGCGTCGCCGTCACCAGCGCCACCAACAGCGTCGCCGGCGCGATCCAGGGCGTCACCATGACCCTGGCGGACGTCGGCGCCAGCACGGTGACGGTGCAGCGCGACACCGCCGGCGTCAAGGGCGCCGTCACCGCGTTCGTGAACGCATACAACGGCCTGTCCAACAAGCTGAGGGACCTGACGGCCTACAACGCCGGCGGCAACAGCGGCGTGCTGCTGGGCGATTCGACGGCGCGGCTGGTCCAGGCGCGACTGCGCGCCACGGTCTTCGAGAGCCATGCCGGGGCGGCGGGCGATCCCGCGCGCCTGTCGGACATCGGGATCGCCTTCCAGAAGGACGGCACGCTCAAGATCGACGACGCGAAGCTCTCCAAGGCGCTGGCGGACAACCCGACCGGCGTGACCCGCCTGTTCGCCGGCAACGACAGTGGCGACGCCACCGGCATCGGCCGCCGGTTCGCCGCCGTGATCCATGCCTTCACCGACGACAAGGACGGCGAGGACCGCGACGGCGCGCTGACCATCGCGATGGCCGGCGCCAAGAAGACGATCGCCAACCTGGACAAGGACCTGGCGCGGACCCAGGACCGCATCGACGCCAGCCTGGCGCAGTACCGCAAGCAGTTCCAGGCGCTGGACCTGGTGGTGAGCAGCATGACCGCGACCAGCAACTACCTGACGCAGCAGCTCGCGTCGCTCAACACATCGAAATCGAAGTAAGGAAGTACCATGAGCTATGCCAGCCCCGCGTCGCACCGCGGCGCCACCATGTATGCGCGACTCGGGGTCGAAACCTCCGCCGGCAGCGCCTCGCCGCATCAGCTGATCTCGATGCTGTTCGAGGGCGCCAGCGGCGCCATCGCGATGGCGCGGCACCACATGGCAGAGGGCCGGGTCAAGCCCAAGGGCGAGGCGATCTCCAGGGCCATCAACATCGTCGCCAACGGCCTGAAGGCCAGCCTCGATGCCGAGGCCGGCGGCGCCGAAGGCGCGCGCCTGGCCAGCAACCTCGGCGAGCTGTACGACTACGTGATCCGCCGGCTGATGGCCGGCAACCTGCACAACGACCCGGCCGCGCTGGACGAGGCCGCGCGCCTGCTCGAATCCGTCGCCTCGGCCTGGCGCGAGATCGATCCGGCGCTCGCGCGCCCGGCCCAGCCCGTCGCTGCGTGAGAGCCGGTTCATGGAAACCGACCTGGACGTCGTGCACTGCTACGCGCAGCTGGCGCACACGGTGACGCACATGCTGGAACTGGCGCGGGCCAGGGAATGGACCCGGCTGCCGGCGCTCGACCAGCAATGCACGGCCTTCGTCGACCGCCTGCGGGCCATGGAGCCGCATCCCGAGCTGGCGGCCATGGACCGCGCCCGCGTGGTGGCGCTGCTCACGCGCATCCGGTCGGACCAGCACGAACTGCAGGAGCTGATCCGGCCGCAATGCCAGCGGCTGATGCACGAGCTGCACCAACTGCACCGGCAGCAGAAACTGCACGGCGCCTACCGGGGCGCCGCCTGAGCGGCCGGCCATGAGCGCACCGACGGCCCTGGCGGACACGCTGCTGGCAGACCGGCTCGCGCCGCGCGCCGCCGACGCGCTGCGCCTGCCGTCGGCGGGCGCGGTGACCGCGCCGGCGCCGCCGTCGGCCGTCACCGCCGTGGCCAACGACGTTCGCCTGCTGCCGCAGGCCGCGGGCCAGCAGGCGCTGCCCGCTGCCGTCGCGCCGCCGCCGGGCCCGGCAGCGGCCCAGGCGCTGTCGGCGACCGGGCTGGCGATCAGCGAGCTGCTGGCGCAGCTGCCGGCGCCGGCCGGTCCGGTGCGCGGCGCCGCGCCGCTGGCAGCCGATCGCGCTGCGAGCGCGGCGGCGCTCGGCCGCGGCCTGGCCGACGCGCTGGCCGGCAGCGGTCTCTTCTACGAATCGCATCTGGCCCGGGCCGCCAGCGGCTCGTTCGAGCTCGCGACCCTGCGCCAGGAGCCGCAGGCGGCGTGGGGCCCGCGCGGCGCCGCCGCCGGGCGGGCCGGCGACGCCGCGACCGACGCGCCGGCGCGCCAGGACGATGCGCCGGCCGGCGAGCGCCGGGCCGAGATCGTTCACCCGCAGGCGCGGACGCTGGTCGCGCAGCAGCTGGACGTGCTGGCGACCGGGGTGTTCCGCTGGAGCGGCGAGGCCTGGCCCGGCGTGCCGATGGACTGGGCGGTGCAGGAAGAAGCGACGCCCGACGCGGCGCAGGATGGAGACGGCGCGCCGGCGCGCCGCTGGTCGACGACCTTCGCCGTCGCCCTGCCGGCGCTCGGCCCGGTCGAAGTCCGGTTGAGCCTGGCCGGCGCGCAGCTGCGCGGCCGCGTGGCGGCGGCGCCGGCGGCCGACGCCCCGCTGCGCGCGGCGCAGGGCGAGCTGCAGCTGCAGCTGGCCGGCGCCGGGCTGAAGCTGCCGGAACTGGCGATCGTCGCCACGGGGACGCCATGACGAGCCCGGACGGCGCCCGCCCCACCGCGGTGGCACTGCGGTATGCCGACCGGCGCAAGGCGCCGGTCGTCGTCGCCAAGGGCTACGGCGCGACCGCCGAATCGATCATGCGGATCGCGCGCGAGCGCGAGGTGTACGTGCACGAGTCGCCGCAGCTGGTCGGGCTGCTGATGCAGGTCGACCTGGATGCGCAGATTCCACCGGACCTGTACCAGGCGGTGGCCGAGGTCATGACCTGGCTGGCCCGGGTCGATCGCCGCATCGCGGCCGCCGTGGGACACGACCATGCGGCCTGAAGCTTCCCAATTCCCTCGCGTGCTTAGGCTTCTTGCCTACCACGCCGTATTTACACGCTGACACACTCGTGACAGACGCGGAGCATCGATGTCGCACCAGGAAATCGCAGATGAAATCACCGACCTCAACATCGCCTACATGCTGCTGGCGCAGAAGCTGCTGCGGCAGGACCGCGCCGCGGGCATGCTGCGGCTGGGGATCACGCGCGAGCTCGCCGATTTCGTCCTGAGCCTGTCGCCCTCGCAGATCCTGAAGCTCGCGTCCACCAACGCGCTGCTGTGCGGGCTGCGGCCCGCGCACGGCATGCCGGCCGTGCTCGCCACGGGCGAGCAGGCCTGGCTGCAGCAAACCCATCTTTTCATCGTGCTGGCCGCCCGGCACCACGAATCACGGCTCGAACCGGAAGAGGAAGTTCCCGCATGACCACCCGCAGCGTTCTGCAAGAGGCCCGCGAAGTCCAGCTCGCCAGCACCCTGATCCAGCTGGGCGCCCGGCTCCAGTTCCTGGAGTCCGAGGTCAGCCTGAGCCGCGAGCGGCTGGTGCGCCTGTACAAGGAGATCAAGGGCGTGTCGCCGCCCAAGGGCCTGCTGCCGTTCTCGGCCGACTGGTACATGACGTGGCTGGCCAACATCCACGCGTCGCTGTTCTACAACATCTACAACCACTACATCGTCGAGAACGGCGGCGTCGACAAGCTGGACGCGCTGATGAAGGCCTACCAGCTGTACCTGGAGCAGATCCAGCTGCAGGGCGAGGCGCCGGTGCTGGATTTCACGCGCGCCTACACCCTGGTGCGCTTCTTCGCCAGCAAGATGCTGCAGCTCACCGCCTGCTCGCGCTGCACCGGCAAGTTCGTCACCCACGCCTACGAAAACCGCAGCGGCTACGTCTGCGTGCTGTGCCGCCCGCCGTCGCGCGCCGGCAAGCCGAGCCGGTCCAAGCGCCTGACGGACCTCGTCGACAGCGCGCCGGCCGAAGGCCAGGACGCCGTCGCGCCGGCCACCCCGGCCTCGAAGCTGCACTGATGCCGCGCGCACCCACGGAATCCCGGCCATGCTGCTCCTGATCGGTTATCTCGTCGTCGTCGGCGCCGTGTTCGGCGGCTACGCGATCATGGGCGGCAGCTTCGGCGTGCTGTTCCAGCCGGTCGAACTGCTGATGATCGGCGGCGCGGCCGTCGGCACCTTCATCGCCGGCAACAACGGCAAGACCATCCGCGCCACCTTGCAGGAGCTCGGGCGGCTGTTGCGCACGTCGCGCTACGACCGCCAGCTCTACATGGACCTGCTGGCGCTGCTGTTCGAGCTGCTGGCCAAGGCCCGCAAGGAAGGGATGATGAAGCTGGAGTCCGACGTGGAGGACCCGGCCAGCAGCGAGATCTTCGGCCGCTATCCGGCCATCGTGGCCCATCCCAAGCTGATGGAGTTCATCTGCGACTACCTGCGGCTGGTGATCAGCGGCCACACCGAGGCGTTCGAGATCGAGGCGCTGATGGACCACGAGATCGAAACCATCCGGCACGAGGGCGAGGGGCCGATGCACAGCCTGACGCGGGTGAGCGATGCGCTGCCGGCGCTGGGCATCGTCGCGGCCGTCATGGGCGTGGTGCACGCGCTCGCCTCGGCCGACCTGCCGCCCAACGAAATGGGCGCCCTGATCGGCCACGCCATGGTGGGCACCTTCCTGGGCGTGCTGATGGCGTACGGCTTCGTCGCGCCGCTGGCCTCGGTGATCGGCCACAAGCTCAGCGAGAGCATGAAGGTCTACGAGTGCGCCAAGGTGACGCTGCTGGCCAGCCTGAACGGCTACGCGCCGCAGATGGCGGTGGAGTTCGGGCGCAAGGTGCTGTATTCCACGGAACGTCCCTCGTTCAGCGAGCTCGACGTGCACGTGCGCGAGGTCAAGGCGCAGAAGTAGGGCCGGCGCGATGAAGGAAGAAAAACAGCAACGGATCGTCGTCAAGCGGCGCGGCCATGGCGGCGACGGCCATGGCGGCGGCGCCTGGAAGATCGCCTACGCGGACTTCATGACCGCCATGATGGCCTTCTTCCTGGTGATGTGGCTGCTGTCGAGCGCCACCCCCAAGCAGTTGCAGGGCGTGGCCGAGCACTTCCGGATGCCGCTGCGGGTGGCGCTGGAAGGCGGACCCAAGAGCAGCCTGAGCAGCAGCGTCATCCCCGGCGGCGGCGCCGATCCCATGCACAAGGCGGGCGAGGTGCGCGAAAGCGCCGCCGATGCCGACCACGACGGCGACGCCCAGGCGCTGGAGGACATGAAGGACCGGCTCGAGGAGCTGATCCGGGAAAGCCCGGTGTTCCAGCAATTCCGCTCGCAGCTGCTGGTGGACATCACCACCGAGGGGCTGCGGCTGCAGATCGTCGACAGCGAGAACCGGCCGATGTTCGAGCTGGCCAGCGCCAGCGTGGTGCCGCACATGCGCGCCATCCTGCGCGAGCTCGCGCCGGTGATCAACGGCTGGCCGAACAAGGTGACGCTGGCCGGCCACACCGACTCGATCGTCTACGCCAGCGGCGACCGGGCCTACAGCAACTGGGAGCTGTCGGCCGACCGCGCCAACGCCTCGCGCCGCGAACTGGCCGCCGGCGGACTGGCCGACGCCAAGGTGCTGCGGGTGATGGGCCTGGCCGACAGCATGCACCTGGACAAGGCCGACCCGCGCAACCCGATCAACCGCCGCATCAGCATCGTGGTGCTCAACGCGCGCACCCAGCAGCGCATCGAGCAGGAGAACACCGGCCAGGCCGGCGCCACCCGGTCCGTCAGCGGACCGCTGGCCGCGGCGCGGCCGGCGCCGCCGCCGGCCGCCGGCGCCACGGTGGTCCAGGCGGCGCAGGTGCCGGCGCCCGCGCGCCAGTGACACAGGTCAGCGAAACCGACGGACAACGACATGGATATTCAACAGTTCACCGAGGCCTTCTTCCTCGAAGCGGCGGAATTGCTCGGCGAGGCCGAGCGGCTGCTGCTGGCGCTGGACACCGGCCATCCCGACATCGAGCAGCTCAATGCGGTGTTCCGGGCGGCCCACTCGATCAAGGGCGGCGCCGCCACCTTCGGCTTCACGGCGCTGGCGGAAACCACCCACCTGCTGGAGTCGCACCTGGACCGGGCGCGGCACCGCGAGCTGGCAATCACGCCGGCGATCGTCGACGTCTTCCTGGAAACGAAGGATGCGCTGCAGCAGCAGCTGGCCGCCTACGGGCGCGGCGAGGAGCCTGACGCCGCCGCGGTGGCGCTGACCTGCGAGCGCCTGCGCCACCTGTCCGGCGAAGGCGCCGAGCCGGCCCCGGCGCCGGTGCCCGTCCAGGCCCCGGCGCCGCGCGCCGGCGTGCTGCAGATCGAGTTTTCCGGCCTGTCGGAGAAGGACCAGCAATTGCTGCTGGAGGAACTGGGCAACCTCGGCAGCGTGCTCAGGTCGCAGGCCGCCGGCGCCGCCTTCGCGGTCGACCTGGAGACCACCTGCACCCCGGACGACATCACGGGCGTGTGCTGCTTCGTCATCGACGAGGCGCAGATCCGCATCACCAGCGCGCCGGCCGCCGCGCCGGCCCCGGCGCCCAGCGCGCCGGCACGGCCCGAGCCGGCGGCCGAACCGGCCCCGGCCCGGGCCGCCCCGGCGGCGGGCGGCAAGGAGTCCGGCTCGATCCGGGTCGACGTCGAGAAGGTCGACAAGCTGGTCAACCTGGTGGGCGAACTGGTGATCACGCAGGCCATGCTCACCGAGGCGGCATCGCTGCTCGATCCGGTGCTGTACGAGCGGCTCCTGAGCGGCATGGGCCACCTGGAGCGCAACGCGCTGGAGCTGCAGGAATCGGTGATGTCGATCCGGATGATGCCGATGGACTCGGTGTTCAGCCGCTATCCGCGCCTGATCCGCGACGTCAGCGCCAAGCTCGGCAAGCAGGTGCGGCTGGAGACCTACGGCAAGGAAACCGAACTCGACAAGGGACTGATCGAGCGCATCGTCGATCCGCTCACGCACCTGGTGCGCAACAGCCTCGACCACGGCATCGAGACGCCGCAGCGCCGGCTGGAGCTGGGCAAGGACCCGGTCGGCAAGCTGCTGCTGTCGGCGCAGCACCACGGCGGCAACATCGTGATCGAGGTCGGCGACGACGGCGGCGGCCTGAACCGCGAGCGGATCCTGGCCAAGGCGGCGCAGCAGGGGCTGCCGGTGAGCGACGCCATGTCCGACGACGAGGTCTGGCAGCTGATCTTCGCGCCGGGCTTTTCCACCGCCGAGGAGGTCACCGACATCTCCGGCCGCGGCGTCGGCATGGACGTGGTCAAGCGCAACATCCAGGCCATGGGCGGGCACGTCGAGATCGCCTCGCGCGCCGGCCGCGGCACGACCACCCGGATCGTGCTGCCGCTGACCCTGGCCATCCTGAACGGGATGTCGGTGCGGGTCGGCCGCGAGATCTACATCCTGCCCCTGAACTACGTGATCGAGTCGCTGCAGCCGGGCGCCGACAACCTGCACTCGGTGCGCGGCGACTCGCACGTGATCCGGGTCCGCGGCGAATACCTGCCGCTGGTCCCGCTGCACCAGGTGTTCCTGGTGCCGGGCGCCAAGGCCGACCCGCTGGAAGGCATCCTGGTGATCGTGCGCTCCGGCGACGCCCGCTTCGCGCTGCTGGTCGACGAGCTGGTGGGCCAGCACCAGGTGGTGGTGAAGAACCTGGAGACCAATTACCGGCGCGTGCCCGGCATCTCCGCCGCGACCATCCTGGGCGACGGCAGCGTGGCCCTGATCATCGACGTGGCCGCCATGCAGCGCCTGAACGGAGCCAGCACGGCGAGCCAGCAGCTGCTGGCGGCCGCCGCCCGGCGCGACGTCGCCGTTTCCTGAACCTGAGCGAGGAACCCGCCATGAGCCTCTCGTTGTTCGGCCGCTCCAAGCCCGTCTGCGGCGCAGCGTCGACGCGGGGCGCGGCGGCCTCCACCCCCGACACCGAGCCGTTCAGCCCCACCGTGCCGGCGCTGCCGCCGCAGCCGCAGCCGCAGGCGCAGCGCGCGGGGCTGGTCACCTATTCGTGGCTGCTCGATCCGAGGAAGCAGATCATCGGCTACCGGCTGCGCTGGCAGCCGCGCGCCGGGGCGGCCGCGGACGACGGGCAGGCCCTGCAGGCGCTGGTCACGGCGGTGGCCGACGCGCTGGTGCATCGCGAGCGCGGCTGGCTGCTGGGCAAGTCGGGACTCATGTTCGACATGACGCTGGAGGCGGCGCTGCGCGGCATCGACTGGGGCCGGCTGCCGGCGCGCAACATCGTGCTGTGCTGGAGCGGGGCCGACTTCGGCCGGCCCGAGGCGCTGCCGGTGCTGCAGGCGTTGCGGGCCGAGGGTTTCGGGATCATGGTGTCCGGCGAGCTGCCGGACGAGGCGGCGGTGCGCGAACTCATCACCCACTTCGACGTGGGCACCGGCGACGCCGCGGCGCTGGCCACCTGCCGCTCGATCGCGCGCCGGCCGGTGCATCCGGTGGCCACCGGCATGGCGGACTGGAGCGGCTTCGACGCCTGCGCGTCGCGCCGGGTCCCGGTGCTGGTGCCGCCGGCCGTGCCGACGCCGCAGGACGCGAGCCCGCGCGGCCCGCTGCAGCCGCAGACGCTGCTGGTGGTGCGGCTGCTGCAGATGGTGCAACGCAACGAGGACGTGCGCGAGATCGAGGCTGCCCTCAAGCACGATGCGGCGCTGACCTACCGCCTGCTGCACCACATCAACTCGCCGGCGGTCGGCGCCGGCGTCCAGATCCAGTCGCTGCGGCACGCGGTGGCGATGCTCGGCTACTCGCGGCTGTTCCGCTGGCTGTCGGTGCTGCTGATGACCACCGACGTCAAATCGAGCCCGCCGTTCCTGATGAAGAAGGCGATCGTCCGCGGCCGCTTCGTCGAGCTGCTGGGGCAGGGCCTGCTCGGCGCGAAGCACGCGGACAACCTGTTCCTGGTCGGCATGTTCTCGGTCATGGACCAGCTGCTGCGGCTGTCGATGACGGAGTTGCTGGAGCGGGTGCAGCTGGAGGACGCAGTGCAGCTGGCCATCCTCGGCAACGGCGGCGTCTACGGCCCGTTCCTGGAGCTGGCGCTCGCCTGCGAGGCCGGCGCCGAGCGGGCGGGCGACCTGGTCGACGGCCTCTTCATGAGCGAAAGCCAGGCCAACGCGGCGCACCTGGCGGCGGTCACCTGGGCCCAGGAGATCAGCCGGTCCGAGGTCACGTGATGCCCGGAGATGCGGGCGATTCCCGTCGTTCATCCGCGCTTTGTCCGGCGCCGGGCGTGGCTACATTCAACGGCCCGCTCTGCACGCCGCCCGTGACCTCCGAATTTCCGCTCACCGATCGCGACTTTTCCCGCATCCGCCTGCTGATCCACCGGCACGCCGGCATCGCGCTGGGCGCCCACAAGCGCGAGATGGTCTACAGCCGCGTGTCGCGGCGCCTGCGCCAGCTGAAGCTGCGCGACTTCTCCTCCTACCTCGACCTGCTGGAGACGCACCAGGACGGCGACGAGTGGCAGGTGTTCATCAATTCGCTGACGACCAACCTGACCTCGTTCTTCCGCGAGCCGCACCACTTCCCGGTGCTGGCCGAGCTGGCCCGCCGCAGCCGCGACCCGGTCACCGTGTGGTGCGCCGCCGCCTCGACCGGCGAGGAGCCGTACTCGATCGCGATCGCCCTGGTGGAAGCGCTGGGCGAGCGGGCGGCCAGCGCGCGGATCATCGCCACCGACATCGACACCGAGGTGCTCGCGCATGCGGCCGCCGGCGTGTTCCGCCAGGAGCGGGTCGGCCCGTTGTCGCCCGAGCGCCTCAAGCGGTTCTTCCGCAAGGGCGTGGGCGCCAACGCCGGCTATGTGCGGGTGCAGCCGGAGATCGCCGCGATGGTGAGCTTCGAGCGGCTGAACCTGCTCGACCCGCAGTGGCCGGTCAGGGAACCGCTCGACGCGATCTTCTGCCGCAACGTGATGATCTATTTCGACAAGCCAACCCAGAAGCAGGTGCTGGAGCGGTTCGCGCCGCTGCTCAAGCCGCACGGCCTGCTGTTCGCCGGCCATTCGGAGAACGCCTCGCTGGTCAGCCCGCTGTTCCGCTCGGCCGGCCAGACCGTGTACTCGCTGGCGCCCGCGCGCCGGGGCGGACCGTGAGCGCCGAGATGCCGGCCGCCGTCGCGCGCCACCACTACTTCGACCGCAACTTCGGGCGCATGGCGGTGAAGCTGCTGCCTTGCGAGTACTACGTGACCAACCGGTCGGCCGTGCTGCTCACCGTGCTGGGCTCGTGCGTGGCGGCCTGCCTGCACGATCCGCTGGCCCGGGTGGCCGGCATGAACCACTTCATGCTGCCCGACGAGGCCGAGGAGGGCGCCGACGACCCGGCCGCCATGCGCTACGGCACCCACGCGATGGACGTGCTGGTGCGCGAACTGGTGCGGGCCGGCGCGCGCCGCGAGCGGCTGCAGGCCAAGGTGTTCGGCGGTGCCGCGGTGCTGCCCAACATGCCGTCGCTGAACGTGGGCGACCGCAACGCCGAGTTCGTGCTGCGCTACCTGCAGGCCGAGAAGATCAATCTGTACGCGCAGGACCTGGGCGGCAGCCAGCCGCGGCGGGTCGGCTTTCTGGCCGAAAGCGGCAAGGTCGTGGTGCGCAAGTTGCGCGCGGCGCAGGACGTGAGCCAGGTCGAGCGCCAGGAGATCGACCTGCTGCGCGGCGTGGCCGGCGAGCGCGGAGGCGCCGCATGAGCCGCAGGATCGGCGTGCTCTGCGTCGACGACTCGGCGCTGATCCGGCAGGTGATGGCCGAGATCATCGGCAGCCAGCCCGACATGCAGGTGGTGGGCGTCGCGGCCGACCCGCTGATCGCGCGCGACCTGATCAAGTCGCTGAACCCGGACGTGCTGACGTTGGACGTCGAGATGCCGCGGATGGACGGGCTCGACTTCCTGGAAAAGCTGATGCGGCTGCGGCCGATGCCGGTGGTGATGGTGTCGTCGCTGACCGAGCACGGCTCCGAGATCGCGATGCGCGCGCTGGAGCTGGGCGCCGTCGATTTCGTGACCAAGCCGCGCCTGGGCATGCGCGACGGGCTGCTGCAGTACGCCGACGAGATCGGCGAGAAGATCCGGGCCGCCGCCTGCGCCCGGCTGCGCACGGCGCCGCGCCGCGGGCCCCAGGCGCCGGCCGTCTCCGGCGGCGCCGAACCGCCGCTGCACAAGCCGTTCCTGAGCACCGAGAAGCTGATCGTGATCGGCGCCTCGACCGGCGGCACCGAGGCCATCCGCGAGGTGCTGCAGCCGCTGCCGGCCGATTGCCCGGGCGTGCTGATCGCGCAGCACATGCCGGCCGGCTTCACCCGCTCGTTCGCCCAGCGCCTGGACGGCCTGTGCCGCATCCACGTCAAGGAAGCCGAGCACGGCGAGCGGGTGCTGCCGGGCTACGCCTACATCGCGCCGGGCGGCTACCACCTGTCCCTGGGCCGCAGCGGCGCCAATTACGTGGCGCACCTGAGCCAGGACGACGCGGTCAACCGGCACCGCCCCTCGGTCGACGTGCTGTTCGACTCGGCCGCCCGCAACGCCGGCGTCAACGCCGTCGGCGTGCTGCTGACCGGGATGGGCAAGGACGGCGCCGCCGGCCTGCTGCGCATGCGCCAGGCCGGCGCCCACACCTTCGCCCAGGACGAGGGCAGTTGCATCGTCTTCGGCATGCCGCGCGAAGCCATCGCGCTCGGCGCGGCGGCCGAAGTCCACCCGCTGCAGGACATGGCGCATGCCGTGCTGGCGCACCTGCGGACGCTCGGCGAGCGAACCAGCCGGATTTGAGAACACTGGAGAGACCGTGATCGACAAGAGCATCAGGATCCTGGTCGTGGACGACTTCCCGACCATGCGGCGCATCGTGCGCAATCTGCTGAAGGAACTTCAGTTCGACAACATCGACGAAGCCGAGGACGGGCAGGCGGGGCTGGACAAGCTGCGCGGCGGCAACTTCGGCTTCGTGATCTCGGACTGGAACATGCCGAACATGGACGGCCTGTCCATGCTCAAGGCGATCCGCGCCGACGCGGCCCTGTCGGCCCTGCCGGTGCTGATGGTCACCGCCGAGGCCAAGAAGGAGAACATCGTCGCCGCGGCCCAGGCCGGCGCCAGCGGCTACGTGGTCAAGCCGTTCACGGCGGCCACGCTGGAGGAAAAGCTGACGAAGATCTTCGAGAAGATGGCCAAGGGCTGAGGGCGCGACATGAGCGAGAACCTGACCCCAAGCGAGCCCGGCGCCGCCGGCGAGATCCTCGGCCGCATCGGGCACCTGACGCGAATGCTGCGCGACGGCATGCGCGAACTGGGACTGGACCGCCAGGTGGCCCGCGCGGCCGAGGCGATTCCGGACGCCCGCGACCGCCTGAACTACATCGCGAGCATGACCGAGCGGGCCGCCGAACGCGCGCTCAATGCGGTCGATGCCGCGCAGCCGGTGCAGGAAAGGCTGGCCGCCGACGCGAAAGTGCTGCAGCAGCGGTGGGCGGCGGCCGACGCGCCGGCCGCCGGCTCCGACGCCGGCGAGCTGATCGCCGACACCCGCCGCTACCTGGCCGCGGTGCCGGAGCAGGCCGGCGCCATCAACCGGCAGCTGCTGGAAATCATGATGGCGCAGGACTTCCAGGACCTCACGGGCCAGGTCATCAAGAAGATGATGGAAGTGATCAACGACGTCGAGACCCAGCTGATGCAGGTCCTGATCGATCACGTGCCCAAGGGCCAGGCGGTGGCCGAGGACAGCGAGAGCCTGCAGAACGGGCCGCAGATCAAGCCCGGGCTCCCGTCGGGCGTCTCGAGCCAGCAGGAAGCGGACGACCTGCTGGCCAGCCTCGGGTTCTAGGCTGCATCGGCCGATCAGAGCGGCCAAGCCGCTGCTGATTGGCCCATTGCCGCCGCTCACCCCCGCGAATAATCAGCCGCAAGCGCGCGCCATTGCGCGCGCGCATGCATCACCAGAATGGCTGACGAAAGCGATCTCGAAAAGACGGAACAGCCCTCGGCGCGGCGGCTGGAAAAAGCCCGCGAGGAGGGCCAGGTCGCGCGTTCGCGCGAGTGGGTCACCTTCGCCCTGCTCGCCGCGGCGCTGGGCGGGCTGCAGCTGACCGGCGGGGTGCTGGAAAGCCGGCTGGGCGCGACGCTGCGGCACGGCCTGGCCTTCGAGCGCAACGTCGCCTTCGACCCGGCCAGCATGCTGGCGCTGGCGCGGGCCCAGGCGTTCGACGGCCTGATCGCGGTCGCCCCGGTGCTGGCGGTGATGGCGGCGGTGGCGCTGCTCGCGCCCATGATGCTGGGCGGCCTGCTGTTCTCGCCGCAGTCGATCGCGCCGGACTTCAAGAAGCTCGATCCAATGGCGGGGCTGGGCCGGATGTTCTCCGGCCAAGCGCTGGCCGAGCTGCTCAAGACGATCGCCAAGTCGCTGCTGATCGGCGGCGTCGGCTACCTCGCGATCAGGGACAACCTGGGCGCGATGGCGGACCTGATGACGCAGCCGCCGCGCGCGGCCATCCCCCACGTGCTGGCGCTGGTGATGCGCTGCTGCACGCTGATCGTCGGCTCGCTGCTGCTGGTCGCCCTGGTCGACGTGCCCTACCAGCTGTGGTCGCTGTACCGCAAGCTGCGCATGTCGCGCGAGGACGTGCGCCAGGAGCACAAGGAAAGCGAGGGCGACCCGCAGCTCAAGGCGCGCATCAGGCGGCAGCAGCAGGCGCTGGCCCGCCGCCGGATGATGGCGCAGGTGCCCAAGGCCGACCTGGTGCTCACCAACCCGACCCACTTCGCCGTCGCCCTGCGCTACGACGACGGCGCGATGAGCGCGCCGCGGGTGGTGGCCAAGGGCACCGAACTGGTGGCCCAGCGCATCCGCGAGATCGCGCGCGAGCACCGGGTCGAGGTGGTGGAGTCGCCGGCGCTGGCCCGCTCGCTCTACAAGCACACCGACCTGAACCAGGAGATCCCCGCCGGGCTGTACACCGCCGTCGCCGAGCTGCTGGCGTGGGTCTACCGGCTGCGCCGCTGGCGCGCCGACGGCGGCCTCGAGCCCGCCGCGCCGGCCGCGCCGGTCATTCCGCCGGCGCTGCAGTACCCGGGAGTCCCGGCATGAACCAGCTCGCCGCTTTGCTGCGCCTGCCGCCGGACGCCCTGTCGGCGCGCAAGCTCCAGGGCCTGGCCGGCCCGGTGCTGATCGTGATGATCCTGTCGATGATGGTGCTGCCGCTGCCGGCCTTCATCCTGGACATCCTGTTCACCTTCAACATCGCGATGGCGGTGATGGTGCTGCTGGTCAGCATGTACACGATGAAGGCGCTGGACTTCGCGGCCTTTCCGGCGGTGCTGCTGTTCTCGACGCTGCTGCGGCTGTCGCTGAACGTGGCCTCGACCCGCGTCGTGCTGCTCAACGGCCACACCGGCCCCGACGCGGCGGGCAAGGTGATCGACTCCTTCGGCCACTTCCTGGTCGGCGGCAACTTCGCCGTCGGGGTGATGGTCTTCATCATCCTGGTGCTGATCAACTTCATGGTGATCACCAAGGGCGCCGGCCGGATCGCCGAGGTGGGCGCGCGCTTCACGCTCGATGCGATGCCGGGCAAGCAGATGGCGATCGACGCCGACCTGAACGCCGGCCTGATCGGCGAAGACGTGGCCCGCCAGCGGCGCGCCGAGGTGTCGCAGGAGGCGGACTTCTACGGCTCGATGGACGGCGCCAGCAAGTTCGTGCGGGGCGACGCGATCGCCGGCCTGCTGATCATGGTGATCAACATCATCGGCGGGCTGGTGGTGGGGATGGCGCAGCACGGGCTGGACTTCTCGACCGCGGCCAAGACCTACACCCTGCTGGCCATCGGCGACGGCCTGGTGGCCCAGATCCCGGCGCTGGTGATTTCCACGGCGGCCGGCGTGATGGTGTCGCGGGTGACGACCGAGGAGGACGTCGGCCGCCAGCTCACCAGCCAGCTGTTCGCCAACCCCCAGGTGCTGATGCTCACCGGCGCCATCATCGGCCTGCTGGGCCTGATCCCCGGGATGCCGCACCTGGCGTTCCTGCTGATCGCGGGCGCGCTGTTCTGGTTCGCCCGCCGCGGCGGGGCCGGCGGCGAGCCGGCGGGCCAGGCGGGCGGCGAAGGCGCGGCGGCGGCCGCCGGCGCCGCCGCCGAAACGCCGGACGTGTCGTGGGAAGACGTGGCGCTGGTCGATCCGCTCGGCATGGAAGTGGGCTACCGGCTGATCCCGCTGGTCGACCGCGCGCAGCAGGGCGAGCTGCTCGGGCGCATCAAGAGCATCCGCAAGAAGATCGCGCAGGAGGTCGGCTTCCTGGTGCCGGTGGTCCACGTCCGCGACAACCTCGAGATCCGGCCCAACGCCTACGTCATCACCCTCAAGGGGGTCCCGGTCGCCCAGGGCGAGGCGTTCCCGAACCAGTGGCTGGCGATCGATCCCGGCCAGGTGAGCGGCACCCTGCCGGGCGCGCCGACCAAGGACCCGGCGTTCGGCCTGCCCGCGGTCTGGATCGACGCCAACCTGCGCCAGCAGGCGCAGATGTACGGCTACACGGTGGTGGACGCCTGCACCGTGATCGCCACCCACCTCAATCACGTGATCAGCGGCCACACCGCCGAACTGCTCGGCCGCCAGGAGGTGCAGCAGCTGATCGACCAGGTGGCCAAGCAGTCGCCCAAGCTCACCGAGGACCTGGTGCCCAAGGTGGTCAGCCTGTCGACGCTGCAGAAGGTGCTGCAGAACCTGCTGGAAGAAGAGCTGCCGATCCGCGACATGCGCACCATCCTGGACGTGATGGCGGACCACGCCGGCACCGTGAAGGACCCGGTGGAGCTGACCTCGCTGGCGCGGCTGGCCCTGGGCCGGGCCATCACCGAGCAGGCCTTCCCCGGCAACGCCGAACTGCAGGTGATCGCCCTCGAACCCGATCTCGACCGGGTGCTGACCCACGCGTTGAGCGCCAACAGCGGCATCGAACCCGGCCTGGCCGACAGCCTGCTGCAGCAGGCCCAGGCCGCGATGGCGCGCCAGGAGCAGATGGGGCTGGCCCCGGTGCTCGTCGTGCAGCATCCGCTGCGGGTGCTGCTGTCGCGCTACCTGCGCCGCAGCCTGCCGCAGCTGAAGGTGCTGTCGCACGCTGAAATTCCCGACTCACGCACGCTGCGGATCACCGCGACCATTGGAGCAAGAGCTTGACTGCCATGAGCACACCGGCGCCCCGCAAATTCCGCGCCCCCACGAGCCGCGAGGCGCTGCGCCTGGTGCGCGAGTCGCTCGGCGACGACGCCGTCGTCCTGGCGAGCCGGGCGGTGACCGACGGCGTCGAGGTGATCGCGATGGCCGAAGGCGACACCGAGTCGCTGATGGCGGCCGCGGCGCCGCCGGCACCCGTTGTTGCCGCTGCCGCCGCTGCCGCCGCTGCCGCCGCTGCCGCCGTTGTCCCCGCTGCCGCCGTTGTCCCCGCTGCCGGTGCCGACGCCGCGCCGCCGGCGGCCGCCGGCGCAGCCCCCGACGCGGTGCTGAGCGAGCTGCACTCCATGCGCAGCATGATCGAGGAGCGGCTGGCCAGCGTGCTGTGGAACGACCAGCAGCGGCGCGACCCGGTGCGCGGCCGGCTGCTGCGCACCATGCTCGGCGCCGGCTTCAGCGCCCGGCTGTCGCAAGCCATGCTGGGCCAGTTGCCGCCGGGGCAAAGCTATGCCCAGGGGCTGGCCTTCGTGCGCGCCGAACTGGCGCGCGCGCTGCCGGTGCAGCAGGACGAGGACGCCATGCTGGCCGCCGGCGGGGTCTACGCGCTGGTGGGGCCGACCGGCGTCGGCAAGACCACCACCACGGCCAAGCTGGCGGCGCGCTGCGTGATGCGCTTCGGGCCGGAGCAGCTGGCGCTGGTCACCACCGACGGCTACCGGATCGGCGCCTACGAGCAGCTGCGCATCTACGGCCAGATCCTCGGCGTGCCGGTCCATGCCGTGAAGGACTCGGCCAGCCTGCACGCCGTGCTGGGCGAACTGCAGGACAAGCACATGGTGCTGATCGACACCGTCGGCATGAGCCAGCGCGACCGGGCGGTGTCGGACCAGATCGCGATGCTGTGCAGCGCGGGCCGGCCGGTCAGGCGGCTGCTGCTGCTGAACGCGGCCAGCCACGGCGACACGCTCAACGAGGTGGTGTACGCCTACCAGCGCGCGGGCCACGGCAACGAACTGGCGGGCTGCATCTTCACCAAGCTCGACGAAGCCGCCTCGCGCGGCGCCTTGCTCGACACGGTGATCCGCCACCGGCTCCCGGTGCACTACGTCTCCAACGGCCAGAAGGTGCCGGAGCATCTGGTCGCCGCCAGCGGCGCCCAGCTGGTCGACGATGCCTTGCGCGGTCCCGCGCCGGGCGCCTTGTTCGTCCCCGATCCCGATCTGCTGGAACACGTGGCGCCGGACGCCGCGCCGCCAACGGGCGGCCCGGCCGCGGCGGCCGAGGCGCCCTCGGAACGGCGCCAGGAACAGTACCAGCGCCTGATCCGCGCCATGGCGCACGACGCCGGCGAAGTGGCGGCCGCGGCACGCTCGCTCGAGCAGGCCGAGGTCGGCTTCGCTGCCGCCCACGCCCTGTGGGCATCCGAGCCGGCCGCCCAGCCCGACGCCGACGCGACGCTGGCGCAGCTGCAGCAGGCGGCGCGGGCCGAGGCCCTGGCCGGCTGCGACTCGCATGTGCTGGCGGTCTGCGGCCGCGTCCGGCTGGACGCCGACGAGTTCGGCCACGGCTTCGACCTGCACGGCAGCGTGCTGCTCTCGGATCGCCACGGCGAGCCGTTCGCCGCCCCCAACCAATGGCTCACGGCCAGCCGCGACGCCAAGAGCGGTGCGCGCCAGCTGCAGTGGCTGCGGCAACAGGACTTCGGCCGGCCGCTGATGCACCTGCTGCCGCGGCCGCCGGCCGGCGACGAGCTGGCGCGCTGGAGCGCCGAGGGGCTGGCCTGGCTGGCGCGCGCCGGCGGCTCGACCCTGGTCACCGACCTCGGGCCGGCCGCCACGGCGCCGCTGTGCTGCCTCGAGCCGGCGTTCGGCTCGGCGCAGCCGCTGGTGTTCAAGGGCCGGGCGGCGCTGCGGGCCCAGGCCGAGACCACGGTGGCGAGGCGCCGCGGCGGCGCCGACCAGGTCCTGCGCTGCCTGGTGCGCCGCACCACCGACGCCGCCAGCGGCAAGGTGCTGGAGCACCTGTTCCTGCTGAGCAACGCGCCGGCGGAAATCGCCGCCGACCGGCTGTGGCAATGGCAGGATTGGAGCGAACGCGCCGATGCCTGCCTGCGCCTGGCCGGCAAGGGACTGGCGCTGCTGGGCGGCGGCATCGACGAGCCGGGCACGCCGGCGCTGACCAGGCGGCTGGCGATCGCCGGCCAGGTCGCGACCTGCGCCTGGCGCGTGCAGCACCGGACCGGCGACCGGGCCGGGCGCACCCGCGTGCTGCTGGCCGAACTGGCCGGCCGCCGCAGCGACGGCCCGCTTTCGGGCAACGTCATGTACGAGGGCCTGGCCAAGCTGTTCCCGCTGCTCGACGCGCTCCAGGCGGATGCCGCCGAAGCGGCGCGGCCCGGGAGCCCGGCATGAGCCAACCGGTCGACCAGGCCGAGGGACTGCGCCGGCTGCTCACCGCCGGGCGGCCCCGGATCGTCGCCTTGCTCGGCATGTCGGCCGGGGTCGGCGCGACCACGGCCGCCATGAACCTGGCGGTGGAACTGGCGCGCGACGGCGGGCCGGTGCTGCTGCTGGACGAACATGCCGGCGCCGCGGCGTCGGCCTGCGCCAGCTGGGCCGTCGCGCCGCCACGCCTGGACCCCCGCGGCGCACCGGCCGAGGTGGCGGCCGGCGTGCAGGTGCTCGCGGCGCCGGCCGGCGCTGCCCGGCCCGACTTCAATCCGCGCGCGCTGTGCCCCGGCGGCCTGATCGTGATCGACGTGGCGCTCGATGCGGCCGGCCAGCTGTCGCCGCTGGCGCGCCTGGCCGACGACCTGGTGGTGGTGATGCAGCCGCTGGCGGCGTCGATCACGGCCACCTATGCCGGACTCAAGCGCATGCAATACATCCACGCCCTGCAGACCTTCCAGTTCCTGGTGGCCAATGCGGCGAGCGAGCAGCAGGCCGAGGTGGTGATCGCCAACGTGGTCAACACCAGCAGCCGCTTTCTCGCGGTGTCGCTCAAGCCCCTGGGCTGGATTCCGGCCGACGCGCTGGTGGGCGACGCCGGGCGGCGCCACCAGACCGTCTGCGAAGCCCACCCCGGCAGCGCGGCGGCATGCGCCTTCCGGCGCGTCGCGCGCGCCCTGCGGCACGGCGCCGAAGGGACGCGGCAGGGGCGTGACATCGCGAGCCGTGCGCTCGCGCGCGGCCGCGCCGCGGCCTGAAGGGCAGGCGCGATGTACACCGCCCGCGGAACGATCGACAAGTCGCACCTGCTCGAGTCGTACCTGCCGCTCGTGCGCAAGATCGCCGTGCAGATGATGGCCCGGCTGCCGGCCAGCGTCGAGCTCGACGACCTGATCCAGGCCGGCCGCATCGGCCTGCTCGACGCCTGGCAGCGCTTCGAGGAGAACACGGCGGCGTCGTTCGCGACTTTCGCCAGCCAGCGCGTGCGCGGCGCCATCCTCGACGAGCTGCGGGCGATGGACTGGGTGCCGCGGCGGGTGCGGCAGTCGGCCCGCCAGGTGGAACAGGCGATCCAGTCGGCCTCGCACCAGGCCGGCCGGGCGCCGACCGAGCCCGAGATCGCGCGCGCCCTGAACATGAGCCTCGACGAGTACCACGAGCTGCTGGTCGAGATCCAGGGCTGCCAGCTGGTGTATGCGGAGGACCTGAAGAGCGACGACGCCGACGGCTCGCCCTTCGATCAGCAGGCCGCCCCCGGCCAGGGCGGCCGCTCGGGCGACGATCCCATCGCCGCGCTGCTCGGCGCCGAGTTTCGCGGCCGGCTGGCGCAGGCGATCGGCCAGCTGCCCGAGCGCGAAGCGCGGGTGCTGAGCCTGTACTACCAGGAGGACATGAACCTGCGCGAGATCGCCTCCGTGCTGGAGGTGAATCCCTCGCGCGCCAGCCAGTTGCACAACCAGGCGATCACGCGGCTGCGGACGCTGCTGAAGGACGTGATCTGACAATTCGCCAAACACTGTTGCATGCTCAGCAATTTGCTTACTTGCATTGGGTAACAGACCGTGACAATGGGTTCATGGCTCGGATCCGCCGCGCCGCCGAACTGGAACCGGTTGTCGCACATGAAAACGTTTGACGGAACGAACGAGGCCTCGCAGGAAATTGCCGACCTCAACCTCACCTACATGCTGCTGGCGCAGAAGCTGCTGCGCCAGGATCGGGTGGGCGCCATGCTGCGCCTGGGCATCAGCACCGAGCTGGCCGACCTGCTGATCGGCATGTCGCTCGCCCAGATCATCAAGCTCGCCACCAGCAATTTCGTGCTGTGCGCCTTCCGCCTGGACGATCTGCCGGTGGCCCAGGTCGTGCAGGGCACGCGCCAGGCCGCGCTGACCCAGGCGCACCTGTCGATCGTGCTGGCCGGCAGCCACACGCAGGCGGCGCTGGCCGCGGCCTGAGGTTCCCCGTCGCGGCCACGCGGGCGCGTGGCCGCTGCCCCTAGGCGGGGACGGCGGCGGCTTCGATCGCCGGATAGAACTCCCGGTTCTCCCGCTGCATGCGCTCGAACACCTGCTTCAGGACCACGTTCGCCGAAGCGCGAAAACCTTCCGGGTCCTTCTCGATCTGCGGCGCCGTGTGCCACCTGGCCGCAAACGACAGGTAGGCGGTCGCAATGCCATCCATTTCCTCCTGGTAGCTGCGGCTCATCGACTTGAGCCGCTCGTCGCCAGTCGCCTCGACCGACGGATACAGCACCCGGTCCTCCACCGCCAGGTGCAGCCGCACCACGCTGCTCAGGCTGACGACCCGCGCCGCGATCGTCCGCGCGCTCTGCGCGATGCCCTGCCGGGCGAGGCGGCGCAGCTCCTCGATCCCGTTCAGGATCTCGACGTGCTGGTGCTTGAATTTGTCGATGTTCATGGCTCGGTCCTCTCAGTCCTCGAAAGCGCCAGTGTATGCAAAGATGCACGCTACGTGCATCAATAGACGGCCCGATCGTCGGGCCATCGATCGCGACGGCCGGCCGGCGGCGCGGGCCGGCGTGCGCCGCGGCCCAGCGCCCGCGCCGCCGGCACGGGCGAAATTTGACCCAGGTCAAACGCCAGCGCTGCCGCGCTGATCGGCCGGCCGGTTGGGCCGATATGCAAGGTGACGCCTCCGGAGCGGCCCGCCACTGCGCGCCGACCCGGTCGGCGCGCCTGGTGACCAGCAACCTTTCCCGCATCGCAAGCGCGGGTACCGACCCGCGTCCCAACCCAAACCGGAGACAACATGAAGTTCAGCAACCTGAAAATCGGCGCCCGCCTCGGCGTCGCGTTCGGCATCCTGCTGATGCTGGTGGCCGCCATCGGCGGACTCGGCGTCGCCACCATGGCCAGCATCGAGGGCCGGCTGGAGCAGATCGTCGGCCACCACATGGCGCAGGTGAAGCACGCCGACGTCGTTTCGGCGGCCATCCGCGACATCATGCTGAGCATGAGCATCATCGTGCAGGCCCAGGACCCGGCCGTCACCACGGCGCAGAAGGCCAAGATCGCCGCGGCGCGCGACACCTACGGCAAGGCCAAGAAGGCGCTGGCCGAGAACGCCGGCGACGAGCTCACGCGGGCGCTGCTGTCCCGGATCGACACCACGCTCAAGCCGGCGGCGGCGGCCAACAACCGGGTCATGGCGTTGGCGGACGGGGGCCAGGCCAAGGAAGCATCGGACCTGTTTCTCAAGGAGTCCGAACCCGCCGGCAACGTGTTGATCGCGGCCGTCGACCAGATCGTGGCGCACCAGCGCGCCCAGGCCGACGCCGCCGCGCACGAAGCCGCGGTCGAATACGAGCGCGCGCGCATCGGGGTCATGCTGGCGGTGGCGCTGGTGTTCGCGCTCGGGGCCGCCACGGCCTGGCTGAGCACGCGCTCGATCACGCGGCCGCTGCGGCGCGCGCTGGCCGTGGCCGAAACCGTGGCCAAGGGCGATCTCACGGTGCAGGTCGAGGTCGGCTCGCGCGACGAGACCGGCCGCCTGCTGCAGGCGCTCAAGGACATGAACGGCAGCCTCGGGACGCTGGTCGGACGGGTGCGCGCAGGCACCGATGCGATCGCCACCGCTTCCGGCCAGATCGCCACCGGCAACCAGGACCTGTCGCAGCGCACCGAGGAGCAGGCCAGCTCGCTGGAAGAGACGGCGGCCTCGATGGAGGAGCTCACCGGCACCGTCAAGCAGAACGCCGACAACGCGCGCCAGGCCAACCAGCTGGCGCAGTCGGCCGCCGACGTGGCCGTCAAGGGCGGCACGGTGGTCGGCCAGGTGGTGGACACCATGGCCTCGATCAACGAATCGTCC
>NZ_DATMHS010000123.1:0-21390 GCF_035554825.1 Ramlibacter sp. | reverse complement strand
CCGGCCGCGCCGGCAGGCGTCGTCGCCGCCAACGCGGCCCGCAGCGTCACCGCCAGCCGGGCCGCTTCGGCGTTCTTCAGGTAGACGACGTGGATGTTGCCGGTGGTCGGCAGCGAGCCGGGCTGATCGAGCTTGTCGATCAGCGAGCGCACCAGATTCAGCCGCGCGGCATTCGACGCCCGCACCAGCAGGCTGTTGCTGCGCGACTCGGGGATCACGGTGGTGCGAAAGCCGGTGTCGACCTGCCCCTGGCCGGGCGCCGCGCCGGGCACGGCACCGCCGCTGCCACCGGAGTCCGCCAGCCGCTGCACGACCGGCGCGAGGTCCGCCGCCAGCGCGTGCCGCAGCGGGATGACCTCGACGTCGGTCGCGTTCGAGACGTCCAGCGCCGAGATGATGCGCGCCAGCCGCTGCAGGTTGTCGGCGTAGTCGGTGATCACCAGGGAGTTGTTGCCCGGATTGACGTTGATGGTGTTGTTGGGGCTGATCAGCGGCCGCAGGATCGGCACCAGATTGGCCGCCGGCTCGTAATTGAGGCGGAAGATCTGGGTCACGATCTGGCCGCCGCCGGCCGGCGTCCCCACCGACACGGCGCCGCCTTGCAGCTTCGCGTCGGCTTCGGGCACCACCTTGAGCAGGCCGCCGGCGTCGACCACGGTGAAGCCGGCCAGGCGCAAGGTGGCCAGGAACTGGTTGTAGGCCGCTGCCGGCGATACCGGCCGGTCGGTGCTGAGGTTGATGGTGCCCTTCACCCGGGGGTCGACAACGATGTTGCGTCCCGTGATCGCCGCCATCGTGCGCGCCACCGCCTCGATGTCGGCGTTGACGAAGTTGAGCGTGATCGGCTCCGAGGAGCGCTGGGCATACGCGACGCCCATGGGTCCGGTGGCGAGAGCGCAAGCGATGCAGAGGGCGGCAGCCAGTCGGTGGTTCATGTCAGCCTATCGTGATGATGGAGCGGGCGCCGGTGCGCCTTCCGATGATGTTCAGCAGGTTCGACAACGCGTTCTCGCGGTCCGGCGCCGCGCTGGCGACCCCCGAGAAATGCAGGCGCGACCCGACCCAGCTCCCGCTGCCGGTCAGGTTCAGGCTGCCCTCCAGGGTGTCAAGCTGCAAGGTGGGCGTCGGTCCGCCCAGCAGGGTGATTCGGTAGCTGCCCATGGGCCTCAACGTGGACAGGCGCGACGAGAGCCGCTGCGCCGTGAGCTCGGCTTGCCCGGCGATGGCGAGCCGTCCAGCGACCCATTCTACTGAAAGGCCCCTGGTCTGAAGCCGCAGGTCGCCGTCCAGCTGGAGCGTGTTCCACGGGGTGCCCAGGCCCGCGAGCAGGGCCGCCGGCAGCCGGCTTTGGGCGTCGGCGATGCGCACCTGGGTGCCGCCCCAGCGTGGCGCGATGCGCGCCGTCACCGGCGCCGGCGTGCAGCAGGCGCTGGAGAGATCGGCGCGGATGCCGTACCAGCGAAGCCGCAGCCGCCAGTCGACGCGGGTGGGCAGCGCGACGGCATCGGCGCTGCCTTGCCCGCCGGCGAGCACCAGCGCGGCGGAGCCGTTCCAGACGGTGCCGCGCGGGTCGCTCAGGATCACCCGGCCTCCAGTGCGCGCGCTCGCCGCATCGGCCAGCCAGCGTGCCGGTGCAAAGAACAGGAGTCCCGCGAGCCCACCGAGCGCCGCGCCACCGACCGCCCACGACCAGGCCGTCCTGAAACGGGGGCGCGAAGCGGGGCTGGCCACGAGGGGTGCCCGGCCGCTAGCGCGCGGGCAGGGACAGCACGAGCGTGCCTTCCCACAGCCCGCTGGCATTTCGATTCAGCCGCGCCTCGCCGGGCAGCGCGCGCGCGTCGACGCGCGCTTGCGTGAGCCAGCGCGCCAGGGCATCCGCGGGGGTGCCGGTCAGGGTGACCGTTGCACGCTCGCCAGTGATGGCCAGGCGCGCACTGGTCCCCAGCCGCTGCCGCAGCGAAAGCTCCAGCAGCCGCAGCGCCTCGTCGTGCCCGATCTTGGGCTGCGCCTGCATGGCCCGGGCCTGCTGCTGCAGCGCCGTCATCTGCTGCAATTGCGCGTCGAGCGCGCGATGCTGGGTCTCGGCGGAGCGCAGCACGTTCAGCGCCGGCCGGACGGCGATGAACCACACGATCACCAGCAGCACGAGCGCGGACGTGGCTGCCACGAGTACCTTCTCGCGCGGCGCCAGGGCGCCCCAGCGGGCCCGCAGTTGCGCGGCGTTCATGGCGTGTTCCCTTTCGTGATCACCAGGGCGTCGCCCTGCAGCGTGGCGCCGTAGCCCTGCGCCGAAAGCGCCGCGATGAAGGGTTCCGCCTCGTCCTGGTTGGACGCCAGGCCCTTCACCCGCAACTCGCCGTTGTTGTATTCGATCGCCGCAGCGGCCCTGGTCGATGCCGGCGCGCTGCTCAAGGCGCCGAGCATGGCCTCGAGATCCCGGCTGGAAACGGCGCCGGTGGTCTGCCGCAGCGCCGCCACCTCCTTGGTCATCTGCACGGCCGGCTCCACGACCACCTTCACCTGCGGGAAGGTCTGGGTCAGGATCTGTCGCATCGACTCGCGCTTGTGATCCAGCGTGGCCCGTTCGCGCCAGGCCCAGGCGTTCAGGCCGAGCAGGTTGACGCCGACCAGCAGCGCGGCCCCCCAGCGGGCGGCGCGCCACTGCGGCGCCGACAGCAGGTCGGCCCAGACCGTTTCGATCTTCTTGAGCGCGCGGGCGCGGCTGGAGCTGGAAAACTCGAATTGCGCCAGGTCCCAGTCGGCCTGCGCTGCCTCCAGCCAGCGCGCGGTCGACTGCTGCAGCTCCGGGCGATGCTGCAATACCTGTTCGGCGAGCGCGGCCACCGCCGGCTCGGCCACCACCAGGGTCGATTCGGGCAGCGCCGGCAGCAGGGTCAGGGCCTGCGCCGACAGCGGCAGCGAGACCACGCCTTCGCTGCCGGTCATCACCAGCATGGGGTGCTGCGGTTCGCCGAGCGCGTGGAGCACCGGCGCGCCTTCGGGCGCGAACTCCGGCACGATGCGCGAAACCGGCCGCTGCGCCGCTTCGAGCACGTGCAATGCGCTGCGCAGCCAGGCCCGATCGCAGGTGGCGACCCAGACCGGCACGCCGGTCTTGGCTTGCGGCGGCAGCGCGAAGTGCAGCGCCTCCGGCTCGTCGAGCAACTGGTCCTCCAGCAGGCCTTCGAGCACCGCCCGCAGGCGCGGCGAACCGGCGGCCGTGCCCTTGGGCAACTCGACGCGGTGCCACGAGATCTTTGCCGTCGGCACCACGGCGACCACTTCCGCGCCGCTGCGCCCCGGCAGCGGCAGGACCGCGGCCTGGGCGCTGCCGTGCGCGTCGATGGTGCGGCCGTCATTGCTGACGACGTACTCGAATTCGGCCGAAGCGCTCGCGGAGTCCGGGGGGAGGAGAACGATGAGTGCGCTCATGGGAGGCTCCCATTGTAGAAAGGTGGCGCGGCGGCCACGGACCTCATCGGCCGACCGGCGGCGCGCCGGTTTGATGCTCGTCAGTGACTGGCGTCGGGGCGGTCCGCCAGCGTTGCAGCACCCTGACATCGAGCCCGTCGCGCAGCACCACCGCGTGTTCCTCGGTGACCAGCTTGTCCAGCCGCAGCCGCGAGCGAATTTCGAAGAAGCGGCTGCCGACGCTGACGTTCACCTGGCCGGCCGCGAAGGCGCTGGCCTCGGCGCCGACCGCCAGCCGGGCTTCCTCGATGCCGCGAAACGGCGAGCGCTCGCGCGCGGCCACCAGTCGCTGCGCGTCCGCCATCGACAGCTGCAGCACGGTGGCGTAGATCACCTCGGCACTGGCGGTATTGAGGTTGACCGGCGTGCGATAGGGCAGGATGGTGATGTACGGCTTCAGCACCGAGATGGTGTTCTCGGACAGGCCGAGCCAGGCCAGCTGCTCGACCCGCTGCGGCAGCAGGGGGGCGAGCGGACTCGCCTTGCTGGCAGCGCTGGCGTCGGCGGCAAGGCGCAGGTTTTCGGCCAGGGTGTCCAGCTGCGCCTGCGGCAGGCCCAGGGTTTCGAACAGGCGCGCGAAGCCGTGCAGGTCGTCCGACGAGATCTTGCCGCTGTCGTCGATCAGGTTGGAAACGTTCATCAGCGATTGCAGGTCGACGATCTGGCCGGACAGGAAAGCATCCAGCACTTCGCCGCTGGTGTCGGCGCCGGCATTGCGGTCGGCCGCGAGAAAGCTCGACAGGCGCGCCTCCTGCAGCGGCACCGCCCAGGGCTCGCCCAGGTGATCCTGGCCCCCGGTGCGCCCGTCTTCGCGCAGCACCAGCCGCGCCCAGTCGAGGCCGCCGACCAGGACCCATGCCGCCTGCACGCGGGCGCGCTCGGCGGTCTCGACTTCGATGCTGCGCCACTGTTGCCAGAGCGCTGCGGCGGCGAAGGTCGCCACCAGGGCGACGGTGAGCATGGCCGACAGCAGCGCTGCGCCGTTCGCTCGGCGCCGTGAGCCGCGTCGAAGAGGTGCGGCGCGCGGGGTCATGACGACTTGCCGCCGCTGAGGGTCGGCCGCACCCAGTCGATCGTCAGCACGCCGGCAACCGACTGGCCGGGCGGCAGCGTCAGCACCAGCCGCACGCCGTCCGGCAGGACCGGCGTGGCGAGCGCGCCCGGTCCGGACGGCGCGGCGGGCGGCGCTGCGGGCGCCGGCCCGCTGGCATCGCTCGATTGTGGATTGGTCCAGGCGCCGCCGCGGAAGTAGAACAGCTGCCACTCGGCCAGCGGCACCACCGCGACCTCGGCGCGGCGTTCCTCGTCGCCCGGGGTTTGCGCCCAGGTGTCCGCCTGGTGCCATGCGCGGTCCAGTTGTTCGCGCGTGGTTGCCGGCGCCGATTGCCAGCGCAGCCAGGTGCCCTGGCCGTCGACGATGCGCCTGGTCCAGGCCGCGACGATCACCCCGTCACCCGGCGCCGCGCTGCCGCGGCGCGTGATCCGCAGCACCCGGCCGTTCCAGTCGAGCGCGGCGGTTCGCGGCAGCTGCACGACCGCGTCGAGGTCGGCCGACCACTGTTCCAGGCCCACCTGGAGCGTGAGCGCCTCATCCGAGCGGGCCTGGGTCTGCTGCTGCGCGCGCACCATGCCGTCGAGGCCGCGCCAGCTCATCACCGCCAGCAGCGCCATCGCGAACAGGGCGACCAGCAGTTCGACCAGCGTGAACCCGGCTTGGCGACGGCGCGCGATCATCAGTAGCGCCCCACCACCGTGGACAGCCGCAGCACCGGCGCCTGCTCTTCGAAGACCTGCGCGTCGACCCGCCTGAAGCTCGGGTTGGGGGTCGGCAACACCGACACCGTCACGCCGAACTGGCGCCCCGCCTGCTCGCAGGTGAGGCTGGAGTCGCCGATGGCAGGCATGGTGCTGGCGAGGCGGACCTTCACCAGCTCGTTTTCGGCGCATACGTGCGCCAGCAACACGCTGGATTGGCGCAAGGCGTTGCGCGTGAGGGCGCTGGTGGCCTGCAGGCCGGCGCTCAAGGCGATCGCGACGATGGCCAGCGCCACCAGCACCTCGATGAGCGTGAAGCCGCGCTGCCGCCGGCGCGATGGGTGCATCAGCCTGCTCCCGGCGCCACGGCGAACGGCCGCAGGCCGTCGGTGGCGATGCGCAGGCTGCGCCCCGGCGCCGCCGTGGACTCGATCACCACTTCCTGGCGGCCGATGATCGGCTCTGGTCCGAGCTGCAGCGCCGCGCTGCCGCGCACCCGCGTCGTCTCGGCCAGCCAGTGGTCCGGCAGCGTCCCGGCCGGCACGCCGCCGAAGCGGAAGCCCGCGTCGGTGGGGTACCAGCGCACCGGGACCCCGGTGCTGCGCGACTGCGCGCGGGCCGACTCGAACAGGGCCGCGAGGCGCTGCGCCTCGCGTTCGAGCTGCGTCGCGCCGGTGTCGCGCAAGGCGAAGCTCACGCCGGCCGAGGCGATCGCGATGATCGCCACCACCACCAGCAGTTCCAGCAGCGTGAAACCGCGGGCGGCCGGTGCCAAGCGGGCGCTACTGCCAGCTGCCGATGTCGGCATTCTTGCCCTCGCCGCCGGGCTGGCCATCGGCGCCGAACGACATCACGTCGATCTCGCCTTTCACGCCCGGATTGAGGTACTGGTACGGCCGGCCCCACGGATCGTTGGGCAGCTTCTCCAGGTAGGGCTTCCAGTTGGGCGGCGTCGGGCCGCTGGCGGGCTTGGCGACCAGCGCCTGCAGTCCCTGCTCGGTGGTCGGATAACGCTGGTTGTCGAGCCGGTAGAGCTTGAGCGCCTGCATCAGGTTGTTGACGTCGGTCTTGGCCGCGGTGGCACGCGCGTCGTCGGCGCGGTCCAGCACGTTGGGCACGATCAGCGCGGCCAGCACGCCGATGATGACCAGCACCACCATGAGTTCGATCAGGGTGAAGCCTGCCTGGCGCGCGCGGCGCAGGACAGGGGGGAGGTATTTCATCTGGGGCAATCCAATCGCATCAATGATAATCGTGGCATGGTGACCAATATGCAGAACCGGTGGGCGGTCGCCGGCTCGACGTTTCTCCTGTGGGCGCTGGTGGCTGGCAGCGCCGTGTTCTGGGGGATGAAGATGTCCGCGCGCCCCGGCGCAGCTCCCGTCGCCCCGGTCCTGCAGCGCCCCCCGGCCGCGGCCGATCCGGTGGCGCTGGCACGGTTGCTCGGCGCCGCCCCTGCGACTGCCGGCGCGGCTCCGGCGGCGCCTTCGCTGGCCAGCCGGCTCGTCCTGGTCGGCGTCGTCGCCAGCACCTCCCAGCACGGTGCCGCCCTGATCTCCATGGACGGCAAGCCGGCCAAACCATACCGCGTCGGCGCCGCGATCGAGGAAGGCCTGGTGCTGCAGTCGGTCCAGGGCCGCCGTGCGGTGCTTGCCGCCAACGCGACCGGTCCGGCCGTGCTGACGCTCGAACTGCCGCCGCGCAAGTAGCAGGCGCAGCGCGCGGCGCCCGGGGCGGCGCGCCGGCTCAGGTGCGCAGGAAAAGGCGATAGACCGGATTGTCGGTTTCCTCGATCGAGGGGTAGCCCAGCGTATCCAGGAATTCCTGGAAAGCCTTGTTGTCGCTGCGCGGCACCTGCAGGCCCACCAGGATGCGGCCATAGTCCGCCCCCTGGTTGCGGTAGTGGAACAGGGTGATGTTCCAGCCCGGCTGCATGTGCGACAGGAACTTCATCAGCGCGCCCGGACGCTCCGGGAACACGAAGCGCAGCAGGCGCTCGTCCTGCGCCAGGGCCGAGTGGCCGCCGACCATGTGCCGGATGTGTTCCTTGGCCAGCTCGTCGTGGGTCAGGTCCAGTGCGTCGAAGCCGTGCCGCGTGAAGTTCGCCGCGATGCGCGCCGATTCGCCCTTGCCGTGGGTCGTCACGCCGACGAACACGTGCGCCTTGGCTTGGTCGCTGATGCGGTAATTGAATTCGGTGACGTTGCGCGGTCCGCCCGGCAGGCTGCCGATCAGGGCGCAAAACCGCTTGAAGCTGCCCCGCTCCTCGGGGATCGTCACCGCGAACAGGGCTTCGCGCTCCTCGCCGACCTCGGCGCGTTCGGCGACGAAGCGCAACCGGTCGAAGTTCATGTTCGCGCCGCACAGGATGGCCGCATAGGTTTCGCCGCGCGTCTTGTGCTCGGCGACGTACTGCTTGATGGCCGCGACCGCCAGCGCGCCGGCCGGCTCCACGATGGAGCGGGTGTCGACGAACACGTCCTTGATCGCCGCGCAGACGGCGTCGGTGTCGACCCGGATGTAGCCGTCGACCAGCTCGCGCGTGAGGCGAAACGTTTCCTCGCCGACCAGCTTGACCGCCGTGCCGTCGGAAAAGAGGCCGACGTCGGCCAGGCTGACGCGCTTGCGCGCCGTGACCGATTGCGCCATCGCGTCCGAATCGCTCATCTGGACGCCGATCACCTTGACCTCGGGCCGGACCGACTTGATGTAGCTGGCCACGCCGGAGATCAGGCCGCCGCCGCCGATCGCCACGAACACGGCGTCGAGCGGCCCCTGGTGCTGGCGCAGGATCTCCATGGCGATCGTGCCCTGGCCGGCGATGACGTCCGGATCGTCGAACGGGTGCACGAAGGTGAGGTGCTGCTCGCGCTCGAGCTCGACGGCGCGCTGGTAGGCGTCGGAGTAGCTTTCGCCGTCCAGCACGACCTCGCCGCCGAGTGCCTTCACCGCCTCGATCTTGACCTGCGGCGTGGTCACCGGCATCACCACCACGGCCCGGGCGCCGAGCCGATGCGCGGCCAGCGCCACGCCCTGCGCGTGGTTGCCGGCCGAAGCGCAGATGACGCCGTGCTGCAGCTGCTCCCGCGACAAGTGCGCCATCTTGTTGTAGGCGCCGCGCAGCTTGAAGCTGAAGACCGGTTGCTGGTCTTCGCGCTTGAGCAGGATCTTGTTGTGCAGGCGCCGGCTGAGGTTCTTGGCGGGCTCGAGGGCGGACTCGACCGCGACGTCGTAAACCCGCGCCGTCAGGATCTTCTTGAGGTAGTCGGCCGGGGTGAGGTGCTGAGGCATGACCAGTGGATGATAAAACTCATGCGCACCGGTTCCGCGACCGGGCAGGGGCCAAGAAAAAAGCCCTCGAACCTTGCGGTCCGAGGGCTGAATCCACCAAAGGAGGAGGTGGAGGAGACAAGCTGCCTGCCGCACCGGTTTCTTGCCTCCGGCTGCGGCCTTGACTCACCGCACAACGATTTCGTTATGCTCTGGAGCGGAGTATAGCTTGAGCTTGCTGCGTTGCAGCACGGGACTGTCTCAAAGTGAGACGAACGCTCAGGCGATTTGACAAGGATCAAGTGTATGGAATGCACCGTGAGCTGGACGGGTGCGACGGGTGCGCGCTCCGGAATGGGTTTTCTCGCCGAGACGGGGAGCGGTCACGTGCTGGTGATGGACGGCGCTCCGGATGCCGCGCGACCGGCCCACGGCGGCCAGAATCTCGCGCCGCGGCCGATGGAGACGGTGCTGGCCGGCACCGGCGGCTGCACCGCCTACGACGTGGTGCTCATCCTGCAGCGTGGGCGCCACGACGTGCGCGGCTGTTCGGTCAAGCTCACTTCGGAGCGGGCGCCCTCCGATCCCAAAGTGTTCACCAGCATCCACATGCATTTCACGGTGACGGGCCGCGACCTGCCCGAGGCGGCGGTGGCGCGCGCCATCGCCATGAGCCACGAGAAATATTGCTCGGCCAGCATCATGCTGGCCAAGACGGCCGCGATCACCACCAGCTTCGAGGTGCGCGCCGCCTGAGACCTGCGGCGGTGCGCCGTGCCTAGATGTAGTGCGCCGTGGTGGTCATCACCTTGGCGGCCGCACGCATGAGCGCCTTGGCCGGCGCCGGCAGTTCGGCGGCGCCGGCTTGCAGCGCCCGGGCGGCGTGCTCGGCTTCGTCGTCCTTCATCTGCGCGACGATTGCGCGCGAAGCATGGTCGCCGCTGGGCAACCGCTGCATATGGCTTTCCAGGTGGGCTTCCACCTGCCGTTCGGTTTCCACCACGAAACCCAGGCTGACGCGGTCGCCCAGGCGCCCTGCGACCAGGCCGACGGCGAATGCGCCTGCGTACCACAGCGGGTTGAGCAGGGAGGGCCGGTCGCCCAGTTCCTGCAGCCGCTCGGCCGTCCAGGCGAGATGGTCGGTTTCCTCGTCCGCCGCCTGTTCGTAGTGGCGACGCAGCGCCGGGTCGCGGGTGGCCAGGGCCTGGGCCGTGTAGAGTGCCTGGGCGCAGACTTCCCCGACGTGGTTGACACGCATGAGGGCCGCGGCCCGCCGGGCGTCCTGTTCGCCCAGGCGCGTTTCCTCGCCGGGCAAGACAGGGCAGGGGCGCACCGCGTGCGGCTTGGCAAACAGAGTTCGCAAGGCGCTGTCCGCAGCGCCGATCAATCGATCCATGGGCGGCAAGTTTACCGGGGCCTGCGGCTGGCCGGGGCCACCAGACCCGGGGGGCAAAGCCCCGCTGGGCGGTGGTGAATTCGCCCTCGAATCGGCGTGTTGCGCGGGCTCAACTCGGCCGTTTTGCGGGTGTTGTCCGCCTGCAACGAAACGCTGGGCCGGAGGCTAAATACTTTGCGAAAGCAGGGCTGCTCTGGTGCAATAGGCGGAACTTCCCAAAAGGAGGTTGGCCCGGGGATCCGGCGGGAGCACCAAAGTGCCTGCATTTCGTGACCCCTTCGCACCGGAGCCCTCTGTTTAACCTTGGAGAAACTTGCATGAAAAAGTCCCTGATTGCTCTGGCTGTCCTGGCCGCCGCCGGCGCAGCTTCTGCCCAATCGTCCGTGACCCTGTTCGGTATCGTTGACGCGACGGTCGCCTATGGCCGCGCCAGCGGCACGGGTTCCGCCAACAAGTGGCAGCTGACGAACTCGGGCTACAACAGCTCGCGTCTGGGCTTCCGCGGCGTGGAAGACCTCGGCGGCGGCATGTCGGCTTCGTTCTGGCTGGAAGCCGGTCTGTCGAACGACAACGGCACGGGCGTGGCGACCAACCTGAACAACCAAGCGACCGGCGCCGCCGGCGGCTCGACCGGCCTGGTGTTCAACCGCCGCTCGACCGTCAGCCTGGCTGGCGGCTGGGGCGAACTGCGTCTGGGCCGTGACTACACCCCGCAGTTCTGGAACCTGACCGTGTTCGATCCGTTCGGCACGAACGGCGTGGGCACCACCCAGACCCTGAACTCCATCATCACCGGCGTGACCGCGGTCCGTGCCTCCAACACGATCGGCTACTTCCTGCCGGGTAACCTGGGCGGCTTCTATGGCCAGGCCCAGTACTACCTCGGCGAGAACGTGCGCAACGGCGCCGCCACCGAGAAGGACGGCACCGGCGCCGGCGTTCGCCTCGGCTTCGCCAATGGCCCGTTCAACGTGGCCCTGGCTCTGAGCCGCACCGACTACGCCACGGGCAAGGTCAAGCAGAACAACCTGGGCGGCCAGTGGGACTTCGGCATCGCCAAGGCGATGGCCCACTACAGCTTTGACAGCAACGGCAACGTTGACGGCAAGGGCTGGCTGATCGGTGGTCTGTTCCCGGTCGGCGCCGGCGAAATCCGTGCCGCCTACTCGCGTTACAAGACCGATGTGGCCGGCAGCCCGCGCACCAACAAGATCGCACTGGGCTACGTGCACAACCTGTCCAAGCGCACCGCCGTGTACACGACGTGGGCTCGCGTGAAGAACCAGGGCGGCGCCGCTCAGGCTCTGAACGGCTCTTCGTTCGGCACCGGCGTGGTGAACCAGAACTCGTCCGGCCTGGACCTGGGCATTCGCCACAGCTTCTAATTCGAAATGCTGGCCTCGCGCCAGCTCGAGAATCGAAGAAACTTGAGAAGCCGCCTTCGGGCGGCTTCTTTTTTTTGAGAGGCCCGACATGAGGCGGGGGCGTCGGGCGCTCGTGACGGAAAGAAGTTGGTCATGAATGGCAGGTGGCGGACTGGAGGATGGCTTTTTTCGATGACCCTGGCGGCGGTCTCGCTGACCGGGTGTGGGACGACGGCGCCCGGGACGGCCGCGCCGACGGTCGCTGCCAGTCCCTGGGCCCAACTGTCGGCAGCCCCCAGCGGCGCGCGGCCGGTTCGCGGGTGGCGGCATCAGCAATTCCCGGGCAAGTCGCCGACCCAGTTCCAATACGCCCGGGACGAGGGGCGAGAGGCCATCGCGGCCACCGCTTCGTCGTCCGCCAGCATGTTGCGCCAGGACGTGCGCATCGAACCGGCTGAGCTGGGCAGCGTGCTGTTTTCCTGGAAGGTGCCGCAGCTGATCGCCGGCGCCGACCTCGCGTCGCGCGACGCCGACGACTCGCCGGTGCGCGTGGTGCTGGTGTTCGAGGGCGATCGCTCCAAATTTTCGACGCGCGACGCCATGATGTCTGAGCTGTCGCGCGCGATCACCGGCGAGGAACTGCCCTACGCCACCCTCATGTACGTGTGGTGCAACCGTCGCCAGGCCGGGACCGTGATCACGAGCCCGCGCACCGCCCGCATCCGCGGGCTGGTGGTCGAGTCGGGGCCGGGCAAGCTGAACCAGTGGCTCGATTACGAGCGCAACGTGCGGGCCGATTTCGAGCGCGCCTTCGGCGAGCCGCCCGGCGCCCTGCTTGGTGTCGCCGTCATGAGCGACACCGACAACACGCGCAGCACGGCTCGCGCCTGGTACGGGCCCTTGCGCTTGCGCACGGCGCATTCGCGAGCGCCATAGTGCCTGCAGTCGGCAGGACGCGCGGGCGCCGGCCGCTGAAGGAAACCCCTGTATGGGCACCTCGCGTGCTCTGCTAGCATCCCTGCTGCTTTCCGGTACCCCTTCCCCCCGATGCTCGCCTTTGTCCTGCGCCGCCTGTTCCAGGCTGTGATCGTGATGGTCGCAGTGGCCTTCATCGCCTTCATGTTGTTCCAGTACGTGGGCGACCCGGTCGTCTTCCTGCTCGGGCAGGACGCGTCGCCGCAGCAGATCCGCGAACTGCGCAGCGACCTCGGCCTCGACCAGCCGTTCTTCGTCCAGTTCTGGCACTTCCTGCTGAATGCGGCCCAGGGCGAGTTCGGCCTCAGCCTGCGCCAGGGTGCCAAGGTTTCCCGGCTGATTGCCGAGCGCTTCCCGGCGACGCTCGAACTGGCGCTGATCGCCGCCCTGCTGGCGTTGCTGATCGGCGTTCCCATGGGCGTGTACGCCGCCTTGCGCCGCGGCACGTTCATGAGCCAGTTGTTCATGACGCTTTCCCTGCTGGGCGTGTCGCTGCCGACCTTCCTGATCGGGATCCTGCTGATCCTGGTGTTCGCCGTGACGCTCGGCTGGTTTCCCAGCTTCGGCCGGGGCGAGACCGTGCAGGTCGGCTGGTGGTCCACCGGGCTGCTGCGCGCGGACGGCTGGCACCACATCGTGCTGCCGGCCGTGACGCTGGCCGTGTTCCAGCTCACGCTGATCATGCGGCTGGTGCGCGCCGAGATGCTCGAGGTGCTGCGCACCGACTACATCAAGTTCGCCCGCGCGCGCGGCCTGTCCAACCGCGCCGTTCACTTCGGGCATGCGCTCAAGAACACGTTGGTGCCGGTGCTGACGATCACCGGCCTGCAGCTCGGCGGACTGATCGCGTTCGCGATCATCACGGAAACGGTGTTCCAATGGCCAGGCATGGGCCTGCTGTTCATCCAGGCCGTCACCTTCGCCGACATCCCTGTGATGGCGGCCTATCTGTGCCTCATCGCCCTCATCTTCGTGGCGATCAACCTGGTCGTTGATCTGCTGTATTTCGCCGTCGACCCGCGCCTGCGCGTGTCCAAGTCCGAATCCCACTGATGCCTGCCTCGATCACCGGTTCGCCGCTGAAAGCGAACGGCCGCGCCTTCGCCCACATCTCGCAATTCCTGCCCGAGCTCACCTCGTTCCGGCGCGACCTGCACGCCCATCCCGAACTCGGGTTCGAGGAACGGTACACCGGCGGCCGCGTGAAGACGGCGCTCGAAGTGTGCGGCGTGGACGAGATCCACACCGGCATCGGCAAGACCGGGGTGGTGGGGGTCATTCGCGGCCGCGAGAACAGCAGCGGGCGCATCGTCGGCCTGCGCGCGGACATGGACGCGCTGACGATGACCGAGCAGAACGAGTTCGCCTGGAAATCGACGCGCCACGGCATGATGCACGGCTGCGGCCACGACGGGCACGTGGCCATGCTGGTGGGCGCCGCCCGCTACCTCGCCGAAACGCGCGAGTTCGACGGCACCGCCGTGCTGATCTTCCAGCCGGGCGAGGAAGGCTTCGCCGGGGCGAAGGCGATGATCGAGGACGGCCTGTTCGAGCGCTTCCCGGTCGAGGCCGTCTACGGCATGCACAACTGGCCGGCGATGAAGCCCGGCACCATCGGCACCAACCCCGGACCCCTGATGGCCGCGGCGGACCGGGTCACGATCGAGATCACGGGCAAGGGCGGGCACGGCGCGCACGCCTACCTCGCCGTCGACCCGGTGGTGGTCGCCGCCCACATCATCACGGCGGTACAGACCATCGTCTCGCGCAACGTGCGGCCCGTCGACAGCGCGGTGATCAGCCTGTGCGCGATGCAGGCAGGGGACGTGCAGGCGATGAGCGTGATCCCCGGCAAGGCGACGCTGGTGGGCACGGTGCGCACCTTCTCGGCTGAAGTCCAGGATCTGGTGCAGCGGCGGCTGACCGAGTTGTGCAGCGCGGTCGCGCTCGGCTTCGGCGCGACCGCGGTCGTCACCTACGACCGCGTCTACCCCGCCACCATCAACAGCCCGCGCGAGGCGCTCTTCGCCGCCAACGTCGCGGAGTCGCTGGTGGGCGCCGACCACGTGATCCGCGACATGGATCCAAGCATGGGCGCCGAGGACTTTTCCTTCATGCTGCAGGTGCGGCCCGGGGCCTACCTGCGCATCGGGCAGGGCGGCGAGGGCAGCTGCATGCTGCACAACAGCCGCTACGACTTCAACGACGAGATTCTTCCGCTGGGCTCGGCGCTGCATGCGAGCCTGATCGAGCGTTCCATGCCGCTGGCGCAGCGCTGAACGCGCTGCCCGTCCGGCCAACCATCACCAAGAGGAGCTTTCCGATGACCTTCAAGACGAAACTGTTGCAGGCGGCGCTGTTCACCGCGCTCGGCGTGCTGGGCACCGGCGCCGGCGCCCAGACGATCCGCGTCGCCAACCAGGGCGATGCGCTCTCGATGGACCCGCACTCGCTCAACGAGTCGCTGCAGTTGAGCGTCACCGGCAACATCTACGAGGGCCTGGTCGGCCGCAACAAGGACCTGAGCCTGGCGCCGGCGCTGGCGACCTCGTGGAAGCAGACCGCGCCGACGGTGTGGCGCTTCGAACTGCGCAAGGGCGTGCAGTTCCACGACGGCACCCCGTTCACGGCCGACGACGTGGTGTTCTCGTTCCAGCGGGTCGCCGGCGAAGGCTCCGACCTGAAGAGCAACGTCAACGAGATCGCCCAGGTGCGCAAGGTCGACGACCACACGATCGAGATCACGACCAAGTCGCCATTCCCGATCCTGCCCGACCAGCTCACCACCACCTACATGATGAGCAAGAAGTGGTGCGAGGCCAACCAGGCGACGCGTCCGGTGGACCGCCGCAAGGGCATCGAGAACGCCGCCTCGTTCCGCGCCAACGGCACCGGCCCGTTCCGGCTGCGCGAGCGCCAGCCGAACGTGCGCACCACCTTCTCGCGCAACGGCACCTACTGGGGCAAGATCGACGGCAACGTCGCCGAAGTGATCTACACGCCGATCGGCAACGATGCCACCCGCGTCGCCGCGCTGCTGTCCGGCGAAGTGGACGTGATGGAGCCGGTGCCGGTGCAGGACATCGACCGCATCAATGCCTCGCCCGCGGCGAAGGTGCTGACCGGCCCCGAGCTGCGCACGATCTTCCTGGGCATGGACCAGAAGCGCGACGAGCTGCAGTATTCCAGCGTCAAGGGCAAGAACCCGTTCAAGGACAAGCGCGTCCGCCAGGCGTTCTACCAGGCGATCGACATCGACGGCATCAAGAAGACCGTGATGCGCGGCCTGTCGAATCCGACGGCGCTGATGGTCGGGCCGGGAATCAACGGCTTCATCCCCGAGCTGAACAAGCGGCTGCCGTACGACCCCGAGGCGTCCAAGAAGCTGCTGGCGGAAGCCGGCTATCCGCAGGGCTTCGAGGTGACGATGAACTGCCCCAACGACCGCTACGTCAACGACGCGCGGATCTGCCAGACCGTGGCGGCCAACCTGTCCCGCGTGGGCGTGAAGATCAACCTCGCCGCCGAGACCAAGGGCACCTACTTCCCGAAGATCCTGCGCCGCGACACCAGCTTCTACCTGCTCGGCTGGACGCCCAGCACGTATGACGCGCACGACGCGCTGAACGCGCTGATGGCTTGCCCCGACGAGAAGGGCGCGGGCCAGTTCAACCTGGGTGCCTATTGCAATCCGAAGCTCGATCCGCTGATCAAGTCGATCCAGTCGGAGACCGACAAGGCCAAGCGCAACGCGATGATCAAGCAGGCGTTCGAGATCCACACGGCCGACATCGGCCACATCCCGCTGCACCAGCAGGCGCTGGCGTGGGGCGTGAGCAAGAAGGTCGACCTCGTGCAGCGCGCCGACAACTACATGCCCTTCAAGTGGATGAGCGTCAAGAAGTAATCCTTGCGCCTCCCGGCGCCGCCCCGGGTGGGGCGGCGCCTTTCCGGTGATTTCATGAGATCGATTCTTGCCCGCTGGTATGCCAGCGATGTGGGCTACAGCTTCCGCACTTCGCCCACCGCGATCGCCGCTGCGGCGATCGCGTTCGTCTGCATCTTCGCCGCCGTGTTCGCGGAATGGGTGGCGCCGCACAACCCGTTCGACCTGACCACCCTGGTGCTCGGCGACGCGCGGTTGCCGCCGGCCTGGTCGGCCGCCGGCTCGTCGAAGTACCTGCTGGGAACCGACGACCAGGGCCGCGACATCCTCTCGGCCGTGATCTACGGCGCGCGCATCTCGCTGGTGGTCGGCATCACCTCGGTGATCCTGTCGATGGTGATCGGCGTCGCGCTGGGCTTGCTGGCCGGCTTTCGCGGCGGCTGGACCGACACCTTCCTGATGCGACTGTGCGACGTGATGCTGTCTTTCCCCGCGATCCTGGTCGCATTGCTGATCGCCGGCGTCGGCCGGGCGCTGTTTCCGCACGCGCAGGACACGGTGGCCTTCGGCGTGCTGATCGTCTCGATCACCCTGACCGGGTGGGTGCAGTACGCGCGGACGGTGCGTGGCTCGGCCCTGGTCGAGCGCCACAAGGAATACGTCCAGGCGGCCCGGGTGACGGGCGTTTCGCCGCTGCGGATCATGCGCCGCCACGTGCTGCCGAACGTGATGGGCCCGGTGCTGGTGCTCGCCACCATCCACGTGGCCACCGCGATCATCACCGAGGCCACGCTGTCGTTCCTGGGCGTCGGCGTGCCGCCCACCTCGCCGTCGCTGGGGACCCTGATCCGCGTCGGCAACGACTACCTTTTCTCCGGCGAATGGTGGATCACCATCGTCCCCGGCCTGATGCTGGTCCTGATCGCCCTGTCGGTGAACCTGCTGGGCGACTGGCTGCGCGATGCGCTGAATCCGCGACTGCGATGAGTCTCCTGGAAGTCAAGAACCTGGTCGTGGAATTCCCCGGCCGCCACGGCACGCTGCGCGCGCTCGACGACATCAGCTTCGAGATCGCGCCCGGCGAAGTGCTGGGCGTGGTCGGCGAGTCCGGCGCCGGCAAGTCGCTCACGGGCGCTTCGATCATCGGCTTGCTGGAACCGCCGGGGCGCATCGCCTCGGGCCAGATCCTGCTCGAAGGCAAGCGCATCGACAACCTCTCGCACGACCAGATGCGGCACATCCGGGGGCGCAAGATCGGCGCGATCTTCCAGGATCCGCTGACCTCGCTGAATCCGCTCTACACCATCGGCCGGCAGCTGGTGGAGACCATCCAGGCCCACCTGCCGGTGAGCAACGACGAGGCGCGCCGGCGTGCCATCGCGCTGCTGGAGGACACCGGGATTCCCGCGGCCGCCCAGCGCATGGAACATTTCCCGCACCAGTTCTCCGGCGGCATGCGGCAGCGGGTGGTGATCGCGCTGGCGCTCGCGGCCGAGCCCAAGCTGATCGTGGCGGACGAGCCGACGACGGCCCTGGATGTTTCCATCCAGGCGCAGATCATCCAGTTGCTCAAGCGGGTCTGCCGCGAACACCACGCGGCCGTCATGCTGATCACCCACGACATGGGGGTGATCGCGGAGACCTGCGATCGGGTCGCAGTGATGTATGCCGGTCGCGTGGCCGAGGTCGGGCCCGTGCACGAGGTGATCAACCAGCCGGCGCACCCGTACACCATGGGGCTGATGGCCGCGATTCCCGACATCACCGTCGACCGCGAGCGACTCAACCAGATCGACGGTGCGATGCCGCGCCTGAACGCCATCCCGCCGGGCTGCGCCTACCACCCGCGCTGCCCGCGGGCCTTCGACCGCTGCATGGCCGAACGGCCCGAGCTGCTGTACGCCGGCGCCACGCGGGCCGCGTGCTGGCTGCACGATGCCCACGGAGCGCCGGCATGAGCGCCGTCCTCAGTTCGCCGCTGGTGCAGGCGACCGATCTCGCCAAGACCTTCGACGTGTCCGCGCCCTGGCTCAACCGGGTGCTGGAGCGGCGGCCGCGCCAGTTGCTGCATGCGGTCGACGGCGTCAGCTTCGAGATCCGCAAGGGACGCACCCTGGCCCTGGTCGGCGAGTCGGGGTGCGGCAAGAGCACCGTGGCCCGACTGCTGGTCGGGCTGTATTCGCCCAGCCGCGGCAGCTTCACGTTCGACGGCCAGGACGCCCACCGCGCCTACCAGGGGCCGCAGGCGCAGCAGCTGCGCCGCCGCGTCCAGATGATCTTCCAGGACCCGTATGCCAGCCTGAACCCGCGCTGGACGGTGGCCCAGATCGTCGGCGAGCCGCTGCAGGAGCACGGGATCATCCGCGACCGCGCGCAGCTCCAGGACCGGGTGGCGACGCTGCTGCAGTCCGTGGGACTGTCGCCGCTGGACGTGGTCAAGTTCCCGCACCAGTTCTCGGGCGGGCAGCGGCAGCGCATCTCGATCGCGCGGGCGTTGGCGACCGAGCCGGATTTCCTGGTCTGCGACGAACCGACGTCGGCGCTCGACGTCAGCGTGCAGGCGCAGGTCCTCAACATCATGAAGGACCTGCAGCGCGAGCGGCATCTCACCTACCTGTTCATCTCGCACAACCTGGCCGTGGTGCGGCACGTCAGCGATGAAGTCGGCGTGATGTACCTCGGGCGGCTGGTGGAACTGGCCGGCAAGCAGGAGCTGTTCAGCCAGCCGCGCCATCCCTACACCCGGATGCTGCTCGATGCCATCCCGAAGATGCACGACACCGGCCGGGCGCGCACCCCGGTGCAGGGCGAGGTGCCCAACCCGCTGAATCCGCCGACCGGTTGCGCGTTCCATCCGCGCTGTCCCCATGCCAACGAGCGCTGCAAGGTCGAGCGGCCGGCCCTGCTCGCCATCCACGGCATCCGGATTGCCTGCCACGCGGTGGAGGAAGGCCGGATCTGAGCGGCTGTGCTCAGGCGCGCCGGCTCAGCACTCCTCGCTCCAGCAATAGCCGTCGCGCGCGATCATCGCGCTGGCGGCGCTCGGCCCCCAGGTGCCGGCGGCATAAGGGCGCGGCCCCGCGGCGTCCTGCCGCCAGTGCTCCAGGATCGGCTCGACCCAGCGCCAGGCTTCCTCCTGCTCGTCGCTGCGCACGAACAGGTTCAGGCGGCCGTCGATCACGTCCAGCAGCAGCCGCTCGTAGGCGCCGACCCGCTCGGAGCCGAAGCGCTTGTCGAAGTCGAGGTCGAGGTGCACGGGGGTGAGCGCCTGCGGCGCCGGCCGGGCGCCGTGCCGATGGTCCTGGCCCTGCGCCAGCAGGTGCAGTTCGAGCCCGTCCTTGGGCTGCAGGTGGATGACCAGCCGGTTGGCGGCGCCCATCGGCGAATGGAAGATCGCATGCGGCGTGGGCCGGAAGTTGACCACGATGCGCGCATCGCGGCCGGCCAGCCGCTTGCCGGTGCGGATGTAGAACGGCACGCCGGCCCAGCGCCAGTTGGCGATCTCGGTGCGCAAGGCCACGAAGGTTTCGGTCGTGCTGTGCGGTTCCACCCCCGACTCCTCGCGGTAGCCGGGCACGCCCTCGCCGCCGACGGTGCCAGGCCCGTACTGGCCGCGGATCACGTGCTGGCCGATGGACTCGGCGGTCCATGGCTTGAGCGACCGCAGCACCTTCAGTTTCTCGTCGCGGATGGCGTCGGCGTGCGCATTGATCGGAGGCTCCATCGCCAGCGCGCACAGCAGCTGCAGCGCATGGTTCTGGACCATGTCGCGCAAGGCCCCGGTGTTGTCGTAGAAGGCACCGCGCTTTTCCACGCCAAGGTCTTCGGCAATGGTGATCTGGATGTTGGCGATCGTCTCGCGCCGCCACAGCGGCTCGAACAGCACGTTGCCGAACCGCAGCGCAAACAGGTTCTGCACCGCCGGCTTGCCGAGGTAGTGGTCGATGCGAAAGATCTGCTTTTCGCTCAGCACGCCGCGCACCGTTTCGTTGATCGCCCGGTTGGAGGCCAGGTCGTGGCCCAGCGGCTTCTCGAGGACGATCCGCGTGTTGGGCCGGTTCAGGCCCGCTGCCGCGAGCTGCTCCACGGCCGCGGTGAACAGCGAGGGCGCCGTCGCCAGATACAGCACCACGGTATCGGCGTGCCGCTCGCGCAGCGTCGCCGCCAGCCGCTGGAAGTCCGGCGGCCGCGACAGGTCCATGCGCACGAAATGCAGCAGCGCGGCGAAGCGGTCGAACTCGGCGGGGCTGGGCCGTTTCGCGAGCTCGACCTGATCGAAGCGGGCTCGGATCAGTTCGCGGTAGGCCTCGTCGCTCAGGTCGTCGCGCGCGACGCCGATGATGCGGCCGTGCTCGGGCAGCGACCCGTGGCGGAAGGCCTGGAACAGGGCGGGCATCAGCTTGCGCCAGGCGAGGTCGCCGGTGCCGCCGAACAGGACAAGATCGAAGCTCATGTGTTCACGCGTTGTTCCGGGTACTGTACCTGCCTTCGCGCGAGCCGGGCCGCGACGCACGGCGGCCAGGAACCAGCGGCCGCCTCGGCAACGCGCCACGCCGGCCGGGCATCGCCGGATAATTGCGCCATGAACCAACTCGATGCGCTGAAACAGTTCACGACCGTCGTTGCCGATACCGGCGACTTCCGGCAACTGGCCCAGTTCCGTCCGCAGGACGCCACGACCAATCCGTCGCTGATCCTGAAGGCGGTGCAAAAGGCCGACTACGCCCCGCTGCTGCAGGAGACGATGCAAAAGCACGGCAAGGGGCCGCTCGACGAGACCATGGACCGGCTGCTGGTGCGGTTCGGCCGCGAGATCCTGTCGATCATTCCCGGCCGGGTTTCGACCGAGGTCGATGCCCGCCTGAGCTTCGATACGGCCGGGTCGGTGCAGCGGGCCGAGCGCATCATCGCCATGTACCGGGCCGAGGGCGTGCCGGTCGAGCGGGTGCTGATCAAGGTCGCATCCACCTGGGAGGGGATCGAGGCGGCGCGCCAGCTGGAGGAGCGCGGCATCCGAACCAATCTCACGCTGCTCTTCTCCTTCAGCCAGGCGGTGGCCTGCGCGCAGGCCAAGGTACAGCTGATCTCGCCGTTCGTCGGCCGCATCTACGACTGGTACAAGAAGTCGACCGGCACCGACTACACCGGCGCCGACGATCCGGGCGTGCAGTCGGTCAAGCGTATTTACCAGTACTACCGCAAGTTTGGCTACACCACCGAAGTGATGGGCGCGAGCTTCCGCAACACCTCGCAAATCCTGGAACTGGCCGGCT
>NZ_DATMHS010000122.1:0-21985 GCF_035554825.1 Ramlibacter sp. | reverse complement strand
CCTCGGCCCGGAAGCGGGCCCAGTAGCGTCGGCAGTCGGTGCAGGCGCCGACGCGCTGCGCGCGGTGCGAGCCGGTCAGCATCGAGCCGGTGATGAGCTGGATCGCGGGCAGGCCGGCGGAGGCGGCGCCCATCAGCTGCGCCGGCACGGTCTTGTCGCAGCCGCCGATCAGCACGACGGCGTCCATCGGCTGGGCCCGCAGCATCTCCTCGGTGTCCATCGACATCAGGTTGCGCAGGTACATGCTGGTCGGCTGCGCGAAGCTCTCGCCGATCGAGATCGTCGGGAACTTCACCGGCAGGCCGCCGGCGAGCATCACGCCGCGCTGCACCGCCTCCACCAGCTGCGGCATGTTGCCGTGGCAGGGGTTGTAGCCGCTGCCGGTGTCGGCGATGCCGATCACCGGACGGTCCAGCGCCGAGTCGGTGTAGCCGGCGCCCTTGATGAAGGCCTTGCGCAGGAACAGGGAGAACCCGGCGTCGCCGTAGTTCACCAGGCCCTTGCGCATGCCTTCGGGGCCGCCGGGGGGCTGCTTGGGATCGGATGGAGAGGAAGACATGGCGCTCACTTCTGTGTCGGAATCACTCGTCGGCCTTGACGCCGGTCTGGTCGATGACCCGGGCCCATTTTGCAATCTCGGCCTTGAGGCGGTCGGCCGCCTGCGGCGGCGTCTGCGGCGCCAGCACGTACACGCCCTGCTGCAGGAACTGCTCCTTCGCTGCCGGGTCCTGCATGATCTTCCCGATCTCGGCGTTGAGGCGGGCGACGACCTCGGCCGGCGTTCCCGCCGGGGCCAGCACGCCGAAGGTGGAGGTGACCTCGTAATCCTTCCAGGGCGAGGACTCGGCGACGGTCGGCACCTCCGGAAGCATCGAGATGCGCTGCTGCGTGGTCACCGCCAGCGCGCGCAGCTTGCCGGCCTTGATCTGCTGCAGCGCCGCCGGCACCGTCTCGGCGGTCATCAGCACCTGGCCGCCGACCAGATCGGTCATGGCCGGGCCGCTGCCCTTGTACGGGACGTGGATCATCTCGGCGGCCGCGTTGATGCGGAAGATCTCGGCGGCCATGCGCTGGGGCGCGCCCGCGCCGGACGAGGCGTAGGTCAGCTTGCCGGGATTGGCCTTGGCGTACGACACCAGCTGCTGGAAGCTCGTCGCCGGCACCGAGGGATGCACCACGAACACCAGCGGCACGTAGCCGACCACCTGCACCGCCGTGAGGTCCTTCTGCAGGTCGTAGGCGAGGCGGCCCTTCTCCAGCTTGGCCATGGTGGAGTGCGAGGTGATGGCGCCCATCAGCAGCGTGTAGCCGTCCGGCTTGGCCTTGGCGACCGCATCGGCGCCGATGTTGCCGCCGGCGCCGCCCCGGTTGTCGACCAGCACCTGCTGGCCGAGCGCGGTGCCCAGCCGTTGCGCCACGATCCTGCCGATGACGTCGGTGGCGCCGCCGGGCGGGTACGGCACGACCAGGCGGATCGGCTTGTCGGGGTAGGCGGCCAGGGCCAGCGCCGGCAGCAATGCGGCGGCGGCCAGCGCGGCGCACAGGCCGCGGCGCAGGAAACGATGGGCGCTCATGTGGTCTCCAGTTGAAAGGGCGCCAGTGTGGGCCGGCGCCGGGTCTGGCACCAAGCCCTTGGCGCTATCTTCACAACAAAAAATATCTTGCGAACCCGCCTGCCACAATGACGTCGCCGCCGCCGGCGTTATGCTTGCCGGCCTGGCCGCACGCGCTGCAAGCGCCAGCCGCGTCTTCCAGTTCCCAGCGTTTCAAGGAACCCTCGTCATGAGCACCGCTGCCCGCCTCCAAGGCATCTTCTCGCCCGTCCTCACGCCCTTCAACGCCGACTACACGCCGGACCCGGTGCGCTTCCAGCGCCATTGCCGCTGGCTGCTCGATCAGGACGTCGGCCTGGCGATCTTCGGCACCAACTCCGAAGCCAACTCGCTGGGGCTGGCCGAGAAGCGCCGGCTGCTGGACTCGCTGCTGGAAGCCGGCCTGCCCGCCGCGCGGATGATGCCCGGCACCGGTTGCTGCGCGCTGCCCGAAACCATCGAGCTGACCAAGCGCGCCGTGCAGGCCGGTTGCGGCGGCGTGCTGATGCTGCCGCCCTTCTACTACAAGGGCGTGAGCGACGAGGGCCTGTACCGCTCGTTCGCCAGCGTGATCGACGCCGTCGCCGACGAGCGCCTGCGCATCTACCTGTACCACATCCCGCCGGTCTCGCAGGTGCCGATCACGCGCGGCCTGATCGAGCGCCTGCTGAAGAAGTATCCCGGCATCGTGGCCGGCATGAAGGACAGCTCGGGCGACTGGGAGAACACCAAGGCGATGCTGGAGGAATTCCAGCCGCAGGGCTTCGACGTGTTCGCCGGCAGCGAGAACTTCCTGCTGCGCAACCTGCGCGGCGGCGGCGCCGGCTGCATCACGGCCACCGGCAACGTCAATCCGGGCGCGATCGTGCAGCTGTTCAAGACCTGGAAGAACCAGGATGCCGACCAGCAGCAAGCGAACCTCGACGCCGTCCGCGCGGTGTTCGCCAAGTTCCCGATGATCCCGGCGATGAAGGCCGCGATCGCCTGGAAGAGCGGGCGCGGCGAGTGGGCCACCGTGCGCCCGCCCCTGGTGGAACTCAACGGCGAGCAGCAGCAGGCCCTGCGGGCCGCGCTCGACCAGGTCGGCTTCGTGATGCCCAAGGCCGACCAGCTGGCCTGAGCGCCCCGCCTGCCGCCAGCCCCGGCGAGCTCGCGCCCGCCGGGGCTTTTTCGCATCCGGCCGGCCGTGCCGTTTGCCTCGGGTGGGCGGAGCGCCTACAGTGGTGGGCGACACCACGGCCCCGCAACCGACACCATGTCCCAGCACCTCGACCACCACTCCCCCCTCTTCCGGTACGCGGGCCGGCTCGCCGCGCTGGCGCTGGCCGGCGCGCTGCTGGGCACCGGCGCCGCGGCGGCGCCGTCGGCGCTCACCTGGGGCATCGTCGAGACCGCCGGCCGCGGCTGCGTGGGCGAGGTGTCGCTGCAATTCCAGGCCGCCGGCGCGCTGGGCGGGCACCCGCCGCAGCCGCTGTGCGGATCGACGGCCGTGCGGATGTATCCGGAGCCGCTGCCGGCCGGCCTGCTGACCGTGAGCCTGAAGAACCAGCGCGGCGAGCCGCGCCGCTACCAGATCCCGCTCGACACGGTGTTCCGGCGCGAGAACGTGCGCATGGAGCAGTCGGTGCTCGAACTCGTGTACGGGCAGGACAGCGTCGAACTGTGGGTGCGTCCGCTGGACGCGGCCGGCGGCGGCGCGCCCGACGGCCGCTTCGCCTCGGACGCCGCCGTCGAGCGCAAGCGCATCTTCTTCGGCGGCATGGAGCTCGACGCCGCGCCGCCCCGGCCGGGGATCAGCCGCTCGCGCTGACCGGCGCGCGACGGCCGGCTCCCGGGGGTCACGCCAGCGCCGCCGGCATCGGCACGCCGAGCTTGCCGGCCCACGCCGCAACCGCATCGACGATGCCGGGCGCCAGCGGCACGCCTTGCTGCCGACCCTGGCGGCGCAGCGCCAGTCCGCGCTCGCCCGGCAACCGCACGCCGGCGCCGCCCTGCACCGGCGGATTGGCGCGGCAGGCGCCGGCGATCCAGTCCATCTGCTGCTGGAACGGTTGCAGCCCGTTGAACGCGGCCGGATCGATCACCTGCACGAACACCGTGCCGCCCCAGCGCTGGCCCGGGTCGGAGCGGCCCTGCCCGGCCAGGCCGGCCGTCAGCGCTTCCACCATCAGCGACAGGCCATAGCCCTTGTGGCCGGCGTCGACGCCGCCCAGCGGCAGGATGGTGCCCGCGCGCGGCGGCACCAGCACAGCGGGATCGTCGGTGGGGACGCCGCGCTCGTCGATCAGCCAGGGCGCCGGCAGCTTGCGGCCTTCGCGCGCCAGCCGGCCGGTCAGGCCGTTGGTCGTGATCGATGTCGAAACGTCGACCAGCATCGGCTCCTGGCCGGTCGGAATGCCGACGCCGATCGGGCTGGGCGAGAACACGCCGCGCGTGCCGCCGAACGGCGCCACGGTGCCGGCCGCCGGCGCCGACGTCATCAGCAGCAGCACCAGGCCGTCCTCCGCGACGCGCCGCGCGTACGGCGCCAGCGCCGCGATGTGATGGCTGCGCCGGATGTTCACGATGCCGGCGCCGAACCGGCGCGCGCGGCGGCTCGCCTCCTCGATCGCCCGCAAGGTGAGCCAGGGGCCCGGCAGGCGCTTGCCGTCCCAGGCCAGCACGGCGCCGAGGTCCGACAGCACTTCCGGGTCGCCGTTCACCGCGAGGGAGCCGCTCTCGATTTCGGCCAGGTAGGTCGGCAGCAGCTGCAGGCCGTGGGTGTCGTGCCCCAGCAGATCGCCTTCGACAAGGATGTCGGCAACGTCGTGCGCCCGGTCGGCGGGCATGCCGGCGCGCTGCAAGAGCTGCTGCGCGAATTGCAGCAGCAGCGCCGCATCGTAGGCAGGCGCGGATGGGTTGGATGAATTCATGGGCAAGCGGTACGTGGACGTCGCGCGACTCTAGCCGCGTTCGGTGCGGCGCTCCAGCGGGTATGCGCGGAGCGCCCGGGGCGATCAGGTATATTGCCCGTCGAGTGTCGTGCCTGTCCCCCGGGGTGTGCGCCCTTGCGAGCGGTTCCGAGGCCCGCATGACGTTGGTTGCTTCCGAACGCAGTACACACCAATGATCCGTGCCGCCATCGTCGGCCTCGGCACCTGGGGACAGAACCTCGTCCGCAGCGTGCAGGGCCGCAGTCCCGCCATCCAGTTCGTCGCCGCCGCCACGCGCTCTCCGGACAAGTCGCGCGAGTTCGCGCAGCTGCACGGGCTGCGCATGTTCCCCGACTTCGAATCGGTGCTGCGGGACGCCAGCATCGACGCCGTCGTGCTGGCCACCCCGCACTCGATGCACACCGACCAGATCGTCGCGGCCGCGCGCGCCGGCAAGCACGTGTTCAGCGAGAAGCCGCTGGGGCTGGACGCCGCCGACGCGCAGCGCGCGGCGCAGGCCTGCGCCGACCACGGCGTGACGCTGGGCGTCGGCTACAACTGGCGCTTTCAACCGGCGCTGCAGGCGATCCGCCGCCTGATCGAGAACGGCTCGCTGGGGCGGGTGCTGCATCTGGAAGGCAACTTCTGCGGTCCCAGCGCGTACCGGTTTCCCAGGGGCCACTGGCGCCACGAGCCGGGCGAAGGGCCGGCCGGCGGCATGACCGGCCGCGGCGTGCACGTGATCGACGCCATGCTGTACCTGGCCGGCCCGATCGAGCAGGTGACGGCGCAGAGCTTGCGGCTGGCGCAGGACTTCGGCATGGACGACACCACCTCGATGCTGCTGCGCTTTGCCAGCGGCGCCACCGGCTACCTCGGCACCGTGATCGCCACGCCCGAGACCTGGCGCCTGCAGGTGTTCGGCAGCAAGGCCTGGGCCGAAGTGGGCGACGTCGAGCACCTGCACACCTGGGACCTCAAGGTCTGCACCCTCGACCCCGAGCGCCTCGGAGTCAAGCAGCAGCCGGTGGTCCACACTTTCGAGAAAACCAGCACCGAACGCGCCGAGCTGGAGCATTTCGCCCAGCATGCCGTCAAGCGCCAGCCGATCGTGGAGCCCGGCGGCGACGCCGTGCACAACGTGGCGCTGCTGGAAGCGATCATGCGCTCGATCCGCAGCCAGCTGCCGGCGCGGGTCGGCTGAGAATCACCCAACGAGGAGACCGGACGATGCACCGAACGAGCCGCCGCGTGTTCACGATCGCGGCCTGCGCCCTGGCATGGGGCGCAGGCCATGCGCAAACGCCCTCGGCGTCCGGCTGGCCCACCAAGCCGATCAAGGTGGTCGTGCCCTCGCCGCCCGGCGGGCCGCCGGACCTGATCCTGCGCGCCATCCTGCCGAAGATGTCGGCGACGCTGGGCCAGCCGATCATCGTCGAGAACCGCGCCGGCGCCGGCGGCATGGTCGGCACGGCGTACGTCGCCAAGCTGCCGGCCGACGGTGCCACCTGGCTGTTCACCACCGCGTCGCACGTCAACATCCCGCCGTTCAACGAGAACGCCACCTACGACCCGGTGAAGGACTTCACCCACGTCACGCTGGCGGCGCAGAACTTCGGCCAGGCGCTGGTGGTCCACCCCGACGTTCCGGCGAAGAACGTGCCGGAGCTGATCGCGTACGCCAGGGCGCATCCGGGCAAGCTCACCTACGTCAACGCCGGCAACGGCACGGCCAGCCACATCCCGGCCGAGGTGATGAAGACCATGACCGCAACCGACATCCTCTCGGTGCCGTACCGCGGCGTGGCCGAAGGCACCACCGACCTGATCGCCGGCCGCGTGGACATGTTCTTCGTCGGCACCAACATCGCCCTGCAGCACGTGCAGAGCGGCAAGCTGCGGGCGCTGGCCCTGACCGGCGCGAAGCGCTGGAAAGGCATGCCCGACGTGCCGACGATGGACGAGCAGGGCCTCAAGGGCTTCTCCAAGGTGAACTGGTTCGGGCTGTGGCTGCCGGCCGGCGCGCCGCCGGAGATCGTCAACAGGATCCAGGCGGCTGTCGCCAGGGCGGTGAGCGAGCCCGACGTGCGGCAGCAGTTCGACACGCTGGGCCTGGAAGGCGTCGCCATGAAGCCGGACGAGTTCGCCCGGTTCGTCGCCGACGAATACCGCTCGGCGCAGGAGATCGCCCGCCGCGTGCAGGCCGGAGCGAAGAAATGAGCGCCGAGCCGCAACCCTGGCAATGGCCCGAGGAGCGCTGGCGCGGCATCGTCGGGCACGTTCGCGCCGGCCGTCCGCTCAAGCCGCGCACCTGGCCCGGCGGCGCGCGCTGCGCGGTCGCCCTTTCGTTCGACTCGGATCACGAGACCAACGAGCTGCGCGAAGGCGGCGAATCGATCGGCAAGCTGTCGCAGGGCCAATACGGCAATCGCCAGGGCGTGCCGCGGATCCTCGACCTGCTGGCCAGGCACGACGTGCAGGCCAGCTTCTTCGTGCCGGCCGTCACCGCCCTGCTCTATCCCGCCGAGCAGCGCCGGGTCGTCGCCGAAGGCCACGAGGTGGCGCTGCACGGCTGGATCCACGAGCGCAACTCGGTGCTGCCGGAGGCGGCCGAGCGCGACCTGATGCGGCGCAGCGCCGACGCGCTCGAGCAGACGGCGGGCCTGCGCCCTGTGGGCATCCGCACGCCGTCGTGGGACTTCAGCCCGGCAACGCTCGCCATCGCGCGCGACATGGGGCTGATCTACGACTCCTCGCTGATGGCGGACGTCGACTGCTACGAGCTGCTGCTGGAAGGCGAGCCTACCGGCGTGGTGGAGCTGCCGGTCGAATGGATCCGCGACGATGCGGTCTACTTCAACATGAACCGCTTCGCCGGGCTGCGGCCGTACACGCCGCCGGCCGACGTGTTCGACATCTTCCGCCGCGAGCTCGAGGCGGCGTTCGCCGAAGGCGGCATCTTCCAGCTCACGATGCACCCGCACATCAGCGGCTACCGCTCGCGCATCTGGATCCTGGACGAACTGATCAAGCACGCGCGCGGCCTGGGGCCGGTCTGGTTCGCCACCCACGCCGACATCGTCCGGCACGTGAAGGCCGACGCGCCATGACCGGCGACAACTTCTCGGACGCGCAGGTCGTGCGCAAAACGGTGATCGCCACCGAAGCGGGCGTGGTCGCCTCGCAGCACAAGCGCGCGGCGCAGGTCGGCGCTGCCGTGCTCGCCGCCGGCGGCGACGCGGTCGATGCCGCCGTCGCCACTTCGTTCGCGCTCGGCGTGGTGGAACCCTGGATGAGCGGTGCCGCGGCGGGCGGGTGCATGGTGCTGTGGCGGGCCGACGAGCGCCGCGCCCACGTCGTCAACTACGGCATGCGCTCGCCGCGCGAGCTCGATCCCCGGGACTACCCGCTCAGCGGCACCGGACGCAGCTCGGACCTGTTTCCCTGGGAATCGGTGGTCGGCGACCGCAACGTGCAGGGCGCCACCGCCGTGGCCGTGCCCGGCGTCGTCGCCGGCATGGGCCTGGCCCATGAACGCTACGGCCGCAAGCGCTGGCAGGAACTGCTGGCGCCGGCCGTCGCGCTGGCCGACGAAGGACTGCTGGTCGACTGGTACTTCGGCCTCGTGAGTGCGGCCACGGCCAGGGCGCTCTCGCTGGACCCGGACGCCGCGGCGATGTTCCTGGAGGACGGCCGGTGGCCGATCCTCGGCGCGTGGACCGCGGCCACCGAGCGCCGCCTGGACCAGCGGGCACTGGCCGGCACGCTGCGGCAGATCGCGCAGGAAGGTCCGCGCGCGCTGTACGAAGGCGCGCTGGCCAGGGCCCTGGTGCGCGACGTGCGCGCCAAGGGCGGCTGCCTGAGCGAGGCCGACCTCGCCGGCTACCAGGCCGAGTGGGTCGAGCCGCTGGCCATCCCCTACCGCGGCGGCCAGGTGTACGCCGCGCCCGGGCTGACCGGCGGGCCGACCTTCGCGCAGGCGCTGCGCCAGCTCGAGGCGAACTTCCGGCCCGGGGGCGCCGGACCCGACGCGCCGGCGTATCGCGCGGTCGCACGCTCGCTCGACGAGGCGTTCCGCGCCCGGCTGGCCGGCATGGGCGACCACGAATCGGCCAAGGCGCCGGGCTGCACCACGCACTTCAGCGTGGTCGACCGCCACGGCAACATGTGCGCCGTCACCCAGACGCTGCTGTCGATCTTCGGCTCGCGGGTGGTGTCGCCCGCCACCGGGCTGCTGTTGAACAACGGGATCATGTGGTTCGACCCCGAACCGGGCAAGCCCAATTCGCTCGGGCCAGGCAAGCGCTGCCTGGCCAACTACTGCCCGGTGGTCGGGGTCGGCGCCGAGGGGCGCCAGTTCGCGATCGGCGCCTCGGGCGGGCGCAAGATCCTGGGGGCCGTGCTGCAACTGAGCTCGTTCCTGCTGGACCACGGCATGAGCCTGGAAGACGCCTTCCACCAGCCGCGCATCGACGTGAGCGGCGGCGGCCAGGTGGTGGCCGACCAGGCGCTCGCCCCGGACATCATCGAGGCGCTGCGGCGCGAGATGCCGACGGCGACCACCCGCCGCACGGTCTACCCGTATGCGTTCGCCTGCCCCGCCGGCGTGCTGCGCGAAGGCGGCCGCAACATGGGCTGCACCGAGATCATGTCGCCCTGGGGCGATGCCGTGGCCGGCTGAACGCGAGCTCGCGCGGCCAAAAAAAGAGGGGCCGGATGGCCCCTTCCCTTCCCCCGAACTCCCACCTTGTCCGTCAGGCCGCGGGCGCCGTCAGCTCGCGCCATTGCTGCTGGCGGTGCAGCAGCTGCAGCGCGCTGCCCGCCCCTTCGCCCCAGTGCCGCTCGCCGGCGGCGCCTTGGTCCTCGAACTCGAACCGCAGCTCCTGCAGGTCGCGCTCGGGGATCGCGAATTTCACGGCGCCCATGGCGGTGCGCCTTCAGTGCACGCGCACGTCGAAACGGCGCTTGAGCTCTTCCAGGTCCGTGATGCGAATGTGGCGCTTGTCCACCTCGAGCATGCCTTGCTGCTGGAACGCCGAGAACGCGCGGCTCACCGTCTCCAGCTTCATGCCCAGGTAGCTGCCGATCTCGGCCCGGCTCATGCGCAGGTGAAACTCGCGGTCGGAGTAGCCGCGGGCCGCGTAGCGCTGCGACAGGTTCAGCAGGAAGGCGGCCAGCCGCTCTTCCGCGTGCATGCTGCCCAGCAGCATCATCAGGCTGTGCTCGCGCAGGATTTCCCGGCTCATCATCCGGCTGACGATGTGCTGCATGCCGCTGGTGCTGACCGCCAGCTCGGTGAGCGCCGCGTACGAGATCGCGCACACTTCGCTGTCCTCCAGCGCCATCGCGGCGCTGGCGTGCCGGCCCTGGGCCACGCCGTCCAGGCCGACCAGCTCGCCGGCGATGTGAAAGCCGCTCACCTGCTCGCGGCCGTCCGACAGCATCAGGCTCGACTTGAGCGTGCCCGAGCGGACGGCGTAGATGTAGGTGAACTTGTCGCCTTCGCGGTAGAGGGTCTCGCCGGCCTTGATCTTGCGGCGCGTGAAGCTCAGCTGGTCCAGGCGGGTGAGGTCGACCTCGCTCATGCCGGCCGGCAGGCACAGCTCGCGCAGATGGCAGGTGGAGCACTGGGTCTTCACCGGCGCGGCCGGCGCGCGCAGGGCGACGGCGCCCGGCGGCAGGAAGCGGACGGTCTTGACGGTGGTTTCGGTGGCAGCGGTCATGGTCGTCTCCTGGGAAGTCGGTCTTAGTGGGTGTGATGGGATGCAAGCTCGACGGCCGTGACCAGCTGGTCGAATTCGGTGGTCTTGTCGAGAAAGCGCTCGGCACCCTCGCCGAGATAGCGCTTGCGGTAGGCCGGGCCGGCGTTGTTGCTGAACACGACGAACGCGATGCCGGGCTCCTGCTCGCGCACGGCGCGCAGCACCTGCAGGCCGGTGCCGCCTTCCAGCTGCACGTCCAGCACCACCACGTCGGGTTGGGCGGCCAGGATGCCCTCGATCGACGCCTGCGGCGTCTCGGCCTCGCCGACCACGTCCATCGCGCGCGTTGCCAGCATGGCGGCGACGCGGTCGCGGATCATCGCGGAGTCGTCGGCAAGAAACACTTTCACGGGCGCATTCCTCTCTGTCATGACCGTTACTGTCGCAGGCGGGGGCGCTCGCGGACATCGGCCGCGACTGAATCTGGCCCTCGGAGTCGGCCTGAACGTGGCCCCTCCTGCCTGCCGGGAGGGACTAGGAATATTCCGATGCCGATCCCGGAAAGAGGCATCCGGCAAGCCCCTTTCGGGGTTGCGCGCCCGGCGCGGCCCGCGGGCGCGGTGGCGCCGCCGGCGCGGGCGGTCGCGGCGGTCGCGGCGGTCGCGGCGCGAAGCGTGGTGGCGCCGGCGGTCGCGGCGCAAGGCGATGGCTCAGCCGCTCAGCCGCCGGCCAGCCACGGCTGCGCGGCCAGATGGTCGCGTTCGAAGCGGCGGATGTCGTCGGCGTACTGCAGCGTCAGCCCCACCGCGTCCAGGCCCCGCAGCAGCATGTCGCGGCGCAGCGGATCGATCTCGAAGCGCAGCTCGCGCCCGTCGGCCGGCGTGGCGATGGTCTGGCGCTCCAGGTCGACGCTGATCTCGCAGCGCGCGGCGTCGGCGGCGAGCGCCAGCAGGCGCTCGGTTTCGGCCATCGGCACCGTCAGCGCCGGCACGCCGTTGCGGGTGCAGTTGTCGGCGAAGATGCCGCCGAAGCTGGGCCCGATCACGCAGCGCAATCCCAGCTCGCGCAGGCCCCACACGGCGTGCTCGCGGCTGGAGCCGCAGCCGAAGTTGGGGCCCGTGATCAGCACCACCGCGCGATCCCAGGGCGCGCGGTTCAGGACGAAGTCCCGCCGCTTGCGGCCCGGCGCCTCGAACCGCATATCGAACAGAAAACCCTCGGCCAGGCCGGTGCGGCGGTCGATCCCGCGCAGGAACTGCTTGGGCATCAGCTGGTCGGTGTCGAGGTTGGCGTGCGGCAGCGCGGCCGCGACGCCGCTCACCCGGGTGAAGGCTTGCATGGGCGGTCCTCAGTGGGAAAGCAGCGGCCGCACGTCGGTGATCGCGCCGCGCACCGCGGCCGCGGCGACCATCGCCGGACTCATCAGGTGGGTGCGCGCGCCCGGGCCCTGCCGCCCTTCGAAGTTGCGGTTGGTGCTGGAGGCGCAGCGGTCGCCCGCCACCAGGTGATCGTCGTTCATGGCCACGCACATCGAGCAGCCCGACTGGCGCCATTCGAAGCCGGCCTCGGCGAACACCTGCGCGATGCCTTCGGCCTGCGCCTGCGCCCGCACCTGGGTCGATCCCGGCACCACCAGCGCCCGCACGCCCGGCGCCACGCGCCGGCCGCGCAGCACGCGCGCCGCCGCGCGCAGGTCGTCGATGCGGCTGTTGGTGCACGAGCCGATGAAGGCGTGCGTGATCGGCAGGCCGTCCAGCCGCTGGCCCGGCTGCAGCCCCATGTATTCCAGCGCCCGGACCATGCTGCGGCGGCGGGTCGCGTCGGGCTCGTGCGCCGGATCGGGCACGGCCGCATCGATGGTGGCGCCCTGGTCGGGGCTGGTGCCCCAGGTCACCATCGGCGCGATGGCGCCGGCGTCGATGGCGATGTTGGCGTCGAACACGGCGCCGTCGTCGCTGCGCAGGCGCCGCCAGGCGGCCACCGCCTGGTCCCACAGCCGGCCCTGCGGCGCGCGCGGCTTGCCGTGCAGGTACTCGAACAGCACGTCGTCGGGCGCGACGATCGCGCCGCGGGCGGCGGCTTCCACGCTCATGTTGCACAAGGTCAGGCGCCCTTCGACGCCGAGTGCCGCGACCGCCTCGCCGGTGTACTCGATCACATGGCCGGTGGCGCCGTCGGCGCCGATGCGCTGGATCAGCGCCAGCACCAGGTCCTTCGCGGCCACGCCGGGGCGCAGCCGGCCGCTCACCTCCACGCGCATGGTCCGCATGATGTTGTAGACCAGCGTCTGCGTGGCCAGCAGGTGCTCGATCTCGCTGCTGCCGATGCCGAAGCCGAGCGCCCCCATGGCGCCATGCGTGGTGGTGTGGCTGTCGCCGGCGGCGATCACCATGCCCGGCAGCACCAGCGCCTGCTCGCTCGCGACCACGTGCTCGATGCCCTGGCGCGGATCGAGCATGCCGTAGACGGCGATGCGGTGGCGCTCGCCGTTGGCGTGCATCAGCCGCACCTGCAGCGCCCGCGCCGGATCGGGCACGACCATCGTGCGTTCGCTGCGCTCCGGCGCGGTCGGCGTCACGTGGTCGACCACCGCCACCGAGGTCGACGGCCGCCACACGCTGCGGCCGGCGGCGTCGAGGGCGGCGAACGCCTGCGGACTGGTGTACTCGTTGAGCACCTGGCGGTCCACGTACAGCAGGACCTGGCCCGCGTCGCCGAGCGGACGCACCACGTGCGCATCGACGATGCGCCGATACAGCGTGCGGGCGCTCATCGCGGCCCGGGCGCCGCCACGTACGCGGCGGTGGCCGCGACCACCTCGTCGGTACGGATGTCGTTTTCGGTCAGCCCCGCCGGCAGCACGATCACGCCGTCCTCGTCGGCGACCAGCCGCTGGCCGGGCGTGAAGGTGATGCCGCCGAAGCTGACCGGCACGTCCACCGCGCCGGCGCCGGTGCGCTCGCCGCGGCGCGGCACGGTGCCCAGCGCCTTCACGCCGATGTCCATCGCGTCGATCTCGACGCCGTCGCGGATCGCGCCGTTGATCACCAGGCCGGCCCAGCCGTTGCGCACCGCCAGGCCCGCCATCACGTCACCGAACAGCGCCCGCGCCAGCGAGCCGCCGCCGTCGATGACCAGCACGTTGCCGCGCCCGGGCTGGCCGACCACGTCGCGCATCAGCGCGATGTCCTCGTGGCAGCGGATGGTGCGGATGGCGCCGGCGAACGCGCGCCGCCGGCCCCAGCCGCGCAGCGGCAAGGCGCAGGCCAGCGCGCCTTCGCACGCGTCGCACAGGTCGGAAGTCTTGGGCGTCATGGGCTTTCAGTCGAGGCGGATGTTGGCTTCCTTCACCAGGCGCGCCCAGTTGGCGCTGTCGGCGGCCAGGAAGCGCACGAATTCCTCGGTCGGCCCGGCCACGATGTCGCCGCCCTGCGACGCGATCTTCTCCGCCACCTCGGGCAGCTTCAGGATCGCCGCGACCTCGGCGTTGAGCTTCTTCGTGATCTCGGGCGGCAGCTTCGCCGGGCCCATCACGGCGAACCACTGCAGCATCTCGGCGTTCGGCACCCCGGCCTCGGCCAGCGTCGGCACCTCGGGCAGCAGCGGCGAACGCTTGTTGCTGGTGATCGCCAGCAGGCGCAGCTTGCCGGCATGGGCGTGCGTCATCACGTTGGGCGGGCTCTCGAAGTTCAGCTCCACCTGGCCGGACAGCAGGTCGACGATCGCCTGGCCGCTGCCCTTGTAGGGGATGTGGGTCATCTCGGTCCTGGTGGCCAGCATGAAGCGCGCGGCCGCGAGGTGCTGCGCGCTGCCGCCGCCGGAGGACGCGAAGCGCAGCCCGCCGGGGTTGCTCCTGGCCAGGGCCACGAAGTCCTTGACGTTCTTCGCCGGCACGTCCGGGTTCACGGTCAGCAGCAGCGGCGTGGTGGCGACGCGGATGATCGGCGTGAAGTCCCGCACGACGTCGTACGGCAGCTTCGGATACAGCGCCGGCGCCACCGAGTTCGAGTTGCTGTGGGCCAGCAGCAAGGTGTAGCCATCGGGCCTGGCCTTGGCGACGATGTCGGCGCCCACCGTGCCGGCGGCGCCCGGCTTGTTGTCGACGACGACCGGCTGGCCCAGCCGCTCCTGCAGCTTCTGGCCGATCAGGCGCGCGAGGACGTCGGTGAAGCCGCCGGGCGCGAAGCCGACGACGATGCGGATCGGGCGCTCGGGCCAGTTCTGGGCGGCGGCCGGGCCGGCGACGGCCAGCGAGAGCAGCGCCGCGACGGCCGCGCGGCGGGAATGGCTGAATGGCACGGAGTCTCCTTCGAATGGGATGCGGCGATTTTTTCGAGCCGCACCGCCGATGAGAAGCAACGTTTCGCGGTGCACCCATCACGTTTCGCGATGGGCGGAACGCTCAGGCCCTTGCCGCCGCCTGCAGATGCTCCACCAGCCGGCGCGCCGCCGACGGCAACGCATCGAGGCTGCGCACCACCAGGCACAGTTCGCGATGCGCCCATGCGTCGGTCAGCCGCACGGCGCGGATCGGCAGGCTGGTGGCGAACAGGCGTGCCGCGCCCTCGGGCACGACGCCGATGCCGAAGCCGCCGGCCACCATCAGGCACACGGCGTCGAAGCCGGTGACCTGGATGCGAAACAGCAGCGAGCGCCCGAGCTGCGCGGCTTCGCCCGCCAGCCGCAGGTTGATCGCGCTGCCGGTGCGCAGTCCCACGAACGCCTCGTCCACCACGTGCGCGAACGCCACCGACTTGCGCCTGGCCAAGCGGTGCGCCTGCGGCAGCACGACACACAGGCGATCGCTGCGATAGGGCAGCGACAGCACGGCCTCGCCATGCGCGTACGCGGTGCAGATGCCCACGTCGGCCGCGTTGTCGGCCACGGCGCGCACCGTCGCCGTGCTGTTGCTCTCCTCCAGCAGGATCCGCACCCCGGGATGCGTCAGCGCGAAGCTGGCGAGGTCCTGCGGCAGAAACTGGGTGATGGCGGAGATGTTGGCGAACATGCGCACCTGGCCGCGCAGCCCGCTGGCGAAGCCGCACAGCTGCAGCGGCACTTCGTCGAGGACGGCCAGCGCGCGCCGGGCCAGGGTCACGAGGGCGGCGCCGGCGGACGTCGGCTCGACGCCGCGGGCCTGCCGCAGCAGCAAGGGGCTGCCCAGCGCCTTTTCCAGTTCGGCGATGCGGCGGCTGATCGCCGCGGCGGCGATGTGTTCGCGTTCGGCGGCGGCGGCGATCGACCCCTGCTCCACGACGGCGACGAACAGCTGCAGGGACACCGGATCCAGTCGCATGCGCAAATTATGGAGCGGATGAGCAGGCGCGCCGGCACCCCGCCGCCGGCGTAGGAAAGGCGCGATCCGGATCGTAGGACGATGCTCACAACTCTGGTGGAAAATGCTGTGGATAAGCGCCACCCCACCCCCGCAGAAGGCGCGTGGAATCTCGCTTCGGACAATCTGCACAAAAAAGCGGCAGCGCCGGCGGCCCGCTGGCGGCATGGGCTGCGGTGAGGCTTGACAAACGCGCCGCCGCCTGCTGGACGAGCCAGCCGTTCGGTGCCACAGTGGCCCGCACCCGCACGAAAAGACGGCCGCGACCCAGGACGAGTTCGGCGCCTTGCTGCAGCGCATGATGGCGCCGGCGCAAGCGGCGACGGCGATGCGTCCGCCCGTTGCTGCACGCCCGACGGCATCTACCCCGACGACGTCTGCGGCGCCCCCGCCGCTCGGCCCGCCTCGACGGTCATCTCCGGCCGCTGACCGGCCGCGGCGACAATGGCGCCATGGCGCATATCCTGATCCTGTATTCGACGACCGACGGCCAGACGCTCAAGATCTGCCGCCATCTGCAGCAGCAGCTGGAGGCGCAGGCCCATCGGGTCACGCTGCGCTGCGTCGACGAGGAGCCGGAGATCGACCTCGCCCCCTACGACAAGGTGGTGGTGGGCGCCCGGATCCGCTACGGCAAGCACACGCCGCAGGTGTTCGAGTTCGCGCGTGCGCACCGGGCCGCGCTCGACGCCAGGCCGAACGCCTTCTTCACCGTGAACGTGGTGGCGCGCAAGCCCGAGAAGAACACGCCCGAGACCAACCCGTACATGCGCCAGTTCCTCGCCCGGAGCGCGTGGCGGCCCAAGGCGCTGGCGGTGTTCGCCGGCCGCATCGACTACAAGCGGTATCGCTTCTGGGATCGCCAGGTGATCCGCTTCATCATGTGGCTGACCAAGGGCCCGACCGCCCCGGACACCGACGTCGAGTTCACCGACTGGAACAAGGTGGAGGCCTTCGGCCGGCTGGTCGCCGCGATGTAGCCGGCGCGGCGCTCAGGCGTCGCGCGGGCCGCCGCCGGCGCGCGAACGGGTGCCGCGCTCGCGCTGCGGCTTGACGCCCTCGGCGACCGCGGGCACCTTGGGCCGCGAGGCAAGGCTGTGCAGCAGATAGGGGAGGATGCTGGCGCTGCCCGCGCCGCTGCGGCGGCCCGGCGGCGGAAGCGAGGGATCCTCGAAGATGCGATCGGGCATGGGAGCGGAACCTTAGCACGGCGCGCGCGTGCGGGCGAGCGTCCCGCGCCGGCGTCCACATGCGATGCATGGTCCATCGGCCCGGCGGCCGCGCGACCGTGCATTTGTTCCCGGCGCCGTGGTCTGCATGTAGCGTTCCCGCCATTTCCGTCGCGCGCGGCGCGGCCGCACCCGGACAATGGCGGCTTTGGGTGATGCACGCGGGCGCTGGCTTGCGGCAGCCGGAGCGAAAGGCCGGCGAACGATGGCGAACCGGTCGATGAACAGGCTGCTGGCGGCAGCCGCGTGGTGTGCGTGCGTCGTGATCGCCGGATGCGGCGGCGGCGGCCAGGACCGGCAGGACGGCCCCGCGCCGGCCGCCGGGCGACAGGGCGCGGTCGAGCCCATGACGCTGGGCGCGGCGCCCGGCGCCGAGTCGGCGCCGGCAATCCGCCGCGCCGCCACCGACAGCGCCCGCGTCACGCTCGATGCGGTCCCCGCCGAGGCGGTCCGGCGGCGCGGCAAACCGGACGACCGGCGCCGCATCGGGGTCGGGCGCGACGTGGCGCCCACCGACACCCCGGGCAAGACCCACGCGCACCTCGCCTGGCGACCGACGCCCGCGGGCGGCATGGTCGGCGCCATCGCCTTCGAATCGCAGCCGGCGCAGGGCTTGCGGCTGGGCGTGCTGGTGCAGCGGCTGCCGGCCGATGCGGTGCTGCGCTTCTATGCGCCGGCCTCGGCCGCGACCCTCGAGGTGCCGGCGCGCGACATCCTCGGGCTGATCAGGCGCAACGAGGAAGCCGGCGACACGACGGCCGCCGGCCGCACCTACTGGAGCCCGCAGGTCGAAGGCGCCCGGATCACGATGGAGGTGGAACTGCCGCCCGGCATCGGGGCGGACGCGGTGGCGCTCTCGGTGCCGAGGCTGTCCCACCTGTTCGCCAGCCCGCTCGCGCCCAGCGCCGGCGAGAACCTCCCGCTGGCCCTGGGCCAGTCCTCGTCGTGCGAAGTCGACGTGACCTGCCATCCCTACGGCGCCGAGAGCAACTCGGTGGCGCGGATGTCCTACGTCGGCACCGACGGCGGCAGCTACTGGTGCAGCGGCACGCTGCTCAACGATCGCGTGTCCAGCGGCACGCCGTGGTTCCTGACGGCCAACCACTGCGTCTCCAGGCAGACGGTCGCGTCGACGCTGGAAACCCATTGGTTCCTGCGTTCCGCGTCGTGCAACAGCGGCGTCACCGATCCGGCCAACCGGGTGCTGCGCGGCGGCGCGACGCTGCTGTACGCCAGTTCGACCACCGACACCTCGTTCCTGCGGCTCGCGGCCACGCCGCCGGCCGGCGTCACGTACGCCGCCTGGTCGCCCGATGCCCTGGCGCTGGGCAGCGCCGTCGCCGGCATCCACCACCCGCGCGGCGACCTCCAGAAGATCAGCTTCGGCAGCGTCGCGGAGTTCGGCGACTGCCGCGTGACGGACCCGTCGGGCGCGTTCTCGTGCACGCAGGCGTCGCCGTCCAGCGCCGCCTTCGTCGACGTGCGCAACACCAGCGGCATCACCGAAGGCGGCAGCAGCGGCTCCGCCCTGTTCCGCACGATCGGCGCCGCCCGCTACGTGGTCGGCCAGTTGTACGGCGGCAATGCGAGCTGCACCAACAGCGGCGGCAGCAACTTCTACGGCCGCTTCGACGTGGCGTACAACGCCGCCCTGCACCAGTGGCTGGATGGCGGCGCCAGCGTCACGCTGGCCGTATCGCGCGCCGGCAGCGGCCAGGGCAGCGTCGCGTCGGCGCCCGCCGGCATCAGCTGCGGCAGCAGCTGCGCGGCGCCATTCACGCGCGGCGCGACGGTGACGCTCAGCGCGCAACCGGCGCCCGGCTCCACCTTCGGCGGCTGGAGCGGCGCCTGCAGCGGCACCGGCCCCTGCGTCGTGACCATGTCCGGCGCGCAGAGCGTGGTGGCCACCTTCTCGGTTGCCACGGTGGCGCTGGCCGCGGCGCTCGACAACACCAGCCTCGCCTGGACCAGTGGCGGCAACGCACCGTTCGCGGCACAAAACAGCATCGTCAGCTACGGCGCGGCGGCGGCGCAAAGCGGCGCGATCGGCAGTTCTCAGAGCAGCTGGCTGGCCACCACCGTCACCGGCCCGGGGATGCTGACGTTCGACTGGAAGGTGTCGTCGGAGGCCAACTACGACTTTCTCACGGTGTCGCTGGACGGCGTGAAGCAGCTCGCCTGGAGCGGCGAGACCGACTGGTACACCAGCTCGGTGAGCATCCCGGCGGGGGTGCACACGGTACGGTGGCAGTACACGAAGGATGCGCTGCTCAGTTCGGGGCGCGACGCCGGCTGGGTCGACCACGTGGTGTTCGTCGCCGACGCCACGGCGCGCGACGTCAACCGCGTGTTCACCTGGGCCGAGTTCGCCTACCCCGGCCTCTTCAAGGGTCCGCCGGCGAGCGGCACCTACCAGGACTACACCTACCGCTATTACCCGGGGAGCGGCAACTACCTCGGCGTGCGCGACGGCCGCGTGTACGTGCACAACGGCGCGAGCTGGAACTTCCTGGATGTCGGCGCTTTCGGCGACTACCTGACCACGGCCAGCACGGCCGGCTTCTGAACGGTCCGGCCCCGGCGCGCAGGCGGCAGCGCCGCCGCCATGGCGCGGACCCAACACCGCAACTCGAGCGCTTGTCGGACAAGGGAGCGTCCCGCCGTCAGCGCCGGCGCCAGCGGCTCAGTTCACCCCTGTCGAGCCTTAGACTTTTCCCGATCATTCACGCCACAAGGGAAGACGGTGCGCCATTCCGACCGACGTCGAGCAGTTTTGAAATCACTCATGGGGGCCGCCGCGGTGGCCTCGGGCCTCACCGCCTGTGGCGGCGGTGGCGGCGACCCGGTACCGGTCCCCGGACCGGCGCCCACGCCAAGCCCGGCGCCCACACCCGCGCCGACCCCGGCGCCGACGCCTGCACCCACACCGGCGCCGACCCCGGCGCCCACTCCCGCGCCGACCCCGGCGCCGACGCCGGCGCCGGCCCAGAACCGCTTCTACCCGGCCTGGACAGCCGCGGTGGTCGACGCCACCGCGAACGTGCCGGGCGCGGCGCCGCAGGTGGCGCCGACGTTCAACAACCAGACTGTGCGCCAGGTGCTGCGGCTCTCGCTGGGCGGCGACACGCTGCGCATCAAGCTCAGCAATCTGTTCGGCAAGGCGCCGCTCACGTTCTCGGGCGTGCGCGTGGCCAGGAGCACGGGCGGCTCGTCGATCGACGTCAGCAGCGACTTCGCCGTCACCTTCAACGGGCAGACGGCGGTGACGGTGCCGGTCGGCGGCGAGGTGTACAGCGACATCGTGCCGCTGGCGACGGCGCCGCTCGCCAACCTCGCGGTCAGCATGTACTTCGCGGGGGCGGTCACCATCGGCACCATCCATCCGGTGGCGCGGCAGACGGCGTATTCGATTCCGGGCAACCAGTTGTCGACCGGCACGCTCGCCACCGCCAGCGTCGATCCGTGGGCGCCGTACTACGCGCTCGCCGCGGTGGAGACGTCGAGCACCGAGGCGACCAGGCTGGTCGTCGCGTTCGGCGATTCGCACACCGACGGCGTCGGCTCGACGACCGACGCGGCCAAGCGCTTCCCGAACCTGCTCGACGACCGCCTCAAGGCCGCCGGCCTGCGCCGCACCGGCATCGTGAACGAGGGCATCGGCGGCAACCGCTGGCTGAACGATTTCGCGGGTCCGAGCGGCAACAGCCGGCTCGATCGGGACCTGCTGAACGTGCCCGGCGCCACCCACGCGATCATCCTGATGGGGATCAACGACATCGGCTTCTCGGTGAGCCCGGCGCCGTCGCAGGACGTGACGGCGGAGCAGATCACCGGGGCGATCGCGAACGCGGTGACGCGGGCGAAGGGCCGCGGGATCAAGGTCGCGCTGGGCACGCTGCTGCCGTACAAGGGCGCGGACTACTTCTCCGCCGCCGGCGAAACCAAGCGGCAGGCGGTCAACGCCTGGATTCGCGCCAGCAGCGGCGCCGACGCGGTCATCGACTTCGACGCCGTGATGCGCAGCAGCGCCGATCCGGCGGTGCTGAATCCGGCGTACGACAGCGGCGACCACCTGCACCCCAACGACGCCGGCTACGCGGCCATGGCCGCGGCCGTCGACCTCGCGACGCTGCAATAGCGACCCAGGCGACGGCGCCGCTCGGCACCGGGGCTTGCGCGCCGCCCGCCGTCAGATCACGGTGAAGCTCGCGGCCGCGAGCGCCGGCGCGCCGACGAGCGTCGCGAAATGCACGGCGGCGCCAGCGCCGCTGCCGTCGGCGTCGTAGGACAGCCACCCGGTGGCAGTGTCGTAGATGATGCGGGTGCTGGCCGTCACCGCGCCGCTGGTGAAAGCGGCCGGCGCCAGGGCGCCGGCCGCCAGGGCGTTGAAGAGCCCGGCGCCGGTGTTCTCCAGCACGATGCTGTCAGCGCCCGACACGAAGTCGGTGATGGTGTCGACGTTGGTCAGCGCATCGAGCGCCGTGTCGAACTGGAAGCTGTCGTTGTTGCCGCCGCCGGCGAGCACGTCGTTGCCGGCGCCACCGTGGATCTCGTCGTCGCCGTTCTGCCCGAAGACCGTGTCGTCGCCCGAGCCGGCGAAGACGAGGTCGCCGCCGCCTTGCCCGTAGATCACGTCGTCCCCGGTGGCGACAGTGCCGGCCACCGTGTTCCCCGCGTTGGTGCCGGTGATCAGGCTGAAGGCCTCGCTGTAGCTGCCAGTGCCCTGCTGAACCTGTACCGTCATCTCGTACACCCGGTCCGCATCCATGTTGCTGGCGCTCACGGCGCCCGTCGAGCCCACCGTGAGATCACCGGCGAAATTGGCGGCGGCGGCGCCGGCCAGGGTCGTGGCCGTCAGCGACAACAGCGAATACACATAGGGCGCGGCGCCGCCATCCGGATCCACCACCGACATCTGGCCGAAGGCGCCCGACGGCAGCGAGTTGCCGCTGGGTGCCACAGTGATGTTCAGGATCAGGTCGGTCGGCGCATCGTTGACCGGCGTGATGTCCAGGCTGGCCGTGCCGGCCACGCTCCTGGGGTCGGCCACGCCGTTGCTGGTGCCGTTGTCGGCGATGGTGTAGCTGAAGCTCACCGCGCTGTCGTCGTTGAGCGCCGGCGTGTAGCTCCAGCTGCCGTCGCCGTTGTTCACCAGGGTGCCGCTGCCGGAGGCGATCGCCAGGGCGCTGGCCACCAGGGCGTCGCTTTCCACATC
>NZ_DATMHS010000121.1:0-28953 GCF_035554825.1 Ramlibacter sp. | reverse complement strand
ACCTTCGGCAACACGGTGATGATCGGCACGCCGCTGGTGGGCCTGGCCTGGGGCGAGCGCGGGCTGGTGACGCTGTTCACGCTCTACACCGTGCACAGCGTGGTCCTGCTCACCAGCGCGACGCTGGTGCTGGAGCTGGCGGTGATGCGCGAGGCGGCCCGCGCCGGCGGCGCCGCGCCGCGGCACCCGCTCGCCACCGTGCTGCTGGCATTGCGCAACTCGGTGCTGCACCCGGTGCCGCTGCCGCTGATCGCCGCGCTGCTGTTCGCCCAGACCGGGCTCGCGATTCCGGAGCTCGTCGACCGCCCGCTGGCGCTGCTGGCGGCGGCGTTCAGTCCGATGGCGCTGGCGCTGGTGGGCCTGACGCTCTCGGCGACCGCGTTCGGCCTGCACTGGCGCGGCGCCGCCGTGCTCACGGCCGTGAAGAACCTGCTGCACCCGGCGCTGGTGGCTGTCGCCGGCTGGGCGCTCGGCCTGTCCGGCGTGCCGCTGGCGGTGATGGTGGTGGTGGCCTCGCTGCCGATCGGCGCCAACGTGTTCCTCTTCTCGCAGCGCTACCAGGTCGCCGAGGAGCTGGTCACGGCCGGCGTCGGGCTGTCGACCCTGCTGGCCCTGGGCACCGTCGCCCTGGTGCTGGCGCTCGCCGCGCGGCTGTGAGGGCTCAGGGCGCGAGCCGCTCGCGCACCCAGGCGCCGGCGTCGAGGCGGTAGCGCAGCCGGTCGTGCAGCCGGCTCTTGCGGCCCTGCCAGAACTCCCAGCGATCGGGCGCGAGCCGGAAGCCGCCCCAGTGCGCCGGACGCGGCGGATGGAGCAGGTACTGCGCTCCGTAGCGCGCCGCCGCCGCGACCAGCACGCTGCGGCCGGCGATCACCTGGCTTTGCGGGCTGGCCCAGGCGCCGATGCGCGAATCCAGCGGGCGGCTGGCGAAATAGGCGTCGCTCTCCCGGGCGTCGGTCTTGGTCACGCGCCCTTCGATGCGCACCACGCGTTCGAGCTCGACCCAGTGGAACTGCAGCGCCGCGTAGGGGTTGCCTGCCAGTTCCTGGCCCTTGCGGCTGTCGTAGTTGGTGTACCAGACGATGCCGCGCTCGTCGTAGCCCTTGATCAGGACGATGCGGCTGCTCGGGCGCAGGTCGCTGCCGACGGTGGCGACGGTCATGGCATTGGGCTCGGGGATCTCGGCGCTGATCGCCTCGCCCAGCCATTGCTCGAACTGCCGCAGCGGGTCGGCGTGCGACGCTTCCTCGCTCAATTCCGCACGTTCGTAGCTTTTGCGCAATTCCGCCAGTGACCGTGAGGTGGTGCTCATGGGGCCATTCTCGCATCCGGGCCGCGAAGGCAGTACAGTGAATCAGTTGTTTCGACAGGAGCGCGCTCGCATGGAAAGCCTGGACCTTCGCGTGTTGACCGACGCCCTGGCCTGGCGTCGCGCCGGCCAGCCGGTGACGCTGGTGACGGTGGTCGACACCTGGGGCAGCGCGCCCCGCCCGCCGGGGGCGCTGCTGGCGGTGCGCGGCGACGGCGTCGTCAGCGGCTCGGTCTCCGGCGGCTGCGTGGAAGACGACCTGATCGCCCGCGTCAAGGCCGGCGAACGCAGCCGGCTGCCATCGATGATCGCCTACGGCGTGAGCAAGGACGAGGCCGCGCGCTTCGGCCTGCCCTGCGGCGGCACCTTGCGCCTGGTGCAGGAGCCGCTGAACGACACCGGCTGGGTCGAGGAGCTGCTGGCCCGCACCGCCAGCCACGAGCTGGTCGCCCGCACGCTGACGCTGGCCACCGGCCAAGTGCAGCTGGCCCGCGCCACGCGCGAGGCGCGCATGCAGTTCGACGGCTCGAAGCTCACGACATTGTTCGGGCCGCGCTGGCGGCTGCTGCTGGTCGGGGCCGGGCAGCTGTCGCAGGCCGTCGCGCAGATGGCCCAGCTGCTCGATTTCGAAGTGCTGGTCTGCGATCCGCGCGAGGAATACGCGACCACCTTGAACGTGCCGGGCGCGCTGCGCGTTTGCGGCATGCCCGACGACGCGGTGCGCGACCTGCAGCCCGACGCGCACACCGCGATCGTCGCCCTGACGCACGACCCCAAGCTCGACGACATGGCGCTGCTCGAAGCGCTGCGCTCCGCCGCCTTCTACGTCGGCGCGCTCGGCTCGGCGCGCAACCAGGCCAAGCGCAAGGAACGGCTGGCCGAGCATTTCGGCCTCACCGAAGCCGAACTCGCGCGGCTGCACGGACCGGTGGGCCTGCGCATCGGCGCCAAGACCCCGGCCGAGATCGCCGTCTCGGTGCTGGCCCAGATCATCGAGTGCAAGAACGCGATCGCCCAGCCGGCAGCGACTGCCGGCTGCGTCGCGTGACGCCGGGCGCCGGCGCGCTCGCGCGGGACCGCCGGGCATGAGCCAGCCGGTCGTGCTGGTGCTGGCCTCGGGCCGCGGCGAGCGCTTCACCGCGTCCGGCGGCGCCGGGTCTAAGCTGCAGGCCTTGCTCGCCGGCGTGCCGGTGCTGGAGCGGACCCTGGACGCCGTGCGGGCGAGCGGCCTGCCGTGGCATCTGGAACAGGCGCCGCACGCCGGCATGGGCGATTCGATCGCCGCCGCCGTGCGGGCGACCGCCCGGGCCGGGGGCTGGCTGGTGCTGCCCGGCGATCTGCCGCTGGTGCAGCCGCGGTCGCTGCAGCGGGTCGCCGCGGCGCTGGCCGGGCACGCCGTGGTGGTGCCGCAGTTCCACGGCCGGCGCGGCCACCCGGTGGGGTTTGCCCCCGAATGCGGCGCGGCGCTGGCGGCGCTGGCCGGCGAGTCGGGCGCGGCCGCGATCGTGCGCCGCTACGCGGCGGCCGGCGCGGCGCTGCTGCTGGACATCGACGACCCGGGCCTCGTCACCGACATCGACACGGTGGACGACCTGGCGCGGGCCGAGCAGGCGCTGCGGGCGCTCAGCCCTTCGCGATGACGGCGCAGGCCAGCCGGGGGCCGGCATTGCCGGTCGGCTGGGTGGTGTAGTCATCGGGGTCGCGGTGAACGATCAGGCCGCGGCCGACGACGTTCGCGGCGCCCGGGCCCACGCTGATGCTGCCGGTGTCGAAGCTGAACCGGGCGACGCCGTCGGCATCGGCCTTCAGGCTCGGCAGGTCGCCGGCGTGATGCGCGCTCGCGTCATGGCGGCCATGCGCCTTGCCGTCCGGGTTGAAGTGGCCGCCGGTGCTCATGCCGTCGCCGCTGTAGCAGTCGCCCTTCTCGTGGACGTGGAAGCCATGCTCGGCGTTGGGCTTGAGGCCGCGCACCTCGCCGGCCACGTGCACCTGCGAGCCCCGCTGGACGAAGCGCACCGTGCCGCTGGCCTGGTTGCCGGTGGTCGGGCGCAGCGCCGCGGTGGCCGTCGCGCCGCCGCCCATCGCGGCGCAGCCGGCCAGGGCCACGGCGAGGAAGCCGGCGGCCGTGAACGTGAGGGTGGGGTGGATACGCATGAGGGCTCTCCCTGGCTGTTGGTGGACCGACTGTACTCCCAGCCGCGGCATCGTTGCCATGATGTCAACGTCGCGGCCGACGCCGACCCTTCAGCGTCCCTGCGTCAGCCTCAGCAGCCGCTCCAGCGCCCGGTCGCGGATGTTGTGGCGGCGCAGTTCCTCGTGCGTGCGGTGCGCGTAGTCGAGCGTCGTGCCGTACCTGCCGCTCGCCTCGGCGAAGATGCGCCGGTACTCGGCTTCGGTGAGCAGCCCCGTATGGCTGGGGCTCTTGCGCGACAGCGTGAACGCCAGCGCCGTCACCGGGCCGTGGCTGGTCCGGCAGACCAGCCATTTGGGATCGTAGGTCGCCAGCGGCATTTCGCGCGGCCAGAGCCGGCGCAGCACCTGTTCGCCGTTGTCCCTGGGTACGCGAAAGACGAACCCCTGGCAGCTGCCGCCCGACAGCATCGCGAAGACCAGGCCGGGGCGCTCGGGCGTGCCGCGGTTGATGCGGCTCCACATCTTGAGGGCGCGGTGCCAGCCGTGCACCTTCGCCGGGCGGCGCTCGACGAACTCGAACTCGGGCCGCCAGATCAGCGAACCGTAGCCGAAGATCCACAAGTCGTCGTTTCCGCCCCATTCCCGCAGCACCTGCTCCAGCATCAGCGCCGGATCGCGCAACGGCGCCGGCCGCTCGCTCGTCGTCGTCATCCCGCAAACTGTACCGCGACGCCGGCGCGCGAGGCACTGCATGTGGTAACGCTGTCACACCGCGCGCCGAACCTTCACGTAGCATGGTCCTTTGACCGCCAATCCTTCCAGCCTCATGAATCTGCATCCAGTCGTGGCCCGCGTCACCGACCGCATCCGCGAACGCAGCGCCGCCGGGCGCGGCGAGTACCTGCGCCGCATCGACCAGGCCGCGGCCCGCGAGCGCGGCGCCGACCGCATGGGGTGCGCCAACGTGGCCCATGCGTTCGCCGCGCTGCCGGCCAGCGACAAGTTCCGGGTGGTCGCCGAGCGCCGCCCCAACCTCGGCATCGTCACCTCGTACAACGACATGTTGTCGGCCCACGCGCCGTTCGCGGGCTATCCCCAGGTCATCAAGGACGAGGCCCGGCTGCAGGCCGCCACCGCGCAGGTGGCCGGCGGGGTGCCGGCCATGTGCGACGGGGTGACGCAGGGCACCGCCGGCATGGAGCTCAGCCTGTTTTCCCGCGATGTGATCGCCATGGCGACCGCCGTGGCGCTGAGCCATGACGTCTTCGATGCCGCCCTGCTGCTGGGCATCTGCGACAAGATCGTCCCCGGCCTGCTGATCGGCGTGCTGCAGTTCGGGCATCTGCCGGCGGTCTTCGTGCCGGCCGGGCCGATGACCAGCGGCCTGTCCAACAGCGACAAGGCCAAGGTCCGCGAGCAGGCGGCGCAGGGGCTGGTCGGCCGCCCCGCGTTGCTGGAGGCCGAGTCCCAGGCCTACCACGGCCCCGGCACCTGCACCTTCTACGGCACCGCCAACAGCAACCAGATGCTGATGGAGGCGATGGGCCTGCACGTGCCGGGCACGGCCTTCGTCAACCCGGGCCAGCCACTGCGCGAGCAGCTGACGCGCGACGCGGTGCGCACGGCGCTCGCGATCGTCAAGGGCCGGCGCTACACGCCGGTCGGGCGGCTGGTCGACGAGCGGGCGATCGTCAATGCGATGTGCGCGCTGCTGGCCACGGGCGGCTCGACCAACCACCTGATCCACTGGGTGGCGGTGGCGCGGGCGGCGGCGATCCGCATCGACTGGAACGACTTCGCCGAGCTGTCGGCCGTGGTGCCGCTGCTGAGCCGGGTCTACCCGAACGGCACCGCCGACGTGAACGAGTTCCAGGCGGCCGGCGGCCCGGGCTATGTCATTCGCGAACTGCTCGATGCCGGGCTGATGCACGAGGACGTGCTGACGGTGCGCGAAGGCGGCCTGCGCGAATACACGCGGGAGCCGTTGCTCGACGCGGCGCGCGGCGGCGCGCTCGCCTGGCGCGAGATCGGCGCGTCGCGCAACACCGACGTGGTGCGGCCGGCCGGCGACCCGTTCAGCCCCAGCGGCGGCCTCAAGCTGCTCACGGGCAATCTCGGCCGCAGCGTGATCAAGATCTCCGCCGTGCCGGCCGACCGCCAGGTGGTGCAGGCGCCGGCGCGCATCTTCGACGCGCAGGAGGACCTGCTGGCGGCGTTCCAGGCCGGCGAACTGGAACGCGACCTGGTCTGCGTGGTGCGCTGGCAGGGACCGCGGGCCAACGGCATGCCCGAGCTGCACAAGCTCACGCCGCCGCTGGCCGTGCTGCAAGGACGGGGCTTTCGCGTGGCGCTGGTCACCGACGGCCGGATGAGCGGCGCCTCGGGCAAGGTGCCGGCGGCGATCCACGTGACGCCGGAGGCCTCGGCCGGCGGACCGCTCGCGAAGCTGCGCGACGGCGACCTGGTCCGGCTCGACGCGAGCGCGGGCACCTTGCAGGCGCTGGTGCCCGACGCGCAATGGGCGGCGCGCGAGGCTGCGACAATGCCGGAATCGCTGCGGCAGGCCGACGGCCACGGGATCGGGCGCGAATTGTTCGCTTCCTTCCGCCGCAACGCCCTGGCTGCCGAGGAGGGCGCCTGCACATGGCTGTGAAACTGACGTCGCTGGAGGTGATGAGCGACGCGCCGGTGATCCCGGTGATTGTCCTGTCCGAGGTCGCCCATGCGGTGCCGCTGGCGCGCGCCCTGGTCGAAGGCGGCATCCGCATGCTGGAAGTGACCCTGCGCACGCCGGTCGCGCTGGCCTGCATCGAGGCGATCGTGCGCGAGGTGCCGGAGGCCGTCGCCGGCGCCGGCACGGTGCGCAGCGCCGCCGATGCGCAGGCGGCGGCGATGGCCGGCGCGCGCTTCGCGGTGAGTCCGGGCTACACCCGCGCCGTCGGCAAGGCCTGCCGCGACCTGGAGCTGCCGCTGCTGCCCGGCGTGGCGACGGCCAGCGAGGTGATGGCGGCCCAGGAAGACGGCTACACCGAGCTCAAGTTCTTCCCGGCCCTGCAGGCCGGCGGCGTCGCGATGCTCAAGGCCTGGCAGGGCCCGTTCGGCGACGTGAAGTTCTGCCCGACCGGCGGCATCACCGGCGGCAATGCCGGCGACTTCCTGCGGCTGTCCAACGTGGTGTGCGTGGGCGGCTCGTGGTTGACGCCGTCGGAGGTGGTCGCCCGCGGCGACTGGGCGCACATCACGCAACTGGCGCGCCAGGCCGCGGCGGTGCATCGCCACGGCTGAGGCTGCGCGCGGCTGCTATTCGCTGTCGCGCTGGATGAGCTCGATCTTGTAGCCGTCCGGGTCGGTCACGAACGCGATCACGGTCGTGCCGCCCTGGACCGGGCCGGCCTCGCGCGTCACGTTGCCGCCATTGGCGCGGATCTTCTCGCACGCGGCGTAGGCATCCGCGACCCCCAGCGCGATGTGGCCGTAGGCGGTGCCCAGCTCGTAGCGCTCGACGCCGTAGTTGTAGGTGAGCTCGATTTCAGCGTGCTCCGGATTGCTGCCGTAGCCGACGAAGGCGAGCGAATACTTCTGCTGCGGCCGATCGGTGGTGCGCAGCAGCTTCATGCCGAGCACGCGCGTGTAGAAGTCGATCGAGCGCTGCAGGTCGCCCACGCGAAGCATCGTGTGAAGGAGTCTCATGCGGCCATTATCGCGCCGCGGCATCGGCGCGGCCGCCGCTCGCCTGGGGCAGATCGAACACCAGGCAGGTCGTCGTCGCGTGCGCATACAGCGTGCCGTCGGGCCCGTACAGCCGGGCCTCGGCCGTCGCCAGCTGGCGTCCGCAGTGCACCACCTTGCCCTCGGCCCGCACCCGCGGCGCTTTGGCGCCGATGGCACGCACCAGGTTCATCCCCAGTTCCGCGGTGGTGTAGGCGCGACCGGCCGGCAGCATGGTGTGGACGGCGCAGCCGAGCGCCGAATCGAGCAGGGTGGCGTACCAGCCGCCGTGGATGGTGCCCATCGGGTTCAGGTGCGCCGGCCCGGGCGTGCCCTGGAACAGCGCCCGGCCGCGCTCCACTTCCAGCAGCAGGAAGTCCAGTGTCCTGGCGATCGGCGCATACGGCAGCTCGCCGGCGAGCATCCGTTCCATGATTTCCAGGCCGCTGAGGTGTGCGAACCGGGCCGGGGTGGCGACGCCGGGGCCCGCGCCGGCGTCGAAGCGCGCTGCCTGTTCGCGTTCCCGGGCGAGCCAGGCTTCGAGCTGGTTCATCTGCGTCATGCGGCGGGTTCCTCCAACAAAGACTTGTAGCTGCAACGGTTGCAGCTACAATAATTGCCATGGACGACGCTGTCAAGCCCCGGGGCTGCACCAACCTCAAGCTGCGCCAGCTGATGCGGCGGGTGGCGCAGCACTACGACGCCGAGCTGGCCCGCGCCGGGCTGAAGACCACCCAGTACTCGCTGCTGTCGTACGTGGCGAGGCTCGGGCCCATCCGCCCGGGCGAGCTGGCGCGCGAAATGAAGATGGACGCGTCGACGCTGACGCGCAACCTGCGGCCGCTGGTCGACGCCGGCTGGCTCGAGCTCGGCCCCGGCGCCGACGGCCGCAGCCGGCTGGTGACGGCGACCGCGGCGGGGCGCGAGAAGCGCAAGGAAGCGCAGCGCCGCTGGCGGGTGGCGCAGGAGGCGATCAATGCGCTGCTGGGCGAGCCGCGCGTCGCCGCGCTGCATGCGCTGATCGACGAGAGCCTGGAACTGCTCGCGCCATGGCCAAGGGAAGCGGCCGACGACTAGCCTGAGCTCGCCCCGCCGGACCCGGGGGGCCGGCGCGGGTGCCGGCGGTAAGCAGACGTGCCGCTCGCAACACCGCCGCAGCGAACCCCACGGCACGCCGGGCCCGGCCCATAATTTGCTGCCCTGGTTCACCGAGCAAGGCAGGTCGGCATCATGGCTTCAGAGACAGCAGCGGCGCGGCGCCCGCGCTGGCGCGAATGGCTCGACCGGGCCCGCGCTCCGCGGGTGTTCTGGTCGCTGTGGGCGATCGCTGCCTGCGGGCTGCTGCTCCTGTCCGAACTGCTGTGGTTCTGGCATTCGTGGCCCCTGCGCGAACTGCTGGAGCTCGACCGCATCGCCGGCCTGTCGGTATGAAGCTGTCCTGGCTGCTGCGCGGCATGGCCATCGCTGGGCTGGTCGCCTGGGCCGCCGGCCTGGGCATGGCCGCCGTGCAGCTCGCGGACTGGGAGCGCGACATGGTGCACGGCCTGCTGCAGTTGCGAGCCGACCGCACCTTCCGCATCCGCATGGCCGAACGCGGCGAAGCGATTCCCCGCGACTGGTACCGCGCCAAGGCGCTGGCCTTGTTGGCCGCGGGCGACCGGCTCGAAGACGAAAGCCGCTGGGCAGCGTTCATCCCCGGCGCCTGGTGGCGGGCGGACGACCTGCGCGAACGGCTGGCCCAGCGCGTCGAGCGCGAATTCAGCGACCTCGGCGTGGAGACCATGCGGCGCGAGCTGGACTACCGGGCGAGCCAGCTGACGGGCGTGGCGCAGGACCCGGCCACGGGCGAGTTGCGGGCCGCCGGCGGCTGCGGCGATCCGGCGCTGCCCGCCAGCTTCTACGAGCCGGGCCGCGCCGGCGCGGCGTCCATGCCGGAGCTGCAGGCGGTGCAGGCGCACCTGGCGGACGTCGCGCAGCTCGACGCGGCGGTGCGCGCCTTCGCCGAATTGCAGTCGGGCCAGGGCGACGGCACCGAGCCGCTGCGCCTGCTGGTGCGCTACACGCTGGGCGCCGAGCTGACGGGCCGGCTGTCGCGCCGCGCCTGGCTGCTGCGCCAGGGCCTGGGGCCGGCCGATGAGGCGCGCCAGGCCGTGCGAACGGCGCGCCTGCAGCAGGCGCTGCGCTGCAGCGTCGCCAAGCGTATGGCGCTGCTCGATGCGCGGGTGTTCGAGCGCAACGACCTGCTGGCCGTGGAAGCCGCGCTGGCGCCGCACCTGGCCGAGTTGGTCCGGCCACCAGCCGTTCCCAGGCCGTGGCCGCAGACGCTCGAGCGCTGGCAGGCGGTGATCCGGCTGGTGACCGACCAGGAGCGGCTGCTGACCCAGTCCGACACGGCGTGGCTCGCACCGGCGAGCCCGAGCCTGGGGCCGATCCACGACGCCGTGCTGCAGCGGATCGGCGGCATCGGCCTGCTCGGGCCGCCGGCGCTGGCCCAGGTCCAGCGCCAGTCGGGTGCGGCCCTGCAGCGCCTGCGCCAGCAGCTGCTGCGCTCCCTGGGCAGCGGCGCCGATCCGGCCTTGCGCTGGGACGGCGAGCGCCGGCTGGTGCTGTCGCCGCTCCGGCTGGCGCTGCGCGACCGGCTCGCCGCATTGATCCAGCAACCGTTCATGGCCCCGGCCGCGGACCAGGCCTTGCCCCAGGCCGCCGCCGGCGCGCTGGTGTGGAACGGACCGCAGCTGGCCGCGGCGCTCGCCCTGCGCGAGGTGCGGCACCGGTTCGTGACGGAGCAGTTGCCGGAGTTCCCGGCCGCCGTGCGCACGGCGGTCGGGCGCGTCGTCGACCGCCAGCTGGCGCTGCGCGTGGAGGAGCATGCGGCCGGTGCCCTGCGCAGCATGCCGCCCGAGGCCGCCTGGCCGCTCGACCTGGCAGCCTGGCGTGCGCAACGGCAGCAGGCCGGCCGGGTGCAGGTGCTGCTCGCCCAGCTCGGCGCGCGGGACCGCGCCGAGCACTTGCGCCAACTGCTGGCCGCCGACGTCGTCGCTCGCCTGCGGCCGGCGGAGCAGGCGCTGGCGCAGACCGAATTCGCCTCGCCCCGGCTGCAAGACTTCGGCTGGTGGGGCGGCGAGGGCTCGCCGATCCTGCAGGCGCTGGGCGTGGCCGACGCGCTGACCTTGCAGTACGTGCTGGCGCAGCAGGTCACCCGGCTGGAGGTGGCGGCGCGCCAGGTCGGCCCGCTGCTGGCCGAGGCGCGCGATACCGATGCGCTGGCGCTGCGCCGCTGGCAGTCGATCGTCGCCGACCTCGACCGGTACCGCGCCGGGCGGGCCGACAGCAGCCTGCTGCGGCTGGAACGCACGCTGCTGGAACTGGGGCCGCAGATCCACGCCGGCAACTGCGGCGACAAGCTGGCGGGCGTGACGGTGCCGGCCGGCGCCGACGAATTCGCGCAGCGCCTGCGCCAGTTGACGGGTTCGCTGGGACGGCGCTGCGCCGAGCTGCGGGCCGGGGCACGGACGCCGCCGCAGCCGCCCCCCGCGTCGATCCCGTTCGGTTGAGCCGGCGCAGCAGGATGGCGGCCGGGCTTTGGTATCGTCGGTGGCATCGATTCGTCCACATGTCGCGAGGGATTCCCATGAAACTGTTCCAGATCGCCGGCGTCTTGCTGGCTGCCGCCCTGCTCCTGTCCGGGTGCAAGGACGCGTCCGCGCCGGCCGGGAGCGCGAAGACGGCCGCCAAGGCGCCGGTGACCACCACGGCGATCGAAGCCGAAGCCAAGGGCTTCGTGGTGGGCTCGCCCATGGCCACCCGGACCGTGTACGTCTTCTTCGATCCGCAGTGCCCGCATTGCGCGGTGCTGTGGCAGGCTGCCAAGCCCCTGAAGTCGCAGGCGAAGTTCGTCTGGATCCCGGTGGGTTTCATCGGCGAGACCAGCGTGAACCAGGGCGCGACCATCCTGGCCGCCAAGGACCCGATCGCCAAGATGGAAGAGAACGAGGCGTCGGTGCTGGCCAAGACCGGCGGCATCAGCGCCGAGGGCGTGACCGACGAACTGAAGCAGGCGGTCAAGAAGAACACGGCCCTGCTGACGCGCTTCGGGTTCGAGTCGGTGCCGACCTTCGTCGCGCTGCACGCCCAGACCGGCGCGCTGGTGACCAACGAGGGGTCGTTGCCGACGGCCGAACTCGCCGCCAAGCTGGGCCTGCAGCCGCCGGCCCAGTGAGCCAGGACTATCGAACCGGACCGGTCGGCAGCGCGCTCATCGGGCCGAGGAAATCCGAGTCCAGGTCGGTGCCGTGCCAGGGCTGGCCGCGCTCGCCGGTCAGCACCTGGCAGCGGGCGATGATCTCCTCGATCAGATCCTCCTGGCCGTCGCGGATCTGCCAGTAGCCGGGGTCGCGCTGGTACGGCAGCCACTCGCTCGGTTCGCTCAGGCGCAGCAGCTTCTGCTGCCACAGGTGCGCCATCAGCAGGCTGTCCGTCCGCAGCAGCCGCAGCATCACCTGGCCGAGTTCCGGAAACCAGGCCTGGGCGATCGCCCGTGCATTGCGCAGCGCCTGCGCCGAGGTGAGTTCTTCCGGTTCGGCGCTGGGAGAGGGCTCGCCGCGCAGCGACTCGATCCAGGCCGAATAGGCCTTGAGCTCGTGCACGAGGCGCCAGCCCTCCCGGCGCAGGCGCTGCTGCCGGCGGCGCCGGCGCAGCAGCCGCCACTGCAGCAGGCCGCCCGCCGCCAGCAGCGCCAGCAGCACCAGCAAGGACGAGGTGAGAACGTCGTTCACGCGCCAATCTTCGGCCGCCGCGGCCGGCGCCGGGGCCGGCATGGGGATGGCAGGCGGCCGGGCCCCGACGAGCGGCAGCCACGCTTGGGCTGGATTCAGGCCGGCACGGTGTAGTTGAGCGTCATGCGGCCGCCGTCCACCACCACGATTTCACCGGTGATGTAGCTGGCGGCGTCGCTCGCGAGGTAGGCGACCACGTCGGCGACCTCGGCCGGTTCGCCCAGGCGCTGCATCGGCGTGCGGCTCATGATGCGCTGCTTGGCCGCCTCGCTCGTGAGCACCGCCTTGGCCGCCAGTTCGGTGGCGATCGTGCCCGGTGCCACCGCATTGACGCGAATGCCCCGGTCGGCAAGCGACAGCGCCATCACGCGGGTGAGCTGGTTGATGCCGCCCTTGCTCATGTTGTAGGTGGCGATGGTCGGGATCGTCAGGACCGCGTTCACGGAGCTCATGTTGACAATGGCGCCGCGCCCGGCGCCGGGCCCGGACCCCGGCCGCGCCGGCGCCTTGACCATCGCGCGCGCCACCGCCTGCCCCATGAGGAACGAACCCTTGAGATTCACGCGCAGCACGGCGTCGTAGTCGGCCTCGGTCACGTCCAGGAAGTCCGCCGCCTTGAAGATGCCGGCGTTGTTCACCAGCACGTCGATGCGGCCGTGGGCGCGCAGGGTCGCGGCGACGGCGGCATCCACCTGCGCCTTGTCGCCGACATCGCAGTGCAGGTAGCTCGCGCCGAGCTCGGTGGCGAGCGCCTGGCCGCGCTCGTCGGCAATGTCGGCCAGCACCACCTGGGCGCCCTCGCGCGCGAAGCGCCGCGCGCACGCTTCCCCGATGCCTTGCGCGGCACCGGTGACAAGGCAGACGCGGCCGGCGAGGCCGAACGAAATGGTGGCGGCAGGGATCGGGCTGGTCATGCCCGCATCGTACCCGCCCATGCCGCGCGGAACTCGAGCGCCTTCTGCTCGACGTGCGTGGCGCTCGCGCCCGGCTGGTAGAGCGAGGATCCGATGCCGAAGCCGTTGGCGCCGGCAGCTCGATAGTCGCGCATGTTGGTGGGCGTGATGCCGCCGACCGGCAGCACCAGGGCGTCGGGCGGCAGCACGGCGCGCAAGGCCTTCACGCCCGCGGGCGGGATCATTTCCGCAGGAAACAGCTTCAGTCCGCAGGCGCCGGCCTCGAGCGCGGCAAAGGCTTCGCTGGCGGTGAAGACGCCGGGCAGGCAGGCCATGCCCAGGCGCACCGCCTCGCGCACGACCGCCGGATTGAAGTTGGGCGCGACGATCAGCCGCCCGCCGGCGGCGTGGACCTGCGCCACCTGCTGCGGCTGCAGCACGGTGCCGGCGCCCACCAGCGCCTGCGGGAACGCCTGCGCCAGGGTCGCGATGCTGGCGAGCGGATCGGGCGAATTGAGCGGCACCTCGATCAGCTGCCAGCCGCTGCGCACCAGCGCCTCGCCCACCGGCCGGGCCTCGTCGGCGCGGATGCCGCGCAGGATGGCCACGAGCGGGCAGGCGCGCAGCGCCGCGTGCAGTTGTTCGATGGCAGTCATTGCCGGTGTTCCAGGGTGGAGGCGATCGCGCGCAGGCCGCGCCAGGTGGCTTGCGCGCCGGCGCGCTGCGCCGTCGCGCCGAGCAGGCGCAAGCCGATTTCATAGCGGCGCGTGAGCGCCTCGGACCCGACCACGACCACGTCGGTGCCGCCGGCCAACTGCTGCGCGGCGAGTTCCTCGCCGATCACCAGTCCCGACAGGTAACTCGGGCGTGCCGCGGCCGGCAGCCGCTCGAACAGGGCGAGCGTGCGCGCGCTGAACGCGGCGTGCAGCAGGGTGCTGCTGCGCAGGGCGTGCGACACGCCGCGCTCGAACGCGGTTTCGTCGAGTTCGCCGTCCTCCGGCGGCATGGTGCGGCCCAGGATCGAATGCTGGCGCAGCAGGGCGTAGAACTCGCCGGTCATGAAGGTCGAGAACCGCTCGATGCGGCCGCCGGCGACCTGCACCCACTTGCTGTGCGTGCCCGGCAGGACCAGCAGCGCGGCGTCGAGCTCCAGCAGCTCCAGCGCGCCGAGCACCTGCGTTTCCTCGCCGCGCATCACGTCCGGAACGCCGTCCTGCTCGCAGGTGAGGCCGGGCACCATGGCGATGCGGCCGGGCTCGATCCACGTCAGGTGCGCCGCGATGTCGGCAAACCCGGCGGGACAGGGGCAGTAGGGCGCTTCCATCCAGCCCTGGCGGCTGCCGGCCATGCCGCAGATCAGCGCCAGCGCTTCCGGCGGGCGCATCCAGTCGCCGCAGACTTCGTCGAAGACCTGGGGGAATCCGCCGGGCGGCACCGTCAGGATGCCGCGCGGCAGCGACCGTTCCTCGAGCACGCGGCCGTCGCCGGCCAGCCGGGCGGCGCGCAGCGACGAGGTGCCCCAGTCGAGGGCGACGAGATGGTTCATGCGCAAAGCGGTCCGCCCGGGTTCGGCCCGCCGTGGATCGCGGGCCGGGCCCGGCACGGCGGTCTCCTGGTCAGTGGTTGTCTTTCGGCACGAACGAGCCGCGCTTGCCCACCAGGAAATCGAGGTCGGCGCCCTGGTCGGCCTGGAGCACGTGGTCGACGTACAGCTTCCAGTAGCCGGACGACAGCGGGGGCTGCGGCTGCTGCCAGTCCTTGAGGCGCTGCGCCAGTTCCTCGTCGCTGATGTCGAGGTGGATGCGGCGGTTCGGCACGTCCAGCTCGATCATGTCGCCGTTGCGCACGACCGCCAGCGGACCGCCGGCGGCGGCCTCCGGCGCCGTGTGCAGCACCACGGTGCCGTAGGCGGTGCCGCTCATGCGGGCATCGCTGATGCGGACCATGTCGGTGATGCCCTTGCGCAGCACCTTGGGCGGCAGCGGCATGTTGCCGACTTCGGCCATGCCGGGATAGCCCTTGGGGCCGCAGTTCTTCAGCACCAGGACGCAGTGCTCGTCGACGTCCAGGCTCTCGTCGTCGATGCGCTTGTGGAAGTCGTCGCTGTCCTCGAACACCACGGCGCGGCCGCGGTGCACCATCAGCGCCGGCGTCGCGGCGCTGGGCTTGATCACGGCGCCGCGCGGCGCGAGGTTGCCGCGCAACACGGCGATGCCGGCCTTCTCCTTGAACGGCTGGTCCAGCGGCTGGATCACCTCGGTGCTGTAGTTCACGGCGCCTTCGATGTTCTCGCGCACGGTCTTGCCGTTGGCCGTCACCGCGTCCAGGTGCAGGTACTTGGAGATTTCCTTCATCACGACCGGCAGGCCGCCGGCGTAGCAGAAGTCCTCCATCAGGTGCTCGCCCGAGGGCTGCAGGTTCACCAGGCAGGGCAGTTCGCTGCCCAGGCGGTCGAAGTCCTCGATCGAGAGCTTGACGCCCAGCCGGCCGGCAATCGCGATCAGGTGGATCACGGCGTTGGTCGAGCCGCCGATCGCCGCCAGCGTGCGGATGGCGTTCTCGAAGGCCTCGCGGGTGAGCACCTGCGAGATCTTCAGGTCCTCGTGGACCATGTCGACGATGCGGCGGCCGGCCATGCGCGCCAGCACGTTGCGCCGGCCGTCGACGGCCGGATAGGCGGCGTTGCCGGGCAGGCCCAGGCCGAGCGCCTCGACCATGCAGGCCATCGTCGACGCGGTGCCCATGGTCATGCAGTGGCCGTGGCTGCGGTGCATGCAGCTCTCGGCCTCGAAGAAATCCTGCAGCTTCAGGGTGCCGGCGCGCACCTGCTCGCTCATGCTCCACACGCCGGTGCCCGAGCCGAGTTCTTGGCCGCGCCACTTGCCGTTGAGCATCGGGCCGCCGGAGACGCCGATGGTGGGCAGGTCGACGCTGGAAGCGCCCATCACCAGCGACGGCGTCGTCTTGTCGCAGCCCATGAGCAGCACCACGCCGTCGATCGGATTGCCGCGGATGCTTTCCTCGACGTCCATGCTGGCGAGGTTGCGATAGAGCATCGCGGTCGGGCGCAACAGCGTCTCGCCCAGCGACATCACCGGGAATTCGAGCGGGAAGCCGCCGGCCTCGTAGACGCCGATCTTGACCTGCTCGGCGAGCGTGCGGAAATGCGAGTTGCACGGCGTCAGCTCGCTGAAGGTGTTGCAGATGCCGATCACCGGGCGGCCGTCGAACTGGTCGTGCGGCACGCCCTTGCCCTTGACCCAGCTGCGGTAGGCGAAACCGTCGCGGTCCTGGCGGCCGAACCATTGCTGGCTGCGCAGGTCCTCTGGTTTTTTCCGGGGGGGCTTGGAGTTGCTCATGGGACTTCCTCAAACAGTGAACTTCACGCGGTCGAACGCGCGGCCTGGGCGAGGCGGGTCCGGCAGGTGCAGTTCTCTATTCCTTCACGGCGCCGGTCATGCCGGAAACGTAGTACTCGACGAAGAACGAATAGATGATTGCGACCGGGAGGGACCCCAGCAGGGCTCCGGCCATCAGCGCACCCCAATGATAAACGTCGCCCTCGACCAGCTCGGTCACGACCCCGACGGCGACCGTCTTGACCTCCGACGACGACACGAAGGTCAGGGCGTAGATGAACTCGTTCCACGAGAGCGTGAACGCGAAGATGCCGGCCGAGATCAGACCCGGCACCGACAGCGGCAGGATGATCTTCCACAGGATCTGCCAGCGCGTGGCGCCGTCGATCAGCGCGCATTCCTCCAGCTCGTACGGGATCGAGCGGAAGTACCCCATCAGCAGCCAGGTGGAAAACGGGATCAGGAAGGTGGGGTAGGTGAGGATCAGCGCCCAGCGGGTGTCGAACAGGCCCAGCTGGAACACGATGTGCGCCAGCGGGATGAACAGGATGGACGGCGGCACCAGGTAGGCCAGGAAGATCGACAGGCCGACCTGGCGCGAGCCCTGGAAGCGCAGCCGCTCGATCGCATAGGCGGCCAGCACCGAGGCCGCCAGCGACGCGAAGGTGGCCACCACCGACACCACCATGGTGTTCCACAGCCAGGCCGGATAGGAGGTGTGGAAGATCAGCTTGTTGAAGTGCGCGAGGGTGGGCGCCAGCACCAGGAACGGATTGCCCTCGCGCGAGATCAGCTCCTGGTCGGGCTTCACCGACGTGATCACCATCCAGTAGAACGGAAACAGCAGCACGAACACGAAGATGCCGAGCGGGATGTACACGGTGACGACGCGCCGCGGCAGCGTGTCGAGAAAGCTCATGCCCTGGGTGTCGACGTCGGATGTGCGCATGCGGGCCTCAGGTGTCGCCGCCGCCCTGCTGCCACTTGCGCCGCTGCAGGCCGAAGTAGCTGAACAGGATGGAGGCAAGCAGGAACGGGATCATGGCCACGGCGATCGCCGCGCCCTCGCCGAGCGAGCCGCCGGGAATCGCGCGCTGGAACGACAGGGTGGCCATCAGGTGCGTGGCATTGAGCGGGCCGCCGCGGGTGAGCACGTAGATCAGCTGGAAGTCGGTGAACGTGAACAGCACCGAGAACGTCATCACCACGGCGATGATCGGCGTCAGCAGGGGCAGCGTGATGTAGCGGAAGCGCTGCCAGCCGGTGGCGCCGTCGATGGCCGCCGCCTCGTACAGCGCGGGCGAGATCGTCTGCAGGCCGGCCAGCAGCGTGATCGCCACGAAGGGCACTCCGCGCCAGATGTTGGCGGCGATGGTGGACAGGCGCGCGTTCCACGGATTGCCCAGGAAGTCGATGTAGCCGGTGATCAGGCCCATGCGGGCCAGGACCCAGCTGATCACCGAGAACTGCGCGTCGTAGATCCACCAGAAGGCGATCGCCGACAGCGCCGTCGGCACGATGTAGGGCAGCAGGACCACGGTGCGGAAGAAGGTCTTGAACGGCAGCTTCTCGTTGAGCAGCAGCGCCAGCCACAGCCCCAGGCCGAACTTGAGCACGCTGGCCACCACCGTGTAGAACAGCGTGTTGAACAGGGCCAGGCGCGTGACCTGGTCGCCCCACAGGAACTGGTAGTTCTCCAGGCCGATCCATTCGCCGGCCCGCCCGATCTTGGTGTCGGTGAAGCCGAGCCAGACGCCCAGGATCAGCGGGTAGGTGAGGAAGAGCAGCAGCAGCACCCCGGCCGGCACCATGAACAGCAGGCCCAGCGAGTTGCGGCTGTTTTGCAGTCGTTGCAGGAGGGGCACCGGCGTTCCTGTGGCGGCGTGGGTGGGGGTGGCGGCGGGGCGGGCCGGCGATCGCGGCGCGGCCCGCCGGCGGCGCATCAGGCCTTGTAGTAGCGCTTGGCGCGCTGCGCGGCGCGGGCGGCGGCCTCCTTGGGCGACTTGGAGCCGCTGGCCGCCTCGGCCACCATGTCCAGGATGATGAAGTCGGCGATCGAGGCGGCCGACGCCGAGCCCATCTTCCCGGCATAGCCGCAGGGCAGCATCACCTTCATCGCATCCCGGTAGGGCGTGTGCTTGGGATCGCTGGTCCAGATCGGGTTGGCCTCGTAGGCCTTGAGCGGATGGCCGATGTAGCCGATGGCGGCCTGCATCCACGGGCCGTACTGCTCTTCCTCCATCATGAAGCGCAGGAACTCCTTGGCGGCCTTGGGGTACTTGGTGTACTTGTAGACCATCTGGTTGAAGAACAGGTTGAACTCGGTCGGCTTGCCCGAGGGCCCGATCGGGAAGTTGGCGTGCTGGATGTCCTTGGCCATTTCCTGCAGCTTCGCGTCCTTGGAGGTCTTGGCCGCGTAGTAGATCGAGATGCCGTTGGCGGTGACGCTGACCTGGTTGTCCAGGAAGGCCTTGTTGTTGTTCGGGTCGAGCCAGGAGAGCGTGCCGGGCACGAAGGTCGGGTACAGCTCCTTGGCGTATTCCAGCGCCTTGATGGTCTCCGGGCTGTCGATGACCACCTGGTTCTTCTCGTTGACCAGCTTGCCGCCATGCGACCACACCAGCCAGTGCGCCCAGGACTGGTCGCCGGTCGCATGGCCCAGCGCGAAGCCGCCGGGCGTGCCCTTGTCCTTCAGCGCCTTCATCAGTTTCAGGAAGCCGGCATGGTCCTTCGGGAAGGTGTCGAAGCCGGCCGCCTTGACCTGGCTCTCGCGGTACACGATGGCGTTGCCGGCGCAACCCAGCGGGACGCCGATCCACTTGCCGGCGGGTTTCAGGTACTGCTCGCAGACCGGATACCAGCCGCCGTACTTCTTGCCGAGGTAGTTGCAGACGTCGCTCACGTCCACCAGCTTGTCGGGGTACAGGTTGGCGTCGTCGTTGGTCGACAGGATGATGTCGGGCCCGGCGCCGGCGTTGGCCGCGACGGCCGCCTTCGGCCGCACGTCCTCCCAGCTCTCGTTGTCGACGCGCACCTCGATGCCGTACTTCTCGCTGAACTTCTTGACGTTGGCCAGGTACTGGTCCTCGTCGCCCTGCACGAAGCGCTTCCAGCGCAGCACCCGCAGCGTGGCGCCCTTTTCGGGCTGGTTGTTCCACTGTGCCTGGGCGCCGGCCGGCCACAGCATCGGCAGCGCGGCGGCGCCGGCGGCGGCCGATGTCTTCTGCAGGAAGGTGCGGCGGTTGTCTCGGGTCATGTCTGTCTCCTTTGTGGTCGGTCGAAAAAACAGAGAACCTCGACGCGCCCGGGCCGCTTCAGCCCGCCAGGCGCGCGCCGCTCGCGGCGTCGAACAGATGGGCCCGCGCGGGATCGGGCCGCAGCCGGATCACCTGTCCGGGCGTGAACGCATGGCGGTCGCGGAACACGCTCGCGACCTCGATGCCGGCGATCCGGGTGAAGACCTGCGTGTCGGCGCCCGTGGGCTCCACGACGATCACCTCGGTGGCGACCCCGTCCGCGGCGCCCGCGAGCTCGATGTGCTCCGGCCGGGTGCCGTAGACCACCGGCTGGCCGTCCCGGCCGGCCGAAGTCGCTGGCGCCGGCAGCACGGTGCCGTCGGCGAACTCCACCCGCGCGGCGTCGCCGCCGCGCCGCAGCACGCCCGGGATGAAGTTCATGGCGGGCGAGCCGATGAAGCCGGCGACGAACTGGTTGGCGGGCCGGTCGTAGACCTCCAGCGGCGAGCCGGTCTGCTCCACCACGCCGTCGCGCATCACCACGATCTTGTCGGCCATGGTCATCGCCTCGATCTGGTCGTGCGTGACGTAGACCGACGTCGTCTTCAGGCGCTGGTGCAGTTCCTTGATCTCGGTGCGCATCTGCACCCGCAGCTTGGCGTCGAGATTGGACAGCGGCTCGTCGAACAGGAACACCTGGGGGTCGCGCACGATGCAGCGGCCCATCGCCACGCGCTGGCGCTGGCCGCCCGACAGCTGGCGCGGGTAGCGATCGAGCAGGTCGTTCAGGCCCAGGATGTCGGCGGCCTGGCGCACCCGCTCCTCGGCGACCTGCCTGGGCTGGTTCGCCAGCTTCAGGCTGAAGCTCATGTTGTCGCGTACCGTCATGTGCGGGTACAGCGCGTAGTTCTGGAACACCATGGCGATGTCCCGCTCCTTGGGCAGCATGTTGTTCACCACGCGCCCGCCGATCAGGATCTCGCCGCGGCTGATCTCCTCCAGGCCGGCGATCATGCGCAGCAAGGTGGACTTGCCGCAGCCCGAGGGCCCGACCAGCACGGTGAACTGGCCGTCCTCCATGTCGATGTCCACGCCCCGGATGATCTGGGTGCCGCCGAAATACTTTTCGACTTTCTTGATCTGGACAGCGGCCATGGTCTCCCGGCGTGTTGGTGATCGAAGCGAGCCGGAACCGTACCTGAAAAGCCTGGGGCCGGTACCCGCGTTTTCCATGAGCGCGGGGCGCGGCTGGCCCGCCTGTTCGGCGGCGGAGACACGCCGCCGCCGCCGGGCCGGACCGCCCGGGGGGCCGACGGCCGGCGGCCAGAGTCGGCCTGCGGCCGGGGCCCTCCGTCAAGGGTTTACCCGTATCATTCAAAGGTCATATCGTCATACGATTGACGCGGTGATCGCCCCCATGAAGAACGTCCACGGCAACACGGTCGACCATCTCGGCGAGGCGATCGTGGCCGGCCGCTACGCCGCCGGTTGCGCCATCCCGCCCGAGCCGCGGCTGTGCGAGGAACTGGGGGTCAGCCGCACCGTGATCCGGGAATCGGTGAAGTCGCTGGTGGCCAAGGGGCTCGTTTCCACCGGTCCCAAGGTCGGCACCCGCGTCCTGTCCGAAGACCAGTGGAACTGGTTCGACCCCGACGTGATCCTCTGGAAGTCGAAGTCGGGGCTCACCCGCGAGTTCCTGCGCGACCTGCAGGACCTGCGCCGCGTGCTCGAGCCCGCGGCCGTGCGCATGGCCGCCGAGCGCGCGACGCCCGAGGACCTGGCGGAGATCGAGGCCGCGTACGGCTCGATGCGGCAGGCCGCGGTGGACGGCGTGGGCGATTACGTCGCCTGCGACCTGCGCTTCCACCAGGGGCTGCTGCGCGCCTCGCACAACCGCATGATCGTGCAGATGAACAAGGTGCTGGGCGCGCTGCTGCGCACCAGCTTCGAGATTTCCACCAGCCGCAAGGACGGCCCGCGCTCGTCGCTGCCCTTGCACCGCGCGGTGCTGGACGCGGTGGCCGCGCGCAATCCGGCGAAGGCCGAGAAGGCGACGCTGGTGCTGATCGAAGGTGCCGACCGCGACATCGAGGAGGTGCTCGCCGCCCGTCGCCGGCACCCGCTTCCCAACCCGGCCCTCGCGCGAGCGAAGGCCGCCTGACCGCCTTATTCCCCGCCATTCCCCGAATGCAAAAAATAAACGATCTGTTCTTCAGGCTGCTCGGGCTGCTCGTGGTCGCGTGCATGGTCGCGATGGTGATCATGGTGTTCGGCAACGTCGTCCTGCGCTACGCCTTCAATTCCGGGATCATGGTCTCGGAGGAGATGTCGCGCTACTGCTTCATCTGGCTCACCTACATCGGCGCCATGATCGCGATGCGCGACCGCGGCCACCTCGGCGTCGACACGCTGGTCAAGCACCTGCCGCTGCTGGGCAAGAAGGCGTGCCTGCTGGTCAGCGAATCGCTGATGCTGCTGTGCAACGTGCTGTTCGTCATCGGCACCTGGAAGATGCACGAGCTGCAGGTGACCAACGTCTCCCCGGTGGTCGGCATCTCGATGATCTGGGTCTACGGGATCGGCTACGTCGTCGGCGTGGTGATGGGGCTGTTCAACCTCAGCGTGCTGTACCGGCTGCTGACCGGCCGCCTGTCCGAGGAAGAACTGGTGCAGGTGGTCGAGTCAGAGGACCTGCCGCAGGGCGACCTCTCGGATACCGAAGGCCTGCTCAAGGACGGAGCCCGCTCATGACCGTCAGCGTCTTCATCTTCAGCCTGCTCGGCTCCATGGCGATCGGGATGCCGATCGCGTACGCGCTGCTCGTCTGCGGCCTCGCGCTGATGGCGTACATGGCCGGCACCGGCGGCCTGCCGGCCTTCGACAGCCAGATCCTGGCGCAGCGCTTCGTCGACGGCGCCGACAATTTCCCGCTGCTGGCGGTGCCGTTCTTCCTGCTGGCCGGCGAATTCATGAACGCCGGCGGCCTGTCGCGGCGCATCGTGAACCTGGCCATGGCCTGGGTCGGTCACCTGCGCGGCGGCCTCGGCTACGTGGCGGTGATGGCCGCCATCATCATGGCTTCGCTCTCGGGCTCCGCCGTCGCCGACACGGCCGCCCTGGCGGCGCTGCTGATTCCGATGATGAAGCGCGCAGGCTACGAGGTGAACCGCTCGGCCGGCCTGATCGCGGCCGGCGGCATCATCGCCCCGGTCATTCCGCCGTCGATCGGCTTCATCGTGTTCGGCGTGGCCGGCAACGTGTCGATCACCAAGCTGTTCCTCGCCGGCATCGTGCCGGGCGTGCTGATGGGCCTGGCGATCGGCGTCACCTGGTGGTGGATCGCCAAGCGCGACAAGATCGAGGCCTCGCCGCGCATGCCGGTCGCCCAGCGCCTGAAGGTCACGGCCGAGGGCAGCCTGGCGCTGGCGCTGCCGGTGGTGATCCTGGGCGGCATGAAGATGGGCGTGTTCACGCCGACCGAAGCGGCGGTGGTGGCGGCCGTGTACAGCTTCGTGGTGGGCATGTTCGTCTATCGCGAGCTGAAGGTGAGCGAGCTCTATGGGCTGGTGCTGGCCGCCGGCAAGACCACGGCCGTCGTCATGTTCCTGGTCTCGGCGGCGATGGTCAGCGCGTGGCTGATCACCGTGGCCAACATCCCGGCCGAGGTGGTGGCGCTGCTCGAACCCTTCATGGGCAACAAGATCCTGCTGATGTTCGTGATGATGGTGATCGTCGTCATCGTCGGCACGGCCCTGGACTTCACGCCCACGGTGCTGATCCTCACGCCGGTGCTGATGCCGGTGGTGCTCAAGGCCGGCATCGACCCGGTCTACTTCGGCGTGCTGTTCATCATGAACAACGCGATCGGCCTGATCACGCCGCCGGTGGGCACCGTGCTGAACGTCGTGTGCGGCGTGGCGCGGATCAGCCTGGACGATTCGTTCAAGGGCGTGATGCCATTCTTCCTGGCCGAGCTGGCCGTGCTGTTCCTGCTCGTGCTGTTCCCCGACCTCGTGCTCGTGCCGCTCAAGTGGCTGATGCACTGACCGCTTCCTTTTCACCGTCGTAACCCAAGGAGAATCCATGTTCAAGCGACGCACCCTCGTGGCCTTTGCCGCCACCGCCCTGCTGGCCGCGGCGCCGGCGTTTGCGCAGTACGCCCAGCGCACGATCAAGTTCACCAACGGCGTGGCCGAGGACCATCCGGTGTCCGCCGGCGTCAAGAAGATGCAGGAAGTGCTGGACGCCAAGACCGGCGGCAAGATCAAGATCGCCGCCTTCTGGAGCGGCTCGGCCGGCGGCGACCTGCAGGCCACCCAGGCCCTGCGCGCCGGCACCCAGGAGATGGTCTGCACGTCGTCGTCGCCGCTGGTGGGCATCATCAAGGAACTGGGCGTGTTCGACCTGCCGTTCCTGTTCGCCAACGAGAAGGAAGCCGACGCGGTGCTCGACGGCCCGGCCGGCCAGTATTTCAACAAGAAGCTGGAAGAAGTCGGCCTGGTTAACCTGGCCTACTGGGAAAACGGCTTCCGCAACCTCACCAACAGCAAGCGCCCGATCGCGAAGGTCGAGGACTTCGACGGCGTGAAGCTGCGCGTCATGCAGAACAACATCTTCCTGGACACCTTCAAGACGCTGGGCACCAACGCCGTGCCGATGGCGTTCCCCGAGGTGTTCACCGCGCTGGAGACCAAGACCATCGACGGCCAGGAAAATCCCTTCGTGACGATCGAGACCTCGAAGTTCAACGAAGTGCAGAAGTACCTGTCGGTCACCCGCCACGCGTACACGCCGTTCCTGGTGCTGTACAGCAAGAAGCTGTGGGACCAGCTGAACCCGCAGGAACAGGCGGTGCTGCGTGAAGCGGCCGTCGCCGGCCGCGATGCCGAGCGGGTCGCCAACCGCCAGCTCAACGAGAAGTCGCTCCAGAGCCTGAAGGCCAAGGGCATGGTGGTCAACGACGTGACGCCGGCCGAGCAGGCCCGCATGTTCGCCAAGGTGCAGCCGGTGTACGCCAAGAACGTCCCGACGATCGGCACCGAAGCGGTGAACGTGGTGCTGGATGCGCTGAAGAAGGCGCGCGGGAAATAACGTCCGAGGATAAGCCGGATGGCCGTCGCCACCGGACCGACGGTCCGGCGGCGAGGGGCCACCGGCGACTTGAAATGATTTGGGCCCGCTCGCGCGGGCCTTTTCACTGATGAAGATCACACAATTCGAGACCATCCGCCTCGGCGAGTTCCCCAACATCCTGTGGGTGCGCCTGCACACCGACGAGGGCCTCGTCGGCCTGGGCGAAACCTTCATGGGCGCGCAGGCCGTGGAGGCCTACCTGCACGAGTGGGCGGCGCCGCGCCTGATCGGCCAGGACCCGCTGGCGATCGAGGCGCGCAACCGCGACCTCACCGGCTACCTGGGCTGGCGCGGGTCGGGGGTCGAGACCCGCGGCAACTCGGCGGTCGACATCGCCCTGTGGGACCTGTTCGGCAAGGCGGCGAACATGCCGGTGCACACCGCGCTGGGCGGGCGCAGCCGCGACGCCATCCGCATCTACAACACCTGCGCCGGCTACCAGTACATCCGCAGCAACGCCAACCAGACGTCCTCGAACTGGGGGCTGGGGAACAACGCCGGGCCCTACGAGGACCTGCAGGGCTTTCTGCACCACGCCGACGAACTGGCGCAGTCGCTGCTGTCCGAAGGCGTGACGGCGATGAAGATCTGGCCGTTCGACCCGGCCGCCGAGGCCAGCCACGGCCAGTACATCAGCAACGAGCAGCTGGACGCCGCGCTCGAGCCGTTCCGCAAGATCCGCCAGGCCGTGGGCGAGCGCATGGACATCATGGTCGAGTTCCACAGCCTGTGGCGCCTGCCGATGGCGCAGAAGATCGCCCGCGCGCTCAAGCAGTTCAACACCTTCTGGCACGAGGACGCGATCCGCATGGACTCGCTCGACCTGCTGAAGCAGTACGCGGCCGACTGCGAGGCGCTGATCTGCGCCAGCGAGACGCTCAGCTACAAGTGGGGCTTCAAGGACTACCTGCAGACCGGCGTCGCCGGCGTGGTGATGCTGGACCTGAGCTGGTGCGGCGGCCTCACCGAGGCGCGCAAGATCGCCGGCATGGCCGACGCCTGGCAGCTGCCGGTGGCGCCGCACGACTGCACCGGGCCGGTCGTCTGGGCGGCCTCGACCCACCTGTCGCTGCATGCCCCCAACGCGCTGATCCAGGAGAGCGTGCGCGCCTTCTACACCGGCTGGTACCGCGAACTCGTGACCGAACTGCCGGTGGTGAAGGACGGGATGATCAGCCTGAACGACAAGCCGGGCCTCGGGCTGGAGCTGCTGCCGGACCTGCATCTGAGGCCGGATGCGATGGTGCGGGTGTCCGGGCCCTGACGCTTCGGGCGGGCCCGACCCGGAACGCGGCGCCTCAGCGCCGCTGCATCTGTCCCGACCGCAGCACGCCCGCTCCGGCCGTGCTGCGCATCGCCTCCAGCAGCGCACTGGCCACATCGGCGGCGGCGACCGGCCGGTAGTCGCGCGGAAGGAGCGGTCCCAGCCAGCGCGAGACCTTCAGGCCGATCTCCTCGCCGGCGCGGGCCGGCTGGCCCAGCGCCTCGCGGTCGCCCACCAGCAGGGAAGGGCGGGCGATCACCAGGGTGTCGAATCCGAGCCGCGCGATCGCGTCTTCCATCTCGCCCTTGACGCGGTTGTAGAAGACGCGCGACCGGGCACTGGCGCCCATCGCGCTGACGACCCCCAGCCGGCTGGCGCCGGCGGCCCGGGCCGCCTCGGCGACCGCCAGCACCGCATCGAAGTCGACGGCGCGAAAGGCGTGCCGGCTGCCGGCCACCTTGATCGTCGTGCCCAGTGCGATGCAGGCCTCGTCGGCGCGCGGCAGGGCCGGCAGCGCGGCGAAGTCGACGACGTGCTGGGTGAGCTTGCCGTGCTGCAGCCGCAACTCGCGCCGGCCGAGCGTGTGGACGGCGGCGACGCCGTCATCGGCCAGCAGTTGCCGCAGGAGCTCGCGGCCGACCAGGCCGGAGGCACCGGCGAGCAGCACGACGCGGCCGCTCGCGGCGGATGGGGGTGCGGCCGAAGCGCAGGCGGGCATGGGTGGCCTTTCACGCCACAACGGCGTCGCGGCGATTGTGACCGCCCCCGGTAAGCCGTTGGGCAGGCCACGGCAGGCGGATGCCGTCGGGGGCTCGACGTGGCGCCGCGCGCGCATCGCGCGGCGGCTGCTCGATCTTTCGCCGGGCCGCGGGGCCGGGCTCAGCGGCCGTAGCCGCGCGCCGGATTGCCCGGGCCGCGCGCGCCGTAGCCGCCGCCGCGGTTGGAGCGGCCGCCGCCGTTGCCGCGGCGCCCGCGGCCACCCATGGTGTCGACGCTGGTGCGCAGCGGATCGGGTTGGCCGTCGCTCGACAGCCTGGGCGTGGCGTCGCGCTGCACGAACGGACTGGCGCTCTGGTGCGCGCCGGCGCGCGGCTGGTCCTCCAGGTCGCGGCGCGGCTGATTGCCGTTGTGGCGCGCGCCCTGGTTATTGCCGTTGCGCGTCTGGATCGGCGCCGGGCCGCGCGCGGGTTTCTGGCCGTTGCCGGCTCGCTGCCCCTGCGGCTGCGACTGCCCGTTGCGCGCGCCATTGCCCGACCCGTTGCCCGGGCCGTTGCCCGGGCCGCGGCCATTGCGTCCACGTTCCGCATCGGCGGCCTTGTTGTCGCGGATGCGCTGCATCATTTCCTGGCGGGCGGCCTTGGCCGCCGCCTGCATCACCTCGCGGCTCGGCGGCTTGCCGGCGCCGCCCCAGATGGTCTGGCGGCCCATCGCGATCGGCTCGGCCCGCTCGCCCGGCTCGGCCCCGAAGCCCTCCACCACCTGCACCGGGATCTGCTGCTTGGTGAAGCGCTCGATCTCCTGCATGAAGCCTTCTTCGTCCAGGCACACCAGGCTCACGGCGGCGCCGTCGTTGCCGGCCCGGCCGGTGCGGCCGATGCGGTGCACGTAGTCTTCCGGCACGTTGGGGATTTCGTAGTTCACCACGTGCGGCAGGTCGTCGATGTCGATGCCGCGGGCGGCGATGTCGGTCGCCACCAGGGCGCGCAGCTCGCCGCTCTTGAAGCCGGCCAGCGCCTGGGTGCGGGCCGACTGGCTCTTGTTGCCGTGCAGCGCCAAGGCGCTGATGCCGTTCTTGGTGAGGTACTCGGCGACGTTGTTGGCGCCGAACTTGGTGCGGGTGAACACCAGCACCTGGCTCCAGTCGTGTTCCTGGATGATGTGCGCGAGCAGCTGCTTTTTCTTGCCGCGGCCGACCGGGTGCACGACCTGGGTGATGCGCTGCACCGTGGTGTTGCGCGGCGTGACCTGGATGGTCTGCGGGTCGCGCAGCAGGCCGTTGGCCAGCTGGCGGATCTCGTCGCTGAAGGTGGCCGAGAACAGCAGGCTCTGCTTTTCCTTGGGCACCAGCGCCAGGATCTTCTTGACGTCGGGCAGGAAGCCCATGTCCAGCATGCGGTCGGCTTCGTCCAGCACCAGGATCTCGACGGTGGACAGGTCCAGGTGGCCCTGCTGCTGCAGGTCCAGCAGGCGGCCGGGGGTGGCCACCAGGATGTCGACGCCCTTCTTGATGCGGTCGATCTGCGGGTTCATGCCCACGCCGCCAAAGATCACCGTGGAGGTGAGCGGCAGGTATTTGCCGTAGGTACGGATCGACTCTTCCACCTGGGCGGCGAGTTCACGCGTCGGCGTCAGCACCAGGGCGGCGATGCCGTCCTTGCCGAATTTGTTGGTCTTGCCCTGGCCCTTGCTGAGCTTGTGCAGCATCGGCAGCGTGAAGGCCGCCGTCTTGCCGGTGCCGGTCTGGGCGCCGCCCAGGAGGTCGTGGCCCTCGAGCACGGCCGGGATGGCCTGCGCCTGGATCGGCGTGGGGGATTCGTAGCCTTGCTCGCGCACGGCCTTGAGAATGGCCGGAGCCAGTTTCAGTTCGTCAAAAGTCATTGAAGAGGCGCCATCCGTGGCGCTGGGCATCGGCCTGTACGGTGCGGGTGCACCGAGCCAGTCAAAGGCAGATGAGGGTTCAGGGTTGGGAGCCCGGGCGCTGGCGCGGAAGCCGGCGTGGGTCCCCAGCGGAACGCTGAGATTGCGGGCAACTGGAGTCCGCAACAGCGGCCATTGTCGCACGGGCCGGGAAACCGTGCCGGCAGGTCCACGGTCGAGCGTCGGCGCGCCACCAATCGGTTACGTACCGAACATTCATTTACCTCGGCGGGCGCGCGCTGTCGTATTTGCCCAGCGCCGGTGCCGCCCGGGACCGCGAAACACTGGCGCGGCCGGAATGTCGCGACACATAATCGCATCGCCCCAAGCTCAGCCATGGCCAAGCTCCTGAAGTTCCGCATCGGCGTGTCCGATGATCCCACCGCCCGCGAGCCGTCGCTCAACGACTGCCTGGACGCCGTGCTGCAGCAGGCCGACCTGCTGATCGCCGACGTCCTGCACGGGCTCGCGGCTGCTTCGCTGCCCACCGCCGCCCGCCGCGTCGCCCC
>NZ_DATMHS010000120.1:0-1507 GCF_035554825.1 Ramlibacter sp. | reverse complement strand
CCGCGAGGAGGCGTTGATGGCGTCCATCGTCTCGACCACCTGCTCGACGACGGCGCCGCCCTTGCGCGCGACCTCCGACGACGACTGCGCCAGCTGGTTGGCCTGGCGCGCGTTGTCGGCGTTCTGCTTGACGGTGCCGGTCAGCTCCTCCATCGACGCCGCCGTCTCCTCCAGCGAGCTGGCCTGCTCCTCGGTGCGCTGCGACAGGTCCTGGTTGCCGGCCGCGATCTGGCCCGAGGCCGTGGCGATGGTGTCGGTGCCCTGGCGCACCCGCGTGACGATCCCGCGCAGGCTGGCCTGCATCGCCGCCATGCCGGACATCAGGCGCGCCACTTCGTCCTTGCCGACCACCCGGATCTCGTGCTGCAGATCGCCGTGGGCCACTGCATCGCAGGTGTCGACGGCCTCCTGCAGGCCGCGCGAGATCCCGCGCACCAGCAGGAATCCGAACAGGGCCGCGAAGCCGATGCCGCCCGACAGGCCGACCACGACCAGCGCCCGGACGATCTCGTAGCGCGCGACGGCGGCCGCGTGCTCCGCCTTCGCCACGTCTTCCTGGAGCGTCACCAGCTTGGCCAGCGGCGCGTTGGCGGCGTCGTAGAGCGGCCGGGTCTTCTGGGCGATGACGTTGCGCGCGCCCTCCAGATCCTGCGCCCGCAGCGCGGCGACCGACGCCTTGAGGCCCTCGGCCACGAATTTGCCGCGGGCCTCGGCGAATTCCTTGGCCAGCGCCGCCTCCTGGCCCGTGGGCGGACTGACCATGTAGTCCTGCCATTGCTTGTCGATCGCGGCGATGTTGGCGAGGACCTCGGCCGTGTTCTTTTCGGTGGTCGACGGCTCCATCACGCTGTTGGCCACCGCCAGCCGGCTGCGCAGCATCAGGCGGCTGATGTCGCCCAGTTGCGCGATCGGCACGGCCCGGTCCTCGTAGACGGTCTTCAGCGAGGCATTGGAGGCGCCGATGGCCCACAGGCCCATGGCGCCGCCGACCAGCAGCATGACCGACAGCGTCAGGACCAGGGCCAGGACGCGGGTTGATATCTTGATGTTTCTCATCGGTGTTCTCCCTAACGAATTGCTTTCTTGTCGAGACGCACCGGTGACTGCGGGCCCACTCGTGGCGCCGCGCGGCGGTCGCGCCGCGCCGGCATTGACCCTGGCAGCCGCTGGCAGCGCCGCCAGCCCGGTCTTCCTAGAATTCCTTCCAGTCGGCTTCCTCTACTGCGGCCACTGCCGCCGTGATCGCCCGTGATCTGGCCGGGCGTGCCGCGGCGATGCGGCGCGGCGCCGGCAGCGCCGGCCGGGCGTTGGCGCCGGAGCGGGCCCGCGCGATGACCTGCTGCGCCGCCTGCGTGTCGGCGGCGAGCTTGAACACGCTCACCGCCTGCACCAGTTCGCCGGCCTGCTCGCGCATCGATTGCGCGGCGGCCGAAGCTTCTTCCACCAGCGCGGCGTTTTGCTGCGTCACCTGGTCCATCTGGGTGATGGCCTGGTTCACCTGCTCGAT
>NZ_DATMHS010000119.1:0-2414 GCF_035554825.1 Ramlibacter sp. | reverse complement strand
TTCCGACAACCTCCTGATGCTGACGCTCAACCGCGGCGGCCCGGTGGTGTGGATTTCCGAGGAGGACGCGAAGCGGGCCGGGATCGAGGACAATGACTGGATCGAGGCCTTCAACCTCAACGGCGCGCTGACCGCCCGCGCCGTGGTCAGCCAGCGCGTGCCGTCGGGCATGTGCATGATGTACCACGCGCAAGAGAAGATCGTGAATGTGCCGGGGTCGGAGATCACCGGTATGCGCGGCGGCATTCACAACAGCGTGACGCGCACGATCACCAAGCCGACGCACATGATCGGCGGCTACGCGCACCAGGCATACGGCTTCAATTACTACGGAACCGTGGGCGCCAACCGCGACGAGTTCGTGGTCGTCCGCAAGATGAACAAGGTCGATTGGATGGACGAGCCGGCCGCGCCGGCCGCCGCCTGAGGAGTAGAAACTAATGAAAGTTCGTGCCCAGGTCGCAATGGTCCTGAACCTCGACAAGTGCATCGGCTGCCACACCTGCTCGGTCACCTGCAAGAACGTGTGGACCAGTCGCGAGGGCGTGGAATACGCCTGGTTCAACAACGTCGAGACCAAGCCCGGAATCGGTTTCCCCAAGGAATGGGAGAACCAGAAGAAGTGGAATGGCGGCTGGCGGCGCAAGAAGAACGGAAAGATCGAGCCGCGCATCGGCGCGCGCTGGCGGGTGCTGGCGAATATCTTCGCCAACCCGGACCTCCCCGAGATCGACGATTATTACGAGCCCTTCACCTTCGACTACGACCATCTGCAGTCGGCGCCCGAGATGAAGGCGGCGCCGACGGCGCGGCCGCGCAGCCTGATCACCGGCCAGCGCATGGAGAAGATCGAGTGGGGCCCGAACTGGGAGGAGATCCTGGGCGGCGAATTCGCCAAGCGCGGCAAGGACGCCAACCTGGCTGACTTCGACCGGGTGCAGAAGGAGATGGTGGGCCAGTTCGAGAACACCTTCATGATGTACCTGCCGCGGCTGTGCGAGCACTGCCTGAACCCGGCGTGCGTCGCGTCGTGCCCGTCCGGCTCGATCTACAAGCGCGAGGAAGACGGCATCGTGCTGATCGACCAGGACAAGTGCCGCGGCTGGCGCATGTGCGTCTCGGGCTGCCCGTACAAGAAGATTTACTACAACTGGCAGTCGGGCAAGGCCGAAAAGTGCATCTTCTGCTACCCGCGGATCGAAGCCGGCCAGCCGACGGTGTGCTCGGAAACCTGCGTCGGCCGCATCCGCTACCTCGGCGTGGTGCTCTACGACGCCGACCGCATCGAGCAGGCCGCGAGCGTCGAGAACGAGAAGGACCTGTACCAGGCCCAGCTCGACATCTTCCTGGATCCGAACGACCCGAAGGTGATCGCCCAGGCGCGCCTGGACGGCGTCCCCGAAGCGTGGCTCGAAGGCGCGCGCAACAGCCCGGTCTACAAGATGGCGATGGACTGGAAGGTGGCGCTGCCGCTGCATCCCGAGTACCGCACGCTGCCGATGGTCTGGTACGTGCCGCCGCTGTCGCCGATCACGTCGGCCGCCAACGCCGGCCATGTCGGGGCCAACGGGGAGATCCCGGACGTGCAGCAGATGCGCATCCCGGTGCAATACCTCGCGAATCTGCTGACCGCCGGCGACACCGGCCCGGTGATCCGCTCGCTCGAGCGCATGTTGGCGATGCGGGCGTACCAGCGCGGCAAGCATGTCGAGGGGGTCGAGAACGCCGCGGTTCTGGAGCAGGTCGGCCTCACGCCGGCCCAGGTCCAGGAGATGTACCAGGTGATGGCGATCGCCAACTACGAGGACCGCTTCGTCATCCCCAGCACGCACCGCGAGTACGCCGAGAACACCTTCGACATGAAGGGCGGCTGCGGCTTTTCGTTCGGCAACGGCTGCTCCGACGGCGCCAGCGAAACGAGCCTGTTCGGCGGCAAGAAGCGCCGCACGATCCCGATCAAGTCCACCGTCTGAGGGCGCCCGCATGAAACAGAACCGACATACCCTGCGCGCCCTGGCGCTGCTGCTCGGCTATCCCGACGCCCGGCTGCGCGAGGTGCTGCCGCAACTGGCCGACGCCATCGACGCGGAAGCGGCGCTGCCCAAGGCGCGGCGCGCCGAGCTGCGGGCCCTGGCCGCCGAGATGCAGCGCGCCGAGGACCTGGAGCTGGAAGCCCGCTACGTCGAGCTGTTCGACCGCGGTCGCGCCACCTCGCTGCACCTGTTCGAGCATGTCCACGGCGACTCCCGCGACCGCGGGCCGGCCATGGTCGATCTGACCAGGACCTACGAGCAGGCAGGCCTGTTCCTCTCGCCCGAGGAGCTGCCCGACCACCTGTGCGTCGTGCTGGAATTCGCCTCCACCCAGCCGCCGGCGGTGGCGCGCGAGTTCCTGGCCGAGATGGCGCACATCCT
>NZ_DATMHS010000118.1:0-7572 GCF_035554825.1 Ramlibacter sp. | reverse complement strand
GTAGGCGAGGATGAGACCGATCCCGAGGATGAAGCCGAAGTCGCCCACGCGATTGGCGATGAACGCCTTGAGGTTCGCGTAGATCGCGGTCGGCCGCTGGAACCAGAAGCCGATCAGCAGGTAGGAGACGAGGCCCACGGCTTCCCAGCCGAAGAACAGCTGCAGGAAGTTGTTGCTCATGACCAGCATGAGCATGGAGAACGTGAACAGCGAGATGTAGGCGAAGAAGCGGTTGTAGCCTTCGTCGTCCTCCATGTAGCCGATCGTGTAGATGTGCACCATCAGCGACACGAAGGTCACCACGCACATCATCATCGCGGTGAGGCCGTCGATCAGGAAGCCCACCTCCATCTTCAGCCCGCCCACCACCATCCACTGGTAGATGGTCTGGTTGAAGCGCGCGCCGTCGCTGTACACGCTCTGGAGCGTCATCGCCGAGAGGACGAAGGCGACGAACACGCCCAGGATGCACAGCGTGTGCGAGATGCGCCGGCCGAAGACGTTGCCGCCGAAGGTGGTGCCGAAGATGCCGGCGATCACGGCGCCGGCCAGGGGGGCCAGCGGCACGGCGAGCAGCGTGGTTGCGTTGAGAGTCTGGCTCATGTTTCTTCCGATCGTGGCGTGCCGTTCAGCCCTTCAGCTCGTTCAGCGATTCGACCTGGATGTTGGATTTGTTGCGGAACAGCAGCACCAGGATCGCGAGGCCGATCGCCGACTCCGCCGCCGCCACCGTCAGGATGAAGAAGACGAAGATCTGGCCGTGCATGTCGTTCAGGTAGTACGAGAACGCCACGAAGTTCATGTTCACCGCCAGCAGCATCAGCTCGATCGCCATCAGCAGCACGATCAGGTTGCGGCGGTTCAGGAAGATGCCGATCACCGACAGCGCGAACAGCATCGCGCCCAGCGAGAGGAAATGTCCGAGGGTGAGCGTCATGCCTTGGTCTCCACGCGGGCGGCCGCCGTCGGCGGCAGCTTGATCACGTGCAGGCGGTCACGGGCGTGCACCCGCACCTGCTGCGACGGATCGGTGTACTTGCTGTCCTTGCGCTTGCGCAGCGTGAGCGCGATGGCCGCGATGATGGCCACCAGCAGGATCACGGCGGCCACTTCCAGGGGGTACAGGTACTGGCTGTACAGCAGCTTGCCCAGCTCCTTGGTGTTGGAGTACTGCGCGACGGCCTGGCCGGTGGCCTGCGCCGCGGCCGGCACGGCCCGCGGCTCCTCGCCCATGCGGAAGCCCCCCATCAGCACGGCCGCCATCTCCAGCGCGATCAGCACGCCGACGGTCGCGGCGATCGGAAAATGCTTCCAGAACCCGGCCCGCAGGGAGTCGACGTCGATGTCGAGCATCATCACGACGAACAGGAACAGCACCATCACGGCGCCCACGTACACCAGCACCAGCGTGATGGCGAGGAACTCGGCTTTCAGCAGCAGCCAGATGGCCGAGGCCTGGAAGAACGCCAGCACCAGGAACAGCGCCGCGTAGACGGGGTTGCGGGCCGTGATGACCCGGAAGGCCGCGAACAGCAGCAGCGCCGAGAACAGGTAGAAAAAGCCGGTTCGGATGTCCATGATCGTTCCGTTGTTGTTCTGCGCCGCCTAGCGGTACTTCGCGTCGGCCGCCTTGTTGGCCGCGATCTCGGCCTCGTAGCGGTCGCCCACGGCCAGCAGCATCTCCTTGGTGAAGTACAGGTCGCCCGGCTTCTCGCCGTGGTACTCCAGGATGTGCGTCTCGACGATCGAGTCCACCGGGCAGCTCTCCTCGCAGAAGCCGCAGAAGATGCACTTGGTGAGGTCGATGTCGTAGCGGGTGGTGCGGCGGGTGCCGTCGGCGCGCTGGTCGGATTCGATGGTGATCGCCATCGCCGGGCAGACGGCCTCGCACAGCTTGCACGCGATGCAGCGCTCCTCGCCGTTCTCGTAGCGGCGCAGCGCGTGCAGGCCGCGGAAGCGCGGCGACAGCGGCGTCTTCTCTTCCGGGAACTGGATCGTGATCTTGCGCTTGAACGCGTACTTGCCGGTGATGGCCATGCCCTTGAACAGCTCCGCCAGGGCGAAGCTGGACAGGAAGTCCTTCAGCGAGAACGGCAGGCGGCTCGGCGCGGTGGCTGTTTGGTCAGTCATGGCGGGTACTTCTCCGTTGCTACTTCCAGATGTTGAAGGGCGTCTGCATCCACAGGCCGACGACGATCAGCCAGACCAGCGTCACCGGAATGAAGATCTTCCAGCCCAGGCGCATGATCTGGTCGTAGCGGAAGCGCGGGAACGTGGCGCGGATCCACAGGAACATCGTGACCATGACGAAGGTCTTGATGCCCAGCCAGATCCAGCCGGGGATGAACGACAGGAACTCGAACGGGGGCAGCCAGCCGCCCAGGAACATGGTCGACGCGAGGATCGACACCAGCCACATGTTGGCGTACTCGGCCAGGAAGAAGATGCCGAAGCTCATGCCCGAGTACTCGATCATGTGGCCGGCGACGATCTCGGACTCGCCTTCCACCACGTCGAACGGCGCGCGGTTGGTTTCCGCCAGGCCCGCCACGAAGTAGACGACGAAGATCGGCAGCAGCGGCAGCCAGTTCCACGACAGCAGGTTCAGGCCGTTGCTCGCGCCGACGCCGCGCGCCTGGCTCATGACGATGTCGGTCATGTTCATGCTGCCGGTGACCATCAGCACCACGACGAAGGCGAAGCCCATCGCGATCTCGTAGCTGACCATCTGGGCCGAGGCCCGCAGCGCGCCCAGGAAGGCGTACTTGGAGTTGGACGACCAGCCGGCGATGATGACCCCGTAGACCTCGATCGACGTGATCGCCATCAGCAGCAGCAGGCCGGCGTTGACGTTGGACAGCGCCACCTCGGGGCCGAACGGCACCACCACCCAGGCCACCAGCGCCGGCGTGATGGTCATCAGCGGGCCGATGTAGAACAGGCCCTTGTTGGCGACCGTCGGCAGGATGATCTCCTTGGTCATCAGCTTCACGGCGTCGGCGATCGGCTGCAGCAGCCCGGACGGGCCGATGCGGTTGGGACCGATGCGGATCTGCGTGAAGCCGATCGCCTTGCGTTCCCACAGCGTGAGGTACGCGACGGCGCCCATCAGCGGCGCGACCACCACGACGATCTTGATCAGCGCCCACACCACGGGCCAGCCCATGCCAGTCCACCACGGCGCGGCGATCAGGCCGTTGCCCAGACCCCAGATCTGGTCGATCATGCTGGCATCTCCTCACGAACCCGGCCCATGCGGCCGTCGGCAGTCAGCTGCAGCGAGTGCGCGCGCCGCACGATGCCGTCGAGCTGGTAGATCGCGGCCGCGGCCGGCTGGCCGGCGGGGGCGGACACGTTGATCGCGGCGCTGCACGCGTTCGACAGCTTGCCGCCCTGCACGTGCGTCGCCGCCGCGTCCTGGGCGCCGCGAGCTGCCGTCAGCACGTCCTGCGCCGACTCGTACTCGAAGCCGGGCAGGCCCATGGTGTTGGCGATCACGCGCAGCACCTTCCAGGCCGGGCGGGTTTCGCCGGCCGGCTTGACCACGGCGTGGAAGCTCTGCACGCGGCCTTCGGCGTTGACGAAGGTGCCGGGGGTTTCGGTCCAGGGCGCGATCGGCAGCAGCACGTCGGCGACGTCCAGGTTGGCCTTGAACGGACTCATGCTGACCACCATCTCGCATTGGCCGAGGCCCGCGACGGCGCGCTGTCCGTCGGCGGCATCGAAGGCCGGCTCGACGTTCAGCAGGATCGCGGCCTTCACGCCGCCATGGAGCATCTGGCCGGCGTTCAGGCCCTTCGCGCCGGGCAGCGCGTTCACGAGCTGCGCGCCGACGGTGTTGGCGGCTTCGGTGAGATAGCCCACCGTGGCCCCGGTCTGGGCGCCGATCCAGTTGGCCAGGGCCAGCAGGCCGGAGGCGTTGGCGTGGTGCGCGGCGGCGTTGCCCAGCAGGATCGCCTTGCGCTCGCCGGACAGCAGCGAGTCGGCGATCGCCTTGGCGGCGTCGCTGGCGTTGCCCTTGGCCGGCGCCGCGGCGCCCTTCTTCTCGCCGATCGCGGCGGCGACGTCGGCCAGCGCCTGGGCCCACTGGCCGGCCGGCGTGATCACCGAGGACGCGATCGTCATCGCCCAGTCGTTGTCCGCGTCGTGGATCACCGAGACCGCGGCGCCCTTGCGCGTCGCGGCGCGCACGCGCATGGCGAACAGCGGATGGTCCTTGCGCAGGTTGGAGCCGACCACCAGCACCCGCTGCAGGTCGGACAGCGACGCGATCGACGTGCCGAGCCAGCGCACGCCTTCGGACGGCGCGAACTCCGCGTTGCGCAGGCGGTAGTCGATGTTCTCGCTTCCCAGGCCCCGCACCAGGGCGCCGGCAAGGTACAGCTCCTCGACGGTGCTGTGCGGGCTCACCAGCGCGCCGATCGCCTGCGCGCCGTGGTCGCCCTTGATGTGGCGCAGGCCGTTGGCGACGTATTCGAGCGCGGTCTGCCAGTCGACGGTCTTCCACTCGCCGCCGTGCTTGATCATCGGCGCGGTGAGCCGTTCGCTGGAGTTGAGCGCCTCGTACGAGAAGCGGTCCCGGTCGGCCAGCCAGCACTCGTTGACCTCTTCGTTCTCGAAGGGCAGCACGCGCATGACCTTGTTGTTCTTGACCTGCACGATCAGGTTCGCGCCGGTGGAGTCGTGGGGGCTCACCGACTTGCGCCGCGCCAGCTCCCAGTTGCGGGCCTGGTAGCGGAACGGCTTGGACAGCAGCGCGCCGACCGGGCACAGGTCGATCATGTTGCCGGAAACCTCGGAGTCGACCGTGTCGCCCGACACCGTCGTGATCTCCGAGTGCTCGCCCCGGTGGATCATTCCCAGCTCCATCACGCCGGCCAGCTCCTGGCCGAAGCGCACGCAGCGGGTGCAGTGGATGCAGCGGCTCATCTCCTCCATGGAGATCAGCGGGCCGACGTCCTTGTGCATGACGACGCGTTTTTCCTCCTCGTAGCGCGAGGAGGAGCCGCCGTAGCCGACGGCCAGGTCCTGCAGCTGGCACTCGCCGCCCTGGTCGCAGATCGGGCAGTCCAGCGGATGGTTGATCAGCAGGAACTCCATCACCGACTGCTGCGCCTTGATGGCCTTGTCGCTCTTGGTGCGCACGACCATGCCGTTGGTGACGGGCGTGGCGCAGGCCGGCATCGGCTTGGGCGCCTTCTCCACGTCGACCAGGCACATGCGGCAGTTGGCCGCGATGGACAGCTTCTTGTGGTAGCAGAAGTGCGGGATGTACGTGCCGGCCTTGTCGGCCGCATGCATGATCATGCTGCCCTCGGGCACTTCCACCTTCTTGCCGTCGAGATCTAGTTCAATCATTGACGCGGTTCCCTTCGATCAGCCGCGGGCGCCAGCCGCCACGGGCTGCTTGCCATCCGGGGTCGGCAGGTTCGGGCGCCGGATCATGGCCTCGAACTCGTGCCGGTAGTGCTTGAGCATGGCCCGCACCGGCATCGCCGCCGCGTCGCCGAGCGCGCAGATGGTGCGGCCCATGATGTTGTCGGCCACCGAGTCCAGCAGGTCCATGTCGCTGGGCTTGCCGTGCCCGTTGCAGATGCGGTCGACCACGCGCCACAGCCAGCCCGTGCCTTCGCGGCACGGCGTGCACTGGCCGCAGGACTCGTGCATGTAGAAGTACGACAGGCGCCGCAGCGCCTGCGGCATCGAGCGCGTGTCGTCCATCACGATCACGGCGCCCGAGCCCAGCATCGAGCCGGCCTTGGCGATCGAGTCGTAGTCCAGCGTGCACTGCATCATGATGTCGGCCGGCAGCACCGGCGACGACGAGCCGCCCGGGATCACCGCCTTGAGCGTGCGGCCCTTGCGCACGCCGCCGGCGAGTTCCAGCAGCTTGGCGAACGGCGTGCCCATCGGCACTTCGTAGTTGCCCGGCAGCTCGACGTCGCCCGAGACCGAGAAGATCTTGGTGCCGCCGTTGTTCGGCTTGCCGCACTCGAGGTAGGCCTGCGCGCCGTTGTTGATGATCCACGGCACCGCGGCGAAGGTCTCGGTGTTGTTGATCGTCGTCGGCTTGCCGTACAGGCCGAAGCTCGCCGGGAACGGCGGCTTGTAGCGCGGCTGGCCCTTCTTGCCTTCGAGCGATTCGAGCAGGCCGGTTTCCTCGCCGCAGATGTAGGCGCCCCAGCCGTGGGCCGCGTGCAGCTGGAAGTTGAAGCCGGTGCCCAGGATGTCGTCGCCCAGGTAGCCCGCCGCCCTCGCCTCCTCCAGCGCCTCTTCGAAGCGGTGGTAGGTCTGCAGGATCTCGCCGTGGATGTAGTTGTAGCCGACGCTGATGCCCATCGCGTAGGCCGCGATGATCATGCCCTCGATGACGATGTGCGGGTTGAACTGCAGGATGTCGCGGTCCTTGCAGGTCCCCGGCTCGCCCTCGTCCGAGTTGCACACCAGGTACTTCTGCCCGGCGTAGTTCTTGGGCATGAAGCTCCACTTCAGGCCCGTGGGGAAGCCGGCGCCGCCGCGGCCGCGCAGGCCCGAATCCTTGACGGTCTGGGTCACGGCCACGGGATCCATGCGCTCGCCGCCGGCCAGCCCCAGGATCCTGCGCAGCGCCTGGTAGCCGCCGCGCTGCTCGTACTCCTTCAGGCGCCAGTTAGTGCCGTCGAGGTCCTTGTAGATCTGCGGGTTGATGTGGCGGCCGTGGAAGCACGTCTGCACGCCGGTCGCCTGGAACTGGGCCAGCACCTGGGTCGCGTTCATGCCGTCTCCCCGTTGGCGGCCGAGCGCAGGCCGTCGATCAGCTGGTCGAGCTTGTCGTTGCTCATGAAGCTGACCATCGTGCCGTCGTTCACCAGCACCACCGGCGAATCGGCGCAGGCGCCCAGGCACTCGGACTGCTGCAGCGTGAACATGCCATCGGCCGTGGTCTCGCCCATCTTGATGCCCAGGCGCTGCTCCAGGTGGTGCAGCGCGCGGGCGCCGTCGCGCAACTGGCACGGCAGGTTGGTGCACACGTTGAGCTTGTACTTGCCCACCGGCGCCTGGTTGTACATGTTGTAGAAGGTCGTGACCTCGTGCACCGCGATCGCCGGCATGCCGAGGTAGTCGGCCAGCTGCTGCTCGCTGGCCGGGCTGATGTAGCCGCGCTCTTCCTGCAGGATCCGCAGGCACGCCATCACGGCCGACTGCCGCTGGTCGGCCGGGTACTTCGCGAGTTCGCGCTCGAACAGGGCCGTCGTGGCCGCCGACAGCGCCGGCGCCTTGCTTGCTGGTTGGGAACTCATCGGTCAATTTCTCCGAACACGATGTCCATGGTGCCGATCACCGCCACGGCGTCGGCGATCATGTGGCCGCGCGCCATCTCGTCCATCGCGGACAGGTGCACGAACCCGGGCGGACGGATCTTCATGCGGTAGGGCTTGTTGGCGCCGTCGCTGACGAAATAGATGCCGAACTCGCCCTTGGGGTGCTCGACGGCCGCATAGGCCTCGCCCTCGGGCACGCGGAAGCCCTCCGAGAAGAGCTTGAAGTGATGGATCAGCTCCTCCATGTTCGACTTCATGGCCTCGCGGTCGG
>NZ_DATMHS010000117.1:0-3630 GCF_035554825.1 Ramlibacter sp. | reverse complement strand
CTCCTCGCTCGGTGGCTTCTACGCCACGCACGTGGCGGAAAAGACCGGCTGCCGCGCGGTGCTCCTGAATCCGGCCGTCGATCCGGCGCGCGACCTCGCCCGCCACACCGGCGAGCAGGCGGCGTTCCACGATCCGTCGCTGCACTTCATGTTCGAGCCGGCGTTCGTCGACGAACTGACGGCGCTCGAAGTCGGGACGCCGGCGCAGCCGGCGAACTACTTCGCGGTGATCGCCAAGGGCGACGAACTGCTGGACTGGCGAGAGATGACGGGCCGCTATCCCGGCGCGCGGATCAAGCTGCTGGAAGGCAGCGACCACGGCCTGTCCGACTTCGACGCCCACCTGCCCGACGTGCTGGCCTTCCTCGGCCTGTGAGCGCAGGGCGCATGGGACAATCGCGCCCATGTTTGCATTGTTCGAAGAAGCCGGGAAGTTCCAGACCGGCCGGGTGCTGTCGGAGGCGGAAGCGTCGTCCCAGGTCGAGCTCGACAGCGGCAAGCGCGTCAAGGTCAAGGCCGCGAACGTGCTGCTCAGATTCGAGCAGCCGGCCCCGGCGGAGCTGATGCGCGAAGCCCAGGCGATCGCGTCCGGGATCGAGCTCGAACTCGCCTGGGAGTTCGCTCCCGAGGAGGAATTCGGGTTCGCCGACCTGGCACGCGAGTATTTCAGCGCGCAGCCGACGCTGGCCCAGCAGGCGGGCGCCCTGCTGCGCCTGTTCGAGGCGCCGCACTATTTCCGGCGCGCCGGTCGCGGCCGCTTCCGCAAGGCGCCGGCCGAGATCCTGCAGCAGGCGCTGGCCGCGATCGAGAAGAAGCAGCAGCTGCAGGCGCAGATCGCGCAATGGGCCGGCGAGCTGGCGGCCGGCACCTGCCCGGCGCCGGTGCGCGACCAGCTGTTCAAGATCCTGTTCCGGCCCGACAAGAACGCGCCTGAATACAAGGCGGTGGTCGAGGCCTCGCGCGCCAGCCACACGGCGCCGCTGGCGCTGCTGCAGCGCGCCGGCGCCATCGACTCGCCCTACCAGTTCCACTGGAAGCGCTTCCTGTTCGAGAACTTCCCCAAGGGGACCGGCTTCCCGCCGCTGCAGGCGCCGGCCATCCGCGAGGAGCTGCCGCTGGCGCCGGTGCAGGCCTTCTCGGTCGACGACTCCAGCACCACGGAGATCGACGACGCGCTGTCGGTGCAGGGGCTCGGCACGGGCACCGTGACGGTCGGCATCCACATCGCCGCCCCCGGCCTGGCGCTGCAGCCCGCCACCCCGATCGACCAGGTGGCGCGCCAGCGCCTGTCCACGGTGTACATGCCGGGTTACAAGATCACCATGCTGCCCGACGAGGTGGTGCAGGCGTACACGCTGCTGGCCGGGCGCGACTGTCCGGCGGTGTCGCTCTACGCCGAGTACGACGAAGCCTCGCTCGCGCTCAAAGGCACCCGCACCAGCCTGGAGCGGGTCCCCATCGCCCAGAACCTGCGGCACGACCAGCTCGACGCCGTGATCACCGAGGACTGGCTGCGCGGCGGCGATCCGGGCGAAGCCGACCAAACGCACCCGGTCCACCAGCTGCGCGACGAGCTCTCGTTCCTGTTTCGCCTGGCCACCCACCTGAAATCGCAGCGCGAACTGGTGCGCGGCAAGCCCGAGACCTTCAACCGCCCCGACTACAACTTCCGGCTGGTCGGCAACGACGGCGCGGAGCCGGCCGGGGACGAACGGGTGGAGATCAGCACCCGCCGGCGCGGCGCGCCGCTGGACCTGATCGTGTCGGAGGCCATGATCCTCGCCAACAGCAGCTGGGGCTCGTGGCTCGCCGAACTGGGCGTGCCGGCGATCTACCGCAGCCAGGCCAGCCTGGCGCCGGGGGTGAAGGTGCGCATGGGCACCAAGGCGCTGCCGCACGCCGGGATCGGGGTCAAGAGCTACGCCTGGAGCACCTCGCCGCTGCGCCGCTACACCGACCTGGTGAACCAGTGGCAGATCATCGCCGCCGCCCGCCACGGGCGCACGGCGGCGCTGGCGGCGCCCTTCAAGCCCAAGGACGCCGAGCTGTTTTCGGTGATTTCCGGCTTCGACGCGGCGTACATGGCCTACAACGCGCATCAGGCCGCGATGGAGCGTTTCTGGACGCTGCGCTACCTGCAGCAGCAAGGCACCACCGAAATCATCGGCATGGTCTTCAAGGAGGGCCTGGTCCGCGCCGACGACCTGCCGCTGGTGCTGCCCGTGCTGGGCGGCGCGGACCTGCCGCGCGGCGCCCGGGTGCGGGTCAAGCTCGGCGAGATCGACGCCATCACCCTGGACCTGAAAGGCACCGTGCTCGAACGCCTCGATGTGGTGCCCGAACCACTTTCCGTGGAAGACGAGGAAGGCGAGGAGGAAGCGGTGGCCGGCCCGATTGCGATCGCCGTGGATGTCAACGACACTGGGGAACCCGCCCCCGAGGCCACCGCCGCCGACCCTCGCCCCCAGTGAATTTGCGTTCGTTCAGTACCCTGCAGATCGCGCTCGGCGTCTCGGTCGCCGTCCACGCCGCGTTGCTGACGGTTCGCTTCGTCGACCCCGAGGGCTTCAACCGGGTGTTCCAGGACACGCCGCTGGAGGTCATCCTGGTCAACACCAGGACCAGCGAGAAGGCCGACAAGGCGGCCCGCGCGATCGCGCAGACCTCGCTGGCCGGCGGCGGCGAAGCTGCCCGCGGGCATGCCACCTCGCCGCTGCCGCCGTCGGCGCTGACCGAGATCGGCGACGCCGCCGAGGACGCCCAGAAGAAGATCGAGGCCATGCAGGAACAGCAGATGATGATGCTGGCCCAGATCAAGCGGATGCTCGCGGCGATGCCGCCGCCCGATCCCAAGCAGCCCACCAGCGATCCGGCGGCGCAGGCGCGCGAGAACAAGCGCAAGCAGCTGCTCAAGATGCTGGCCGAGATCGAGCGCCGCATCAACGAGGAGAACGCGCGGCCCAAGAAGCGCTACATCAGCCCGTCGACGCGCGAAGAGGTCTACGCCGTCTATTACGACACCCTGCGCCGCAAGATCGAGGACAGGGGCACGCGCAACTTCCCCGAAGTCGCCGGGCGCAAGCTGTACGGCGAGCTGACCATGGTCGTCACGGTGAACTTCGACGGCAAGGTGCTCGATACCGAGGTGGCGCAGACGTCGGGCAGCCTGGCGCTGGACCGCCGGGCGATGACGATCGCCCGCAGCTCGGGGCCGTTCGGCCGCTTCAGCGACGCCATGCGGCGCAAGGCCGACCAGATCGTCGTCGTGTCGCGCTTCAAGTTCACGCGCGACGAAACCCTCGAAACGAAACTGACCGACCGATGAGCGCCGATCGCTACTGCGTCATGGGCCACCCCGTGGAACACAGCCGGTCGCCGTGGATCCACGCGCGCTTCGCGCAGCTCACGGGCCAGGCGATGACCTACGAGAAGCGCCTGGTGCCGCTCGGCGGGTTCGCGACTGCGCTGCGCGCATTCCAGGCCGAGGGCGGCAGCGGCTGCAATGTCACGGTGCCGTTCAAGTTCGACGCCGCCGCGCTGGCCGGCCGGCCGTCGCCGCGCGCCCGGCTGGCGCGGGCCTGCAACACCCGGCGCTTCGACGGCGACGGCATTTTCGGCGACAACACCGAC
>NZ_DATMHS010000116.1:0-39771 GCF_035554825.1 Ramlibacter sp. | reverse complement strand
ACATCCGGGCACGGCTCAAACTGGCGGCCGACTGCGAGATCACGCTCGAAGCCAACCCCGGCACGTTCGAGCGGGACCGCTTCCGCGCGTTCCGCGATGCCGGCGTCACGCGCCTGTCGGTGGGCGTGCAAAGCTTCGACGACCGGCACCTCAAGGCGCTCGGGCGCATCCACGACCGGGCCCAGGCGATCGCCGCCGTCGAAGAGGCCGCCGCCGCGTTCGACACCTTCAACCTCGACCTGATGTACGCGCTGCCGGGCCAGGACATGGCGCAGCTCGAGGCCGACCTGGCGCAGGCGCTGGCCCTGATGCCGCCGCACCTGTCGGTCTATCACCTCACGATCGAGGCCAATACCTACTTCGCGAAGTTTCCGCCGCGGATCCCGGACGACGACACGGCGTACGCGATGCTGGACCGGATCACGGAAATGACGACGGCCGCCGGCCTGGACCGCTACGAGGTTTCGGCCTATGCCAAGCCGGGCCACCGCTGCTGGCACAACCTGAACTACTGGCAGTACGGCGACTACCTCGGCATCGGCGCCGGCGCCCACAGCAAGATCACGTTCCCGCACCGGGTGGTGCGCCAGGTGCGGCTGCGCGAGCCGCGCCTGTACATGGACGGCGCGCTGGCCGGCCAGGCGCTGGCCCAGGACGACGACGTGCCCCGGGCCGAGCTGCCGTTCGAATTCATGCTCAACGCCCTGCGGCTGCGGGACGGGTTCGCCCTGGCGCAGTTCACCGAACGCACCGGCTTGCCGCTGACGGCCATCGGCCCGGCGCTGCAGGAGGCCGAGCGCAAGGGCCTGGTCGAGCGCGACCTGGCCCGGGTGCGCCCGACCACCCGCGGCTTCGATTTTCTCAGCGACCTGCAGGCCCTTTTCCTGCCCGCGGCCGCCCGTCCTTGACCTGACGCAATGAATGCCGGCCCGCGGATGCATTCTTCGCATAAGGGCCGGCGCAACAGGCATTTGCGGTTCAGCAGCGGCGCGCCTAGATTCAGTGTGTCGACCGTGGCGGCAACCCGCCGCCACCGGACGCGACGTCCTTTGAAGCTTCCCTACGAGGGATCAAGAACATGAATGCATTCACGCAAGCTGTCCACAACCGGCTCGCCGCCGTGCTCGCCCTGGCCGCCGCGCGGCTCGAGCCGGCCCGGTACCAGGTGATCCAGCAGATCGCCCCCGAATATTTCCAACGGCTGGACCCGCAGGATCTGGCCGAGCGCACGCCCGAAGACCTGCTGGGCGCGCTGCTGTCGCACCTGCAGCTGGGCGAGACCCGCCAGCCGGGCCAGCCCACCGTGCGCATCTTCAGCGCGACGCCGGGCGAAGACGGCTGGAGCTCGCCCCATTCCGTGATCCACGTCGTCAACGACGACATGCCGTTCCTGGTCGACTCGACCACGCTGGAGATCAACCGCGAAGGCCACACGCTGCATCTGATCGTGCACCCGATCTACGCGGTTCGGCGCGACGCGAAGGGGCGGCTGCTGAAGATCTCGCCGCGCGACGCCGATCCGGACGCGCCGCGCGAGTCCTGGATGTACGTCGAGATCGACCGGCTGGTCGACACCGCGCAGCGCGACGCGCTGGCGGCGCGGCTGCGCCGGGTGCTGGGCGACGTGCGATCCTCCGTCGAGGACTGGAAGTCGATGCTGGCGCGCATCCACGAAGCCATCGGCGGCCTCGAGCATGCGCCGGCCAGCGTCGCCGCGCCCCTGCTCGCCGAAAGCCAGGGCTTCCTGCAGTGGCTCGCCGACGACCATTTCACCTTCCTCGGCTATCGCCAGCACGACCTCGCGCTCGAGGGGGCCGAGGGCGGCTTGCGGCTGGTGCCCGGCAGCGGGCTGGGCGTGCTGCGGGAGACCGCCGAGGAGCAGCGCGCGCCGGTGTTCACGCCGCTGCCCGCCGCGGCGCGGCAGGTGGCCTTCGCCGCCACGCCGCCGCTGATGGTGACCAAATCCAACGTCCGCTCCACGGTGCACCGCGCCGGCTATGCCGACTACGTCGGCATCAAGCGCTACAACGCCAAGGGCGAGGTGGTCGGCGAGCACCGGTTCATCGGCCTGTTCACGTCCACCGCCTACAGCGCGCGGGTCAACGAGATTCCCCTGCTGCGCGGCAAGGTGGACGCGATCGCCAGGCGGGCCGGCCTGCCGCCGGGCGGCCACCTCTCGAAGGCGCTGCGCCACATCCTGGAGACCTTCCCCCGCGACGACCTGTTCCAGATCCCGGACGAGGACCTGTACGACACGGCGATCGGCATCCTGTCGCTCGGCGAGCGCCAGCGGTTGCGGCTGTTCGTCTGGCGCGACCCGTTCGAGCGCTTCGTCTCCTGCCTGGTCTACGTGCCGCGCGAGGCGTTCTCGACCGACCTGCGGATCAAGTTCCAGCGCATCCTGCTCGGCGCCTTCAACGGCAGCGTGATCGACTTCGACGTGCTGCTCGGGGAGACCCAGCTCGCGCGCATCAATTTCCGGGTCCGCACCACGCCCGGCGACGTGCCGGCCGTCGAGACGCGCGAGATCGAACGCCAGCTGGCCGCGGCCGCGCGGCGCTGGGACGACGAGCTGCGCGAGCGGCTGGTCGAGGCCCGCGGCGAGGCGGACGGCCTCACGCTCTTCAAGCGCTGGGCCGCCGCCTTTCCGCCCGAGTACCGCGATCGCGTGCCCGCGGCCGAAGCGGTGCCCGACGTGCGCAAGCTGGCCGCGCTTTCGGCCGGTGCGCCGCTGGCGCTGAGCCTCTATCCGGTGGGCGGCGGCGACGCCGGGGCGCTCGGGCTCAAGGTGTACCGGCGCGGCGCGCCGCTGGTGCTGTCCGACAGCCTGCCGATGCTCGAGCACATGGGCGTGCGCGTGATCTCCGAGGCGAGCTATCTGGTCGACGCGCAGCGCGGCGACGATGCCGCGATCGCGCTGCACGACTTCGAGCTGCACGCCCCGCTCACGGGGGAATACGAGATCGGCACGCTGGCCGCGCTGTTCGAGGATGCCTTCGCCCGCGTGCTGCGCGGCGAGGTCGAGAGCGACGACTTCAACCGGCTGGTGCTGCTGGCGGCGCTGTCGGCGGAAGACGTGGTGGTGCTGCGCACCTATGCCAAGTACCTCAAGCAGATCGGCTTCGCGCAGTCGCAGGCGACCATCGCCGCGACGCTGGCCGCGCATCCGCGCATCGCGCGCATGCTGGTGAGCCTGTTCAAGCTGCGCTTCGATCCGGCGCGCCACGACGAGGACGCCGCCACGGCGCAGGTGCATGCCATCGAGCAGGCGCTGGAGAAGGTGAGCAACCTCTCCGAGGACCGGGTGCTGCGCCAGCTGCAGGCGCTGGTCCAGGCGACCCTGCGGACCAACTTCTGGCGCACCGGCGTCGGCGGCTCGGGCGACCCGGGGCCGCGGCGCGGCTTCGTCAGCGTCAAGCTCGATTCGGCGAAGGTGCCCGAGCTGCCGCAGCCGCGGCCGCTGTACGAGATCTGGGTCTATTCGCCGCGCTTCGAAGGCATCCACCTGCGCGGCGGCAAGGTCGCGCGCGGCGGCCTGCGCTGGTCCGACCGGCCGGACGACTTCCGCACCGAGGTGCTGGGACTGGTCAAGGCGCAGATGGTCAAGAACACGGTGATCGTGCCGGTGGGTTCCAAGGGCGGGTTCGTGCTGAAGAAGGCGCCGCCGCCGTCCGATCGGGAAGCCTTCATGCGCGAGGGCGTGGCCTGCTACCAGGATTACCTGCGCGGCCTGCTGGACATCACCGACAACCTGGCCGAAGGCAAGGCGGTGCCGCCGCCGCAGGTCGTGCGCGTCGACGGCGACGACCCCTACCTCGTGGTCGCCGCCGACAAGGGCACGGCCACCTTCTCCGACTACGCCAACAAGATCAGCGCCGAGTACGGCTTCTGGCTCGGCGACGCGTTCGCTTCGGGCGGCAGCGCCGGCTACGACCACAAGGAGATGGGCATCACCGCGCGCGGGGCGTGGGAGAGCGTCAAGCGCCACTTCCGCGAGCTGGGCGTCGACATCCAGCGCACCGACTTCACGGTGGCCGGCATCGGCGACATGTCGGGCGACGTGTTCGGCAACGGCATGCTGCTGTCGCCGCACATCAGGCTGGTCGCGGCCTTCGACCACCGGCACGTCTTCATCGACCCGCAGCCGGACACGGCACGGTCGATGGCCGAGCGGCAACGCCTGTTCGCGCTACCGCGCTCCTCGTGGGCCGACTACGACACCAGCCTCATCTCGGAGGGCGGCGGCGTGTGGGCCCGCTCGGAGAAGTCGATTCCCCTGTCGCCGCAGGCGCGCAGCGTGCTCGGCATCGAGGCCGACCGTCTGCCGCCCAACGAATTGATCTCGGCGATCCTGCGCGCGCCGGTGGACCTGCTGTACAACGGCGGGATCGGCACCTACGTGAAGGCCGGCGGCGAGACCCATGCCGAGGCGGGCGACCGGGCCAACGACAGCTTGCGGATCGACGGCCGCCAGCTGCGCTGCAAGGTGGTGGGCGAGGGCGGCAACCTCGGCTTCACGCAGCGCGGCCGGATCGAGGCGGCGCTGGCCGGCGTGCGGCTGTACACGGATGCCATCGACAACTCCGCGGGCGTCGACACCTCCGACCACGAGGTCAACATCAAGATCCTGCTGGGACTGCCGATCGCCGCCGGCACGCTGACGCTGGCGCAGCGCGACGAGCTGCTGCCCACGATGACGGAGGAGGTGGCGGCGCTGGTGCTGCGCGACAACTACTTCCAGACCCAGGCCCTGTCGATCTGCCGCGCGCTGGCGCCGCAGTTGCTCGACGAGCAGGTGCGCTTCATGCGCTTCCTCGAGAAATGCGGCCGGCTGCATCCGGCGATCGAATTCCTGCCGGGCGAAGAGGAGATCGCGCAACGCCGGGCCAGGGGGCTCGGGCTCACCGCGCCCGAGCAGGCCGTGCTGCTGGCCTACAGCAAGATGTGGCTCTCCGACGAGATGGTCGACTCCGACCTGCCCGAGGATGCCTGGATCGCCAGCGCGCTGTTCCGCTACTTCCCTGCCGCCTTGCGCGAGCGCTTCCATGAAGCGATCCCGCGCCACCCGCTGCGGCGCGAGATCGTGGCGACGCATGTGGTCAACAGCATGGTCAACCGGGTCGGTCCGACCTTCGTGCACCAGCTGTGCGAGCTGACCGGCGTCACGCCGCCGCAGGTGGTGAAGGCCTACCTGCTGGCGCGCGAGGTGTTCGGCAGCGTCGAGCTGTGGCAGCAGATCGAGGCCCTGGACAACCAGGTGGCCGACAGCGTGCAGCGCGAGATGATCGTCACCTGGCGCGGCCTGCTGCGGCGCGCCACGGCCTGGTTCCTGCGTTCGCGCCATCTGGACGAACCGGCCGGCAGCGCCGCCGAGCGGCTGGCGCCGGCGGTCAGCGCCCTGCGCCGGCAGATCGCGCCCGAGCTGGCGCAGGCGCCGCAGGTGGCGGCCTGGGTGGCGGCCGGCGTGCCGGCCGAACTGGCGCGCCAGGTGGCCGCGGCGGACCGGCTGTTCGGCGCACTCGACATCGCGGAGATCGCCGAAGGCGCGACGGCGCCCCTGGATCTGACCAGCGCGGTGCATTTCGCCACCGGCGAGCGGCTCGGGCTGGAGACCCTGCGGGCGCAGATCGCCTCGCTTCCCGCCGACAGCCACTGGCAGCAGCTGGCCAAGGTGGCGCTGGCCGACGACCTGGCCGGCCTGCAACGGGCGATCGCGCTCGATGTCGTCAGCGCCAGCGGTGGCGATGCAGGCGAGCGCCTGGCGGCCTGGGAGAAGCGCGGTGCCGGCACGATCGGCAGGGCCAAGCGCCTGCTGGCCGAGCTGGCCGACACGCCGGCCGACTTGGCCATGCTGTCGGTGGCGCTGCGGGAATTGCGGCAGCTCGCCTGAAAGCGATGGTGCCGGGCGGCCGGAAGGGCCCGGCGCCACTCCCGCGAGCTCGGCCGTGCGGCAGCTTCCTACAGGACTTTCGGCTTGGCGCCTACGCGCCTGCTGCTGAGTGCGCGCCACCATTGCAGTGGTGAAAGAGTCGGCGCCAGCCGATGAGGTGCCAGATGAAGGAGATCCCCAAAGCAGCCAGCACCGAACGCCCGCAGCGCGAAGGCCGGGCCGGCAAGCAGGCGGAACGCGGTTCCGGCGAAGGGGCGGCGAGTGCCCTGGCCACCTGGCGCGAGATCGAGCGCAGCCGCTGCGAGTGCGAGCCGGCCGCCGAGGTCCAGCCGCCGGGCGTCGAGCGGCGCCGGCGCCGCGCGGGCCGGCCGGCTCAGGAATCATGAAACAAGGCCCCGGCGGCGCGAGCCCCGGGGCCTTGGTTTGCGGGGGCCCGGCTACTTGGCGAAGACCATGAACAGGGCGTCGTCCGGCGTGGCGTGGCGCACGGCGGCGTTGTCGAACACGGCAAAGCCGAACGGGTAGCGGTTGGCCGGGTTGAACTGCACGTCGAACTTGCTGCCGGTCACCAGCTTGCGGGTCAGCACCGTCGTGACCACGCCGTTTTCCCACTTGTTGACGGCCTTGATGTCGGCGCGGTCGCCCTGCAGCGGGTTGCTGATGTGGGCCGCCACTTCGTCACCCGGCTTGAAGTTGTCGACGAACGGCACCGCGTCGGCGCGCTTGATGTAGTACGTGCCGCCGGCATTCGCCGGCTTGCCGTCGCGGTTCATGAACTCGGGCTTGCCGTTGACCAGCTTCACGGCGGTGTACTCGCCGCCGGCCGTTCCGGGATCGCTCTTGCGCCCGGCGTTGGGGTTGGTCTTCGCGTCGTAGCGGCTGTCGTCGACGTACTGGTCGTCGATGTGCCCCATCGGGATCGTGCGCATGCTCTTCATGTGCCACATGTCGCCGATCTCGCCGGGGGCGTTGGTGTACTTGTTGCCGTACGGCTTGCCCTGGCCGGTGTGGCACACCACCGCGCAGCCCTGCTCCTCGAAGCCCTTGATCGAGTTGTTGATCGGCCAGATCATGGCCCACTTGTCTTCGTAGGTCAGGTTGTTGTCGCCGCCCTTGTCGTTGGGATCGGTGATCTGCTTCCACGAGCCGTCGGCCTGCTTCTGGTACGGGATGCGGCGGACCGAATTGGTCGGGTCCTTGTACTGCACGAGCATGTAGAGGCTGTCGGCCGTGTACACCGCCTTGATGTTGGCCGTCGTCTTGCCGGTGCCGCCCAGGTTCGCGCCGTCGTTCAGTTCCACCGTCAGCGCCCGCGCGCCGGCCCATACCGGGTCGGCGGCGAAGGCGTTCAGGTCGGGCGCGGCCGCGGCCTTGGCGGCGACCAGCGTGTTCGGCGCCACGGCTTGCTGCGTGACGCCCTGGCAACCCGCCAGCGTCAGCGTGGCGAGCGCGACGGCGGAAATCGTGCCGTGCAGTTTGAGACTCATAGATTCCTCATCGGTCATGTCGAAGATCCGGACGCGGACGCCGCCTTGTGGATGGACGATGCATCCGGGCCGACCTCATTGAGCGCTTTTTCCTTCATGGAGTTGTTGAGATAGGTCAGCCCGGCTTTTCAGTCTGACCGGGCACTGACCGCCGACCGCGGGCGTCCGGGCTGTCGGGCCATGCCGCTGCCGCGGCGTCGCGCACGGCGAAACAACTGTGATCGGCATGTAATGAAGCGCAACGCACCGGAAAGGTGTGTTCCCGGCTTTCACGCCGAAGAGCTTGTGCGCAGGGGCGACTGTAGGGATACAGCCTGTTTCCGCGTGGGACTGGTCCGACAGCGGCAGTCGCGTCACTATTGACCTACATCAACGTGCGCCGCGCGGCCAATGCGCAGAGCGCGACAACGCCGCTTCAAGAAACTTGCCCATGAGGACCGCGCTGCGGCGCGGCTGCCCTGTGACGTTGAGGGGAAAGGATGAGAGTGCGTTCATGGTCAGTGTGGCCGCGAGGGCCTGAAGCCGACAACATCGACAGCCGGTTTCCGGCCGGCACCCGCAGCGGGGAAGGGTCGGCCAGCCTCCAGCCGTTTCTGGAGGCGGCGCGCAAGAGCCGCATCCCGGCCTCGCCCGGCATTCCCGCGCCCAAGCCGCGCCGCGCGCGAGGCTCCGGTGACTGATGCCGCTTCGCTGGAATTGCTGATCCGGGCCGCAGAGCAGCGGCTCTTCGTCGCGGTCGTGCGGCGGGACGACCCTGCCCGCACCAGGGCGCGGCGCGACATCGCCAAGCTCAGACGGCAGCTCCCCCTGGCGCGCACCGCGGCCGCGACCGCTCGCGGCGCGGGTGAGGCCCAGCCGAACGCGTGAGATCGGCGCGGCCGGCGTCCGCGCGCGGCACCGGCTGGCGGAGAGTGTGAGATTCGAACTCACGGACGTCTTGCGACGTCGCCGGTTTTCAAGACCGGTGCATTCAACCGCTCTGCCAACTCTCCGGGAGCGGTGAGTTTACTCGCGGCGAATGCGCCCGGCCCCGACGGTCAGGCCGCCGACGCGCGCTTCGCCGCGGTGGCCGTCGCGGCGGCGGGCAGCACGCTCGAGGCGGCGCCGGGCGCGACCTCGGCCAGGTGCAGCGGCGCCGATTCGACATTGGTCGGCGCATTGGCGGCGCTGTGCGGCGCGAGCACCTTGCCGGTCGACACGCGCGACTGGTCGGCCGCGGCGATCAGTTCGCCCATCGCCTGGGCCGTTGCGTCCCACGACGTGCGGGCCACGATCTTGCTCAGGGCCGCCGCGTGCGCCGCCTGCTCCTCGCCCGTGCGGGCCAGCACGGCTTCGCAGGCGGCGGTGTAGTCCTCGGGGGTGTCCGCGATCGACACCAGATGGCCGTACGGCTCCACCACGTCCTTGATCGACGTGCTGACGGACGGCCGGCCGCAGGCCATGTATTCCAGCGTCTTGGTCGGGCTGATGAAGCGCGTCGCGTCGTTCAGCGCGAACGGCAGCAGGCAGACGTCCCAGCCCGAGATCAGGGCCGGCAGATCCTCGTAGCTTTGCTGGCCCAGCCAATGGATGTTCGGCCGCTGCGGCAGCGAAGCCGCGTCGATCTTCACGACCGGGCCCACCATCACGATCTGCCACTCGGGATGGCGCTGCGCCATGCCGTCGATCAGGTCCATGTTCAGGCGCTCGTCGATGACGCCGCAATACCCCAGGCGCGGCCGTGCGATGTCCGCCAGCAGCGGATGCTCGCCCCTGGCCTGCGAGAAATGCTTCGCATCGACGCTGCTCGGAAAGCAATGGACCGAGGGGTGGCGATGGCGCTTGGCGGCGTACAGGCTGGGACCGCCCGTGAACACCAGGTCGGCCATCTTGAACAGCGCGTTCTCGCGCTGCACCAGCTGCCGCGGCGCATGCCTGAACAGCGTCAGCTCGTCCATGCAGTCGTACACCACGCCGCGCGGGGAGAGGTCGGTCGCCAGCGGCAGCGCCATCGGCGTGTAGAACCACACCCAGTAGTCGGTCACGGCGTCTTCGGTCATCGCGTCGGAGACCATGCGCTGCAGCGCCGGCAGATGGTCGTCGTGAAAGCCCGGTGCGTCGCCCGTCACGTGCGGGCGCCACACCTGCACGTTGGCCGCCGGTTCGAATCGCTCGAGGCCGTTGTGGCCCGCCTTGAGGACGGGCTCCTCGATGAAGATGACGCGCCATCGCTGCGCCAGCCGCGACAGCAGGTGCTGCGGGCGCTGGTAGACAAAATTCCAGCGCAGGTGCGAAAAGACGACCAGGGTTTGCATGGTGCTTCCTTGTTGGATGATGGTGAACCGACCGTCGCGCGGGCTGCGCCCAGGGCGCGCGCGCGGCGATCGTGTGGCTGCCCGCGGGGCGCGGGCAGCCGCTCTTCGGGAAACTGGTGGGTCCGCGCCGCGTCCTGCGCACCGGCATCGCCGGGGTGCAGCGCGCCGGCCGTCGGCCGGGCCTGGAGTGCGCGGTGCCGCCGCGTGGTCGGAACGGGCTCGATGACTGCGGCGGCGCCCAAGGCAGTGCTCAGTGGGATTCGACGGTGTCCGGACGCGGCGTGTGGCGCCCCGCCCCGCGGGGATGGGAGAACAGATAGCCGGCGGCCAGCAGCGCCCCGGCGCCGAGGACCATGCCGCCCGCGGTCATCGACCGCGCCACGCTGCCGGCCAGCTCGCCGCCGCGTGCCGCGGTCAGCTGCAAGCGCCGCTTGGCCATTTCCGCGCCGAGCTCGCCCAGCCGGTCCGCCAACACGCGCTCGGCGGTCGGCAGCAGGAGCGTTTCCTCGTCGGCGACATGGTGCATGACGGCGTTCATCAGCTGGAAGAAGGCCTCGTCGAAGGCCGCTTCCTCGGGCCGCAGGCTGCGCAACTGGGTGATGAGACGGCGCACCTGGTCGTGTTCGGGAACGCTCTTTTGCATGAAGTCGCTGTCGGCGATCGCGCGCATCGCGGGGTAGAAGATCTCCTCTTCCAGCTGCGAATGGATCTCCAGCGCGACGCACACCGTGTCGGCCAGTCCCTTCTTGACCCGCGGCGCCGTGTCGACGTGGTACTGATGGAACGTGGTGAGGACGTGCGTGTGATCCATGCGGATCATGTTCGTCACGCTTGGTGTCATCCGGCTGATCAGTTCGTTCATTGGCACCTCGCGGGAATTCGTCAGCCGCTATTGAACCGGCTCCCGCTGCGTGCGTCTGTCGGACGCAGGCTCGTCATTGCATGCGATCCGCAGCGCAGGGTGCCGCAGCCGCGCGTCCGCCCGGTGCGGGTGTAGGCAGGCGCCCGACGCGCGCGCAGCGGGCCGGCTGACCGCTCGCGCGCCACGTGCTGACCGTCATTGGGGTTCCCGTCGCGCAGCGGCGGGTCGGGACTGCACCTATCGTGAAGGCATCGACAACTCACTCACGGAGCAAACAATGCCCATCATCCTCTGGCTTCTCGGCGTCCCCCTGGTGGTCGTGATCCTGCTGCGCCTGTTCGGCATGATCTGACAACATGCGCCGCACGCTCCGGGGCCGGCGGCTCCGGAGCGGGCCGCGTCACGGCATCTTCTTGACCTGCTCGAGCTGCTCGAGATTGCGCCCGGACATCGCGCCGCGGTCGCCCTCGCTGAATTCGTGCGTGCCGCCCGCCTCGGCGGCGTCCACGTCGTCCTGGTTCGCATACGGCTGGCGGCCCTGACCGTCGTCCCGGCTCACCTCGCTGCGCGCGCCGTGCTCCGCCTTCGGCTGCGCGTCGGTCTTCCTGCTGTTCATGCTGATCTCCCTGGGCGATGAAGGTCCGGCGCCAGCGTGTACACGCGCGTGCTGCGCTGCATGCCCAGCGCCCCGGGCAGCACATAGGCCACGCTGGCCCGGTGCCGGAACGCCCGCAGGTGCTGGCGATAGAACTCGCCGGCGACGTGCAGCGAGCCTCCGGCATGGCGGTGATAGCGCGTCGCCACCGGTTGCTGCTTCCAGGCCGCCGGCGGCGGCGCGGCTTGCAGCAACAGCGTGTCGTGTTCGTTCGCCCAGACGATGGCGGCATCGCTGCCGGCGTGCTTGGTGTCGGCGACGAAGCGGCCCGGTGGCGCGCCGTCGTCGGTGGAACCGTCGCCCTGCAGGATCGGCGTGCTGCCGACCAGGCGGCCCTTGCCGCTGAAGGCGAACAGCCGCCCGCGCGCCTGGTCGACCACGATGAAGGGCAATCCGGCGTGGTCACCCGACCCGATGGCCCACGCCGCGATCTGGCGCACCTCCGCCGACCAGCCCTCGCGGGCGAGGTCGCGGTCGAGCGTCGCCATGGCCGCGGCAGTGGCGGACTCGTTGGCGCGGTCGGAGAACACGCCGAAGCCGATCAGCGAAGCGAGCAGAACGGTGGCGAAGACAAGTCCGGTCGGCCCGGCACGGGGACGTCTTTGGATCACGGTCGTACAGCGTACCCGCCGACGGCTGCAAGTTTGTAGGACGGCGGCGCATCTACACCGTGTTGCAACACCCGACAGCGCAACAAAAAAAAGGCCGGGCGGCGACGCCCGGCCTTCAAGCCGCTCGCGCGGCTGCTGAAAAAGCCCCTTACGGCCCGTAGTTGAAGTTCAGCGACGTGGTCGCCGTGCCTGACGTCACCGTCACCGGCTTCTCCTGCACCGTCCGGCCGGGGGCCTGCGCCTGGATCGTGTACTTGCCCGCCACCGCCGTGTCGGGCGTGAGCGTCAAGGTCGCCGTTCCGGTCGCGTACGCCCCCTTCACCGGCGCCGCGACGGGCAGTCGCAGGCTGTAGGTGCCCAGTGTCGCGTCCACCGGCTTGTGGGCGACTTCGATGGTCGGCCCGCCAGTGAGCGCCTGCAACGCGCGGATGTCGGCATCCGTCACCGCCGTCGAGACGGTGGTGCTGCCGGAGACCGAGCTGGCCGTCACGGTCCCGGTGACCTCGGCCATCGACGAGGCCGGCGGGGCGAACGCGGTCGCGGTGCCGTTGACGACGGTGGTCGTGGTGCCGGCGGGGACGCCCGTCAGGACGGTGGTGGCGCGGCCGTCGGACGTGATGACCAGCGTATAGGTGCCGGCCGGCAGGAATGGGATGCTGAACTTGCCGCTGGCATCCGGGACCGTGGAGCGCACGGTGGTGCCGTTCTGTTGCGCGGCCACCGTCGTGCTGCTCAGCGACAGCGTCGTCGTCACGTAGCCCATCAGGCCCGCCATCACGCGCGGCACCACCGAGACCACCGGCTTGAGGTTGTAGCGGCCCGAGTTGCCGGCCTTGACGACCGACTTGCAGGCGTCGAAGTCGAGCACCAGGTCCGCGGCGGCGCCTTCGGGGACGTCGACATTGGCTTGCAGTTTCAGCCCGCTCTGCTGCGCGCTCGGCGTGCTCAACGCCGTCTCGACGCCGCCGATCGGTTGCACGGCATTGGCCAGTGCGCCGCTGCCCGAGGCAGCGTTCTCGGCCAGCACCAGGCGCACCTGCGAATAGCGGCCCGCCGGCAACTGCATCGAGCCGAGCTCTTCCAGCACGCCGTTGGTCAGCGAGACCAGGTCGATGCGCTTGGCGGGCGAGAGCGCCAGTTCCTGCCAGCCGCCATCGGCTTCGCCGGCCGCCGCGCTCTGGTGCACCCGCACCTTTTCCACCGTGACGTACACATGTTCATAGCAACTCGGCGCGTCGGTGATCGCCACCCGCAGGCTGCCCTGGCCGGCCGGCTGGGCCACGTCGCCGCCGCCCCCGCCGCCGCAAGCGGCCAGCGCGGCGCTCGCGCCAAGCACGGCCAGCCAGCGGGTTGCCGCCCGGGCGCGGCTGCTTTCCATTGTGTTCAGGCTCATCTCATCGTCTTCGTGGTTAGGGAGGTCCTATCCTCGCCACATTGCCGCGACATGTGTGTGTGAACGTGACGAAAAACACGTGAAAGCTCGGCCGTTCTGCGGAATAGTTACGCTTTCGGCCGGCGGGTAACAGTTGGGCGTGGACTGGAACCGACACAAAACGCCAAAAAGAAAGCGGGCCCGCAGGCCCGCCGGTGGGAGGGGGAACGCACGCCGGTTACTTGGCCGGCACCAGCACCACCGGATCCGAGGTCTTGGGCTCGATCGTCACCGAGCTCTGGCCGGCCGGCAGCGTCACGGTTTCGACTTCGCGCAGCACACCGCCGCCGGCGACGCTGCCGGTGGTGCTGCCGTAGCCCATCATGCGGGCCTGGCAGGCGGCCTTTTCCTCGCCGGCCAGCGGGTCGCAGCGTGCCACCTTGTTGGCGTCAAGGCCGGCTTGGCCGCCGTTGTCGAGGCGGCCGCGTTGCTTGTCGGCCTGGGCATTGCGCGCTTCGCGCAGGCAGGTGGCCTGGTCCTGCTGCGTCTTGCCGGACAGGCAGGCCTGCACTTCCTGCTGATAGCTGCCGGACGCATCGATGCCGGTGGTGCCGGGCGCGCCCGACGTGACCTGGGCGGTCGCAGCCGTCACTGCGAGCAGCGCCGCGACGCCGAACGACAGGATGCTCTTGCGCGAGCGGACGTTGTCGATTGCCTTCATGGGTGCTCTCCTTGATTTCATCTTGAATGACTGAAGTCTAGGAAGCTCGGATGCGCAACCGTGCCGGAGAGGGCATATGCCGCGCGGCGGCGGCGGGCCGATGGCACCGTAGGACGCCACTTGCAGGTGCGCGCCAGCCCCGGCGCGCACTCCGGGAGAAGCTCTGCGGTGCGGTAGGGCGCGTCCGACGCGGCGACGCGATGACCGCGCACGATGAGCCTTTACGGGCGACTACGCCGCGGAGCAGGGCGCACGACCATATTGCGTCCACCGGCCGTTGGTTCTGACGGCGGGTGGTCGGAACCACCAAGAGGGACCGGCCCGCTATCAACAACACGCCGTTCGCGGCAAAGGAGTCTCAGATGAATTTCATTCTTTGGTTGATCGTAGGCGGTATCGTCGGTTGGCTTGCCAGTCTCGTGATGAGGACGGACGGCCAGCAGGGCATCCTGCTGAACGTGGTGGTGGGTATCGTCGGCGCCTTCATCGGCGGCTGGCTGATCTCGCCCATGGTCGGCACGGGCACCATCAACGACGGCTTCAGCATCGGCTCGTTCATCGTCTCGCTGATCGGCGCCATCATCCTGCTGGCCATCGTCAACCTGTTCCGCCGCGGTCGCGTCCGCTGAGCGGCGACACACACGGCGCCACTCCTCGCCGCTGCACAGGGCCGCCGCACCAGGCGGCCCGGCCGGCAGGCCCCGTGAAACCAGATTTCAGGCATCCGGCAGCGCCGGGTGCCTTCTTTCGTTTGCCGCCGCCAAAAGCCGAAGGCGGGCCCGCGGGCCCGCCTTCGGCTTTGCGTGGCTGGGTCAGGCGTACGCCGCGCCCGCCGCCGCCAGCGCCATCATGTTGACCACGCGGCGCACCGTCGAGGACGGCGTCAGCACGTGGACCGAGCGGGCGGCGCCCAGCAGGATCGGCCCGACGGTGATGCCGTGGCCGCCGGTCATCTTCAGCACATTGAAGAGGATGTTGGCCGAGTCCAGCGTCGGGCAGATCAGCAGGTTGGCCTCGCCGCTGAGCGAGCTGTCGGCCAGCGCGCCGCGCCGCACCGCTTCGGACAGGGCCGAATCGCCCTGCATCTCGCCGTCGCATTCGACGTCGGGCGCCATGCGCGAGAACAGATCGCGTGCCAGCCGCATCTTGCGGGCCGAGGCGCGGGCCGACGAGCCGAAATTGCTGTGCGAGAGGAACGCGACCTTCGGCGGCAGCCCGAAGCGGCGCACCTCGTCGGCGGCCATCACCGCAATGCTGGCCAGCAGCTCGGCGCTGGGGTCCTCGTTGACGTAGGTGTCGGCGATGAACAGGGTGCGCTCCTGCAGCATCAGCGCGTTCAGCGTCGCCAGGCCGGGCGCGCCCTTGGCCGTGCCGATCACGTTGCGGATGTGGTCCAGGTGCTGGTCGAAGCGACCGACCAGGCCGCACAGCATCGCGTCGGCGTGGCCCAGGTGCACCGACAGTGCGCCGATCAGCGTGTTGGAGCGGCGCACGGCAGCCTTGGCGGCCTCGGGCGTGACCCCCTGCCGGCCCATCAGGCCGTGGTAGCTCTCCCAGTACTGGCGGAAGCGGGTGTCGCTCTCGGGGTTGACGCACTCGACGTCCTGCCCGAGCTTGAGCCGCAGGCCGGCCTTGGCGATGCGCGCCTCGATGACGGCCGGCCGGCCGATCAGGATCGGCGTGGCGACGCCGTCCTCCAGCGCCAGCTGCGCCGCCCGCAGCACGCGCTCGTCCTCGCCCTCGGCGAACGCGACGCGGCGCTTGGCCGGCGCCGCCTTGGCCGCTTCGAACACCGGCCGCATGATCATGCCGGTCTGGTAGACGAAGCGGGTGAGCGTCTGGCGGTAGGCCTCGAAGTCGGTGATCGGGCGCTCGGCGACGCCCGATTCCGCGGCCGCCTTGGCGACGGCCGGCGCGATGCGCAGGATCAGGCGCGAGTCGAACGGCGTGGGAATGAGGTAATCGGGGCCGAACGCGAGCTCCTTGCCGGCGTAGGCGTTGGCCACTTCCTCGCTGATGTCCGCCTTGGCCAGATCGGCGATCTCGCGCACGCAGGCGAGCTTCATCGCCTCGGTGATCTTGGTCGCGCCGCAATCGAGCGCGCCGCGGAAGATGTACGGGAAGCACAGGACGTTGTTGACCTGGTTCGGGTAGTCGGAGCGGCCGGTGGCGATGATGCAGTCGGGGCGCACGGACTTCGCGAGTTCGGGCCGGATCTCGGGCTCGGGGTTGGCCAGCGCCAGGATGATCGGCTTGGGCGCCATGGTCTTGACCATCTCCGCGGTCAGCACGCCGGGCGCGGAGCAGCCGAGGAACACGTCCGCGTCCTTCACCGCGTCGGCCAGGGTGCGGCCGTCGGTGTTCTGCGCGTACTTGGCCTTGGACTTGTCGTAGCCGCCCGGGCGGCCTTCGTACAACATGCCCTTGGAGTCGCAGACGAAGACGTTGTGCCGCTTCACGCCCAGGCCCACCATCACGTCGAGGCAGGCGATCGAGGCGGCGCCGGCGCCGGAGACGGCGATCTTCACCTCGTCGATCTTCTTGCCGACCAGTTCCAGCCCGTTCAGCAGCGCGGCCGACGAGATGATGGCGGTGCCGTGCTGGTCGTCATGGAACACCGGGATGTTCATGCGCTCGCGCAGCTTGCTCTCGATGTAGAAGCACTCGGGCGCCTTGATGTCCTCCAGGTTGATGCCGCCGAGCGTCGGCTCCAGCGCCGCGATGATCTCGACCAGCTTGTCCGGATCGGTCTCGGCCAGCTCGATGTCGAACACGTCGACGCCGGCGAACTTCTTGAACAGGCAGCCCTTGCCTTCCATCACCGGCTTGCCGGCCAGCGGGCCGATGTTGCCCAGGCCCAGCACCGCGGTGCCGTTGGTCACCACGCCCACCAGGTTGCCGCGCGACGTGAACTGCGCCGCCAGCGACGGGTCGGCCTGGATGTCCAGGCACGGATAGGCCACGCCGGGCGAATAGGCCAGCGACAGGTCGCGCTGGTTCGACAGCGGCTTGGTCGGGGTGACCGAAATCTTCCCCCGCGTGGGCAGCCGGTGGTATTCGCGCGCGGCTTCGCGCAAGGCCTGCTCGGCCTGGGACAGTTCTGCAGCCATGGTTGGCACACTCCTTGTTGCTCAGCAGGATGAAACGCTAACTCATGATGCGGCACGGGAGCCTGCGTGAGAACACGTGTCCCTGGGAAAGTCGCAACTTTTTACCTTGTCTTTGTGCTGGGTCAGAGGCCCCGCATGGGCTGGCTCGGGGCCGGCGACGGCCGCCGGCCGATGCCGGCGGCGACGCGGTAGAGGCCGCGCAGCAGGGTCAGTGCCAGCACGGCTTCGATGGCGGTCTGCACGAACGCCACCAGTGGATGGCCCGCGGTCTGGCGGCGCCGGAACTTCGCGAACATGCGGTCGCGGGCGATCTCGATGCTGTCGTAGAACGCCGGCACCACCAGCAACGTGAGCATGGTCGCGGTGATGGTTCCGCCGATGATCGCGATCGCCAGCGGGCGGTAGAACTCGCCGCCTTCGCCCAGGCCGACGGCCACCGGCACCATGCCGGCGATCAGCGCGAAGGTCGTCATCAGGATCGGCCGCAGGCGCGCCCGGCCGGCGTCCATCAGGGCCTGCTCGCGATCCAGTCCCTGCGCCTCGCGCCGGCGCGCGGCATCGAGCAGCAGGATGGCATTCTTGGCGACCAGGCCCATCAGCATGATCACGCCGATGAAGCTCATGAGGTTGAGCGTCGAGCGCGTCACCAGCAACGCCAGCACGACGCCGATCAGGCTGAGCGGCAGCGACAGCATCACGGCCAGCGGCGCCGTGAACGAGCCGAACTGCACCACCAGGATCAGGTACATCAGCGCCACGCCCATCACCAGCGCGGTGGTCATGGCCCCGAACACTTCCTTCTGGTCCTTGCCGGCGCCCCCCAGTTCCACGCCGTAGCCGGCCGGAAACTGCATCTGCTTGGCGAGCGCGAGGGCATCGGCGGTGACTTCGCCGGTCGCGCGGCCCTGCGCGTTGGCCGAGACGGCGATCATCCGCTTGCCGCCCAGGTGCTGGATCTGCGCCGGGCCCTCCCCCATGCTGATGGTGGCGACCTGGCTGAGCGGCACCAGCGTGTTGCCGGTGCCCACGGCCACGGGCAGCCGCTCGATGTTCTCGGCCGCCACGCGATCGTCCGGATGCAGCCGCACGGCCACGTCGCGCGACTCGCCGGTGGGATCGACCCAGTCGCCGACCTCCACCCCCGCGAACGCCACCCGCACGGCTTGCGCGACGTCGTTGACCGAGATGCCGAGCGTGCTCGCCAGGCCCCGGTTCAGCTCGATCTTCAGTTCGTCCTTGGGCGCCTGCTCCGACAGGCCGACGTCGACCGCCCCCGGCACCTTGCGCAGCCGCTCCATGTAGGCGTTGGTGATGCCCAGCAGGGTCCGGGCATCGGTGCCGTAGAACTGGATCTGCACCGGCTTGCGCGCGCCGTTGTTGAGATCGTCCAGCACGACGTATTCGGCACCGACCAGCCGCTGCATCAGCTGGCGCAGGTCGATGGCGATGTCGGCGGCCGAGCGCTGGCGCTTGGTGCTCTTGCCCAGGTCGACGTAGACGCGGCCGCCGCCGGCGTTGACCAGGCTGTTGGTGGCCACGGTCTCGGGCAGCGTGCGCGCCAGCTGCGCCGCCTGCTCCATCTTCAGGCGGGTGTACGCCAGGCTGGCCGAGGAGGGGGTGCGCACCTCGACCGCGATCATGCCGGCGTCCATCCGCGGCAGGAAGCTGGAGCCGCCGAAGGCCGCATGCAGCCCGATGGCGCCGGCGAAGCTCGCCGCCGCCGCCAGCGCCATCCAGCGCCGGTGCTTCAGGGCCCACGCGATCACGACGCCGTAGCGGTCGGCCTGGTGGTCGAACCAGGCGTTGAAGCGCTCCAGCGTGCGGCCGAGGCGGGTGCGCTGCCGCCCGTGCTGGCTGGCCGGGTCGCCCCAGTAGGCCGACAGCATCGGGTCGAGCGTGAACGAGATGTACAGGCTCACCAGCACCGAGCAGGCCACCGTCAGCGCGAACGGGCGGAACCACTCGCCGGAGACCTCCGGCATGAAGGCCACCGGAATGAAGATCGCGACGATCGAGAAGGTGGTGGCGGCGACCGCCAGGCCGATCTCGGCCGTGCCCTTGCTGGCGGCCGTGATCCGGTCGGCGCCGGCCTCCATGTGCCGCACGATGTTCTCGCGCACCACGATCGCGTCGTCGATCAGCACGCCGATCGCCAGCGACAGCCCCAGCAGCGTCATCAGGTTGAGCGTGAAGCCGCACAGCCACACGGCGATGAAGGCGGCGATCGCCGACGTCGGCAGGCTCAGCGCCGTGATCAGGGTCGAGCGCCAGGAATTGAGGAACAGGTAGACCACCAGGATCGTGAGGCCGGCGCCGAGCGTGAGCGCATGGATCACGTTGTCGAGGTTGGCTTTCGCGTCCTCGCCGCCATCGCGGGTAATGTCCAGCCGCGTGCCCGCCGGCAGCGTCTTGTTGATCTCGGCGACGACGTCGCGCACCCGGTTGGCGACGCCCACCGTGCTGGCATCGCGGGCGCGCGTCACCGACAGCGTCACGTTGGGGTGGGCGTTGCGCACGCTGAAGCTTTGCAGCTCCGCGAAACCGTCCACCGTGCTCGCCAGCTGCGCCAGCCGCACGATCTCGCTGCCGTTGCGCTTGACGACCACCTGGCCGAAATCCGCGGGCGCCTCGATCCGCCCGACCAGGCGGATGTTCTGGTCGTTCAGCGGACCGACCACCCGGCCCACCGGCGCCGTGGTGTTCTGGGTGCGCAGCGCGGCCACGACGTCGGCGACCGACACGTTGTATTCGCGCAGCCGCTCGGCGCGCAGCAGCACGCTCAGTTCGCGCTGCAGGGCGCCGGTGACGCTGACCAGCGACACCCCGTCGATGGCGCGGAACTTGTCGGCCAGCACGTCTTCCGCCAGCCGGGAAATCTCGGCGTGGCCGAGGGTGCCGGACGACAGCGCCAGATCCATGATCGGGTAGGCGCCGGGATCGCGGCGCCGGATCACCGGCTCGCGCATTTCCACCGGCAGCTTGTAGCGCACGGTGGCGATCGCCCCGCGCACTTCGTCGGCCGCCTCGACCAGGTTCTTGCGGAAGTTGAAGATGATCACGATCGACGCGCTGCTGTCCTTGGCCGTGGAGCGCAGCTCGTACACGCCGGAGATGCTTTGCAGCGGCTTCTCGATGCGGTTGATGATCTCGCGCTCCACCGTCTCGGGCGAGGCGCCGGGATAGGGAATCTCCACCGCCAGCACCGGCTGCTCGACGTCGGGGATTTCGTTGACGCGCAGCTTGCTCAGGGCGAGCAGCCCCAGGCCCATCAGGCCGAGGATGATCACCACCGTGGCCACCGGCCGCTTGATGCTGAAGTCGGACAGGAACATGGGCCGGTCCTGTCAGGGCTTCCCGGCCGGCTGGCTGGCGCCGGCGGCCGGCGCCGCCGCTTCGGCGACCGCCTGCCCGTCGCGCAGGGTGCCCACCGGATGGCGCAGCAGCCGGTCGCCGTCGGCCAGGCCGCCGCGCACCACCCAGTCGCCGCGCCTCGGGTCGCGCTCGCCGAGCGCCAGCGTCACCTTGCGCAGGGTGCCGCCGGTGACGCGCCAGGCCGACGCCTGGTCGCCCTCGCGTACCACGGCCGACGCCGGGATCAGGAGGGCCGGGGCGCTGGCGGCCTCGATCCGCCCTTCGGCATAGAGCCCGGCCAGCCGCGGCGGCGTGTCGCCGACGATGTCGACCAGCACTTCCACCTGGCGGGTCGCCGCATTGGCGGCCGGGCTCACCAGCCTGATCTTGCCGGCGAATTCCTGGCTGCCGTAGCCGTTGACGCGAAAGCTCACGCGCTGGCCGGCGCCGATCGACTGCACGGCATCGGCCGTCACCAGCCCTTCGAAGCGCAGGCTGCGCGGGTCGATCACCTTCAGCAATTCCTTGCCGACCTGGGCGGTATCGCCGGCGGAGACCTTGCGGTCGCTGACGATGCCGTCGAAGGGTGCCCGCGCTTCGGTGCGCTGCAGCTGCTGGCGGGCCTGCACGACGCGGGTCCTGGCGGCCGACAGGTCGCTCTGGGTGCTGTTGCGCCGGATCTCCGCGTCCTCCAGTTGTTGCGCGGAGGCCATGCCCGAGGCGCGCAGCGTCTGCAGCCGCTGGAACTGGCGTCCCGCCTGCTCGAACGCCTGGGCCGCGGCGCGCTGCGCCTCCTCGGCGGACATCAGGCTGTCGCGGATCGCGGTGTCGTCCAGGCGCACCAGCAACTCGCCGCGGCGCACCGGCTGGCCGCTTTCCTTGAGCACCGCCAGCACCACCGAGGACACCTCGGCCCGCAGGTCGGCCCTGCGATCGGGCTGGATCGAACCGGTGATCAGCGGCCCGGACGAGAGCGGCGCGGCGTGCAGCGTGAACACGTCCTCGGCGGCGATCAGCAGCGGCGCGGCGGCGGCCGGCGCCGCGCGGCTGTCCGCGCCGCGGCCGCAGCCCGCGAGCAACAGGGAAAGCCCCAAGAGGGGCAACAGCAAGCGCATGGGTGTCCTTCTCCGCGGATTGTTGTTCTGGTGCCGGCCCCGGGACAAGGGCGGCGCGACGGATGAGGGCCCTATTATGCGGAAACTTGAGGCGTCAACGATCTGGCGCCGCCACCGGCCCGCGGGCTCGGGCCCGCGATCACCAAGGGCGCCGGTCAGGCCAGCAGGTCGTACAGCGTGCGCGCCACCACCTTGGTGGCGCGGCGCAGGTCTTCCAGGTCGATCCGCTCGTCGGCCTGCTTGGCATGCGACTCCAGCACCGAGCGCGGGCCGGCGCCGTAGATCACGCCCGGCACGCCGGCCCGGGCATAGAGCCGCACGTCCGTGTACAAGGGCGTGCCCATGGCGGGGATGTCCTCGCCGAAGACGGCGCGGCCATGCTTGCGGATCGCCGCCACCAGCGGCTGGCTGCCGGCCAGCGGCTGCATCGAATGGGCCAGCAGCATCCGGCGGATCGCCACCGAGATGCCGGGCATGGCCGCCGCGGCGCGCTCGATCTCCTGGCGCACCTGCGCCTCGACCTGCGCCGGGTCTTCCTCGGGGATCATCCGGCGATCGAGCTTGAACGTCACCTGGCCGGGCACCACGTTGGTGTTGGTGCCGCCTTCGATGCGCCCGACGTTCAGGTACGGGTGCGAGATGCCGGGCACCTGCGAGGTCACCTGGCGGTAGCGCTGGTTGCAGGCGTAGAGCGCCCGCAGGATCTCGACCGCGGCCTGCAGCGCATCGACGCCGCTCTCCGGAATGGCCGCGTGCGCCATCTTCCCGTGCACGGTCACTTCGAGCTGCAGGCAGCCGTTGTGCGCCGTGATCACCTGGTAGCTGAAACCGGCCGCGATCAGCAGGTCGGGCTTGGTCAGCCCGTGCCGCAGCAGCCAGCCCGGGCCCAGTTCGCCGCCGAATTCCTCGTCGTAGGTGAAGTGCAGCTCGACCCCGCCATGCAGCGGCGCGGCCAGCGCTTCCAGCGCGCGCACGGCGAAGGTATAGCTGGCGAAATCGCTCTTGCTCACCGCGGCGGCCCGGCCGTAGAGCCGTCCCTCGACGATTTCGCCGCCATAGGGGTCGTGGGTCCAGCCGTCGCCCGGCGGCACGACGTCGCCGTGGGCGTTGAGCGCGATGGTGCGGCCCGCGCCGTAGCGGCGCCGCACGATCAGGTTGGTGACGGACTCCATTCCCGCGGCCCGCACTTCCTGCGCCGGCACCGGATGCTGCTCGGCCTCGAAACCGAACGGCCGCAGCAGTTCGGCCGTGCGTTGCGCATGGGGCGCGTTGTTGCCGGGCGGCGTGTCGGTCGGCACCCGCACCAGCGCCTGCAGGAAGCGCACTTCCTCGTCGAAGTGCGCGTCGACCCAGGCGTCGATCCGCTGGTAGGCGCTCATGCCTGGGCGGCGAGCTGGTCCAGCAGCCGCAGGCAGGCCTCGACGGCGAGCTGGATGTCGTCGCTGGTGGTGCTCTCCAGCGGGTTGTGGCTGATGCCCAGGTTCTGGCCGCGCACGAACAGCATTGCCTGCGGCATCACGTGGTGCAGCTTCATGGCGTCGTGGCCGGCGCCGCTGGGCATGCGAAAGACCGGCACGCCCAGCGCCGCCACCGCCTGTTCCCACAGGGCCTGCCAGTGCGGCGCGCTCGGCGCGGCGGCCACCTGCATCGTCTGCTCCAGCGTGTAGCGCACGCCGCGCCGCTCGCAGACGGCGGCCAGTTCGGCCAGCACGTCCGCGACCATCGCGTCGCGCTGCGGATCGTTGGGCGCGCGCAGGTCCAGCGTGAAGACGCAGCGTCCCGGCACGACGTTGATCGATCCGCCCGGCACCTGCAGCGTGCCGATGGTGCCGACCGAGTCGCCGTCGCGCGCGGCGCGCCGCTCGACGTAGAGTGCGAGTTCGGCGAAGGCCATCGCCGCGTCGCGGCGCCGGTCCATCGGGGTGGTGCCGGCGTGGCTGGCCATGCCGGTGATCTCGCAGCGCAGCCGCACGCCACCGTTGATCGAGGTCACGACGCCCAGCGGCAGATGGCGTTCGGTCAGGACCGGTCCCTGCTCGACGTGCACTTCGACGAAGCCCAGGTACCGCTGCGGGTCGCGTTTCAATCCGGCGATGGCCTCGATCGTGCCCGGCAGGCCGGCGCGCTGCATCGCCTCGCGCATGGTCACGCCGTCGGCGTCCTGCTGCTCCAGCCACGCCGGGTCGAAGCTGCCGATCAGCGCGCCGGAGCCGAGGAAGGTCGCGTGGTAGCGCTGCCCTTCCTCCTCGGCGAAGGCGACCACTTCGATGTCGTACGGCAGCCGCCGGCCCTGGCCGGACAACTCGCGCACGCAGGCGATCGGCGCGAAGATGCCGAGCCGGCCGTCGTACTTGCCGCCGTTGCGCACCGTGTCGTAGTGGCTGCCGGTGAGCAGGCGCTTGGCGTTCGCGGTCCCGGGCGCGGCCCGGTAGACGCCGACCACGTTGCCGACGGCGTCCATGCCCACTTCGTCGAAGCCGCCCTCGCGCATGTGCTGGGCGATCCTGGCCGCCACCTCCCGGTGCGCGTCGGTCAGATACGTCACGGTGAGCTGGCCCTGCTCGCGAAAACCCGGATCGCTGTGCTGCGCCAGGTCTTCCAGCGCATCCCACACCAGGTTGCCGAGCGCCGGCTGCACGCCGAACTTGTCGTTCAGGCGCAGCTCGACGATGCGGTGCACGTTGCGCAGCCCCTCCGCCAGCTCGACGTCGCAGGGGTTGGCCAGGCGCCGTTCGAAGGTGGCGATGATCTCGGACCGCGACAGCCCGAGGCCGCGCGGGCCGCGGACCGCCAGCACGAACGGGAAGCCGAACTTGGCGCGGTAGTCCGCGTTGAGCTGCTGGATGCGGGCATGCGCGTCCGGCGCGCAGGCGGCCAGGCCGGCCTGGTGCTGCTCGCCGGCCGATTCGGCCGTCAGGCGCCGGTCGGCCATCGCCTGGCCGGCCAGTTCGGGGTGGGCGCACAGCAGCGCGATCTGGGCGTCGCGCCCCGCCTCGTCGACGATGTGCGCCATCACGCACTTCAGGTGCGGCAGGGAGCGGAACGGCCGGTGCGCGAGCGCGGCCTCGGCCACCCAGGGCGAATGTTCATAGAGGCCGTCCAGCAGCTGCGCGGCTTGCGCGCCGCCGGCGGCATTGAGTTGTTCCAGTGTCAGCGGCATGGTCAGCCTTCGAATGGGTGGGTGCGCCGCCAGTGGCGTGCGATGTCGATGCGGCGGCAGATCCAGACGCGGTCATGGCGCTGCACGTGGTCGAGGAAGCGCTGCAGCGCGACGATGCGGCCCGGCCGCCCGAGCAGGCGGCAGTGCATGCCGATGCTCAGCATGCGCGGCGTCTCGGCGCCTTCGGCATAGAGCGCGTCGAAGCTGTCGCGCAGATAGACGAAGCAGTCCTCGGCGTTCGAGAACCCCTGCGGCAGCGCGAAGCGCATGTCGTTGGCGTCCAGCGTGTACGGCACCACCAGGTGCGGCACGACGCTGCCGTCGGTCTTGCGCACGCGGGTCCAGAACGGCAGGTCGTCGGCGTACGAGTCGCTGTCGTACTCGAAGCCGCCGTAGTCGGCGACCAGGCGCCGGGTGTTGGGGCTGTCGCGTCCGGTGTACCAGCCCAGCGGCCGCTCGCCGGTCAGGCGCTCGATCGCCGCCATGCCCAGGCGCATGTGCTCGCGCTCGGTGGCCTCGTCGACTTGCTGGTACGAAATCCAGCGCCAGCCGTGGCAGGCGATCTCGTGCCCCAGCTCGCCCAATGCCGCGGCCACCTCCGGGTGGCGCTGCAGGGCCATGCCGACGGCGAACACCGTGAGCGGCAGCCCGCGGCGCTCGAACTCGCGCAGGATGCGCCACACGCCCACCCGCGAGCCGTACTCGTAGATGCTCTCCATGGTCAGGTGGCGCGCGGCAAACGCCGGCGGGTTGAACATCTCGGAGAGGAATTGTTCGGAGCCGGGATCGCCGTGCAGCACCGAGTTCTCGCCGCCTTCCTCGTAGTTCAGCACGAACTGCACGGCGACGCGGGCAGCACCCGGCCACATCGCCTGCGGCGGCGTGCGGCCGTAACCCGCGAGGTCGCGCGGATAGGAAGGGTCGGGGGCGTCGGCGGCGGTCGTCATGGGAGCGGGAATGGTATGGCAATTCCCGCCGGCGATCGGCTCGCCTACACTGCCGGCGAACAGACGAAGGAAGACGATGGGCCTGAGCACCCATGTTCTCGACACGATGCACGGCTGCCCCGCCGCCGGCATGGCCGTCGAGCTGTATACCGCCGACGGCCCGCAGCCCGCGCTCGTCAAGCGGATCGAGCTGAACCGGGACGGCCGCAACCCGGGCGGGCCGCTGCTCGAGACCGCCGACCTGAGGCCGGGCCGGTACCGGCTGGTGTTCGACGTCGCGGGCTATTTCAGGCAGCGCGGCGTGGCCCTGCCGGAGCCGAACTTCCTCGAGCGCGTCAGCGTCGATTTCGGCGTGGCGGACCCGGCGCAGCACTACCACGTGCCGCTGCTGGTGAGTCCCTGGAGCTACAGCACCTATCGCGGCTCGTGAGCCGCCGGGCGCTTCAGTCCTGACCTTCGGTCAGGGTGTCGAGCTGGAAGCGGCCGCTCTTGTGCCACAGCCAGGTGTCGGTGTAGACCACCTTGCCCATGCGCGCGGGGGCCGGGAACGGCGCGGCGGCGCGCACCGTCCGCTCGATCTCGGCGATCACCTCGGGGGCGTGCCTTGGCGCGCGCATCCAGTGCAGGTCGCGCACGTTGCCGCGGCCGTCGACCTCCACCTGCAGCACGCCCACCGCATACAGCAGCGGCGGCAGCCGGCCCTTGTAGATGCGCTCGCGGTTCAGGCCGTACAGGTGCTGGGCGGCATCGGCGCGGTAGGCCCGCGCAGTCGAGGCGTCCGAGCGGCGCCCGGTCGCGGCGGCGGCCGGCGCCGCGGGCGCGGGACCGGGCACCCCGGCTTCGGCGGCGGGGGGCGGGGCGGGCGGCGCCTTGGGCGAGGAGCAACCGGCCAGCCAGGCGGCGATGCAGCTGGCCGCCACCAGGGCGCCGCGGGAAATCGAACGGTGTTTCATGGGTACTTCCTGGCGCCTGCGCGCGCTGTCGAGCTCGGCTATTGAACGCGAAAGCACGAATTCTGCCGACGGGCGTTACTCGAGCTTGAACTTTGTTGCTTTTCGACGCGAAGCACAATCGCGGCGATGGATGCTTTCATGTCGCGCCTGGCTCGGGAAGACGCCGTGCTGGTCACCGTGGTGGCCGCGCAGGGCTCGGTGCCGCGCGACCCCGGCGCCTGGATGGCGGTGTTCGCCGGCGATGTCGCCGGCACCATCGGCGGCGGCCGCCTGGAGCACATGGCCATCGCCGAGGCGCGCCGCCGTCTGGCCGGACCGGCCGCCGGCGCGACCGAGCAGCGGTTCGCCCTCGGCCCGAGCCTGGGGCAATGCTGCGGCGGCGTGGTGCGGCTGCAGTTCGAGCGGGTCGGGGCCGCCGACGCGGCGGCGCTGCGGCAGCGGCTGGCGCCGCGGCTCGCGCCCGTGGCGCTGTTCGGCGGCGGCCACGTCGGCAGCGCGCTGGTGCAGGCGCTGGCGCCGCTGCCGTTCGCGCTCGCCTGGATCGACAGCCGCGACGAGATCTTCCCGCCGGAGCTGCCGGCCAACGTGCGCTGCGAACATTCGGATCCGGTGCAGGCCGCGGTGCCGCAGCTCGCCGCCGGCACCAGCGTCGTGATCATGAGTTTCAGCCACGCGGAGGACCTGGACGTCGTCGCCGCCTGCCTGGTCCGCCAGCGTGCGCTGGGCGACCTCGCGTTCATCGGCCTGATCGGCAGCAAGACCAAGTGGGCCACGTTCCGCCATCGCCTGGAGCAGCGCGGGTTCGGCGCCGCCGAACTGGCGCAGGTGACCTGCCCGATCGGGCTGCCGGGCATCGCCGGCAAGGAGCCGGCCGTGATCGGGGCCAGCGTGGCGGCCCAGTTGCTGCAGCGCCGCCGCCCCTGAACGCGCCGGCGCACGGCACACTCCCGGCCCATGGAAGCTTATTTGCTGGACTGGGCCAACCTGCTGCTGCGGTGGGCCCACGTGATCGTCGCCATCGCCTGGATCGGCTCCTCGTTCTATTTCGTCTTTCTCGATTCCAGCCTGACGCCGCCGGTGGACCCGGACCTGCGGCGGCAGGGCGCGACCGGCGAGCTCTGGGCGGTGCACGGCGGCGGCTTCTACCACCCGGTCAAGTACGCCGTGGCGCCGCCGCAATTGCCGCCGCACCTGCACTGGTTCTTCTGGGAAAGCTATTCCACCTGGCTCACCGGCTTCGCCCTGTTCGCGGCGTCGTACCTCTGGAGCGCCGGCACCTACCTGGTCGACCGCTCGGTGATGGACTGGTCGCCGGCCGCGGCCGGCGCGCTCGCGGTGTCGTTCCTGGCCGTGTTCTGGCTGCTGTACGACGGCATCTGCCGCTGCTTCGGCCAGCGCGACGGCATCGTCGGCGCGCTGGTCGCGCTGCTGGTGTGCGCCGCCTCGTGGCTGGCCTGCCACTGGTTCGCGGGCCGCGCCGCCTTCGTGCTGGTGGGCGCGACGATGGCCACGGCGATGAGCGCCAACGTGCTGTTCTGGATCATTCCCGGCCAGCGGAAGGTGGTGGCGGCGATCAAGGCCGGCCAGCCGCCCGATCCGATCCACGGCGTGCGCGGCAAGCAGCGCAGCGTGCACAACACCTACTTCACGCTGCCGGTGGTGTTCGCGATGCTGAGCAACCACTACAGCTTCACCTGGGGCCATCCCAGGAACTGGCTGGTGCTGATCCTGATGATGTTCGCCGGCGCGGCGATTCGCCAGTTCTTCGTCCTGCGCCATGGCTGGAAGCTGGGACGCAACCGCCATCCGCTGCCCTACGCGCTGGCCGGGGTCGCCCTCATCGCCGGCGTGGCGTTCTGGCTGCGGCCGGCGCCCGCCGCGGCGGTCGGCGCCGGCGGCCCGGTCGGCTACGCCCAGCTGCAGCCGGTGCTGGCGCAGCGCTGCTACCTGTGCCACGGCCCGCAGCTGCAGATGAAGAACGTCCGGCTCGACTCGCCGGCGCTCGTGAAACAGCATGCGCAGCAGATCTACCAGCAGGCGGTGGTCGCGCGGGCGATGCCGATGAACAACGCCACCGGCATCACCGAAAGCGAGCGGGCCCTGATCGGCCAGTGGTTCCGCGGCGGCGCGTCGGTGCCCTGACGCCGGCGCGTCGCGGCCGGGAATCCACCATGGACGCGGGCGGCGCCGCTGCCTACGCTCTCGCCGGGACCCCGCCCGGCGCCACCAGGAGGCACGAGATGACCAGCGGCCGATCGATGCTCGACGCGATCTACGACAACGAGGCGCAGCGCGCGCCGCAGGTGTTCCTCACCCAGCCGGTGGGCGGTGGCCGGGTGGTCGATTACACCTGGGCCCAGATGATGGACCAGGCCCGCCGCATGGCCCGCCACCTGCGCGAGCGCGGGCTGGCGCCGGGCGCGCGGGTCGCCATGCTGACCAAGAACTGCGCGCACTTCTTCATGGCCGAGCTGGCCATCTGGATGGCCGGCGGCACCACCGTGGCCATCTTCCCGACCGAAACCGCCGAGACCGTGCGCTACGTGCTGGAGCACAGCGAGGCGAGCCTGCTGTTCGTCGGCAAGCTCGATGCCTGGGAGCAGCAGGCGGCCGGCGTGCCGCGCCAGCTGCCGTGCATCGCCTTTCCGCTGGCGCCGGTGACGCCGTTCGACCGGTGGGACGACATCGTGGCGCGCACCGAGCCGCTGCCGGGACGGCCGCAGCGCGCTGCCGACGACCTCGCCATGCTGATCTACACCTCCGGCTCGACCGGCCAGCCCAAGGGCGTGATGCTCGCGTTCCGCGCCGTCGGCGCCGCCAGCGCCGGCATGGTCGATTACCTGAAGTCCCGGTACGGCGACGACCGGCAGACCCGGGTGCTGTCCTACCTGCCGCTGGCCCACAGCTTCGAGCGCGCCTGGATCGAGTGCGCGTCGCTGTACGACGGCGCGGGCCGCATCTTCTTCGCCGAATCGCCGGACACCTTCCTGGCCGACCTGCGGCGGGCGCGGCCGACCACCTTCATCTCCGTGCCGCGGCTGTGGCTCAAGTTCCAGCAGGGCGTGTTCGCCAGGATGCCGCCGCAGAAGCTGGACCGGCTGCTGCGGCTGCCGGTGGTCGGCAGGTTGGTGGCGCGCAAGGTGCTCAAGGGGCTGGGACTGGACGCGGTGCGGCACGCGGCCAGCGGCTCCGCGCCCATTCCCGCCGAACTGATCACGTGGTACCGCAAGCTGGGCCTGAACCTGTTCGAGGGCTACGGCATGAGCGAGGACTTTGCCTACTCCCACAGTTCCACCAAGGAGCGCCAGGCGCCCGGGTTCGTCGGCGTGCCGCTGCCGGGCGTGCAGGTGCGCCTGGCCGCGGACGGCGAGATCCTGGTCAAGTCGCCGGGCCAGTTCGCCGGCTATTACAAGCGGCCCGACCTCAATGCCCAGGCGTTCACGGCGGACGGCTTCTTCCACACCGGCGACATGGGCGAGCGCGATGCGGACGGGCTGCTCAAGGTGACCGGCCGCGTGAAGGAGATCTTCAAGACGGCCAAGGGCGAATACGTGGCGCCGGCGCCGATCGAGAACAGGCTCAACCTGCACCCGATGGTCGAGCTGTCGCTGGTCTCCGGCGTCGGCCAGGCCGGCGCCTACGCGATGGTGGTGCTGGCCGAGCCGCTGCGGCCGCGGCTGCAGGACCCGACGGTGCGCGCGCAGGTGCAGTCGGAGCTCGAGCGGCTGCGGCAGGACGTGAACCGCGAGCTCGCCTCGCACGAGCGGCTGCGGATGATCGTCGTGGCCGATGAGCCATGGTCGATCGAGAATGGCTTCCTCACCCCGACGATGAAGATCCGGCGCGGCCGCATCGAATCGGCGGTGGCGCATGCCGTCGACAACTGGTACGCCACCGGCGCCACCGTGCACTGGGCCTGAAAGCAACGATGACCGATCTCCCGATGACCGTTCCGACCCTCGCGCGCCACGGCGGCGACCGTATCGCCGAGGCGTTGCGGGTGCATGGGGTGCGCGCCGTGTTCACGCTGTGCGGCGGCCACATCTCGCCGATCCTGGCCGGCGCCAAGGCCCGCGGCATCCGCATCGTCGACGTGCGCGACGAGGCGACGGCGGTGTTCGCCGCCGACGCGACGGCGCGCCTGACCGGCACGCCGGGCGTGGCGGCGGTCACGGCCGGCCCCGGCATCGCCAACACGATCACGGCGCTGAAGAACGCACAGCTGGCGCAGTCGCCGGTGGTCCTGCTGGGCGGCGCGGCGCCCACGGCGCTGCAAGGGCGCGGCGCGCTGCAGGACATCGACCAGCGGCTGCTGGTCGAGCCGCACGTCAAGCTCTTTCGCAAGGTGGCCTCGGTGCGCGAGCTCGGACCCGCGGTGGAAGCGGCCTTCGCCGTCTCGCGCTCGGACGTGCCCGGGCCGGTGTTCATCGAATGCCCGGTGGACCTGCTGTACGACGAGGCCTCGATCCGCCAGTGGTACGCCGACGCGGCCGGCAGGGGCGCCGGCGTGGCCGAGCGCATGCTGCGCCTGTACCTCGACCGCCATGTGCGCAGGATGTTCGCGGGCAGCGGCAAGCCCGTGACGCACCGCGTGCTGAAGGTGAGCGCGCCGCGGGCCGCCGGCAAGCCGCTGGCGGCGGCGCAGTCGGCGCTGGCCGCCGCCAGCCGACCGCTGCTGGTGATCGGCAGCCAGGCCGTGGTGATCGCCACGCAGGCGGCGGCGGTGGCGCAGGCCGTGCAGGCGCTGGGCATCCCGGTCTACCTCTCCGGCATGGCACGCGGCCTGCTCGGGCGCGACCATCCGCTGCAGCTGCGCCACCAGCGGCGCGAGGCGCTGCGCGAGTCCGACTGCGTGCTGCTGGCCGGCCTGCCGTGCGACTTCCGGCTCGATTACGGCCGGCACGTGCGCCGCGGCGCCACGCTGATCGCCGCCAACCGCAGCGCCCGCGACGCGCGGCTCAACCGCAAGCCGGACGTGCTGGCGCTGGGCGACGCCGGTCTGTTCCTGCAGGACCTGGCGCAGGCGCTGCCGGGCGCCGGCGCACCGCGCGAGGGGTGGCTGAGGCAGCTGCGCGAGCGCGACGCGGCGCGCGAGCGCGACATCGACGCGCAGGCCGCCGTGGCCGGCGAGCACGTCAACCCGGTGGCGTTGTTCCGCGCGCTGGAGCAGGCTGCCGCCGACAATGCCGTGTTCGTCGCCGACGGCGGCGACTTCGTGGCGACGGCCTCCTATGTGCTGCATCCGCGCCAGCCGCTCGGCTGGCTCGATCCCGGCGCGTTCGGCACGCTGGGCGTCGGCGCGGGCTTCGCGCTGGGCGCGTCGATCGCCCGTCCGAAATCGGAAGTCTGGGTCGTCTTCGGCGATGGCGCGCTGGGCTGGGGACTGGCCGAGTTCGATACCTTCGTGCGGCACGGCATCCCGGTGATCGCGGTGGTCGGCAACGACGCCGGCTGGACCCAGATCGCGCGCGAGCAGGTCAAGATGCTGCGCGACGACGTCGGCACGGTGCTCGCGCGCACCGACTACCACGAGGTGGTGGCCGGGTTCGGTGCCCAGGGGATCGTGGTCAGGACGATGGCCGAGCTTGCGCCGGCGCTGGACCGCGCGCGCGAACTCGCCCGGCAGGGCCGGCCGGTGCTGGTGAACGTCTGGCTCGACAGGACGGCGTTCCGGGAAGGGTCGCTGTCGATGTGAGCGGCGCCGCGCGGCCGCGCCGACCGGCTACGCCGGCTTGCCGGCCGCCTCGCGCCTGCCGCCCGCACTGGCCGCCAGCCGCTGCACGTCGCGCACTTCGATGCGCCGGCCCCGCACCTCGAGCAGGCCCTCGTCGGCCAGCTCGTGCAGGATGCGCGAGAAGTGTTCCGGCGTGAGATGCAGGTGCGAGGCGACCGCGGCTTTCGGCGCCGGCAGTTGCACCAGCGCCGCGCCGCCCTGGGCGGCGGCGTTGCGCACCAGGTAATCGATCAGGCGCTCGCGGCCGCTGCCCATCGCGCGCCGGTCGGCCTCGTGCACCATCGCCTCGATCCGCTGGCTCAGGCCGGCGATCATGCGGCGCGCGAACAGCGGGTTGCGCTCGATCTCCTCGAACACCGCTTGCTTGGGCACGTGCAGCACCAGCGCGTCGGTGGCCGCCTCGGCGTTGACCACGGCCGGCCGCTCCAGGAACATGATCGGCTCGCCGAAACTCTGGCCCGGGCGGACCACGCTGGTCAGCCGCTCGCGGCTCGGACTGCGCGCCACCAGCCGGATCTCGCCGTAGACCACGATGTACATCCCGGTGAGCAGTTCGCCCTGCGCGAACACGCGCTCGCCCCGGCGCAGCGAACGCCGCGTGGTGGCGGCGGCCAGCCGCGCGATGGTCGCCGCGTTCAGCGACTTGAACAGGGGCAGCGCGGCCAGGAACACCTGGGGCGCGATGGCCGGCCGCGCCATCGGCTTCAATCCCGCGCCCGCGCCGGCCGGACGCCGCGCGGTATGGCGGCGGCGGCCGCCTTGGGTTCAGTGGCCGAGCGCGATGGGGCGGAAGCCCGGATGCTCGAAATAACGTCCATAGCTGTTGACCGCCGCAGCCACCTTGACCAGGCCCTGCGTCGGCGTCGCCTTCCTGTCCTTGCCGGCCATCGCTTCGGTGCCCGCGCCGATGTTGCCGATCACCAGGTGCAGCATGGCGTCGGCCTTGGGCTCCAGCTTGCAGTTGGCGACGATGCCGGCGACTTCATTTTCCACCTTGGCGGCCACGCTTGCATAGTCCGCCGGCGACAGCTTGTCGGCATGGGCGGCCGACAGCTGCGGTTCCACCAGCCCGCGGATGCGGTCCATGCCGCTGCGCAGGGTGTCGTCGGTGCTCCACTTCTTGCCGTGGTCCAGCGCCAGCTTGGCCGGCGCGCTGCCGTGGCCGTCGTGGGCGTGGCCGCCCGCCGCCAGGGCGGGGGTGCCGGTCATGGCGCAAGCGGCGGCCAAGGCGGCGGCAGCGGCCAGGGCATGCAGTCTGTGTGCGTTCATCAGGATCTCCATCGGTGTTGCGGGCGGGCGACCGCCGCCCGGCCTGCCGATGAGAGCGCCCGCCCGGCGGCACGTTCGCGCCGCCTGCCCCGGCCTTCGCAAATATCAAGAAAAGGGATGGCGCGGCCGAGGGCCGGCGCGACGCGCGGCTACCAGCCGCCGACCAGGCCGGCGGCGCGGGTGGACGACTTGCCGAAGTGCGCGGCCAGGGCTTCGACGAAGGCGCCGACCCGGGCCGACGTCTGGTGGCGCTGCGGATAGACCGCGTAGATGTCGGCTGGCGGCGTCTGCCACTGCTCCAGCACCTGCCGCAGGCGGCCGCTGCGCAGGTAGCGCGCGACGTCCCATTCGGCGCGCATCACGATGCCGTGGCCGGCCAGCGCCCAGGCGACCGCCATCTCGCCGTCGTTGGTGCTCAGGGCGCCGCGCACCTTGACCGTCTCGGTGCGCTTGCCCGACGCGAGCCGCCACACGCCGTAGGCCTGGTCGCCCTGGCGGATGCCGATGCAGCTGTGCTGCGTCAGGTCGTGCGGCGACTTCGGCGTGCCGTGCCGCGCCAGGTAGGCCGGCGAGGCGCACAGCAGCCGGCGGTTCGGCGCGATCAGCCTGGCGATCACGCGGGCGTCCGGCGGTTCGCCGAAATGAACGCAGACGTCGAACGCGTCCTCGGTGAGCGGCGGCGGATCGACCGTCAGCTGCAGCTGCACCTGCACCTCGGGGTGCTGCTTGGCGAACTGCGACACCAGCGGGCCGATGTGGCTGCGCCCGAACCCGAGCGTGGTGTTGACGCGCAGCAGCCCGCGCGGCGCGGCCAGCGAGCTGGCCACCATCCGCTCCATGTCGTCGATCTCGGCCAGGATGCGGCGCGCCTGCGCCAGGTACAGCTCGCCTTCCGGGGTCAGGCTCACGCGCCGGGTGGTGCGCGCCAGCAGCCGCACCCCCAGCCGCGCCTCCATCTGGGCGAGGCGCTTGCTGACGGCGGCGGTGGACAGGTCGAGCTCGCGGGCGGCCGCCGAAAAGCCGCCGCAGCGGGCCAGCAGGCTGAAGAAGGCCATTTCGGAGGGGGCGGAAGCCGACGCTGTCATTGTTGAACGCCAGGAAACAATGACATCACTTTAACGTGCCTTCTTTGCGCCGCACCGGCGTAGATTGGCGCCAGCATCCGCTTCAAGGAATTCCCAATGAAAAGCTACCGCATCGCATGCATCCCGGGCGACGGCATCGGCAAGGAAGTGATTCCGGCCGGCCAGGCCGTGCTGGAGACCCTGGCCGAAGGCCAGCGCCAGTTCCGGTTCGAGTTCAGCACCTTCGGCTGGGGCGGCGACTGGTACCGCGAGCACGGCGAGATGATGCCGGCCGACGGCCTGGTCGCGCTGCGCCCGATGGACGCGATCCTGTTCGGCTCCGCCGGCGATCCGCACATTCCCGACCACATCACCCTGTGGGGCCTGCGCCTGAAGATCTGCCAGGGCTTCGACCAGTACGCCAACGTGCGGCCGACCCGCATCCTGCCGGGGATCGACGCGCCGCTCAAGCGCTGCGCGCCCAAGGACCTGGACTGGGTGATCGTGCGCGAGAACTCCGAAGGCGAATACGCCGGCGTCGGCGGCCGGGCCCACCAGGGCCATCCGATCGAGGTGGCGACCGACGTCAGCATGATGACCCGGGCCGGCGTCGAGCGGATCATGCGCTACGCCTTCGGCCTGGCGCAGTCGCGCCCGCGCAAGCTGCTGACGGTGGTCACCAAGTCGAACGCGCAGCGCCATGCGATGGTGATGTGGGACGAGATCGCCGCCGAGGTTGCGAAGGAGTTTCCCGACGTCAGCTGGGACAAGGAACTGGTGGACGCCTGCACCGCGCGCATGGTGAACCGGCCCGCTTCGCTCGACACCATCGTCGCGACCAACCTGCACGCCGACATCCTGAGCGATCTGGCGGCGGCGCTGGCCGGCAGCCTGGGCATCGCGCCCACCGGCAACATCGACCCGCAGCGCCGCTATCCCTCGATGTTCGAGCCGATCCACGGCTCGGCCTTCGACATCATGGGCAAGGGCCTGGCCAACCCGGTGGGCACGTTCTGGAGCTGCGTGATGCTGCTGGAGCACCTCGGCGAGAACGAGGCGGCGGCGCGGCTGATGCGGGCGATCGAGGCCGTCACTGCCGATCCCGCGCTGCACACGCGCGACCTCGGCGGCCGCGCCACCACCCAGGAAGTCACCGATGCGGTGTGCGCGCGGCTCGCCCAGAATGACTGGAAGCGCGCCGCCTGAGCGGGCGCCGTCTTTTTCGACCAAGGAAGCAGCATGAAATTCAGCATCAGCAAGTTGGTTGGCCTCCTGTGCCTCGCGGCCGCCCCGGCCGTCATGGCGCAGGCCTGCCCGGAGAAGAACGTCCTGTACTGGCAGGCCTTCCCGCCCGGCGGCGAGTCCGACCTGTCGGCGCGGCACCAGCAGGTGGTGCTGAAGAAGAAGTGCCCGGCCATCGACACCATCATCCAGTACAAGGCCGGCGCCGGCGGCGGGCTGATGTGGGGCCAGATGAACAACCTGCCGGGCGACGGCCTGAACGTGGTGGGCATCAACCTGCCGCACATCGTGTTCCAGCCGCTGGAGGGCCAGGTGCAGTACAAGACCGCCGACATCACGCCGGTGTACTGGTTCCACTACACGCCCGACATCCTGGTGGTGCCCGAGCAGAGCCCGATCAAGTCGTTCGCCGATTTCGTGAAGATGGCCAAGGCGTCGCCCGGCAAGCTGAGCCTCGGCGGGTCGGGCCGCAATTCCGCCAACCATGCAGCGCACGAGCGCCTGAACGCCGCCTTCGGCATCCAGACGACGTACATCCCGTACAAGGGCACCGGCGACATGTCCACGGCCGTGCTCGGCGCGCAGGTCGACGGGGCGATGACCTACACCCCGTTCGCGATCGCCAACAAGGGCCGGGTGCGCCCGCTGGCCGTGGCGATGGACAAGCGCCATCCGCTGATGCCTGACGTTCCGACCTTCAGGGAACTGGGCGTGGACTGGGTGGACGGCGCCTACCGCGGCATCGGCATGCCCAAGGGCACGCCGCCGGAAGCGCGCAAGAAGATGTCGGACCTGTGGGCCCAGCTCAACAAGGACCCCGAAATGAAGGAGCTGGCCGCCAAGTCCGGTTTCGAGCTGGTGAACGTGGGCGTCGACAAGATGGACCCCTTCATGCAGGAAAAGCAGAAGCTCTACATCGAGAGCGCCAAGCGGCTGGACCTCGGCAAGAAATAGCGGGCCGGCGCTCGCTCGCCCCCCGAGGCAACGGCCAGCGCCCGCTGGCCGTTGGCGTTCCGGTCGCTGCCGTCACAATCTCCCCGTAGCTTCGCGATGCCGCTCCATCCTGCCGCCGACCCCCGCCGCTTCCTCGAACACCTGTATCGAGCGGCGGTGCGGCGCGCCATGCCGCTGCACACCCTGGGCCCGTTCCTGCCCGCCCCGCCCGCCGGGCGCACGATCGTGCTCGGCGCCGGCAAGGCCGGCGGATCCATGGCGCATGCGCTGGAGGCGCTCTGGCCGGCGAATGCGCCGCTGGAAGGACTGGTCGTCACGCGCTACCACCACCTGCCGCCGCGCCCGGCCGGCGTGGCGCAGCGCATCGAGATCGTGGAAGCTGCGCATCCGGTGCCGGACGCGGCCGGGCTCGCCGCCGCCCAGCGCATCCTGGCGCTGGCGCAGGGCCTCACGTCCGCCGACCTGGTGCTGTGCCTGATCTCCGGCGGCGGCTCCGCGCTCCTGACCTTGCCAGCCGAAGGCCTGGCGCTGGAAGACAAGCAGCGCATCAACCGGGAGCTGCTGAACTCGGGCGCCACCATCGTCGAGATGAACTGCGTGCGCAAGCATCTCTCGCGCATCAAGGGCGGCCGGCTGGCCGCGGCCTGCAGCCCGGCGCGCGTCGTCACGCTGGCGATCAGCGACGTGCCGGGCGACGATCCGTCGGTCATCGCCAGCGGCCCCACGGTGCCCGATGCCAGCTCCTGCGCCGATGCGGTGGCCATCCTGCAGCGCTACGGCATCCAGGTGCCCGGGGCGATCATGAGCCTGCTGGAGCAGGGTGCGCTGGAGACGCCGAAACCGGGCGACGAGCGTTTCGCCGGCCATGAAGTGCACCTGATCGCGACGCCGCAGCAGTCGCTGGAGGCGGCGGCCCAGGCGGCGCGCGCGGCCGGGATCGAGGCCCACATCCTCAGCGACGAGATGGAAGGCGAATCGCGCGAGGTCGGCAAGGTGCACGCGGCGCTCGCTCGCGCGGTCGCCCGGCGCAGCCAGCCGTTCGCGCGCCCCTGCGTGATCCTGTCGGGCGGCGAGACGACCGTTGCGGTCAGACCGCCGGCCGCCGGCGCGCCGCGCGGCCGCGGCGGCCGGGCCGGCGAGTTCTGCCTGGGGCTGGCGCAGGCGCTGCAGGGGCAGCCCGGCGTGTTCGCCCTGGCCGCCGACACCGACGGCATCGACGGCGTGGAAGACAACGCCGGGGCCTTCGTCGGGCCCGACACGCTGGGGCGCGCGCAGGCGCAAGGCATGAAGATCGATTCGTTCCTGGAGCGCAACGACGCCTACGGCTACTTCGGCGCGCTGGGCGATCTGGTGGTCACCGGGCCGACCCACACCAACGTGAACGACTTCCGGGCCCTGCTGGTGCTGTGATCAGCGGCAACGGTGGCCGCGCCCATGCCGGCGCTCCGACCGATGCCTCCGGGCCCGGATCAAGCGGCCCCGCCCGCGGCGCATCACTTGCGTCCGCCACCGCCGCCACCACCACCACCGGTGCCCCCGCCGGCGCCGCCGCCGCCGCCGGCGCCCCCGCCGGTCGGACCGCCGCCGCCGCCGGAGCTGCTGCCGCCCCCGCCCGCGCCGCCGCCGCCGGGGCCGCCACCACCGCCCGCGCCGCCGCCGCCGCCGCCGCCGGGGCCGCCACCAGCGCCCGCGCCGCCGCCGCCGGAGCCCCCGGTGCCGCCCCCGTTTGCGCTGCCGCCGCCGGCGCGGGTGGGGCAGGCCGAAGCCGCCTGGGAGGCCAGCAAGGTAACGACCTGCCGGCGGACCTCGCACAAGCCCGGGTCCGTCCGCAGCAGCGACGTGGTCAGGGCGATCGAGACCACGCTGATGAGCAGGGCGTACTCGATGACCTGGGAGCCATCATCGGCTGACATGAAGCGCTTGGTGTTCATTGCGGGGCCCAGGTTGCCGGAAGATGGGAACGTTAGGGTTATGCGTGGCGGCTGGCAATGGGAGCCGGGGGCGAAAAGCTCCCGAACTGGCAGGGCAAAGGTCCTGCCCCGGCGCGGTCGGCGGCACCGGCCGCCGCTCACCCGGCTGACCTGCCCATAATGCCGGTGCATGACCCTGGCGCCGATTCCCCCCGTTCAGACCCCGAGGCTCACGTTGCGGGCGGTCGCGGCCGCGGACCTGGCCGACCTCATGGAAGTCAATGGCGATCCCCATGTCACCGAGTTCCTGCCCTATGCCGCCTGGCAGTCGGAGCGCGATGCGGCCGCCTGGCTCGACCGCATGAACCAGCTGGTCGGCGGCGGCACGGCGCGGCAGCTGGTCATCGTCCGCAACGAGGACCGCAAGGTCATCGGAACCCTGCTGCTTTTCAAGTTCGACCAGGGCAGCTCGCGCGTCGAACTCGGCTACGCCCTGGGACGGCAGCACTGGCGAAACGGCTACGCGGCGGAAGCCGTGGGCGCCGCCTTGTCGCATGCCTTCCTGCAGCTTGGCATCCGCCGGGTGGAAGCCGAGGTCGACCCGGGCAACGTGGCATCCAACGCGCTGCTGCGCAAGCTGGGCTTCACCGGCGAGGGCTTTCTGCGCGACCGCTGGGTCGCCAAGGGCCGGACCTACGGCGTCAACATCTACGGGCTGCTCGCGAGAGAGTGGCCCGCGGCCATGGCCCCGGCGACGCCGGCCCGCCCGCGCTGACTTCACGCCGCACGTCCCGTGCCCGCGTTCCTGCTCTGGTGCCTGCTGTTCGTGCTGTGCTGGCCGGTGGCCCTGCTGGCGTTGGTGCTCTGGCCGTTCGCCTGGGTGCTGTCGCTGCCGTTGCGCTTGCTGGGGGTGACGTTCGAGGCGCTGTTTGCGTTCTTGAAGGCGCTGCTGATGTTGCCGGCGCGCCTGCTCGGCGGTCGCCGCCCCGGCGGCTGAGCGCGTCGAGCAGCCGCGCCCGCGCGCTCCAAGCGTCAGGAGCCGGCCTGCGCCGATCCGGCGGCCGCCTCGC
>NZ_DATMHS010000115.1:0-8663 GCF_035554825.1 Ramlibacter sp. | reverse complement strand
GTTTCTTTCTCTGTAGTCAAAATGTCGTCCCGCCTATCTCGCGTCTTCCACGATCCTGCGAAAACTCGCGTAATGGTCAGCGGTGTAATAACAGGCGTGCGGCGCCCGGGGCGGGCCTCCACACACGATGCGCCGGGCGCCCCGGTCGCGTGATCCTGGCGTGGTCACGGTGTATTCGCGGTAGTACCCGCGCTTGGCGCCAGGCAGCAAACGCTCCCTGTTGCCGAACACCGCCCCGTCCTTTTCGTACGGGAATGGTCCGCCCTGGCGGATCAGTCCATAGGTGTCCCGAGCCTGCACCGGCAATTCGGCCACCCGCACGGGCGCGAAGCTGCTGGTCGCAGTGGGATCCGTCCATGCCCGGGATTGCACCGGGGGAGCGGTGACCGCAGCTGCCAGCAAGAGGCTAGTGAGCGCAAACTTGACAGCGGCAATCCGCCCCATGAATCAGACCTTCTCGGGCGCCTTCTGGTGGACGCCACTCCGGGTTTACCCGGAAAAAATCAAGGCGGTAGTGTGACTTATCCGGCCCCAAAAGGCAAGCGGCTGCCCAATTTTTGGGCAGCCGGCATGGGTTTTCGGGGCCGCCCGGCGGGCGGCAAAGTGAGCGCCGGCTGTCGGCGCGGGTCTTACCGCACCGCGTTGGCGTCGGCGACCGTGAGGGCGGTCATGTTCACGATCCGGCGCACCGTCGCGCTGGCAGTGAGGATATGCACCGGTTTGGCGGCGCCCAGCAGGACCGGGCCGATCGCGATGTTGCCGCCGGCCGCCGTCTTCAGCAGGTTGTAAGAAATATTGGCTGCATCGATGTTCGGCAGCACCAGCAGGTTGGCGTCGCCGGCCAGGGTGCTGTGCGGCATGATCAGGTGGCGCGTGTGGCCGTCCAGCGCCGCATCGCCGTGCATTTCGCCGTCGACTTCCAGCCAGGGCGCGCGCTCCCGCAGCAGGTCCAGTGCCTGCCGCATCTTCACGGCGCTGGGCTGGTTGCTGCTGCCGAAGTTGGAATGCGAGAGCAGCGCCGCCTTCGGCTTGATGCCGAAACGCATCATTTCCTCGGCGGCCATCACGGCGATCTCCGCCAGTTGCTCGGCCGTCGGGTCGTAGTTGACGTGCGTGTCGACCAGGAAGACCTGGCGGCCGGGCAGCAGCAGCCCGTTCATGCAGGCGTAGGTGCAGACGCCGGGGCGCTTGCCGATCACCTGGTCGATGTAGGCCAGGTGCATCGGGGCGGTGCCCCAGGTGCCGCAGATCATGCCGTCGACCTCGTCCTTGTACAGCAGCATCGAGCCGATCAGCGTCAGGCGCCGGCGCATCTCGATCTTGGCCATCTGCACCGTGACGCCCTTGCGCTCGGTCATGCGGTGGTAGGTCTGCCAGAAGTCGCGGTAGCGATGGTCCTGCTCGACGTTGACGACGTCGTAGTCGAGCTCCTCGCGCAGCCGCAGGCCGAACTTCTCGACCCGCTGCGCGATGATCTTGGGACGGCCGATCAGGGTGGGCCGCGCCACGCCCTCGTCGGCCACGATCTGGGCCGCCCGCAGCACCCGCTCTTCCTCGCCTTCGCAGAACGCGACCCGCTTTTTCACCGCGGTCCTGGCCGCGGCGAAGATCGGCTTCATGGTCGTGCCCGACGCGTAGACGAAGCTCTGCAGCTTCTCGCGGTACGCGTCCATGTCCTTGACCGGCCGCGAGGCGACCCCGCTGTCCGCGGCCGCCTGCGCCACCGCCGGCGCGATCTTGATCATCAGCCGCGGGTCGAACGGCTTGGGGATCAGGTATTCCGGGCCGAACGCCAGTTGCTGGCCGGCATAGGCGGCGGCCACCACCTCGCTCTGCTCGGCCTGCGCCAGCTCGGCGATCGCGTACACCGCGGCGATCTCCATCTCGTCGGTGATGGTCGTGGCACCGCTGTCGAGCGCGCCGCGGAAGATGTACGGGAAGCACAGGACGTTGTTGACCTGGTTCGGGTAGTCGGTGCGGCCGGTGGCCATGATGGCGTCGGCGCGCACCGCCTGCACTTCCTCCGGCGTGATTTCCGGATTCGGATTCGCCAGCGCCAGGATCAGCGGCTTGGCCGCCATCTTGCGCACCATGTCGGGCTTGAGCACGCCGGCGGCGGACAGGCCCAGGAAGATGTCGGCGCCCTCGATCACCTCGGTCAGGGTGCGGGCGGCCGTCTTCTGCGCGAACTGGACCTTGTCCTCGTCCATCAGCTCCTGGCGCCCCTCGTAGACGACCCCGGCCAGGTCGGTGGCGAAGATGTTCTCGCGCGGCAGGCCGAGCTTGAGCAGCAGGTTCAGGCAGGCCAGGGCGGCGGCGCCGGCGCCGGAGGTGACCAGCTTGACCGTGCGGATGTCCTTGCCGGCCACCTTGAGGCCGTTGAGGATCGCGGCGCCGACGGTGATGGCGGTGCCGTGCTGGTCGTCGTGGAACACCGGGATCCTCATCCGCTCGCGCAATTTGCGCTCGACGTAGAAGCAGTCCGGGGCCTTGATGTCCTCGAGGTTGATGCCGCCGAAGGTGGGCTCGAGCGCCGCGATCACCTCCACCAGCTTGTCGAGGTCGTGCTTCTCGTTGATCTCGATATCGAAGACGTCGATCCCGGCGAACTTCTTGAACAGGACGCCTTTGCCTTCCATCACCGGCTTGGCGGCCAACGGCCCGATGTCGCCCAGGCCGAGGACCGCGGTGCCGTTGGTGATCACCGCGACCAGGTTGCCGCGGCTGGTGTAGCGGAACGCCGCGGCCGGATCCTTGACGATTTCCTCGCAGGGGGCCGCCACGCCGGGCGAGTAGGCCAGCGCCAGGTCGCGCTGATTGAGCAGCTGCGTGGTGGCGGAAATCGCGATCTTGCCGGGGGTGGGGAACTCGTGGTACCGCAGGGCTGCCTGGCGCAGTTCCATGCGTTTGTCGTCGGCGTCGGCCGCGCTGTGGGGAGCCATGGTTGTACTTCTCCTGATCGCCCGCGCCGGGGGCGCCGCGGCGGGCGCGGCCGCAACGGCGGGGGCTGTCATTGTAGACCTCGCACCGGACCGGGCTCGCCGCTGGCGCGATACGCGCCAGGGGCGACTCACTGCCGTGACGTCGTAAGCGAACGTGATCGGACGCTGCCGAGCGCGAGTCTTACGCGTGTTGCCAAGCATTGCGCGCAGATGCGTCTGCTTACCGGCTTCGCGGCGAGTTCTCAAAAAATTCACTCCACTCGTCGACCGCCTGGAAGACGGCCGACAGCGCCGCGGCGTCCCGTCCGACGCCTCGCGGCGCGGGGCGCGGTACGCATTCAAACGCTCCGTTACGCGCGGTGTGCGAAAAACGGTTGCGCCGCTAGAGTGCGACTATGCCCTTCGTCCCATTGCCCGGCGTCTTGCGCGAACGCGCCCTGGCCAAGCTGCTGCCGCAGAACGGCCTGCTGGCAGCCCTGCCGGAGGACGTTCGTGCCCGCTTGCTGCCGCACCTGGCGCTGGCGGACCTGCCGGCCGGACAGCAGCTCGGGCAGCCGAGCGGCACCTTCGCCCGGGCCTACTTCCCGGTCGCGGGCGTGGTGTCGCTGCTGCAGACCGCGGCCGACGGCAGCGAGCGGGTGGTGGCCCTGGTCGGCAGCGAAGGCGTGGTGGGCCTGCCCCGGTTCATGACCGATGCCGCGGTGTCGCGCGTCATCGTGCAGTCGGCCGGCTACGGCCTGGCTCTCGGGCGCGACCAGCTGCTGGAGGAATGGGCGCGCGGCGGCACCTTCATGCGCCTGTTGATGCGCTACAACCGCGCCCTCGCGGCGCAGAAAGTGGTGCTCGGCAGCTGCCGCGGCCTGCACACGCTGGATCAGCAGCTGGCCTGCCTGTTGCTGATGAGCCTGGATCGCCTTCCGAGCCAGGAAGTGGTGCTGACGCAGGAAGCCGCCGCGCGCTTGCTGGGCACGGCACCACAGGCAGTGGCCGGTGCCGTCGACCGGTTGCGCGAGGCGGGCGCCGCGTCGTGGCGGCGTCCGGGCCTGTTGGCCGCCCACGACGGCGCGGCCCTGCGCGCGGTGGCCTGCGCCTGCGAGCGGCGCATCACCGGCGAGTACCAGCGGCTCCTGAGCGACGCGCCCGCCATCGCCAGTTCGGCCTCGGGCGCCACCGCCGACACCGCCGCGCGCCGGCCCCAGCGCGACGCGATGGTCGCGCGCGGCGGCGCCGAGCGGCCGTACGGCGCCTGACGGCGCCGGCCTTCAGCCGCGCATCAGCGCTTCGATTTCGTCGGGGTGGACCGGCACGCCGCGCGTGATCAGCTCGCAGCCCGCGGAGGTGACGATGGCGTCGTCCTCGATGCGGATGCCGATGTGGTGGAACTGCGCCGGCACCCCCTCGGCCGGGCGGATGTACAGGCCCGGCTCGATCGTCAGCACCATGCCCGGCTGCAGGATCCGGCTGGGACGGTTCTTGATGATCTCGCCCGACAGCGGGTCCTTGCGTTCGCTGACTTCGCCCACCTGCGACGGCTCGACGTAGCTGCCGCAATCGTGCACGTCCATGCCGAGCCAGTGGCCGGTGCGGTGCATGTAGAACTGGAAGTAGGCGCGCTTGTCGATCACGTCGTCGACGCCGCCGACCTTGTCGGCATCGAGCAGGCCCAGGTCGAGCAGGCCCTGCGCCAGCACTTTCACCGTGGCGTCGTGGGGATCGGTGAAGCGCGCGCCGGCCCTGGTGGCGGCGACGGCGGCCTCCTGGGAGGCGAGCACCAGCTCGTACACGGCGCGCTGCGGGCCGGAGAACCTGCCGTTGGCCGGGAAGGTGCGGGTGATGTCGCTCGCATAGCCATCGAGCTCGCAGCCGGCGTCGATCAGCACCAGCTCGCCGTCGCGCAGCGCACCGGTGTCCGCCCGGTAGTGCAGCACGCAGGCGTTCGGGCCGGCCGCCACGATCGACGTGTAGGCCGGAAACTGCGAGCCGCCCAGCCGGAATTCGTGCAGCAGCTCGGCCTCCAGGTGGAACTCGCGCGCGTCCTGCCGCTCGCGCAGCAGCCGCGCCGACATCTTCATGGCCCGGACATGCGCGCCGGCGCTGATCCGGGCGGCACGCCGCATCACGTCCTGCTCGTAGCCGTCCTTGACCAGCCGCATCTCGTCGAGCACGGCGCACAGGTCGTGCTGCAGCTGCGGGCACAGGGCGCCATAGCGCACCCGGGCCCGCACCGGGTTCAGCCAGCCGGCGACGCGGCCTTCCAGTCCTTCGTGGATCGCGAACGGATACCAGACCGTGTCGCGGTTTTCCAGCAGCTTGGGCAGCATCGTGTCCAGCTGGTCGACGCTGTGGGCCGCGTCGACGCCGAGCGCCTTCGGCGCGGCCTCGGGGCCGAGCCGGTAGCCGTCCCAGATCTCGCGCTCGAGGTCCTTGGGCGCGCAGAACAAGGTGCTCTGGCCGTCGCCGGTGATCACCAGCCAGGCGTTGGGTTCGGTGAAGCCGGTGAGGTAGGAGAAATAGCTGTCCGGGCGGAACGGGAAGCTGCTGTCCCGGTTGCGCTGGCGCTCCGGCGCGGTGGGCACGATGGCGATGCCGCCGGCGCCGAGTTGCGCCGCGACGCGCGCGCGGCGCTCGGCATGGATGGAGTTGTTGTTGCTCATGATGCGTTGAGTTGTTCCAGCCGTTCGGGCGTGCCCACGTCGGTCCAGGGGCCGGTGTAGAGCTCCGCGGTGAGCTGGCGATTTTCCATCGCCGCCAGCAGCAGCGGCAGCATGGGGACTTTCAGTCCCTGCGGGTTGCCGGCGGGCAGGCTCGCGAAGAACGCCTGGCGGTACAGGCCGACCGTCGAATAGGTGTAGCGCTGCCCGGCGTCACGCACCGCGTGGCCGTCCGGCAGCAGGCCGAAGTCGCCCTTCGGGTTGTGGCCCGGGTTGGGCACCAGCACCAGATGCGCCAGCCGGTCCGACGCGGCGAAGCGCTCCATCGCATCGCGCCGGAACTCGAAGCCGGGCATGTAGACGTCGCCGCCGGCCAGCCAGAACACGTCGGCCAGCAGCGGCAGGGCCCGGGCGATGCCGCCGGCGGTCTCGAGGGCGCCGCCGAAAGCGCGGGCCTCGTCCGAGTAGCGGATGCGCGGCCACTCGCGACCGCCCTGGTGGCCGCCGGCGCCGAAGCGCTCTTCGATCTGCTGGCCGAGCCAGGCGGTGTTGACCACGACCTCGCCGTAGCCGCTGCGGCCCAGCGCCTCCAGGTGGTACTGCAGCAGCGGCTTGCCGCGCACCTGCAGCAGCGGCTTGGGGCAGCGATCGGTCAGCGGGCGCATGCGCTCGCCCCGCCCGGCGGCCAGGATCATTGCTGGGGCAGCCATCGTTCTCCTTGCTGTGCCGCCGGCCGGGACCGGCCCGCGGCGTGATAGTCGGCGCGCGTTCGCCGCCCCGCACCGGGGCGCCGCGCGGTACGCATTGTCACTCGCCGTCGCCCCGGTCGAGCGAGCGCTGCTCGGTCCACTCCGGCTCGAAGCGGTCCACCAGCGCCGTCATCAGCGCCCGCGCCCTGGCCGAATCGTCGCCGGCGCAGTTGCAGACATACACGTCGAGCGCGACGGCGCGCTGGCCGGGCCAGGTGTGCAGCGACACGTGCGACTGCGCCAGCAGCACGGTGGCGGTGACGCCGCCGGGCGCCGGCAGCGAGTGGAAGAGCTGGCTCAGCGGCTCCAGTCCGGCCGCTGCCACCGCCTGCAGGCACCAATCGCCCAGGCGCTGCGCATCGGTGAGCCAGCGCGCCTCGCAGCGGCATTGGTACAGGTCGGCGGTCAGGTGCAGCCCTTGCATCGCCCCACTGTAGCCAACCAGCGGCCGGCGTGGGGCCGTGGCCCGGGCGCCGGCGCGGGAAAGACGGCGGGTGGCGCGGGCCGACGGCCGAGCACGGGGGCGCCCGTTAAAATCAGGGGTTTCCCCACCCCGGAGCTGCCACCCAATGGCCAACGATACACAGATGGCGAACGCGATCCGCGCGCTCGCCATGGACGCCGTGCAACAAGCCAACTCGGGGCACCCCGGCGCCCCGATGGGCATGGCCGACATCGCCGTGGCGTTGTGGGGCCGGCACCTGCGCCACAACCCCGTCAATCCGGCCTGGCCGGACCGCGACCGCTTCGTGCTGTCCAATGGCCACGGCTCGATGCTGGTCTACGCGCTGCTGCACCTGACCGGCTACGACCTGCCGCTGACCGAGCTGAAGAACTTCCGCCAGCTGCACAGCAAGACGCCGGGCCACCCGGAAGTCGGCGTCACGCCCGGCGTGGAGACCACCACCGGCCCGCTCGGCCAGGGCATCAGCAACGCGGTCGGCATGGCGCTGGCCGAGAAGCTGCTGGCCACCGAGTTCAACCGCGACGGCCACACCGTGGTCGACCACTTCACCTACGCCTTTCTCGGCGACGGCTGCCTGATGGAGGGCATCAGCCACGAGAGCTGCGCGCTGGCCGGCGCCTGGAAGCTGAACAAGCTGATCGCGGTCTACGACGACAACGGCATCTCGATCGACGGCCAGGTCAAGCCCTGGTTCATCGACGACACACCGGCCCGCTTCCAGGCCTACGGCTGGAACGTGATCGGCCCGGTGGACGGCCACGACGTCGAGGCCGTGGACAAGGCGATCGCCGAGGCGCGCCGCAGCGCCGAGCGGCCGACGCTGATCGTCGCCAAGACCCAGATCGGCAAGGGCAGCCCCAACCGCGCGAACACGGCCAAGGCCCACGGCGAGGCGCTGGGCCTGGAGGAAGTGAAGCTCACCCGCCAGGCCCTGGGCTGGCCGCACGAGCCGTTCACGGTCCCCGACGAGGTCTACGCCGACTGGAATGCGCGCGAGCGCGGCGCCAGCCTGCAGGCCGAGTGGGACGAGCGCTTTGCCGCCTACCGCGCCGCGTTCCCGGCGCTGGCCGCCGAGTTCATGCGCCGCGTCAAGGGCGAGCTGCCGCGCAACTTCGCCCAGGTCGCCGTCGACGCCGCCGTCGCGGCCCACGCCAAGGCCGAGACCGTGGCGTCGCGCAAGGCCTCGCAGCTGGCGCTGGAAGCGTTCACCGCCGCGCTGCCGGAGATGATCGGCGGCTCGGCCGACCTCACCGGCTCGAACCTCACCAACACCAAGGCGACGCCGCCGCTGCGCTTCGACCTGGCCGGCGACGTCAAGCTGGCCGAGGGCGAGCCCCAGGGCGACGAAGCGCCGCGCCGCATCGGCCGCCACATCAACTACGGCGTGCGCGAATTCGGCATGGCCGCGATCATGAACGGCGTGGCGCTGCACGGCGGCTACATCCCCTACGGCGGCACCTTCCTGACCTTCAGCGACTACAGCCGCAATGCGATCCGCATGGCGGCGCTGATGAAGCGGCGCGTGATCCACGTGTTCACGCATGACTCCATCGGCCTGGGCGAAGACGGCCCGACGCACCAGTCGATCGAGCACGCCGCCAGCCTGCGCCTGATCCCCAACCTCGATGTCTGGCGCCCCTGCGACACGGCCGAGACGGCGGTGGCCTGGGCGGTGGCGCTGCAGAACCGCAACCGGCCGACGGCCCTGCTGCTGTCGCGCCAGAACCTGCCCTACGCGCCCAAGACCGAACTGGACGGGATCGGCCGCGGCGCCTACGTGCTGTCCGACCCGGCCGAAGGCCCCGATGCCGATGCCGTGCTGATCGCCACCGGCTCCGAGGTCCAGCTGGCGCTG
>NZ_DATMHS010000114.1:0-11017 GCF_035554825.1 Ramlibacter sp. | reverse complement strand
GGTGCCGCAGCTCTGCTGCGGCGTGGCGCCGCACTCAACGGGCCGAAGTCGCCGGCGTGGCCGGCGCCGGCCGGGCAGCGGCTGGGAACAGCTGGCGGATCAGCGTGAGTTTCTGCGGCACGGCGCCGTTGGCCGGGTCCAGCTGCTGCGCCCTGGCGTACTCGAGCGCGGCGAGCTTGGCGTAGACATCGCCCAGGTTCTCGTGCGCCACCGCGTAGCTGGGATTGGCGCGCACCGCCGTCTCCAGCGCCGCGCGGGCCTTGTCGAACTGGGCCTGGCCGGCGTAGATGACGGCGAGGTTGTTGTATGGCTCGGGCAGCTCGGGGTATTCGGCATTGAGCGCGGTGAACGCCGCGATCGCCTCGGCGGTGCGGCCGGCTTCCGTCAGCGCGACGCCTCTGAGGAATTTCATCTGCGGATCGCGAGGTTTCGCCGCGAGGTACTGGTCGGCCCTCGCGATCGCATCGGCCGCGCGGCCGGAACGGATCAGCCCGTTGACGTCGCCGTAATCGTCGGCCCAGGCCAAGCCGGCGCAGACCAGGCCGATGGCCAGCGCGATCAACCTCGGGTAGTGCGGGAACGAGCGGCGCGCGATGTTCATGGGGCAGGCGGCGCGCTGCTGACAAGCGGCAAACCGCGGCTATATACTGCGCTGCATTGTAGCCGCCAGCTGCAGCGCGCCAGCTCCAGGCCACCCAACGAAAAACACCAGACGGAATCCCCGCGGCCGCCTCGCGAAGCGGTGCCGCCCCTGCCCCATGACATTGCGCATCTACAACACGCTCTCGCGTGCCCTGGAAGACTTTTCCCCGCTCGAGCCGGGGCAGGTGCGGATGTACGTATGCGGCATCACGGTGTATGACGCCTGCCACGTGGGCCACGCGCGGGCCAACATCGCGTTCGACGTCGTCCAGCGCTGGCTGAAAGCGAGTGGTTATCGCGTCAACTTCGTGCGCAATATCACGGACGTCGACGACAAGATCATCCGGCGCGCGCTGGAGAACGGCGAGCCCGTGCGTTCGCTCACCGACCGCATGATCGTGCAGATGCATCGCGACTTCGACGCGCTCGGCATCGAGCGGCCCACGCACGAGCCGCGCGCGACCGACTACATCCCGCAGATGCTGGACATCGTGCGCCAGCTCGAAGACAAGGGGCTCGCCTACCGCGTGGCCGGCGGCGACGTGAACTTCGCGGTGCGGCGCTTCCCGGGGTACGGCAAGCTCTCCGGCAAGTCGCTCGACGAACTGCATGCCGGCGAGCGGGTGGCCGTGCTCGAGGGCAAGGACGACCCGCTCGACTTCGTGCTGTGGAAGGCCGCCAAGCCCACCGAGCCGGCCGACGCGCAGTGGGATAGTGCGTACGGCAAGGGGCGCCCGGGCTGGCACATCGAATGCTCGGCGATGTCGTGCGCCTTGCTGGGAAAGACCTTCGACATCCACGGCGGCGGCGCCGACCTGCAGTTCCCGCACCACGAGAACGAGATCGCCCAGAGCGAGGGCGCCAACGGGCAGCCGCTGGCGCGCTACTGGATGCACAACGGTTTCGTGAACATCGACAACGAGAAGATGTCGAAGTCGCTGGGCAACTTCTTCACCATCCGCGAGGTGCTGGAGAAGTTCGACGCGCAGACCCTGCGCTTCTTCATCGTGCGGGCCCATTACCGCAGTCCCCTGAACTACAGCGACGTGCACCTCGACGACGCCCGCGCGGCCCTCAAGCGCCTGTACACGGCGCTCGACTCGGTGCCACCGGCGCCGGCCGTGATCGACTGGAACGAGCCGTTTGCGGCGAAGTTCAAGGCGGCGATGGACGACGATTTCGCGACGCCGGAAGCCGTGGCCGTGCTGTTCGAACTCGCCGGCGAGGTCAATCGCAGCAAGTCGGCCCGGCTGGCGGGCCTGCTGAAGGCGCTCGGCGGCTGCCTGGGCATTCTGCAGGGCGACCCGAAGGCGTTCCTGCGCGCCGGCTCGCGGCTGGACGAGGCCACGATCGCGCAACGAATTGCCGAGCGCGCCGCGGCCAAGCAGGCGAAGAACTTCGCCGAGGCCGACCGCATCCGCCAGGAACTGCTCGCGCAGGGCATCGTCCTGAAGGATTCGCCCACCGGCACGACCTGGGAGGCCGCCTCGTGAGCCGCATGCCCGAAGAGATCGTGGTGCCGCCCCCGCACTACTGGGACGATGCCTGCCGGCACCTGGCGCGCAAGGATCGCGTGATGAAACGGCTGATCCCGCAGTTCGGCGACGCCTGCCTGCGCTCGCGCGGCGACGCCTTCACCACGCTGGCCCGCAGCATCGTCGGCCAGCAGATCTCGGTGAAGGCGGCGCAGACGGTGTGGGACCGCTTCGCCGGGCTGCCGCGGCGCATGACGCCCGGCAACGTGCTCAAGCTCAAGGTGGACGACATGCAGTCGGCCGGGCTGTCGGCGCGCAAGATCGAATACCTGGTCGACCTGGCGCTGCATTTCGATTCCGGCGCCATCCGGCCCCAGGCCTGGGAGTCGATGACCGACGACGAGATCATCGCGGAACTGGTCGGCATCCGCGGCATCGGCCGCTGGACCGCGGAGATGTTCCTGATCTTCCATCTGATGCGGCCGAACGTGCTGCCGCTGGACGACGTCGGGCTCATCAACGGCATCAGCCGCAACTATTTCTCTGGCGACCCCGTCAGCCGCAGCGATGCGCGCGAGGTCGCGGCGGCCTGGGCCCCGTATTGCAGTGTCGCCACTTGGTATATTTGGCGTTCGCTGGATCCGCTGCCGGTCGAGTACTGAGCGACAACGAACAGTGGCGCCGCGGCGCCACCCCAGGGGCCCGAGCGGCGACCCGAGCGAAGAGGAGCTGAACTTGGCGAAAAGGACTTTCCTGGATTTCGAACAGCCGATCGCGGAACTCGAGACCAAGATCGAGGAACTGCGGTACGTGCAGACGGAATCCGCGGTCGACATCTCGGAGGAGATCGACCAGCTCTCGAAGAAGAGCCTGCAGCTGACGAAGGACATCTACGGCGATCTGAGTCCGTGGCAGATCACCAAGATCGCGCGGCACCCGGAACGGCCGTACACGCTCGACTACGTCAACGAGATCTTCACGGACTTCATCGAGCTGCACGGCGACCGCCATTTCTCGGACGACCTGTCGATCGTGGGCGGGCTGGCGCGATTCAACGGCAATCCGTGCATGGTGCTGGGCCACCAGAAGGGCCGCGACACCAAGGAGCGGGCGCTGCGCAACTTCGGCATGAGCCGTCCCGAGGGCTACCGCAAGGCGCTGCGCCTGATGAAGACGGCCGAGAAATTCAAGTTGCCGGTGTTCACCTTCGTCGACACGCCGGGAGCCTACCCCGGCATCGACGCCGAGGAGCGCGGCCAGTCGGAGGCGATCGGCCGCAACATCTTCGAGATGTGCCAACTGGAGGTGCCGATCATCACCACCGTGATCGGCGAGGGCGGCTCCGGCGGCGCGCTGGCGATCTCGGTCGGCGACCAGGTGCTGATGCTCCAGTACTCGATCTACTCGGTGATCAGCCCCGAAGGCTGCGCCTCGATTCTCTGGAAGACGTCCGAGAAGGCCCAGGATGCGGCCGATGCGATGGGGATCACCGCGCACCGCCTCAAGGCGCTGGGCCTGGTCGACAAGATCGTGAGCGAGCCGGTGGGCGGCGCCCATCGCGACCACAAGCAGATGGCGGCGTTCCTCAAGCGCGCACTCAACGACGCCTGGCGCCAGTTGAGCGACCTCAAGGTGCGCGAGCTGCTGGAGCGGCGCTACGAGCGGCTGCAAAGCTATGGCCGCTTCAGCGACACCAAGGCCGACGCCCGCTAGTTCCGACAACCCCGCGGCGCGCGCCCTGGCCGCGCTCGACGCGCCCCTGCCCGCCGCCGTCGCGTTCAGCGGCGGCGCGGACTCCAGCGCGCTGCTGTACGCCGCCGCCCGGCGCTGGCCGGGACAGGTGCAGGCGATCCATGTCCATCACGGCCTGCAGGCGCCTGCCGACGCGTTCGAGCGGCAGTGCCGCGCCACCTGTGGCGCGCTGTCGGTGCCGCTCCAGGTGATCGCGGTCGATGCGCGGCACCGCCCCGGCGAAAGCCCGGAGGACGCCGCGCGCAAGGCGCGCTACGCGGCGCTGGCGCAGGCGGCGGCCGGCCGGGGCCTGCGCTCGGTGCTGCTCGCCCAGCACGCCGACGACCAGGTCGAGACGATGCTGCTGGCGTTGAGCCGCGGCGCCGGCTTGCCCGGCCTGGCGGCGATGCCGGCGCGGTTCGAGCGCCACGGCATGCTGTTCCTGCGGCCGCTGCTGGCCGTCCCCGGCGCCGCATTGCGGACGTGGCTGGCGAGGGAGCAGATCGCCTGCATCGAGGATCCGATGAACGCCGACCCGGCCTACACCCGCAGCCGCATCCGCCACACGGTGCTGCCCGCGCTGGCACAGGCCTTTCCCCGGTTCCGTGAGACGTTCGCGCGCAGCGCCGCCCATGCCGCCCAGGCGCAGGAGCTGCTGGCGGAAGTGGCGGCGGCGGATCTCGCGGCCGTCGGCGATCCGCCGGCCGTGGCCGCGCTGCGGCGGCTCTCGCGCGGCCGCCAGGCCAACCTGTTGCGGCACTGGCTGCGCAGCGCGCACGGGGCTGTGGGCAGCGCCGCGCAACTCAACGAACTGCTGGACCAGCTGGCTGCCTGCACGACGCGAGGGCACGGCATCCGGATCAAGGTCGCCGCCGGCCGGGTGGAACTGTGCAACGGCAACTTGAGATACGTCACGTCGACTGCCGATTGAGCGGCGGCCCACGGAAGGGCTTGCCGGGGGTTTTCTATAATTGCCACGTTTTTCGCGGTGCGGCCCGCCCCGAAACAGTCCTCCAACTGCCGCAGAAAATCCTTTCCAGATGGCATTGATCGTTCACAAATACGGCGGCACCTCGATGGGCTCCACCGAGCGCATCCGCAACGTCGCCAAGCGCGTGGCCAAGTGGGTCCGCGCCGGCCACCAGCTGGTGGTCGTGCCCAGCGCCATGAGCGGCGAGACCAACCGACTGCTGGCGCTGGCCAAGGAAGTCGCGCCGGCGAAGCAGACCGACGCCGTGAGCCGCGAGCTCGACATGCTGGCCTCCACCGGCGAGCAGGTCTCGGTGGGCCTGCTGTCGCTGGCGCTGCAGGCCGAAGGCCTGGAGGCGGTGAGCTACGCCGGCTGGCAGGTGCCGATCCGCACCGACAAGGCATATACCAAGGCCCGCATCGAGTCGATCGAGGACGGCAAGGTGCGCGCCGATCTCGCGGCCGGGAAGGTGGTGATCATCACCGGCTTCCAGGGGGTCGACGAGCAGGGCAACATCACCACGCTGGGCCGCGGCGGCAGCGACACCTCGGCGGTGGCCGTGGCGGCCGCGATGAAGGCGGACGAGTGCCTGATCTATACCGACGTGGACGGCGTCTACACCACCGATCCGCGTGTCGTGCCGGAGGCCCGCCGGCTGACCACCGTGAGTTTCGAGGAGATGCTGGAAATGGCCTCGCTCGGCTCCAAGGTGCTGCAAATCCGCTCGGTGGAGTTCGCCGGCAAGTACCAGGTCCCCCTGCGCGTGCTCTCCAGCTTCACGCCGTGGGACATCGACATCAACGAGGAAGCCCGCTCCGGCACCTTGATCACTTTTGAGGAAGACGAAAAAATGGAACAGGCCGTTGTGTCGGGCATCGCGTTCAACCGCGACGAAGCCAAGATCTCGGTGGTGGGCGTGCCGGACAAGCCGGGCATCGCCTACAACATCCTCGGCGCCGTGGCCGAGGCCAATGTCGAAGTCGACATGATCATCCAGAACATCTCCAAGGATGGGAAGACCGACTTCAGCTTCACGGTTCACCGCAACGACTACGCCCGCGCCATGGACCTGCTCAAGAGCAAGGTCGCGCCGGCGCTGGGGATCGACACCATCATCGGCGACACCAAGATCTGCAAGGTGAGCATCGTCGGCATCGGCATGCGCAGCCACGTCGGCATCGCCAGCAAGATGTTCCGGGCGCTGAGCGAGGAGGGCATCAACATCCAGATGATCTCGACCAGCGAGATCAAGACCTCGGTGGTGATCGACGAGAAGTACATGGAGCTGGCCGTGCGCGCGCTGCACCGCGCGTTCGACCTGGATCAGCCACGCTCCTGAAGCCGGGTTTGGGGCATAATTGCGCCTCCTGGAAACGTGACCGAGTGGCCGAAGGTGCTCCCCTGCTAAGGGAGTATGGGGTGTAGAGCCTCATCGAGGGTTCGAATCCCTCCGTTTCCGCCAGACACCGCCTCTCCCACAGCCTCGATTGGAACTTCCGATCGGGGCTGTTCTCATTGGGAACCGATGGCGTGGCGGGCTGTGGCGGCCCGCGCCACGGGCTGGCGGCGCCACCGTTCGGCCGCTACGCCGGCGCCAGCTCCGGATCGGCTGCCGAGGCCCGATCGGCCGCCGCGCCGCGACCGTCGTCGGCCAACCTGCTGCTGATCGCATCCTGCAAGTCGCTGCAGCGGCGCTGCAGCCGGCAGGTCTTCGCCTGCAGGATCGCCAGCGCCGGACTGCCGGGCTGCCGCTGCTGTGCTTCGCGCAATTGCAGTTCGGCCAACACCCATTCGCCGTACGCCGAGCGCCACTCGGCCAGCTGACTTTCGACCGTGTCCATAGACCACCCTGTTTGCATGGACATGAGCGTGCACCAGGGGCCCGGCTGGCGTGTGTCAATCCGCTACCGTCCCCTTCGAACCGCCGCATCCGGCCGAACCGTTGGCCGCCGCTGCCAGTGCAGATCCCCCGCGCTTGAGATCGATGCGCGCGAGGGGCGCGGCTCGCGCCGCGATTCACCTCCGGTAACAGTGCCGGGAGCTTTCACCCGGCGCACACGGGACGGAAAGACGGACCCTTTCGCTGCTGGCGGCGCCGCATCGCGGGCTAGCCAACCACCGACGGTCGGCTGACGATGCGCCGCACCACCACCTGCCCCAGCAGCGCGAGCGCACCGGCCACCAGCAGATGCGCCGCACCGTGGCCGACCAGGTGGGCCAGGGGCCCGAACAGCATCGGACCGGCGCCCTGGCCGAGAAACAGCGCGCACGCGAACAGCGCGACCGCCGAGCCCCGGGCGGCCGGCGCAAGCTCGGTGGCTTCGGTCTGCAGCGAGTTGTGCAACATGTAGAAGGCCAGGCCGCTGACCAGCATCGCCAGCGCGGCTTGCCACCATTGGCCCGACGCGGCCACCGCCGCAGAGGCGGCAGCGCCGAGCAGCGAGGCAGTGATGCACATGCGCCTGACCCCCATCAGCCGGATGAGGCGGCGCACGGTGAAGGCATAGACCAGGCCGCCGATCCCGAAGGCGCCGAGCACGAAGCCGACGTGGCGTGCGACGTCGCGCGTGGCGCCCGGCTCCATCGCGAGCAGTGCCTCGCCGGCGTAGGGAAAGAAGCCGAAGAACAGCATCGCTTCGACCAGCACCGCGGCATACAGCCACTTCGCTTTGGGATTGGCGAACACGCGGCCGTACAAGGTGCGGAAGGACGCAGGCGCGCCGCTGCTGCTGCCGGCGTCACCGGGCGCGAGCCTGGTCCATGCCAGCCCGGCCGCGACGAGCGCGAGCACGCAGGCGATCCAGAAGGCCGAGCGCCAGCCGGCCGCCTCGCTGGCGAAACCGGCCACGATCGAACCCAGCATCTGGCCGCTGATCAGGGCGAACAACATGCGGCCGATCGCGACCTGGCGTCCGGCCATGTCGAAGGCATCGCCCAACGCCGCCAGCACCAGCGGCACCAGCCCGCCGCCGAACACACCGGCGATCATGCGCGAAGCGAACAGCGCCTCGAAGCTCGGCGCGACCGCGCCGAACAGCAGTGCGGCCGCGAGGCCCGCCATGCACACGCGGATGCAGCGGATGCGGCCGAACCGGTCGCTGATCGGCCCCAGGAACGGCTGCGAAAGGGCGTACGGCAGCGCATACGCGGGGCTCAGCATGGCCGCGCTGGCGTTGGCGACCGCGAAGTGGGACGCGACCGGCAGGATCAGCGGATCGATCAGCCGCAGCGAAAAGCTGCTGGCAAAGCCGCACGCGGCGAGCACCAGGAACATGGGCATGGGGCGGGGGCGGCTGGCGCCGCGCAGCCCCGCATTGTGCGGGCAGCGCCGCGCGCGCGGGGGCCGCCGTGACACCGACCCGGCCGGGCGGGGAGCCCGGGGGTACCCGCCGGGAGGATGGCGCCGCCGTGAAAAAGCCGCCCTCGGGCGGCTTCGTCGGGAGCGGTGCGGCTTCAGCGCTGCCGCACTACGCGCCGCTGCTGGATCGGCTGCGCCGCGGCCGGCCGCGAAATCGCATCCTTGACGGCACTGCGCTGGCTCGCCAGCTGCGCCGCCTGCACCGGCAGGCCATACGAGGCGGCCGTCACCGCCAGGATCACCGGCATGCGATGCAGCATCGAGAGGGTCTTGTTGTCGTTCATCGTGACTTCCTTTGCACTCAAGCCGGCCAGTATCGGCCGGCTCGAGCGCGGGCGATGTCAGCCACGAGCTCGTCCTGCGAACTTTGGAATACGGCTGACGTTGCCCGTCAGCCGTGTCCCACAGGGATGTCAGGCGGGGGACGGCGCAGCGTTGCTCAGCTTCCATGCGGCGAGCTGGCGCAGCAGCACCGGGACGGCCAGGGCCGCGCCCACCAGGGTCACGACCAGTCCCGGGGCGATCAGCAGGATCGCCGCGGCGAAGCACAGCGCCTGCTCCCAGCGCTTCATCTCCACCAGCAAGAACCGGCTCAGGGCCGCCGCCAGCGCGACGATGCCGAGCACGCAACCGGCGAAGGTGATGATGAAGTCGTACGTGGTGAAGCCCTTGGCCACCAGCAGCAGCGACGGCGAGAAGACGAACACGAACGGCACCAGCGCCTTGGCCATGCCGAGGCGGAACGCCGTGTTGCCGGTCCGGAACGGATCGCTGCCGGCCATGCCTGCGGCCGCGTACGCCGCCAGCGCCACCGGTGGCGTGATGTCGGCCAGGACGCCGTAGTAGAAGACGAAGAAGTGCGCCACCAGCGGCTGCACGCCCAGCTGCACCAGGGTCGGCGCCGCCACCGTCACCATGATGATGTAGTTGGCCGTCGTCGGGATGCCGCAGCCCATCAGGATGCAGACGACGCCGGTCATCACCAGCGCGGCGAGCAGCGTCAGGCTCTTCATGTCCACCAGCGCGGCCGGCAGGACGCTGGCGACGCCGCCGGCCATCGCGGTGGCCCAGCTGGTGATGATGTAGCTGATCTTGAAGCCGACCCCCGTCAGGGTGACGACGCCGATCACGATGCCCACGCTGGCCGCGGCGGCGCCGACGGCGAGCGCGTATTTGGCGCCGGTCTCGAAGGCCTCGACCATGGCCGAGTGCGGAATGCGGCCGGTCACCCCGGCCAGTTTCCAGCTGCCCAGCAGCAGGGCCACGCCGACCGCGAAGATCACCAGCTTGATCGTCTCCGAGTCCTGCCCCAGTTCGGCGAAGGCCAGCACGGCGAGCATGAGGTGCAGCACCACCATCAGCAGCCAGTTCTTCGGCTTGTTGCCGCTCACCTGGGTGGTGAGGCCGACGATCGCGCACGAGGTGATGCCGGTGAAGGCGGCCAGGTACGGCGTGCGGCCGGTGACCAGGATCGAGATCAGCAGGAACAGCGGGATCAGGGTCGGCCAGCGCTGGCGCAGCGATTCCTTCAGACGCGGCATCTCCTCGGCCGTCAGGCCGCGCAGTCCATAGCGCTTCGCCTCGAAGTGCACCTGCATGAACACGCCGAAGAAGTGCATGAAGGCCGGGACCACCGCGGCCGCGATGATGGTCTGGTAGGGCACGTTCAGGAATTCGATCATCAGGAACGCCGCGGCGCCCAGCACCGGCGGCGTGATCTGGCCGCCGGTCGACGAGGCGGCCTCGACGGCGGCGGCGAATTCGCGCCGGTAGCCGACGCGGATCATGGCCGGGATGGTCAGCGATCCGACCGTGACGGCGTTGGCGACCGACGAGCCGCTCAGCATGCCAAACATCGCGGAGCCGAACACGCTCACCTTGGCCGGGCCGCCGGCGTAGCGGCCGGCGACGCTGGCCGCGATGTCCAGGAACAGCTGTCCCAGCCCGATGCGGGTGGCCATGACCCCGAACAGCACGAAGTGGAAGACGTAGGTCGCCACCACGCCCACCGCCACGCCGTAGATGCCCTGGCTGGTGAGGTACTGGTGGTTGATCATCTGGCTCCAGCTGGCGCCGGCGTGTTTGAGCAAGCCGGGGAAGTAGGGGCCGGCCAGCGCGTAGGCGGTGAAGCCGATGGCGATCAGCGGCAGCGGCCAGCCCATCGAGCGGCGGGTGGCTTCCAGCAAGGTGATGAACAGGATCGAGCCCATGATCACGTCGGTCGTGCTGGGATTGCCGACCCGGAACGCGATGTCGTCGAAGACGTACGGGATGTACAGCACGCTGAGCGCGCAGGCGATCCCCAGCAGCCAGTCCACCAGCGGCACGCCCCCCGGCGCGAGCCAGGAGCTGCGCAGCTGCGTCTCCTGGTGCTTCTTGCTGGCCGCGAACACCAGGAAGATCAGGCTCAGGACGAATGCCAGGTGGACCCCGCGGTGGGTGGCCTCGCGCAGCAGGCCGAAGCCGGCGGTGTAGTAGTGAAAGCACGACAGCGCGATCAGCAGCCACTTCACGATCACGGTGGCTGGCGGCACCGTGGGCCGGAACCGCATCTCCGGGTCGAACTTCTCCTCCAGCTCCTGCAGCTTGCGCTCGTCGAGCGCCGTCACGGTCTCACTCATAGAACCCCTCAAAAAAACAGGGAGGCGAGCGCCTCCCTGGGTCGTCGCCTGCCTCAGGCCTCTATTTGATCAGACCCGCTTCGCGGTAGAACTTTTCCGCGCCCGGGTGGAACGGAATACCAACACCCTTGACGGCATTTTCCCGGGTGATGAACTTGCCCTTGGCATGCCCGGCAGCCAGTGCCTTCTGCGCGGCGTCGCTGTACATCGCCTTGGTGAT
>NZ_DATMHS010000113.1:0-6248 GCF_035554825.1 Ramlibacter sp. | reverse complement strand
GAACCTGATGCCCTGCGTGTTCCCGATCCTGGCGATCAAGGTGGTCGGCTTCACCCGCCACGCCGGCGACCGCCGCGGGCACCGGCAGGCGGGCCTGGCTTACAGCGCAGGCGTGATCGCCTCGTTCGCGGCGCTTGGCGGCCTCATGCTGGCCCTGCGCGCGGCCGGCGAGCAACTCGGGTGGGGCTTCCAGTTGCAGTCGCCGGGCGTGGTGGCGGCACTGGCCGCGCTGTTCACGCTGATCGGCCTGAACCTGGCCGGGGTATTCCACTTCGGCCACGTCCTGCCGTCGCGCGTGGCGACGCTGGAGGCGCGGCATCCGGCCGCCAACGCTTTCCTGTCGGGCGTGCTGGCGGTGGCCGTCGCCTCGCCCTGCACCGCCCCGTTCATGGGCGCGTCGCTCGGGCTGGCCATCGGCTTGCCGGCGCTGCAGGCGCTGCTGGTCTTCGTCGCGCTCGGCACCGGCATGGCCATCCCCTACCTGGCCGCCAGCTGGATTCCGGCCGTGGCGCGGCTGCTGCCCCGTCCCGGTCCGTGGATGGACACCTTCCGCAAGCTGATGGCCTTCCCGATGTTCGCGACGGTCGCGTGGCTGGTCTGGGTGCTTGGACAGCAAAGCGGGATCAATGGCGCCGGCGCCTTGCTGGTACTGCTGGTGGCGCTGAGCATGGTCGCATGGGCTCTCACCCTGCCGGGCCGCGCGCGCGCCGTGCTGGCCTCGGTCGCGGTCGCGGTGCTGGCCCTGGTCGCCTGGTCGACGGGCTCCCACATCACCACGGCGGCCCCGGGGCCGACGGCGCGCGCCGAGAACGGTGTCTGGCAGCCCTGGCAGCCGGGGCGGGTCGAGGAACTCGTCGCGTCCGGGGATGCGGTGTTCGTGGACTTCACGGCCGCCTGGTGCGTCACCTGCCAGTACAACAAGCAGACCGTGCTGTCGCGCGACGACGTCCTGGGCGGCTTCGCGGCCAAGAAGGTGACCCTGCTGCGCGCCGACTGGACCCGGCGCGACCCGCAGATCACGGCCGCGCTGGCGCAACTCGGGCGCAACGGCGTGCCGGTCTACGTCTTCTACAAGCAGGGCCGGGCGCCGGTCGTGCTGTCCGAAGTGCTGAGTGCGGCCGAAGTGCGCGCCGCCATCGCCGCCTTGTAGCCGGCGCGGCTGGAGCTGCGCGCCTGCGTACACTGGCCGCCATGACCGACATCCCCACGCTGCGCCGGATCCTCGGCACTTGCAGGACCATCGCGGTGGTCGGCCTGTCGCCGCATTGGCACCGGCCCAGTTTCTTCGCGGCCAAGTACATGCAGGGCCACGGCTACCGCATCGTGCCGGTCAATCCGGCGGCCAGCGAAATCCTGGGCGAGCGCTGCTATCCGAGCGTCAGCGCCGCGGCCCTCGCGCTGGCTGCCGGCGGCGAGCGCATCGACATGGTGGACTGCTTTCGCAAGAGCGGCGACATCGCGCCGATCGCCGACGAGGCGATAGTCGCCGGCGCGAAATGCCTGTGGCTGCAGATCGGGGTGGTCAACGAGGCCGCGGCGGCCACGGCCCGCGCCGCCGGCCTGGAGGTGGTGATGGACCGTTGCGTCAAGATCGAGCATGCGCGCCTGTTCGGTGGTCTCAACTGGGCCGGCGTCAACACCAGGGTGATCTCGTCGCGCCGGCCGCAGCAGCTGCCTTATTGAGATGAGCAGCCAACCGACCACGCCGCCCGGGGCCGACCACGAGTACGGCTTCGGCACGCGGGCGATCCACGCCGGCGCCGTGCCCGATCCGGTGACCGGCGCCCGCGCGACGCCGATCCACCAGACCACCAGCTTCGTCTTCGACTCGGCCGAGCATGCCGCGAGCCTGTTCAATCTGCAGACGTTCGGCAACGTCTACAGCCGCATCAGCAACCCCACGGTGGCGGTGCTCGAGGAGCGGGTCGCCTCGCTCGAGGGCGGTCGTGCCGCGCTCGCCTGCGCCACCGGCATGGCGGCGCAAATGACCGCGTTGCTGGCGATCCTGAAGTCGGGCGACCACATCGTCGCCGCTTCCACCCTGTACGGCGGCAGCATCGGCCAGCTCGGCATCGGGTTCGGGCGGCTGGGCATCGAAACGACCTTCGTCGATCCCCAGGACCCCGACAACTTCCGCCGCGCGATCGGTCCCAACACGCGCGCCGTGTACGGCGAGACGCTGGGCAACCCGCTGGTCAACGTGTTCGACATCGAGGCGGTGGCGAAGATCGCGCACGAGCACGGCCTGCCGCTGATCGTCGACAACACGGTGGCCAGCCCCTACCTGTGCAACCCGTTCGCCTTCGGCGCGGACATCGTCGTCCACAGCGCCACCAAGTACCTGGGCGGCCACGGCACGACGATGGCCGGGGTGGTGGTGGAATCGGGCACGTTCGACTGGGGCTCGCCGCTCGCGCGCGACAAGTTTCCCGAGATGCTGGAGCCGAGCCGGGCTTATCACGGCGTGAAGTTCTACGAGACCTTCGGCGACTTCGGCTACACCATGAAGGCGCGCATGGAGGTCAACCGCACCTTCGGCGGGTCGCTCTCGCCGCTCAATGCCTGGCTGATCCTGCAGGGGATCGAGACGCTGCATCTGCGCATGCAGGCCCACTGCCGCAACGCGCTGCAGGTGGCGCGCTTCCTGGCCGACCATCCGCTGGTGGGCTGGGTCAACTATCCGGGACTGGAGAGTTCGCCGCACCATGCGCTCGCCAGGAAGCAGTTCCGCGCGATCGACGGCCTGCCGGGCGCCTCCGGCATCCTCACCTTCGGCATCCGCAGCCGCGACCCGGCGCGCGCCGGCGAACGGTTCATCGACGCCTGCCAGTTCCTCAGCCATCTGGCCAACATCGGCGACGCCAAGACGCTGGTGATCCATCCGGCATCGACCACGCACCGCCAGCTCAACGACGAAGAACTGGCCCGGGCCGGCGTGCGGCCCGACATGATCCGGCTGTCGGTCGGCATCGAGGACGCCGCGGACATCATCTGGGACATCGACCAGGCGCTGCGCGCCGCCAATGGCTGAGCCTCGGCCCCGGCCGGCTCAGCACGTCCCGTTTCCCTTCCTCACAAGGACGCGGCTTCTTCCGACCCGCCGGCCCCGCCGGCGCCGGTAAAAAGGTGCGGCCCCATCGGCTCAGCCGGTCGCGCCCTTGTTCAGCGGGCGCCGGTTCGCGATGTCGGGCGCAACGGTACAGCCGCGGCTTGGATGCCGCGTGCTGCCGCAACAAACGGAGTATTCATGGACAAAGGCAGTGAGAGTTTCCAGTCGGCGGTGTCGGCGTCGGTGCCCGGCCAGCGCGGCTTCGACTACCTGATCGTCGGCGCCGGCTTCGCCGGCAGCGTCCTGGCGGAACGGCTGGCGCGCGGCTTGAACCAGCGGGTGCTGGTGGTGGAGAAGCGCCCGCACATCGGTGGCAATGCGTACGACCGCTACAACGACGACGGGGTCCTGATCCACCCCTACGGCCCGCACATCTTCCACACCAATTCGCCGGACATCTTCGACTACCTGTCGCGCTTCACCCAGTGGCGGCCCTACCAGCACCGCGTGCTGGCGAGCGTGGACGGCCAGATGGTGCCGATGCCGATCAACCTCGACACCATCAACCGGCTGTACGGGCTGAGCCTCACCTCGTTCGAGGTGGAGAAATTCTTCGAATCGGTCGCCGAGAAGAAGGACAGCATCAAGACCTCGGAAGACGTGGTCGTCAGCAAGATTGGCCGCGAGCTGTACAACAAGTTCTTTCGCGGCTACACGCGCAAGCAATGGGGCCTCGATCCGTCCGAGCTCGACGCCAGCGTCACGGCGCGGGTGCCGACCCGCACCAACCGCGACGACCGCTACTTCACCGACACCTTCCAGGCGATGCCGCTGCACGGCTACACGCGCATGTTCGAGCAGATGCTGGACCATCCCAACATCAAGGTCATGCTCAACACCGACTACCGGGAGGTGGTCGACGTGCTGCCCTGGAAGCACATGATCTACACCGGGCCGGTGGATGCATTCTTCAATTACAAGTACGGCAAGCTGCCGTACCGCAGCCTGGAGTTCCGGCATGTCACGCTGCCCCAGGAGCAGGTCCAGCCGGTGGGCACCGTGAACTTTCCCAACGACTACGGCTACACCCGCATCAGCGAGTTCAAGCACATCACCGGACAGACCCATGCCAAGACCGCCGTGGTCTACGAATACCCGCGCGCCGAGGGGGACCCCTACTACCCGGTGCCGCGGCCGGAGAACGCCGAGCTCTATCGCAGGTACGAGGCCGACGCCGAAGCGACCGAGAACGTGACCTTCGTCGGCCGGCTGGCGACCTACAAGTACTACAACATGGACCAGGTGGTCGGGCAGGCGCTGGCGGCATTCAAGCGGCTGCAACAGCGGCATCGGGAGGCCGCGGCCGGCCTCGCCGCGGCCGACACCCTGGCGCCGGCGAGCGCATGACGGGCATCGAGCTGTGGGCCGGACCGGAGTGCACGGTCAACCGGGTCGGCGACCGGTATCTGGACCAGCTGGCGGCCAGCGGGTTCGAGCGGCGCATCGAGGACCTGGACCGGCTGGCCGGCATCGGCGCCAGGCGGCTGCGCTTTCCGCTGCTGTGGGAGCGCATCTCGCCGCGGCCCGGCGCGTTCGACTGGACCTGGAGCGACCCGCGGATCGAGCGCCTGCACGATCTGGGCGTGGCCCCGATCGCCGGCTTGCTGCACCACGGCAGCGGGCCGCGCCACACCAACCTGCTCGATCCGGCGTTCCCCGAACTGCTGGCGGGTTACGCCCGCGCCGTCGCCCAACGTTACCCGGACATCGACGCGTACACGCCGGTGAACGAGCCGCTGACGACGGCCCGTTTCAGCGCGCTGTACGGCCTGTGGTATCCCCACGCCCGCGACGACAAGAGCTTCGTGCGGGCGCTGCTGAACCAGGTGCGTGCCACGGTGCTGGCAATGCGCGCCGTGCGCGAGGTGAACCCGAAGGCGCTGCTGGTGCAGACCGACGATCTCGGCTTCACCGACAGCACCCCGCGGCTGCGCTACCAGGCCGAGTTCGAGAACCTGCGCCGCTGGCTCAGTTTCGACCTGCTGACCGGCCGCGTGGACGCCCAGCATCCGCTGCGCGGCTACCTGCGCAATCACGGCGCCAGCGAGCAGGAACTGCAGCAGCTGGTGGATGAGCCCTGTCCGCCCGACATCGTCGGCATCAACAGCTACGTCACCAGCGAGCGCTTTCTGGATGACCGGCTGGAGCACTACCCACCGCACATGCACGGCGGCAATGGCCGCGACCGCTACGCCGACATCGAGCTGGCACGGGTGCATGGCCGCTCCCTCGGCGGCTTCCCGGCGCGGCTGCGCGAGGCCAGCGAACGCTACCGGCTGCCGGTGGCGATCACCGAGGTCCATCTCGGCTGCAGCCGCGACGAGCAGCTGCGCTGGCTGCACCAGGCGTGGCGCGCGGCCCAGTCGCTGCGCCAGCAGGGCCACGACATTCGCGCCGTGACGGTGTGGGCCGCGTTCGGCACCTACGACTGGGACAGCCTGGTGACCCGCCCGGCCGGCCACTACGAGCCTGGCCTGTGGGACGTCAGCAGCGGCGAGCCGCGGCCCACCGCCCTGGCCTCGCTGGCGCGGCAACTGGCGCAGGGCGACACTCCCGACAACCCGGTGCTCGACGGGCCCGGCTGGTGGCAGCGCGAGCTGCGGCTGGAGTACCCCCCGCACGGCGAGCTCGAGTCGCTGCCGGTGCAGGGCCGCCCGCTGCTGATCACAGGCGCCTCCGGCACGCTGGGACGCGCCTTCGCCCGCTTCTGCGACCTGCGCGGCCTGCCGTACCGGCTGCTGTCGCGGGCCGACATGAACATCGCGGACGCGGCGTCGGTGGCGGCGGCGCTCGAGCGCTGGCGGCCGTGGGCGCTGGTCAACACCGCCGGTTTCGTTCGCGTCGACGACGCCGAGCGCGACCCGCGGCAGTGGATGGACAACCTGGTCGGCCCGGCCCTGCTGGCGCAGGAATGCGCGCAGCGCGGCGTCCGGCTGCTGACGTTTTCCAGCGACCTGGTGTTCGACGGCAGCAAGTCCACGCCCTATGTGGAAAGCGATGCGCCGGCGCCGCTCAACGCCTACGGGCGCGCCAAGCTGGAAGCCGAGCGGCTGGTGCTCGATCACGCGCCCGACGCGCTCGTGATCCGCACCGCGGCCTTCTTCGGTCCCTGGGATCCGCACAACTTCGTCGCGCAGAC
>NZ_DATMHS010000112.1:0-34476 GCF_035554825.1 Ramlibacter sp. | reverse complement strand
TACAGCTTCTTCATCCTGTTCACGATCGGCATCACCAAGGGCCGCTGGAACACGCTGCTGTCGGCGCTGCAGCAGTTCAAGGACGACTACGCCAAGAACCAGCCCATGTGGCGCATCCTGCCGGAGTTCTGCCAGCAGTTCCCGCGCTACGAGCGCATGGGGCTGGCCGACCTGTGCCAGCACGTGCACGAGCTGTACGCCCGCTACGACATCGCCCGGCTGACCACCGACATGTACCTGAGCGAGCTGACGCCGGCGATGAAGCCCAGCGACGCCTTCGCCTACATCGCCCACCGCAAGACCCAGCGCGTGCCGATCGACGAACTGGAAGGGCGGATCACGACGTCGCTGGTCACGCCGTACCCGCCGGGCATCCCGCTGCTGATCCCGGGCGAGGTGTTCAACAAGAAGATCGTCGACTACCTGAAGTTCTCGCGCGAGTTCAACGCCCAGTGCCCGGGCTTCGAGACCGACATCCATGGCCTGGTCGAGGAGGTGGGCGCGGATGGGCAGACCCGGTATTTCGCGGACTGCGTGCCGCTCTGAGCCGGGGGTGGCCGCCGCCGTTCGTCCGCCTCGGCTGCAGTTCGTCGCACGGCGCGGCAGTCCGTCGCGACAGGGATGAAAAGCCTCAGGTTGATCCCTAGAGTTCTCCGCACCGGGCCCATGCGGCCCCGTATCGGAGAACACCATGACCCGCTTCGAAAGCCCCGCGCTCCAGCAACCAGAACTGCACCTGACACCGGTCGCCACGCGTGGACTGTTCTGGGTCGCGGCTGCCGCGCTCACCGGCCTGCTCTGGTTCGGCGTCGGCTCCCAGGCCGGCCAGTTCGGCGACCGTGACACCGCCGTGCGCGTCACGCTCGAGCCGGTGGTGATCTCCGGCCACCGGCTGCTGCCGGACAACCCCGGCATCGCCATGGCGGCGAGCGGCGTCGCCTGCGCAAATACCTCTTCCGTGATGACCGTCGGGAGCCAAAAACGGGTTAATCTCACTCAATGAGCACGGATGGGAGCAGTTCGCCGCACCGCCGCGGGGCCGTCCTCGACTGGCTGGTGCGCGTCAACACGCAGGTATCGGAATGGGCCGCCACGACCTCGTGGTGGCGCTTGATCGTGCTGTTCCTGCTGGTGCTGATGGCCGCTTCGGTCATCGGTGACCTGCTGCACCTCAAGCACGACCGGGTGCGGGTCGTGCGCTCGGGCGACGAGAAGGTGATCACGATCGGGGGTGAGCACGGCATCCGCATCGTGAAGGGGCCGCATGCCAAGGATCCCGCCACGCCGGTGCCGCCGGTCCCGCCGCCGCCGCGCCCCGCGACCGGCCCGGACGCGGACAAGCCCGGCGAGCAGGGCGCGCAGGGCCGCACGGAGCGGGAGATCGAGCAGGCCGCGGAGAACGCCGCCGCCGGGATCGAGAAGGCGCTGTCGAACCTGGACGATGACGGCGAGCGCACGATCGGCGGCCAGGTGGTCACGTTCCGCGGCGTCCTCGGCGACCTGGGCGGGGCGCTGCTCGTGATCCTGTTCGCCTACCTGGCCGCCTCGAAGATCATCGTCAAGAAAGTCGCGCAGGCCGATGCCAAGGTGCGCTCGGCGCAGCACACCGCGGAACGCGAGACCGTGGAGCGGCAACTGGCCCAGGCGCGGCTGCAGGTGCTGCAGGCCCAGGTCGAACCGCATTTCCTGTTCAACACGCTGGCCACCGTCGATTACCTGATCGAGACCGATCCGCCGCGGGCCAGCAAGATGCAGAAGGCGCTGATCACGTACCTGCGCGGCGCGCTGCCGCAGATGCGGCAGCAGTCGTCCACGCTCGGACGCGAACTGCGGCTGGTCACCTCGTACCTCGACCTGATCAAGATGCGGATCGAGGAGCGGCTGGAGGTGGAGATCGCGGTGCCCGAGGCGCTGCGCTCGGCCGAATTCCCGCCGATGATGCTGCAGACGCTGGTCGAGAACGCGATCAAGCACGGAATCGAACCCAAGCCGGAGGGCGGCAAGGTGCGGGTCGCGGCCTCGCTGCAAAACGGCCAGATGGCGGTGGAAGTGAGCGACACCGGGGTGGGCCTGCCGGACGGCGAACTGCTGGACGGCCCGACCTCCGGGACCGGGGTCGGCCTGCAGAACATCCGCGATCGCCTGTCCATGCTCTATCCGGGCCGCAGCACCCTGATGCTGCACTCCGGCGCCTCGGGCGGGACGCTGGTGCGCATCACCTTGCCGCATCGGGTGGCGGACGAGCCCGCCGCCAGCGGCGCCGTGCCCCAGGGCAAGCCGGCATGAAGGCGGCGTCCGGCCGCCTGCGGGCGCTCGTCGTCGACGACGAGCGGCTGCTGCGCGAGCAGCTGAAGACCCGGCTGGCCGATGTCTGGCCGGACCTCGACGTGATCGACGAAGCACGCGACGGCCAGGAAGCGCTGGACAAGGCCGAGCGGCTGCAGCCGGACGTGGTGTTCCTGGACATCCGCATGCCGGGGATGACGGGACTGGAGGCGGCCCGCGAGATCGTGGCGCTCCCGTCGTGGAACGGCGAGATCGTCTTCGTGACCGCCTACGACGAATACGCGATCGCCGCGTTCGAGCAGGGCGCGCTCGATTACCTGCTCAAGCCGGTGGAGCCACAGCGACTCGCGCAGACGGCGCAGCGGGTGCAGGCGCGGCTGCAGGCGAAGCGGCCGGGCGCCGCCGCGGGCGGCGCCGACCAGGCCGCCGTCGACGCGCTGTTGGCGAAGCTGATGCGGATCGGGCAGGGCATCGACCGGGGCTCGGTGCCGCAGGGCGAGGGGCCGCTGCGCTGGATCCAGTGCTCGGTGGGGTCGACCACCCGGCTGATCGACGTGAAGGACGTCCTGTTCTTCCGTTCCGATGAGAAATACACCAGGGTGCAGACGCGCCAGCTGGAGGCGTTCATTCGCACCCCGATCCGGGAACTGGTGCCGCGCCTGGATGGCCAGCAGTTCTGGCAGATCCACCGCTCGACGCTGGTCAACCTGGCCGCGATTTCACGGGTGACGCGCGACGACAGCGGACGCCAGAAGGTGCACATCGAAGGGCATCCGGAAGTGCTGGAGGTGAGCCGCAGTTTCGCCCACCTGTTCCGCAGCGCGTAGCCCGCGCCGGCCAGAATCGTGCAACCCAGCATTTTTTGAACGCAGAGGACGCCGAGGATCCGCAGAGAAGACCTTGAAGGCTGTTTTGTCTTCTCTGCGCCCTTTGCGCAAACTCCGTGTCCTCCGCGTTCAAGAAGACTTCACTCTCGCCAGCCAGGCAGCCGACGAGCGCTGCGCGGCTCGTTACTCGACCACCGCCACGGCGTTGTGGCTGAACCCGCCGTCGACGTACGTGATCTCCGACGTCATGCCGGCCGAGAGTTCGCTGAACAGGAACGCGGCGACGTTCCCGACATCCTCGATCGTCACGTTGCGGCGCAGCGGCGAGCCGTTGGCGGCGATCGCCAGCAGCTTGGTGAAGTCCTTGATGCCGCTCGCCGCCAGCGTGCGGATCGGGCCGGCGCTGATGCCGTTGACGCGGATGCTGCGGCCGTCCGGCAAGCGGCCCACGGCTTCGGCCAGGTAGCGCACCGATGCCTCGAGGCTGGCCTTGGCCAGGCCCATCGTGTTGTAGTTCGGGATCGCCCGCACCGCGCCCAGGTACGAGAGCGTCAGCAGCGCCGACTTGTCGTTCAGGTAGGGCAGGGCGGCCTTGGCCAGCGCCGGGAAGCTGTAGGCGCTGATGTCGTGGGCGATGCGAAAGCTCTCGCGCGAAAGGCCGTCGAGGAAGTTGCCGCTGATGGCCTCGCGCGGTGCGTAGCCGATGCTGTGCAGGAAGCCGTCGAACTTCGGCCAGGGCACGGACAGCTCGCGGAACAGGCTCTCGATCTGGCCGTCGTCGCCGACGTCGCACTCGAAGACCAGGCTGGAGCCGAAATCCGCCGCCAGTTCCGTGATGCGATCCTTGAAGCGCTCGCCCACGTAGCTGAAAGCCAGTTCGGCCCCTTGCTGGTGGCAGGCCTTGGCTACGCCATAAGCGATCGAGCGGTTCGACAGCACACCGGTGATCAACAATTTCTTGCCGGACAGGAATCCCATAGGCCTCATTGGTTGAATATTTCTGTGCAGAATTGTCTCATGCGATTTTGGCTGCTGGTCCTGCTGTCGATTGTGGCCCCGTCCGGCTGGGCCGCGCCGGGGTATGCCGTGTGGGGAACGTTCAGGTACGCGCCCGGATTCCCGCACTTCGAATACGTGAACCCCCAGGCCCCCAAGGGCGGCGAACTGCGCCTCATCGCCGGCTCGCGGATCTCCACCTTCGACAAATACAACCCCTTCACGCTGAAGGGAACGGCGCCCTCGTTCCTGGGCGATCTCCTGTTCGAGGGCCTGCTGACCGGATCGATGGACGAAATCGGCGTCGGCTACGGGCTGCTGGCCGAGGACGTGGAGGTCGCGCCCGATCTGCTGTCGGCGACCTTCCGCCTGCGGCCGCAAGCGCGGTTCCACAACGGCGACCCGGTCCTGGCCGCCGACGTGAAGCACAGCTACGACACGCTGGCGTCCAAGTACGCCGCCCCCGGCTATACCATCCTGCTGGCCAACGTGGCCGGCTGCGAGGTCGTCGACGAGCGCACCGTGCGCTACCGCTTCAAGAAGGCCGACCGCCAGTCGCCGCTGGTCGTGGGCGGGCTGCCGGTCTTCAGCCGCAAATGGGGCGGCGGCAAGACCTTCGATCAGGTCGTCACCGACACCCCCATCGCCACCGGCCCGTACAAGATCGGGCCGGTTCGCTTTGGCAAGGACATCACCTACGCGCGCGACCCGAACTACTGGGCGCGCAACCTGCCGGTGCGGCTGGGAACCAACAACTTCGACCGCATCACGGTGAAGATCTACCGCGACAACACGGCGCAGCTGGAGGCGCTGAAGGCGGGCGAGTTCGACCTGATGCAGTTCTTTTCCGCCGGTGACTGGGCCCGGCGGCTGAACGGCCCGCGCATCGACAAGGGCGAACTGGTCAAGATGCCGTTCGAGCATCGCCAACCGGACGGCTTCCAGAGCTACGTCCTGAACAACCGGCTGGACAAGTTCAAAGACCGCCGCGTGCGCATGGCGATCGAGCTGGCGATGGACTACGAGTGGATGAACCGGCAGCTGTTCCGGGGCAGCTACAAGCGGGTGAAAGGCATTTTCGGCAACACGGACTGCGAGGCCAACGGCTTGCCGTCCCCGGAGGAGGTGGCGTTGCTCGACCCGTATCGCGCCGACCTCCCGCCCGAGACCTTCGGACCGATGGCGGTCCCGCCATCGACCGACCCGCCGAACTCGCTGCGCGAGAACCTGCGCCAGGCACGGCAGCTGCTCACGCAAGCCGGCTGGAATTTGCGTGACGGCGCGCTGCGCAATGCCAAGGGCGAGCCGCTCACGATCGAACTGCTCGACTCGTCCGAAGGACGGTCGGTGACACTCACCTCTGCGTGGAAGCGGGCGCTGGCGAAACTGGGCATCGATCTGCGGTACCGCAACGCCGACTTCGCGCTGTACCAGGAGCGTCTCGACAATTTCGACTTCGAGATGATCAGTATCGCGTTTCCGGGCACGCATTTCCCCGGCGCCGACTATTCCGATCTGTTCGGCAGCAAGGCGGCCGATACCAAGGGCTCGGGCAACTTCGGCGGGATCAAGAGCCCGGCCGTCGACGCCCTCCTCAAGAATCTGGCGGATGCGCAGAACAAGGGCCAGTTCCTGGCCGCCTGCCGCTCGCTCGATCGGGTCATCGCGCACGGCCATTACATGGTGCCGGCCTGGACCAGCAGCGCGCAGCGGATTGCCTACAGCGCCTGGAAGCTCGAACGCCCGCAGACGGTTCCGCCGTATCCGCCCGAGGGCGTGGCGTACATGGACTGGCCGATGACGACCTGGTGGGCCCGCACGCCACCGACCACGTCAAAATAGCCACCCCATGACGGCCTACATCGCCAAACGCATCCTGCTGATGCTGCCGACCCTCTTCGGGGTGCTGGTGGTGACGTTCCTCGTCACGCAGTTCGTGCCCGGCGGCCCCGTGGAGCAGTACATCGCGGAGGCGCGGCGCGGCGTGGCCGCCGGCGGCGATGCCGGCGCCTACCGCGGCGGGCAGGGCGTCGATCCCAAGAAGATCGAGCAGATCAAGGCCTTGTACGGTTTCGACAAGCCGCCGGCCGAACGCTTCTGGAAGATGCTCAAGCAGTTCGCCCGGTTCGACCTCGGGCGCAGCTTCTTCCAGAACAAGGACGTGTGGCAGTTGATCAAGGACAAGCTGCCGGTCTCGGTCAGCCTGGGACTGTGGACCTTCTTCATCAGCTACCTGGTGGCGGTGCCGCTGGGCGTGGCGAAGGCCGTTCGCGCCGGCACCCGTTTCGATTTCCTGACGACGCTGCTGGTGCTGGTCGGGTACGCGGTGCCGGGGTTCGTGCTCGGGGTGGCGCTGCTCGTGATCTTCGGCGGGCAGCTGCAGTGGTTTCCGCTGCGCGGGCTGACCTCCAGCAACTGGGACGAGCTCGGTTGGGGGGCGCGGATCGCCGACTACCTGTGGCACATCGCCATGCCGGTGACCGCCATGGTGGTGGGCAGCTTCGCCGTCACCACGATGCTGACCAAGAACGCGTTTCTCGAGGAGATCCGCAAGCAGTACGTGCTGACGGCGCGCGCCAAGGGCCTGAACGAGCGGCGGGTGCTGTGGAAGCACGTCTTTCGCAATGCGCTGATCCCGATCGTGACCGGCTTTCCGGCAGCGTTCATCGGGGCGTTCTTCACCGGCTCGCTGCTCATCGAGACCCTGTTCTCGCTGGACGGCCTGGGCCTGCTCAGCTACGAGAGCGTGATCCGCCGCGACTACCCGGTCGTGATGGGAACACTCTACTTCTTCACCCTCATCGGGCTGTTCACCAAGCTCGTCAGCGATCTGAGTTATGTCTGGGTCGATCCCCGCGTCAAGTTCGATTGACCCGCAGGCCGCCGCGGCGCAGCACCACCGGCCGCATTCCGAAAGCCCGGGCGCGCGCGCGTGGCGCCGTTTCCGGCGCAACCGGCTCGGCTTCGCCAGCCTCGTCATCTTCAGCGCGATGGTGGTCCTGAGCCTGTTCGCCGAAGTGCTTTCCAACGACCGGCCGCTGCTGGTGCGCTACAACGGCGAGTTCTATTCGCCGCTGCTGCACGCATATCCGGAAAAGACCTTCGGCGGCGACTTCGACACCCCGCCGGATTACCTCGACCCGTACATCCGCGGGAAACTGACGCAAGGGGGCAACTGGGCGATCTACCCGCCCAACCCCTACGGCGCCGGAACGCTGAACTACTTCTCGAAGGAGCCGTTTCCGGCGCCGCCGAACGCGGACAACCTGCTGGGGACCGACGAGCGCGGCCGCGACCTGCTGGCGCAGCTGATCTACGGTTTCCGCATCAGCGCGCTGTTCGGATTGGTGCTCACCGTGATCGGCGTGCTGCTGGGGGTGCTCACCGGGGCGGTGCAGGGCTACTTCGGCGGCAAGACCGACCTGGCGTTCCAGCGCTTCATCGAGATCTGGGGTTCGATGCCGGAGCTGTACCTCCTGATCATCTTCAGCGCGGTGTTCGCGCCGAGCGTGGCGCTGCTGCTGATCCTGCTGTCGCTGTTCGGATGGATGGGGCTGTCGGACTACGTGCGGGCGGAGTTCCTGCGCAATCGCCAGATGGACTATGTGCGGGCCGCGCGGGCGCTGGGCGTCGGCAACGGCCGCATCATGTGGAAGCACATCCTGCCCAACAGCATGACGCCGGTCGTCACCTTCCTGCCGTTTCGCATGAGCGCGGCCATCCTGGCCCTGACGTCCCTCGACTTCCTCGGGCTGGGCGTGCCGCCGGGGACGCCGTCGCTGGGCGAACTGCTGAACCAGGGCAAGACGCAGCTCGATGCCTGGTGGATCTCGCTCACGACCTTCGCGCTGCTCGTGATCACGCTCCTGCTGCTGACCTTCATGGGCGACGCCCTGCGCGATGCGCTCGACCCGCGAAAGGTCGACGCATGAATGCCGCGCCGCGCATCGGTCGCCGTTTCCAGCCGCGCGCCGGGCGCAAGGAGGGGGCATGAGTCCGCTGGTCGACGTCAGGAACCTGCGCGTCGCCTTCGGCGCCAAGGAGGTGGTCCACGGCGTGGACTTCCACATCGCCCCCGGCGAGAAGCTGGCGCTGGTCGGCGAATCGGGATCGGGCAAGACCGTCACCGCGCTCAGCCTGCTGGGGCTGGTGCAGAACGCCCGGGTGACCGGCAGCGCGCGCTTCGCCAACGAGCAGGGCGGGGGCGACCGCGACCTGCTCACCCTGCGCGAGCGCGACCTGCTGGCGATCCGCGGCCGCGAGATCGCGATGATCTTCCAGGAGCCGATGACGGCCCTCAACCCGCTGTACACCGTCGGCGACCAGATCGCGGAAGTGCTGCAGTTGAAGGAGGGTCTGGGCGCGCGCGAGGCGTGGCAGGCGGCCGTCGCCGCGCTCGCCGCATGTGGGATTCCGGACCCCGAGCGCCGCGCCCTGGCCTACCCGCACCAGCTCTCCGGCGGCCAGCGCCAGCGGGCGATGATCGCGATGGCGCTGTCGGGCCGGCCCAGGCTGTTGCTGGCCGACGAGCCGACCACGGCGCTGGACGTCACCCTGCGCGGGCAGATCCTCGACCTGCTGAGCGACGTGCAGCGGCACAACGGCATGGCGATCCTGCTGATCACGCACGACCTGAACCTGGTGCGCAAGTTCGCGGACCGGGTGGCGGTGATGGAGAACGGCCATCTGGTCGAGCAGGGGCCGGTGGCGCAGGTCTTCGCCCATCCGCAGCATCCCTACACCCGCAAGCTGATCGACAGCCGGCCGGAGCGCGACGTGCTCGAGGCCGCCGGGCCGCCCCAGGCACCCGTGATGCACGCCAGCGGGGTCCAGGTGAGCTATCCGGTGCCGCTGGCCGGCGTTCGCGGCTGGTTCCGCAAGGGTCGCTTCGTGGCGGTGAAGGCGGCCGACTTCTCGATCGCCGCGGGCCGCACGCTCGGCGTGGTCGGCGAGTCCGGATCGGGCAAGTCGACGCTGGCGCTGGCGGCGCTGGGCTTGTTGCCGCATACCGGCGAGCTCGACGTCGTCGGCACCCGCTGGGGGCCCGATGCCGCCACCAACAAGGCGATCCGGCGGGCGGTGCAAGTGGTGTTCCAGGACCCCTATTCGTCGCTGTCGCCGCGCATGACGGTGGAAGAAATCGTCGGCGAAGGGCTGCTGGTGCACGAACCCGAGCTGCCGCCGGCCGGGCGGCGCGACCGGGTGATCCAGGCGCTGGCCGAGGTGGGCCTGGCGCAGGCACAGTTCCCCGGGCTGCTGCAGCGCTATCCGCACGAGTTCTCCGGCGGCCAGCGGCAGCGCCTGGCGATTGCCCGGGCGCTCATCGTGCAGCCGCGGCTGCTGGTGCTCGACGAGCCCACCAGCGCGCTGGACGTCACCATCCAGAAGCAGGTGCTGGGGCTGCTGCAGCGGCTGCAGCGGGACAAGGGGCTGAGCTATCTCCTCATCACGCACGATGTCGACGTGATCCGCGCCATGGCCCACGACGTGGTGGTGATGAAGGACGGCGACATCCTCGAGTCCGGCCCGGTCGCGCAGGTGCTCGACGCGCCCCGCCACGACTACACCCGCGTGCTGGTGGCGGCCGCGGCCTGAACGCCATGCCAGCCCCCGCCCCGAGCACACCGATCCCCGAAACCGAGGTGGAAGTCACGGCCGTGCGCGCCCAGGGCGCGGGCGGGCAGAACGTCAACAAGGTGTCCAGCGCGGTGCATCTGCGCTTCGACATCCGGCGCTCTTCGCTGCCCGAGGACCACAAGGCGCGGCTGCTGGCGCTCAACGACCGCCGCATCACCCGCGACGGCGTGCTGGTCATCAAGGCCCAGTCGCACCGCACCCAGGAACTCAACCGTGCGGAGGCGTGGGGCCGGCTGCAGGAACTGGTCGACAGCGTGGCCGCGCCGCCGCGCCCGCGCCGGCCGACCAAGCCCACGGCCGCGTCGCGCCGGCGCCGGCTGGAGGCCAAGACCATGCGATCCGAGGTCAAACAGCTGCGCAGGCCGGTCGCGCCGTAGCAGCCGCGGCGCCATTGCACGAGGCCGGATTCGGGGGTACAATCCTTGCTTCACGACCAAACGGGCGGGTACTCACCGCCCGTTTTTTTTGCCTGCGCACAAAAATCGCCTGCGCCGTCGTGAACGCAGGCGGATTGGACGGGTCAGCGCAGGAAAGCATCGGAGCTGAACAGGCTAGTGGCATTACAGGACATCGTGGCACAGACCGTGACCGGGCTCGGTTACGAATTGGTGGAGATCGAACGCTCCGCCGGTGGGCTCTTGCGCGTCACGATCGACCTGCCCTGGCAGCCGGGGGCCGAGCAGTTCGTCAACGTCGAGGATTGCGAGAAAGTCACCCGGCAGCTGCAGTTCGCGCTCGAGGTCGAGGGCGTCGACTACAAGCGGCTGGAGGTGTCCTCCCCGGGCATCGACCGGCCGTTGCGCAACGAGCAGGATTTCGAACGGTTCGCCGGCGAGATGGTGGACGTCACGCTGAAGGCGCCGATGGGCGCCGCGGCCGGCGGGCAGGTGGCGGCCAACCGCAAGAAGTTTCGCGGCCGGCTGGAGCGCGCCCAAGCGGGCGGCTGGCAGATCGTGTGGAGCGACGAGCCGCCGGTCAAGCCGGGGCAGAAGGTGAGCCGCAAGAGGGCGCCGGCGCCGCTGCAGGCACTGGGCTTCGCGCTGGACGAATTGAAGGAGGCGCGACTGGCGCCGATTGTGGATTTCAAGGGCCGGAAGACCGGCGGGGCGGGACCATCCGGAGATGGCGACGCCTCAACTGATCAGGTAGGAGAGCCGTAAATGAACCGCGAACTGTTGATGCTGGTGGAAGCGATCTCGCGCGAGAAGAACGTCGAGCGCGATGTGGTGTTTGGCGCGGTGGAATCGGCGTTGGCCCAGGCCACGAAGAAGCTGTACGAGGGTGACGTGGACATCCGCGTGGCGATCGACCGCGACACCGGCAGCTACGAGACCTTCCGCCGCTGGCACGTGGTGCCGGACGACGCCGGGCTGCAGCTGCCCGACCAGGAAATCCTGCTGTTCGAAGCGCGCGAGCAGATCCCCGACATCGACGTCGACGACTACATCGAGGAGTCGGTGGAGTCGGTGCCGATCGGCCGGATCGGCGCGATGGCGGCCAAGCAGGTCATCCTGCAGAAGATCCGCGACGCCGAGCGCGAAATGCTGCTGAACGACTTCATGTCGCGCGGCGACAAGATCTTCGTGGGCACCGTCAAGCGCATGGACAAGGGCGACATCATCGTCGAGAGCGGCCGCGTGGAAGGCAGGCTGCGGCGCGGCGAGATGATCCCCAAGGAGAACCTGCGCAACGGCGACCGCGTCCGCGCCATGATCATGGAAGTGGACCTGACGCTGCGCGGCGCGCCCATCATCCTCTCGCGCGCCGCCCCCGAGTTCATGATCGAGCTGTTTCGCCAGGAAGTGCCCGAGATCGAGCAGGGGCTGCTGGAGATCAAGAGCTGCGCCCGGGACCCCGGCAGCCGCGCCAAGATCGCCGTGCTGTCGCACGACAAGCGGGTCGACCCGATCGGCACCTGCGTCGGCGTGCGCGGCACCCGCGTCAACGCCGTGACCAACGAGCTGGCCGGCGAGCGCGTCGACATCGTGCTGTGGAGCGAGGACCCGGCGCAGTTCGTGATCGGCGCCCTGGCGCCGGCCAACGTCTCCTCGATCGTCGTCGACGAGGAGAAGCACGCCATGGACGTGGTGGTCGACGAGGAGAACCTCGCCATCGCCATCGGCCGCGGCGGCCAGAACGTGCGGCTCGCTTCCGACCTCACCGGCTGGAAGATCAACATCATGGACGCGAACGAATCGGCCCAGAAGCAGGCCGAGGAGACCAGCACCACGCGCAAGCTGTTCATGGAAAAGCTCGATGTGGACGAGGAAATCGCCGACATCCTGATTTCCGAGGGCTTCACCAGCCTCGAGGAGGTGGCCTACGTGCCGATCCAGGAGATGCTGGAGATCGAGGCCTTCGACGAGGACACCGTCAACGAGCTGCGTTCGCGCGCCAAGGACGCCCTGCTGACCATGGAGATCCAGCGCGAGGAAAGCGTCGAGGAAGTTTCGCAGGACCTGCGCGACCTCGACGGCCTGTCGCCGCCGCTGATCGCCAAGCTGGCGGAAGCCGGCGTCCATACCCGCGACGACCTGGCCGACCTGGCCGTCGACGAGCTTACCGATATCACCGGCCAGTCCCCGGACGAAGCCAAAGCCCTGATCATGAAGGCGCGCGAGCACTGGTTCAACACCACGGCCACCGCCGCCAGCGAGTGATGGAAGGCACCAGAACACATGTCCAGTACCACCGTCGCCGAGTTTGCCAGCGAACTCAAGAAATCGACCGAGACGCTGCTTGAGCAGCTGCGCAGCGCTGGCGTTGCGAAGAATTCCGCCACGGACGCCCTGAGCGAGGCCGACAAGCAGAAGTTGCTTGGCTTCCTCCAGGCCAGCCATGGCACCGCCACGGGCGAGCGCAAGAAGATCACGCTGGTGAAGAAGTCCACCAGCGAGATCAAGCAGGCGGACTCGACCGGCAAGGCGCGAACCATCCAGGTGGAAGTGCGCAAGAAGCGCACCTTCGTCAAGCGCGACGAAGGCGGCGACACGGCCGTGATCGAGGCGCCGGAAGCCGAAGCGCAGGCCGCGCCGGCCGCGCCGCCGCGGCACGACGATGCCGAGCTTGCCCGCCGCGAGGAAGAAGCGCGCCGCCAGGCCGAGCTGATCCGCCGCCAGGAGGAAGACCTGGCCGCCAAGCGCCGCGACCGCGAGGAAAAGGAGCGCCGCGAGCGCGAGGCCGAAGAGCGCGCCGCCGCCTACCTGGCCGAGCAGGAGGCCAAGAAGGCCGAGCTCGAAGCGCAGAAGGCCGAGCCGGCCAAGGAAGCCCTGGAAGCCGCCGCCGCCCGCGCCAAGGCGCAGGAAGAGGCGCGCGCCAAGGCCGACGCCGAGTCGAAGGCCCGGGCCGCCGAGGAAGCCGCGCGCGCCGCGGATCTGAGCGAGCGCCGCCGCAAGGCCGAGGCCGAGGCCGCCGCCATCCGCTCGATGATGTCGACGCCCAAGAAGGTGCTGGTCGCCAAGAAGCCCGAAGAGGTCAAGCCGGTCGCCAAGGCCGAGCCCGGTAAGCCCGGCGCCAAGGGCACGCTGCACAAGCCGGCCGTGGGCACCGGCACCGGGCGTCCCGGCACGGGTGCCCCGGCGCCGGCCGGCCCCGGCGCCGGCAAGGAAGTCAAGTCGGCCAAGCTGTCTTCCAGCTGGGCCGGCGATCCGTCCAAGAAGAAGGCCATTCCGACCCGCGGCGATGCCTCGGGCGGCGTCGGCCGCAATGCCTGGCGCGGCGGGCCGCGTGGCCGCCGCGGCAGCGATCGCGACCATCGCGACGACCATGTGTCGGCCGCGCCGGTGGAACAGCGCGTCATCGAAGTGCACGTGCCGGAGACGATCACCGTCGCCGAGCTCGCCCACAAGATGTCGGTGAAGGCGTCCGAGGTGATCAAGCACCTGATGAAGCTGGGCCAGATGGTCACCATCAACCAGCCGCTGGACCAGGACACGGCGATGATCGTGGTCGAGGAAATGGGGCACAAGGCCGTCACGGCCGCCCTGGACGATCCCGAGGCGTTCACCGAGGCGGATGTCGGCGCCGCCGAGGGCGAAGCGCTGCCGCGCGCGCCGGTCGTGACCGTCATGGGCCACGTCGACCACGGCAAGACCTCGCTGCTGGACTACATCCGCCGCGCCAAGGTGGCGGCGGGCGAGGCCGGCGGCATCACCCAGCACATCGGCGCGTACCACGTGGAAACCCCGCGCGGCGTGATCTCGTTCCTGGACACCCCGGGCCACGAGGCGTTCACGGCCATGCGGGCACGCGGCGCGCAGGCGACCGACATCGTCGTCCTGGTGGTGGCGGCCGACGACGGCGTCATGCCGCAGACCCGGGAAGCCATCAAGCACGCGAAGGCGGCCGGCGTTCCGATCGTGGTGGCGATCAACAAGATCGACAAGCCGGACGCCAACGCCGACCGCGTCAAGCAGGAACTGGTGGTCGAGGAAGTGGTGCCGGAAGAATACGGCGGCGAGTCGCCGTTCGTGCCGGTGTCCGCCAAGACCGGCGAAGGCGTCGACACGCTGCTGGAACAGGTGCTGCTGCAGGCCGAAGTGCTGGAGCTCAAGGCGCCGATCGAGGCGATGGCCAAGGGCCTGGTGATCGAAGCGCAGCTGGACAAGGGCCGCGGCCCGGTGGCGACGGTGCTGGTGCAGTCCGGCACGCTCAAGACCGGGGACGTGGTGCTGGCCGGCCAGACCTACGGCCGCGTGCGCGCCATGCTCGACGAGAACGGCAAGAGCATCAAGTCGGCCGGTCCCTCCATTCCGGTGGAGATCCAGGGCCTGACGGAAGTGCCGCAGGCCGGCGACGAGTTCATGGTGCTGACCGACGAGCGCCGTGCGCGCGAGATCGCGACCTACCGCGCCGGCAAGTTCCGCAACACGAAGCTGGCCAAGCAGCAGGCCGCCAAGCTGGAGAACATGTTCTCCGAGATGACCGCGGGCGAAGTGAAGACGCTGCCGATCATCGTCAAGGCCGACGTGCAGGGCTCGCAGGAAGCGCTGGCGCAGTCGCTGCTGAAGCTGTCCACCGACGAGGTGAAGGTGCAGCTGGTGTATGCGGCCGTGGGCGGCATCAGCGAATCGGACGTCAACCTGGCGATCGCCGCGAAGGCGGTGATCATCGGCTTCAACACCCGGGCCGACGCCGGCGCGCGCAAGCTGGCCGAGGGCAACGGCATCGACATCCGCTACTACAACATCATCTACGACGCCGTGGACGAGTTGAAGGCGGCGATGTCCGGGATGCTGGCGCCGGAGAAGCGCGAAGAAGTCATCGGCACGGCCGAGATCCGCACGGTGTTCGTGGCATCGAAGATCGGCACGGTGGCCGGCTGTATGGTCACCAGCGGCCAGGTCAACCGCAATGCCCATTTCCGGCTGCTGCGCGACAACGTGGTGATCTACACCGGCGAGCTCGAGTCGCTCAAGCGCCTCAAGGACGACGTGCGAGAAGTCAAGGAAGGCTTCGAGTGCGGTATCAAGCTCAAGAACTACAACGACATCCGCGAGGGTGACCAGCTGGAGTTCTTCGAGATCAAGGAAATCGCGAGAACGCTGTAAACAGTCGACCAGCCAAACCCAGCAGCCGAACGCAGAGGCCGCGTCCTCTGCGTTCGGCTGTCGGGTTCACCTGTCACATGCCCAAGAAATCAGCAACCCCCAACCGCGCCTTCAAGGTCGCCGATCAGATCCAGCGCGATCTGACGGAGCTGATCGCGCGCGAGCTGAAGGACCCGCGGGTGGGCATGGTCACGATCCAGGCCGTCGAGGTCACGCCCGACTACGCCCACGCCAAGGTGTTCTTCAGCGTGCTGGTGGGCGATCCCCAGGAATGCCAGGACGCCCTCAACCAGGCCGCCGGCTTCCTGCGCAACGGCCTGTTCAAGCGCCTGCACATCCACACCGTGCCGACGCTGCATTTCCAGTTCGACCGCACCACCGAGCGCGCGGCCGACATGAACGCCTTGATCGCCAAGGCCGTTTCCTCCCGCGCGAAGGACGAGTAGCCGTGAACGCGCCGCGCACCAGGGTGCAGAGGCGCCCTGTGCACGGGGTGCTGCTGCTCGACAAACCGCTGGGTCTTTCCAGCAACCAGGCTTTGCAGAAGTGCAAGTGGCTGCTGCGAGCCGAGAAGGCGGGCCACACCGGCACGCTCGATCCGCTGGCGACCGGCGTGCTCCCGCTGTGCTTCGGCGCCGCGACCAAGTTCAGCCAGCTGCAGCTCGACGCCGACAAGACCTACCTGGCGACCGTGCGGCTGGGCGTGAAGACCAGCACCGGCGATGCCGAGGGTGAGCCGATCGCGCAGCGGCCGGTGCCGGCGCTGACGGCCGAGCGCCTGGCCGACGTGGCCAGGCAGTTCACCGGGGCGATCCGCCAGGTGCCGCCGATGCACAGCGCCTTGAAGAAGGACGGCAAGGCGCTGTACGAATACGCCCGCTGCGGCGAGGAAGTCGAGCGCGAGCCGCGCGCGGTGGTGGTGCATGCGCTGGCGCTGGACGCGGCCGGGGAGCCGGACACGCTGACGCTGCTCGCCAAAGTGAGCAAGGGCACGTACATCCGCACGCTGGGCGAAGACATCGGCGAAGCGCTCGGCTGCGGCGGCCACCTCACGTCGCTGCGGCGCCTGGCCACGGGCCACTTCGACCTGTCGCAGTGCGTGACACTGGCCCAGTACGAGGCAATGAACGACGAGGAACGGCTCGCCCGGCTGCAGCCGGTGCAGGCCCTGCTGCCCGGGCACGGGCGCATCGCGCTGGAAAAGGACGAGGCCGCCCGCTTTCTCAGCGGGCTGCGCCGTCGCGGCAGCTGGCCCGACAACGAACACGTGGCGGTATTTGCCCCGTCACCGGCCGAGGGCGGCGGCAGCTGTCTGCTCGGCACGGCCCACGTCACGGCCGGCGAACTGATCCCGGACCGGCTGCTGAGCCCGCCGGAGATTTCACAGATTCTGGAAAACCTATCATGAGCAACAAGCATCAGATCCGCAACATCGCCATCATCGCCCACGTCGACCATGGCAAGACGACCATGGTGGACCAGCTGCTGCGGCAGTCCGGCACCTTCGCCGAGCACGAGAAGGTGGTCGACACGGTGATGGACAACAACGCGATCGAGCGCGAGCGCGGCATCACCATCCTGGCGAAAAACTGCGCGGTGAGCTGGAAGGGCACGCACATCAACATCGTCGACACCCCCGGCCACGCCGACTTCGGCGGCGAGGTCGAGCGGGCCCTGTCGATGGTCGACGGCGTGCTGCTGCTGATCGATGCGCAGGAAGGACCGATGCCGCAGACCCGGTTCGTGACCAAGAAGGCGCTGGCCCTGGGCCTGCGCCCGATCCTGGTGGTCAACAAGGTGGACAAGCCGGGCGCCAATCCGGACAAGGTGGTCAACGCCGCGTTCGACCTGTTCGACAAGCTCGGGGCGACCGACGAACAGCTGGACTTCCCGGTGGTCTACGCCTCCGGCATCAACGGCTGGTCGTCGCTGGAAGAAGGCGCGCCGGGCGAGCAGTGGGGCCCCGACATGTCGGCCCTGTTCGACACGATCCTGAAGCACGTGCCCGAGCACGAGGGCGAAGCGGACGCGCCGCTGCAACTGCAGATTTCGGCGCTGGACTACTCCAGCTTCGTCGGCCGCATCGGCGTGGGCCGCATCAACGCCGGCACCATCCGGCCGGCGATGGACGTGCTCGTGATGGAAGGCCCGGACGGCAAGACCATGAAGGGTCGCGTCAACCAGGTACTCACCTTCGAGGGCCTGGAGCGGGTCCAGGTGAAGGAGGCCGGTCCGGGCGACATCGTGCTGATCAACGGCATCGAGGAGCTCGGGATCGGCGTCACGATCACCGATCCGGCGAACCCCGCGCCGCTGCCGATGCTGAAGGTGGACGAGCCGACGCTGACCATGAACTTCTGCGTCAACACCAGCCCGCTGGCCGGCCGCGAAGGCAAGTACGTCACCAGCCGCCAGATCTGGGACCGCCTGCAGAAGGAGCTGCAATCGAACGTGGCGCTGCGCGTCAGCGAGACCGACGAGGAAGGCGTGTTCGAGGTCATGGGCCGGGGCGAACTGCACCTGACCATCCTGGTCGAGAACATGCGCCGCGAAGGCTACGAGCTGGCGGTGTCCAAGCCGCGCGTGGTCTTCCGGACCATCGACGGCGTGCGCTGCGAGCCGATCGAGCTGGTCACCGCCGACATCGAGGAGCAGCACCAGGGCGGCGTGATGCAGGCGCTGGGCGAGCGCAAGGGTGAGCTGGTCAACATGGAGCCGGACGGCCGCGGCCGGGTGCGCCTGGAATACCGGATTCCGGCGCGCGGCCTGATCGGCTTCTCCAACGAGTTCCTGAACCTCACGCGCGGCTCCGGACTGATCTCCAACATCTTCGACAGCTACGAGCCGTACAAGGGCGAGATCGCCAGCCGCAAGAACGGGGTGCTGATCTCGATGGACGACGGCGAGATCTTCACCTACGCGCTCGGCAAGCTGGACGACCGCGGCCGCATGTTCGTGAAGGCCAACGACCCGGTGTACGAAGGCATGATCGTCGGCGTCCACAACCGGGACAACGATCTGGTGGTCAACGCGACGCGGACCAAGCAGCTGACCAACTTCCGCGTTTCCGGCAAGGAGGATGCGATCAAGGTCACCCCGCCGATCGAGCTGACGCTGGAATACGGCGTGGAGTTCATCGAGGACGACGAGCTGGTGGAGATCACGCCCAAGTCGATCCGCCTGCGCAAGCGCTTCCTGAAGGAGCACGAGCGCAAGCGGGCGCTGCGCGAAGCCGCGTAAGATCGCTGTTCAACCCAACAGCCGAACGCAGAGGACGCAAAGGGTTCGCAGAGGGCGCAGAAAAGACCAGGACCTGATGTCATTTTTGGTTTCTTCCGCGTCCTCTGCGCATCTCCGCGCCCTCCGCGTTCGGGTGTCGGGTGTGAGGCGTCCGGCAAGAACAATGAAGCTCACCCACACCAAGGCCGTGTTCGTCATGGTCGCCGTGACCATGATGTGGTCCATCGCCGGGGTGGTCACGCGCCACCTCGAACAGGCGCGCAGCTTCGAAGTGACCTTCTGGCGCAGCTTCTTCACCGTGCTGTCGCTGCTGGTCCTGCTGCCGCTGTTCCGGGGCCGCGAGGTGTTCGCCAGGATCAGGCAGGGCCAGTGGCCCCTGTGGCTGTCCGGCCTGTGCTGGAGCGTGATGTTCACGGCCTTCATGGTCGCGCTCACGCTCACCAGCGTCGCCAACACGCTGGTGACCATGGCGCTGGGCCCCTTGCTGACGGCGCTCATCGCCTGGATGGCGCTCGGCCACCGCATCCCCGCGCGCACCTGGGCGGCAATCGTCCTGGCCGGCGCGGGCATCGCCCACATGTACGGCGCCCAGATCGAGGCCGGACGGTTTGCCGGCACCCTGGTCGCGCTCTGCGTCCCCGTCGCCGGCGGCATCAACTGGACGATCACGCAGCGCGCGCACGCGCAGGGGCAGGGCGTCGATCTGGTGCCGGCGGTGCTGATCGGGGCGGTGATCTCCAGCGTGCTGACGCTGCCGCTGGCCGTGCCCTTCGAGGCTTCCGCCCACGACATCGGCCTGCTGGCCGTGCTGGGCCTGGTGCAGCTGGCGATTCCGTGCACGCTGGCCGTGCTGTGCGCCCGGGTGCTGAAGGCGCCCGAGATCTCGCTGCTGGCGCTGCTGGAGGTCATCTTCGGCATCCTCCTGGCGTGGCTCGGTGCGGGCGAGGTGCCGCGCACCTCGGTGCTGACTGGGGGCGCGCTGGTGATCAGCGCGCTCGTGATGAACGAGCTGATCGGGTGGAGGCAAAGAGCGTGATCGAAGTCGTTTCCGAAGTCCATGGCCAGGCCGGCCTGGTCACCCTGAACCGGCCGAAGGCCCTCAACGCGCTGTCGCTGGACATGGTGCGGGAGCTGACACGCGTGCTGCATGCCTGGGCGCACGAGCCGGCGGTGCAGGTGATCGCGATCCGCGGACAGGGGCGGGAAGAGCCGTTCGGCGCGTTCTGCGCCGGCGGCGACATCCGCTTTTTCCACCAGGCAGCCCTGGCGGGCGACCCGCGGCTGGACGATTTCTTCACCGAGGAATACCGCCTCAACCATCTGCTGCATGCGTGCCGCAAGCCGGTCGTGGCGTTCATGGACGGCGTCGTGATGGGCGGCGGCATGGGCGTGGCGCAAGGCTGCCGCCTGCGCATCGCCACCGAGCGCACCAAGATGGCCATGCCGGAAACCAACATCGGGCTCTTTCCCGACGTCGGGGGCGGCTTCTTTCTCAGCCGCTGTCCCGGCCATGTCGGCGAGTACCTGGCGTTGACCGGACAGGTGATCGGCGGCGCGGATGCGGCGGCGGCGGGGCTGGCCGATCTCGTGCTGCCGTCGCGCGAGCTGGAAGGGTGCTGGGCGGGCCTCGCCGCCGATGCGGCAGGCACCCTGCGGCGGCTGCAGCAGCAAGCGTCCGCGCAATCCCGTGGCGGCGAACTGCTCGGGCGGCACCGGCGCGAGATCGACCATTTCTTCGGGCTCGACAGCGTCGCCGCCATCGTGCACGCGCTGGAGGCCGACGCCTCCGAATGGGCGCGCGAGACGGCGGTGACCTTGCGCCGGCGCTCGCCGCTGATGTTGCACGTCACGCTGGAGCAGTTGCGGCGCGCCAGGCAGCTCGATCTGGCGGCCGACCTGCGCATGGAGCGGGACCTGGTCCGCCACTGCTTCCACCGGCGGCCGGGCGCCGCCGGCGAGACGGTGGAGGGCATCCGGGCGCTGGCCGTCGACAAGGACCATGCGCCGCGCTGGAACCCGGCGCGGATCGAGGACGTGGCGCCGGAACAGGTGGCCGCGTTCTTCAGGAGCCCGTGGCCGCCGCATGCCCACCCGCTGCGCGATCTGGCGCCGGGCAGCGGCGCCTGACAGCCGGCCTACAGCTGCCGGTAGACGGCTTCGGAGACCAGCAGCAGCCGCGCACGCGGCAGCTTGCCCGCCATCGCGTAGCCGAAGCCCTGGTCGACCCAGTAGAAGGTGGCCAGCTCGCCTTCGTTCGTGAACCGGAAGGCGGTCTCGGTCGACTGCGGCGCGCCTGGCGCGTCGACCGCGCCGACATACAGCGTGACCCGTTCGCCGCGGGCATTCTGGTACATGAACTGGGCCCGCGCGCCCCGGTCTCCCGGCAGCAGCCGGCCGCCGACCAGCTCGTAGCCCTGTTCGGACAGGTTCGGCACCTTCAACGGCCGGTTCAGCCGCTTGGAAAGCCACTGCACCAGATGTTCCTGCTGCTGCGCCTCCACCTCCACCGGATGCCGCACTTCCGGCGAATAGACGGCATGCGCCAGCAGCGCGTCGTGCCCGAAGGCATTGACGAGGCGGGCGCGCGCGATGGCGGAGCCGGCGATCCCCTGCCGGGCCTGCCATTGGCCGTGGCCGGCCCAGCCGATCCCGAACGCCAGCAGCAGTGAGGCGGCGATGCCGCCCCAGCGCCGCCATTGCCCGAACCGGCGGCGGCGCTGATGCAGCTGTCGGGCGGCGGCGAGCAGGGCGGCAGGCGCCGGGTCCTGCAGCAGTTCGGCGTGCAGCCCGCGCAGCGCCTCGCGCTGCTCCCGCCAGGCATCCACCGTGGCGGCGGCCTCGGGATCGCCGTCGAGGCGCGCCTGCGCCGCGGCCAGCCCCGCGGCGTCGAGACGGCCGTCGACGAAGGCGTGCAGCTGCGCTTCGCCGTGCAACAGGGTCGGTTCGTCTTTCATGTCTCGGTGTTTCACTTGAGCCGCCGCAGCGGCGCCACCGCCGGCGCGGCCCTGGTCCTGGAGCCGTCCATCAGCTCGCGCAGCCGGCCGCGGGCCCGCGACAGCCGGGACATCACGGTGCCGACCGGGACGCCGGTGATGCGCGCCACTTCCTCGTAGCCGAGATCTTCCAGGCTCACCAGCAACAGCACCTCGCGCTGCGCTTCGGGCAGCCGCATGAGGCAGCGCTGCAGGTCCAGCGACTGGTCGGAAGCGGGCGCCGGCGCGACCAGTTCGTCTCCCACGTCCTCGACCGGAACCCGCTGGCCCTGCTGGCGCACGGCGCGGCGCGCGCCGTCGATGAACAGGTTGTGCATCAGCGTGAACAGCCAGGCCCGCAGGTCGCTGCCGGCGGCCCACAGCTGCCAGCGTTCGCAGGCGCGTTCCAGGGTGTCCTGCACCAGATCGTCGGCGGACCAGCCGTCGCCGGTGAGCGCCCGCGCATAGCGGCGCAGGTCGGGGATGTGCCCGACCAGGCTCGTGGCAGGCGGCGCGTCGGCCATGCGCGCGAGTCTAGCTGCGCCGCGCCTGGTTCAGGGGCGGGCCAGGTGCCAGACGTTGTTGACGCCGTCGCCGGTGCGGTCGCCCGGCTTGGCGTCCTTCGCCCAGTAGTACACCGGCTTGCCCTTGTACGCCCACTGGCGGCTGCCGTCGTCGCGGGTCACGACCGACCATTCACCGGCAGCACTGGCGCCGGCCGGCGCCAGCAGCGGCGGCCAGTTGGCGGCGCAGGGTCCGTTGCACATCGACTTGCCGCCGGCGTCGCGGTCGAAGGTGTACAGGGTCATGCCGTTGGCGCCGACCAGGACGCCGTCGGCGGCCGTGGCCGGCGCCGGTTGCGCGTAGGCACAGGCACCGAGGATGGCCGCGCAGGCGGCCGTCGCCAGGAGGCGGGGACGGATAGGCAGGTTCATGCTGTGTCTCCAGGGGCAGGAAGGACTCCTGCCTGCATGAACGTCGGCGGCCGGCGGTTTATTCCCGGCCGCGCCAAATAAATTTCAGCGGTGGCGCGACTTCATGGCCCGCTCGACCTCGCGCTTGCCTTCCCGGTCCTTGATCGTGGCGCGCTTGTCGTGCTCGCCCTTGCCTTTGGCCAGGGCGATTTCGCACTTCACCTTGCCGGCCTTCCAGTGCAGGTTCAGCGGCACCAGGGTGTAGCCCTTCTGCTCGACTTTCCCGATCAGCCGGCGGATCTCGTCCTTGTGCATCAGGAGCTTCTTGGTGCGAACGGCGTCGGGATTGACGTGGGTCGACGCGGTCTTGAGCGGGTTGATCTGGCAGCCGATGACGAAGAGCTCGCCGTTCTTGATCACGACATAGCCGTCGGTCAGCTGCACTTTCCCCTCGCGCAGGGCCTTGACTTCCCAGCCCTGCAGCACCATGCCGGCCTCGAACTTCTCCTCGAAGGCGTAGTTGTAGGCGGCCTTCTTGTTGTCGGCGATGCGGGTGGAGGTATCGGGTTTCTTGGCCATCAATGACACGTGGGGGTGCGCGGCCCTATCTACAATGCCCCGCGGGCCCCGCATTCTCTATGAAAACAGTCCACAAGTCCGTCCTCATCTGGTACAGCGCCGAGGAAATGTTCGATCTGGTCACCGACGTGGAGCGGTATCCCGAGTTCCTGCCCTGGTGCGACAAGGCCATCGCCGTCGAACGCTCGGAGACCGGCATGCTGGCCGAGATCGGCATCGCCTTCATGGGGATCCACCAGACCTGGCGGACCCGCAACCACCACGTTCCCGGCCGCGAAGTGTCGCTCAAGCTGGTGGAAGGGCCGTTCTCCCGGCTCGAGGGCAAGTGGACCTTTTCGCCATTGGGCGGCGGGCAGCAGCGGGCGTGCAAGGTGGAACTGGAACTGCACTACGGCTTCGACAACGCCACCTTGAGCCGGCTGGTCGGGCCGGTCTTCGACAAGATCGCCAGCACCATGGTCGACGCCTTCGTCAAGCGTGCCGAGCATGTCTACGGCTGAGGCGGCGCGATGCGCGTGACGGTGCTGTATTCGCCGGCGCCGCGCGAGGCGATGGAGTGGACGCTCGACCTTCCCGCCGGCGCCACCGTGCGCCAGGCGATCGAGGCGAGCGGGCTGGCCCAGGCGCGGCCGGCCTTCGACTGGGGCGCCGCCGGCGCCGGCATCTGGGGCCGCCGGGCCGACGCTGACCAACGGCTGCGCGACGGCGACCGGGTGGAGGTGTACCGGCCGCTGGCGGTGGATCCGAAGGTGGCGCGGCGCGAGCGCTTCCGGCGCCAGGGGGCTCGTTCGGCCGGGTTGTTCGCCCGCAGGCAGGGCCGCGGCCCCGGCGGCTGAGGCGCGGCGGCTTCAGTCGCTGCCGGCCGGCTTGCAGTCGCGGGCGATCACGCCTTCCAGCCGCTTCGTTTCGGCCGCCCGCTGCGCGTCGTCCATGAACTCGCGTTCGCCCTTGTCATTCAGGCGGGCCACCCGCACGCCGGTGTCGAAGGTGGCCTTGGAGCGCCTGGCCCGGGCGCAGTTGTCGGCCCGCATGCGTCCCGCTTCCTCCTCCTGGGCCTTCTTCTTTTCGGCCTCGGCGGCCTCGGCCTGCTTCTTCTTGTCCTGCAGCTCCTTGTCCTTGGCGCCTGCCTTGGCCGCGCTCGCCGCCGCCCGCAGCGGCGGCGCCTGGCGCGCCGCCGGTTCCGAAGCCGCCGCCGCCGGCTCGGGTGCGCGACCCTTCGCACCCGGCTGCCGGACGATCTTCGCCGCGGGGACGTCGTTCGGCGGCGGCTGGTCGCTGAACACCGCCTGCCCGTTCTTGTCGATCCAGCGCCATTGCGCCGGGCACAGCGCCGGCAGGCCGAGGGCGAGGGCGAGCACGATCACGCGGGAAGCATTCATGCGCCGAGTGTAGCTCTGCCTTTGCGGGCGACGCCATCCGCGCCAGCCGAGTGCGGCCGCTTCGCAACGGCGCTGGGGCAGGGCCATCGCCGCGGCGCCGGAAGCCTCCGAGGGGCGGCGGGTACAATCGTTTTTTTGGAGCTTTCAGATGCAGAGCCCCCACGCCGCTGACACGCGTCGTTCGCTGCCCCGCCTCGGCACCCCCGCCTTCCCCGCCGCCTTCTTCCAGGGAGACTGACATGCGACTTCTTGGAAAAGCGCTCACGTTCGACGATGTGTTGCTGGTGCCGGCGTTCTCGCAGGTGCTGCCCAAGGACACGTCACTGGCGACGAAACTGTCCCGCAACATCAGCCTCAACCTGCCCCTGGTCTCCGCGGCCATGGACACGGTGACCGAGGCCAGGCTGGCGATCGCGATCGCGCAGGAAGGCGGGATGGGCATCGTCCACAAGAACCTCACGCCCAAGCAGCAGGCGGCCGAGGTGGCGCGCGTGAAGCGCTACGAATCGGGCGTGCTGCGCGACCCGGTGATCATCACGCCGGGCCACACCGTGCGCCAGGTGATGGACATGCAGGAGCAGCTGGGCATCTCGGGTTTTCCGGTGCTCGACGGCGGCAAGGTGGTGGGCATCGTCACCGGCCGCGACCTGCGCTTCGAGACGCGCTACGACGTGCCGGTGAGCCAGATCATGACGCCGCGCGACAAGCTCATCACCGTGCGCGAGGGCACCAGTCCCGCCGAGGCCAAGGCACTGCTCAACAAGTACAAGCTCGAGCGGCTGCTGGTGATCAACGACGCCTTCGAGCTCAAGGGGCTGATCACCGTCAAGGACATCACCAAGCAGACCAGCTTCCCGAACGCCGCACGCGACCCGTCCGGCCGCCTGCGCGTGGGCGCGGCCGTGGGCGTGGGCGAGGGCACCGAGGAACGCGTGGACGCCCTGGTGAAGGCGGGCGTGGACGCGCTGGTGGTCGACACCGCGCACGGCCACAGCAAGGGCGTGATCGACCGCGTCCGCTGGGTCAAGCAGAACTATCCCCAGGTCGACGTCATCGGCGGCAACATCGCCACCGGCGCCGCCGCGCTGGCGCTGGCCGAGGCCGGCGCCGATGCGGTCAAGGTCGGCATCGGTCCCGGCTCCATCTGCACCACCCGGATCGTCGCCGGGGTCGGCGTGCCGCAGATCACCGCCATCGACAACGTCGCCACCGCGCTGCGCGGCAGCGGCGTGCCGCTGATCGCCGACGGCGGCGTGCGCTACTCGGGCGACATCGCCAAGGCGCTGGCCGCCGGCGCGAGCACCGTGATGATGGGCAGCATGTTCGCCGGCACCGAGGAGGCGCCGGGCGAAATCGTCCTGTACCAGGGCCGCAGCTACAAGAGCTACCGCGGCATGGGCTCGATCGGGGCCATGCAGCAGGGCAGCGCCGACCGCTACTTCCAGGAAGCGACCACCGGCAACCCCAACGCCGACAAGCTGGTGCCCGAAGGCATCGAAGGGCGCGTGCCGTACAAGGGCTCGATGGTCTCCATCGTCTTCCAGATGGGCGGCGGCGTGCGCGCCAGCATGGGCTACTGCGGCTGCGCGACCATCGAGGAGATGCACGCGCGGGCCGAGTTCGTCCAGATCACGGCCGCCGGCATGCGCGAGAGCCACGTCCATGACGTGCAGATCACCAAGGAAGCACCGAATTACCGCACGGAGTGATGCCAGCTTGGCCCACCAGAAGATCCTCATCCTCGATTTCGGCTCGCAGGTCACCCAGCTGATCGCGCGCCGCGTGCGTGAAGCACATGTGTTTTCCGAAGTCCACCCGTGCGATGTCAGCGACGAGTGGGTGCGCCAGTACGCTGCCGACGGCAACCTGAAGGGCGTCATCCTCTCCGGCAGCCATGCCAGCGTCTACGAGGAGACCACCGACAAGGCGCCGCAGGCGGTGTTCGAGCTGGGCGTCCCGGTCCTGGGCATCTGCTACGGCATGCAGACCATGGCGCACCAGCTGGGCGGAAAGGTGGAGGGCGGCCACCTGCGGGAATTCGGCTTCGCCAGCGTGCGCGCGCGCGGCCATACGCGCCTGCTGGAGAACATCGCCGACTTCACCACCGACGAGGGGCACGGCATGCTCAACGTCTGGATGAGCCACGGCGACAAGGTCACCGAGCTGCCGCCCGGCTTCAAGTTGATGGCCTCCACCGAGAGCTGCCCGATCGCCGGGATGGCCGACGACGAACGCGGCTTCTACGCCGTGCAGTTCCACCCGGAAGTGACGCACACCCAGCAGGGGCGGGCGATCCTCGAGCGCTTCGTGCTGGACATCTGCGGCGCGCGCCCCGACTGGGTCATGCGCGACCACATCGCGGAGGCGGTCGCGGCCATCCGCAGCCAGGTCGGCGACGAGGAAGTGATCCTCGGGTTGTCGGGGGGCGTCGATTCGTCGGTCGCCGCCGCGCTGATCCACCGGGCGATCGGCGACCAGCTGACCTGCGTCTTCGTGGACCACGGCCTGCTGCGGCTCAACGAAGGCGACATGGTGATGGACATGTTCGCCGGCAAGCTGCACGCCAGGGTCGTCCGCGTCGACGCCAGTGCGGCCTTTCTCGGCCAGCTGGCCGGCGTGAGCGAGCCCGAAGCCAAGCGCAAGATCATCGGCCGCGAGTTCGTCGAAGTGTTCAAGGCCGAGGCCGCGCGGCTGAAGGCGGGCGGCGACGGCGCCCACCGGGGCGCCAAGTGGCTGGCCCAGGGCACGATCTATCCCGACGTGATCGAATCGGGCGGCGGCAAGAGCAAGAAGGCGGTTTCCATCAAGAGTCACCACAACGTCGGCGGCCTGCCGGAACAGCTGGGGCTGAAGCTGCTGGAGCCCTTGCGCGACCTGTTCAAGGACGAAGTGCGCGAGCTGGGCGTGGCCCTGGGCCTGCCGCCGGAGATGGTGTACCGCCATCCGTTCCCCGGTCCCGGCCTGGGCGTGCGGATCCTGGGCGAGGTCAAGCAGGAGTACGCCGACCTGCTGCGCCGCGCCGATGCCATCTTCATCGAGGAACTGCGCAACTTCAAGGACGAGGCCTCCGGCAAGAGCTGGTACGACCTGACGAGCCAGGCGTTCGCGGTGTTCCTGCCGGTCAAGAGCGTCGGGGTGATGGGGGACGGCCGCACGTACGACTACGTGGTGGCGCTGCGGGCGGTGCAGACCAGCGACTTCATGACGGCCGACTGGGCCGAACTGCCGTACGCCCTGCTGAAGAAGGTCTCGAGCCGGATCATCAACGAAGTGCGCGGCATCAACCGCGTCACCTACGACGTCAGCAGCAAGCCGCCGGCAACGATCGAGTGGGAGTAGGGCGCGGCCGCCTCACTCCCTTGCGCAGCTGAGGGGACTGGGCCGCGAGCGCAGCCCCTGCGGCAGCATTGCGCGGAACATGTCGCTCACCGGGTCGATCCGGTCGCGGGCGCCGGTCTCGCCATAACGGCCGGCCAGCAGCGCCATCAGATCCCCTCGCAGATACCACAGCCCCAGCACGTCGAGCGCATAGCGGATGCGGCGCTGCAGATGCGCCGTTTCATGCTGGTCCAGGTCTTCCAGCAGGGCGAGCATGGCGTCGCGGATGTCTTCGATGCCGAGTTCGAGCACGGTCTCGGCCTCCGAGGACGGCGGGTGCCCGCTGAACAGGGCGTGGATGCTCTTGAGGTTGGGTTTGAACCAGCGCATGCTTCGTCTCACTCCTGGGTCAGTGCGGGTGCTGATCGCCGGCGCGACGGCCGGCGACGGCGATGTCGGCGATTTCGGTGACGGGGAGGCGGGCGATGTCGTGCAACTTCTCGCCGAGCGGCCCCTCGGCGAGCTGTTCCACCGTGGCGAAGACGCAGGGCACGAACAGCTCGCGGCCTTCCTGGTCGCGGCGGTGCACGCCCCACCGCAGGCGCTGCCTGTCCTGCGGCTCGAGCTTCACGATCAGGTTCTTGGTGGCCCACACGGCCCCGCCGCGCGCGAAGTCCGAGAGGCGCGCGGCGCGGTTCAGGATGTCGCCGAACATCGTGAATTCCACCTGCCCCGCCGACCTGAGCGTTCCGAGCCACTGCTGGCCCTCGTCGATGCCGGTATTCATGTAGAGCTCGGTGCCCCAGCCCTTGCGCAGCTGCCATTGCTGGCTCACGCCGCGCATGGCCTCGCGCATGTCGTGGGCCGCCTGCACCGCATTCCAGACGTGGCTGCCATCGCGCTGGGGCAGGAAATAGCAGGCAATGCCGTCGCGCGGGTGCTTGCCCTGGGTGCCCTGGTGGCGGCGGAAGATGGGCTCCGCGGTGACCCAGATCTGGTTGATCAGCTCGAAATACTCTTCGGCCGGGAGCGCCGACCAGATCCGGCCGGCGTGCTGCAGGTCCATCACCACCGCGGCGACGTCGCTCAGCACCGGCAGGCGCTTGCGTCCGAGCCCGCCCAGGGTGACTTCGTGCGCTTCGAGCTGCGACGCCAGCTCCTCGCCGGCCCGGCTGCGGGGCACCTGCACCAGCAGCAGGCCCTCGCGGAACCGCACGGCGTACAGGCACAGCTGCGAGGCGCCGCCCGTGGCGGCCGGCACGAAGGCGTGCGAAACCGGGGCGAGCGGTGCGGCCTCGCCGGTCTCGTGGTACAGGCGCTCCAGCAGGGCCCGGTCGGGCGCCTCGGCGTCGCGGCAAATGGTCTCGACGCTGGCGCCCAACTGCCTGGCCAGCCTGACGTGAAAGCGCAGGAGCGCTTCGTCTCGTGGGTCGCGTGCCTGCAGCAGATACCGGAACAGGTTCTGGCCGGCGGCGGCGCCGAGCAAGGGCGCGCTGGCGGCGTTGAACCAGACGATGTCGAAGTTGCGGTCGACCAGGCAGGCAGGGTGGGCGATCTCCTCGATCGACAGCCGGGGCGGCGCCGGTGGTTGGGGGCGGGCGGCGGGAGGGGGGGAGGCCACGGCCACGCGGGGTGGCGGCATGGGCTCCTGCGGCGCCTCGGCCGATGCGCGGCCGCCGAAATGCGCGGCGATCCGGCTCATGGTCCAGCCTTGGTTCTTCAGGCGCTGGATGTCGGCGATCCGCTGCGCCGTGTCGGCCGGGAAATAGCCGATGCGGGGCGCCGCGCCATCGTCGGGCTGGGGTGGCAGCACGTCCGGCTTCGGCACGATGCCGAGCGCGATGTAGTTGTTCAACGTCGCGCGCGAGATGCCGGTCTGTTCCAGGAGCTCTTTGCTGGTCAGCAAGTGAACCTCGGTCTGTCCAATATGTCTGGACACTGTAAATAGACAGTCTGCATTTGTCCAGATGATTTGGACAAAGCGTGATGGATTTGGCGGAAAAGCCACAGGCGCACCGTGGCAACCGGGGAGAAACCGGGTTCGTATGGCGGGGCTGCCCGGGAATATCTGTCTAAATTGAAATTGGACAGATAGACGGTAGTTGGACAGTCAATGGATCGTGGGGTTGGACAGTGCGAAAGCCTGGCGGTTCGCACCACCGTCACGGCCGCCACGCCTTTGGGCGCGGACTCCGGCGGGGCACTTGATCGGGCGCAACGGTGCGAGAGGCGCCGCCGCCAGTTCGAGCGCTGCGCACATAATCGTTTCAATGGATTCGAGCACGACGGTCGTTTTTGCCGACCTCTCCGGCAGCACGGCGGTGTACGAGACGCTCGGCAATGCGCGCGCCGCCGAAACCATCACCGGCCTGACGCACTGGATCGGGCGGGTCTGCGAGGCGCACGGCGGCCGGGTCGTGAAGACCCTCGGCGACGGCGTGCTGGCTGTCTTTCCGGACAGCCCGCCCGCCGTGACGGCCGTCGTCGAATTGCAGCGGTCCCACACGCAGCGGCTGGCGGAGTGGCCGGACCAGGCGCGCCTGCGGCTGCGGATCGGCATCGCCGCGGGCGAGGTGATCGAAGTCGGCGGGGACTGCTTCGGGGATGCGGTGAACGTCGCCTCCCGCCTGTCCGACCTGTCCGGGCCCGAGGAGATCTGGGCCACGCGCACGGTGGTGGCTCAGCTGGGCGGCGCGGGCGGCGAGCTCCAGATCCGCAGCCTCGGCCAGATTCCGCTGCGCGGGCGCTCGCAACCCTCGGAAATCTTCCAGATCGACTGGGACGCGGACGCGCAGAGCCGCCATCTCACCCGCCCGGCGCTGCTGTCGCAGGATCTGGCGCGGCGCCGGCAGCCTGCGGGCGGCGGCATCCGCCTGGCATGGCTGGACAAGCAGACGCGCTTTCGCGTCGCCGACCTGCCGGTCCACTTGGGGCGCTCCGACGAGACGGAGTTCGCGGTGCAGGACCCGCGCGTTTCGCGGCTGCACGCGCGCATCGAGTGGCGCAACGGAAGCATGGTCCTCACCGACGTCAGCAGCTACGGCACCTGGGTGCGCTTCGCCGGCGGCGCGGCCGAACTGGTCCTGCGGCGCGAAGAATGCATCCTGGTCGGGTCCGGCGAGTTGGCGCTGGGCGCCTCGTTCGAGGATTTCACCGTGCCGACGGTGCAGTTCGAAGTGCTGTCAACCGGGCAGTAGCACAATTCGCGCATGTACCTGCCACCCCAGTTCCAGTCCGCCGACAGGCAACTGGCCGCGGAGTTGATGCGCGGCCACCCGCTGGCGAGCCTGATCTCCACCGACTCCGACGGCTTGCCGTTCGTGTCGCACCTGCCGCTGCACCTGGAAGAGCGCGCCGGGACCTTCTGGCTCCTGGGCCACTGCGCCCGAGCGAATCCGCATTGGCGCTACCTGCAGGAGCGCCCGCAGGCGCTGGTCACGTTCCTCGGGCCGCACGCCTACCTGTCGCCCGCGGTGTATCCGGACCGGCCTCGCGTGCCGAGCTGGAACTACCTGGCCGTCCATTGCACCGTCCGCGCGACGCTGGTGGAGGAGCAGGGCGCCAAGGACGCCCTGCTGAAAAAGCTGATCGGCGACCATGAACCGGCCTACGCCGCGCAGTGGCGCAGCCTGGGCGAGGCGTTCGCGCAGAAGATGCTGGCGGGCATCGTCGGCTTCGAGCTGGAGGTGCTCAAGCTCGAGTGCAAGCTGAAAGTGAACCAGCACCGTCCGGAGTCGCATGCAGCCTTGCGCGCCGCGTACGCGGCCGGCAACGAGCGCGAGCGCGACCTGGGCCGCTGGATGGAAAAACTGGGACTGGGAGGCTGAACCAATGCGCGCAATCTTCGGTGTGGTCGGCCTGCTGCTGGTGGTGCTGATCGTCGGCTCGCTCGCCCGAAAGCAGCTGACCGGCGGTCCCGCGCCAGCGACCGCCGCCGCCCCGGGCGCGGCGGCGGTCCCAGCCGGCACGCCACGGCAACAGGTCCAGCAGTTCCAGCAGGCCGTGCAGCAGAGCATGCAGGCGCCGCGCCCCGAACCCGACGCGAAGTGAGCGACGAGCGCTTCATGGGCCTGGCGCTGGAGCAGGCCCGCCTGGCTGGCGCTGCCGGCGAAGTGCCGGTCGGTGCCGTGGTCGTGCGCGACGGCGAGGTGGTGGGCGTCGGCCGCAACGCGCCCGTCGGCAGCGCCGATCCGACCGCCCATGCCGAAATCGTCGCGCTGCGCGCTGCGGCGCAGACGATCGGCAACTACCGGCTGGAAGGGTGCGAGCTGTACGTCACGCTGGAGCCGTGCGCCATGTGCAGCGGCGCGATTCTGCACTCGCGCCTGAGCCGGGTGGTGTTCGGCGCGTCCGATCCCAAGACGGGGGCCGCCGGCTCCGTGGTCGATCTCTTCGGCGAGCGCCAGTTGAACCATCAGACGCAGGTGCAGGCCGGCGTGCTGGCCGACGAGTGCGGCCGGTTGCTGTCGGACTTCTTCCGCAGCCGCCGGCTGGAGGCCCGGGCGGCCACCGAACCACTGCGCGACGACGCGCTGCGCACGCCGGACGAGCGTTTCGCCGGCGTGCCGGACTATCCCTGGCAACCGCACTACATGAGCGACCTGCCGTCGCTCGGCGGCCTGCGCCTGCACTACCTCGACGAAGGACCGGCCGAGGCGCCGCGCACCTGGCTGTGCCTGCACGGCAATCCCGGCTGGAGCTACCTCTATCGCAAGATGATCCCGGTGTTCCTGGGCGCGGGGGACCGGGTGGTGGCGCCCGACCTCATCGGCTTCGGCAAGAGCGACAAGCCCAAGAAGGAGGCCGCCCACCGATTCAGCTGGCATCGCGAGGTGCTGCTGGAGTTCGTCGAACGGCTCGACCTGCGGCAGGTGGTGCCGGTGGTGCAGGACTGGGGCGGGCTGCTCGGGCTCACCCTGCCGATGGCGGCGCCGCACCGCTACAGGGGACTGCTGGTGATGAACACGGTGCTGGGCACCGGCGACCAGCCACTGAGCCCCGGCTTCCTGGCGTGGCGCGAGATGTGCGCCAAGAATCCCGAATTCGACGTGGCGCGCCTGCTCGCCCGCGGCAACCCGGACCTCAGCGCCGATGAATGCGCCGCCTACGGCGCGCCGTTCCCCGACCGCGGCCACCGCGCCGCGCTGCGCGCCTTCCCGGCCCTGGTGCCGGACCATCCGGATGCGGACGGCGCGGCGGTGTCGCGCGAAGCGCGCGAGTTCTGGGCCCGCCGCTGGAGCGGCCAGACGCTGATGGCGATCGGCGCCCGCGACCCGGTGCTCGGGCCGCCCGTGATGCGCGCCCTGGCCGCTGGGATCCGCGACTGCCCCGAGCCGATGGTCGTCGAGCGCGCCGGGCACTTCGTTCCCGAGCAGGGTCGGGACATCGCCAGCACGGCAGTGGGATACTTCCGCCGGTGAAGAAACACATCTATATCTATTCGCCGTCCAGCGCCATTCGCGACAAGGCCGTGGTGCGGCGCGGCGTCGCGCGGCTCAAAGCCCTCGGTCATGAGGTGGAGCTCGATGAGGCGGCGTTGGCTTCGCACATGCGGTTCGCGGGCGACGACGAGACCCGGCTCGCCGCGGTCCATCGTGCGGCCGCGAGCGGCGCCGACGTGGCACTGATCACCCGCGGCGGTTACGGCCTCACGCGCCTGTTGCCGGCGATCCGCTACCAGGCGGTGGCGAAGGCCGTCGAGCGGGGCACGCACTTCGTCGGCCTGAGCGATTTCACGGCGTTCCAGACGGCCGTGCTGGCCGAGACCGGTGCGGTCACCTGGGCGGGGCCGGCCCTGGGCGAGGACTTCGGCGTCGAAGGCGAGCCGGACGAGATCATGCAGGCCTGTTTCGAGGACCTGGTGAGCGGGCAGGGCGAAGGCGCGGGCTGGCAGCTGCCGAAGGCGCAGGCGCCGGCGACGGCATTCGAGGTCAAGGGAACGCTGTGGGGCGGCAATCTGTCGGTGCTCGCCAGCATGGTCGGCACGCCGTGGCTGCCCAAGGTGAACGGCGGCATCCTGTTCCTGGAGGACGTGCACGAACATCCGTACCGGGTGGAGCGGATGCTGACGCAGCTGCTGTACGCGGGAGTGCTGGCCAAGCAGAAAGCGGTGATCCTGGGCCACTTCACCAATTACAAGCCGGTGCCGCACGACCGCGGATTCCGCCTGCAGACGGTGGTCGACCGGCTGCGCAGCCAGATCAAGGCGCCGGTGCTGACCAACCTCCCGTTCGGCCACGTGCCGACCAAGGTGTCGCTGCCGGTGGGCGCGAAGGTGCACCTCGCGGTGGAAGGCCGCGACGCCTTTTTGCTCTGGGGACACCGCCACTGAGCGCGGACGGGCGCCCTCGGGGCTGCGCCCGTGCGGCGCTCAGTCGACGAGGGGGCTGGGACGCGAGTTCAGGGCGCCGGGCAGCAGTCCCTTGAACATCCGGGTGATCGAGGCCAGCTGCTCGCGGGCCAGTTTTTCGCCGTGCATGCTGGCCAGCGCCGCCATCAGGTCGCCGCGCAGGTACCACAGCGCCTGGATGTCGGTCGCGTAGCGCACGCGCCGCACCAGCGCCGGGTGGTGCTTCGGGCCGGTCTCGCCGAGCAGCCCCAGCATCGCTTCACGCACGTCTTCCGTCCCGCTTTCCAGCGCCGAATCCGAGGGGGGCATCGGATTGCCCAGCAGTCCGTAGATGCTGCTTCTCAGGTTCGGTTTGCGCCAACGCATGATCGAAAAAAAGGGATCCGGAAGGAGGTCTTGGGAACGGTAGCGGCCCGGGCAGCGGTTTCAC
>NZ_DATMHS010000111.1:0-21520 GCF_035554825.1 Ramlibacter sp. | reverse complement strand
TGGGGGATGAACCAGTCGCGGCGGGCCTGGAAGCCGGCGCGCCGCCGCTCGTATTCCGCGATGCTCTCCGGCTCGAAGCAGGCCAGCGCCGCATGCTGCGCCACGGTGCTCGGGCAGATGAACAGGTTCTGCGCCAGCCGCTCGATCACCGGCACCAGCGCTTCGGGCACCACCATCCAGCCGAGCCGCCAGCCGGTCATGTTGAAGTACTTCGAGAAGCTGTTGATGCTGATCACCTGGTCGTCCAGCGCCAGGCCGGTGCGGCCGAAGGCCCGGTCGTGGCTCAGGCCCAGGTAGATTTCGTCGAGCAGCGTGATGCCGTCGCGGCTGCGCACGAAATCGTGGATGCGCTTCAGTTCGTCGGGATCGATGGAGGTGCCGGTGGGATTGGACGGCGACGCGAGCAGCACGCCGCGCGTCTTCGGCCCCCAGTTGGCCTGCACCTTCCCGGCGCTGAGCTGGAAGCGCTCGGCGGCGGTCGTGGGCACCATCACCGCCTGCCCGTCGGCCGCGCTGACGAAGTGCCGATTGCAGGGGTAGCTCGGGTCGGGCATCAGGATCTCGTCGCCGGCCTCGATCAGCGCCAGGCAGGCGAGCTGCAGCGCCGCGGACGCGCCGGCGGTGATGACGATGCGGCGCGCGGCCACCTGCACGCCGAAGCGCTGCGCGTACCACTCGCTGATGCGCTCGCGCAGCTGCTCGAGCCCGGTGGCCTGGGTGTACTGGGTCACGCCGTCGCGGATCGCGCGGGCCGCGGCTTCCTGCACCAGTGGCGGCGCGGTGAAATCCGGCTCGCCGATGTTCAGGAAGATCATCGGCTGGTCGCTGCGGGCGACTTCGCGCGCGAGCTGCGCCGCCGCTTTCGCGACCTCCATCACGTAGAAGGGTTCGATGCGCTGGGCCCGCGTCGAGACTCGCATCATCTTGCCTTTCCGCTGGCCTTGTCGGCCTCGACTTCGGCGCCGCGCAGCCGCGGCGCCAGGCCGTTGAGCACCGCGTTCACGTACTTGTGGCCGTCGGTGCCGCCGAACTCCTTGGCCAGTTCGATGCACTCGTTGAGCACCACGCGCCAGGGGACGTCGGCGCAGTGCATGAATTCGTAGGCGCCGATCCACATCACCGCGTGTTCGATCGGGGAGATCTCCTCGAGCTTGCGGTCCAGCAGCGGCACGATCAGGGCATCGAGTTCGCCCGCCTGTTCGACGCACCCGTGCAGCAGCGCGTCGTAGTGCACCGCGTCGGCCTTGTGGAAGCCGGCCAGGCCGCGGGTGAACGCATCGATCGAGGCCGCGTCGTTGCGGCCGACCAGGTGCTGATAGAGCGCCTGCACGGCGAATTCGCGCGAGCGGCTGCGGGCGGACTTGGCGGCGGCCTTGCGGGTGCCGGTGGCCTTCAGGCCGGTGCGGCTGCCGCGGGCCGGGCGCGGCGTGGAATCGTCGGACTCTTCGGTCATTCGATCTCGTCCAGCAGGTTGCACATTTCCACGGCGACCCGGGCCGCGTCGCGGCCCTTCTCGGTCTGCCGCGCCACCGCCTGGTCCAGGTTCTCGGTGGTGAGGATCGCGTTGGCGATCGGCAGCCGGTAGTCGAGGGCGACCCGGCTCACGCCCGCCGCCGATTCGTTGGCCACCAGCTCGAAGTGGTAGGTCTCGCCGCGGATCACGCAGCCGAGGGCGATCAAGGCGTCGTAGCCGCCTCGTTCCGCCATCGCCTGCAGCACGACCGGCACCTCCAGCGCGCCGGGAACCCGGACATGGTCGATGCGGTCCTGCGCAACGCCCAGCGCTGCGAGTTCGGTGACGCAGGCCTGCGCCAACGCCTCCGTGATGCCTTCGTTGAAACGGGCCTGGACGATGCCGATGGAGAGGCCCTGGCCCTCGAGCTTGCCCGAGCGGCCCTTGTCTGCGCCAAACATGTGGTTCTTTCAGGTAACTTGGGTGGGGGCGACGTAGCCGGCGATTTCCAGCCCGTAGCCCGCCATGCTGGGCAGCCGCCGCGGCGTGCCCAGCAATTTCATCCGGTGGACGCCGCACTCGCGCAGGATCTGCGCGCCCACGCCGTAGGTGCGCAGGTCCATGCGACCGCGTTCCGGCGCGTGCGCCGCCTTCGCGCGGCCTTCGAATTGCGCCAGCAACTGCTGCGCGTCCTCGCCGCAATTGAGCAGCACGACGATGCCGCGGCCTTCGGCGGCGATGTGCTGCAGGCTCGCGTCGAGGTTCCAGGAGTGCATCGAGCGGTTGGTTTCGAGCACGTCCAGCACCGACAGCGGCTCGTGCACCCGTACCGGCACGACGTCGTCTGCCGTCCACTGGCCCATCACCAGCGCCAGGTGCAGGCCGTGGCTCGGCTTGTCCTGCCACGCGTGGGCGGTGAATTCGCCGTGCGCGGTGCGCAGCGGCCGGGTGCCGATCTTTTCGACCAGCGATTCGTTGCGGCTGCGGTAATGAATGAGGTCGGCGATGGTGCCGATCTTCAGGCCGTGCTCGGCGGCGAACAGCTGCAGGTCCGGCAGCCGCGCCATCGTGCCGTCGTCCTTCATGATTTCGCAGATCACAGCCGCCGGCGTGAGGCCCGCCAGGGCCGCCAGGTCGCAGCCGGCCTCGGTGTGGCCGGCGCGCATCAGCACGCCGCCGTCCACCGCCTGCAGCGGAAAGATGTGGCCGGGCTGCACCAGATCCTCGGCCTTGGCGTTCCTGGCCACGGCGGCCTCGACGGTGCGGGCCCGGTCGGCCGCGGAGATGCCAGTGGTCACGCCTTCGGCCGCTTCGATCGAGACGGTGAACGCCGTCGAATGCTTGGCGCCGTTGCGCATCACCATCGGCGGCAGCCGCAGGCGCTCGCAGTGGTCGCGGGTGAGCGTGAGGCAGATCAGGCCGCGGCCGAAGCGGGCCATGAAGTTGATCGCCTCGGGCGTGACGTGCTCGGCCGCCAGCACCAGGTCGCCTTCGTTCTCGCGATCTTCCTCGTCCACCAGGATGACCATGCGGCCGGCCCGGATGTCGGCCACGATCTCGTCGACCGAGGAGATGGCCACGCCGGCAAGAGGTTCGGGAGCGTTCATGCGCTGGCCTTCGTTGATGGCGCGGTGAGCATGCGCTCGACATACCGCGCGATGAGGTCGATTTCGAGGTTGACCCGGCTGCCGGCGCGCAACCCGGCCAGCGCCGTGTTCTGCACCGTGTGCGGAATCAGGTTGATGCTGACTTCGGTGCCGTCCTGCAGGTCCGCGATCGTGTTGACCGTGAGGCTCACGCCGTTGACGGTGATCGAGCCCTTGTACGCCAGGTACTTGCCCAGGGCCGCCGGTGCGATCAGGCGCAGCTCGAAGCTCTCGCCGACGGGCTCGAAGCGCGTGACCCGGCCGACGCCGTCCACATGGCCCGAGACGATGTGGCCGCCCAGCCGCTCCTGCGCCCGCAGGGCCTTTTCGAGGTTGATCCGGCCCGGTTCGGCCAGGCCCGCGGTCTTGTCGAGGGATTCGGCCGAAATCTCCACCGAGAACCGCCGCTGCTGCGGGTCGACGTCCGTCACGGTCATGCAGGCGCCGTTGAGGGCGATGCTGTCGCCCAGGCCGACGTCGTCGAGGTAGCCGGCCGGCGCCTCCACCGACAGCCGCTTGCCGAAGCGTGCAGCGCCGGCCGGATCGGCGGCACCTGTGCTGGCGAGGTCGTCGACGGCGGCGATGCGCCCGACGCCGGTAATGATTCCGGTGAACATCCGGCTATTTTCGCAGGGAATGGAAAGGCCGCGTCAGGGACGGTCGTGGGGCCCGAACCGATCGCGTCCGGACACCCTCGCCAGCAGCCGGACGTCGGGCCCCACGCGTTCGCAGGAGCGGAACTCCAGCGGCACGGCGCCGGCCAGCTCCGTGAGCGGCCCGAAATGCGCCATCTCGCGTCCCAGCCCCAGCAGTTTGGGCGCCAGGTACACCAGCAGTTCGTCCGCGAGCCCTTCGCGCAGGAGCGAGCCGTTCAGCTTGTGGCCGGCCTCCACGTGCAGTTCGTTGGTGCCGCGCGCGGCCAGGTCGCGCAGCATCCCGGCCAGGTCCACCTTGCCGCCCGGCCCCGGCATGTGGCGCACCGTCGCGCCCCTGGCCTCCAACGCCTGCTGCCGCTCGGGGTCGGCGACCGCGGCGTAGATCGACAGGCGCCGGCCCGGCACGAAGATGTTGGCGTCCAGGGGCGTCTCCAGCCGACTGTCCACCAGCACGGCCTCGGGCTGGCGCGCGGTGGCCACCTCGCGCACGTCCAGCCGGGGGTTGTCATCGCGCACCGTGCCGATGCCCGTGAGCACCGCCCCCGCGCGGGCCCGCCAGCGGTGCCCGTCCTGGCGTGCCTGCGCGGACGTGATCCATTGGCTGGCGCCGTTCTCCAGCGCGGTCCTGCCATCCAGCGAGGCCGCAATCTTGATGCGCACCCACGGCGTGGCCCGCACCATCCGGCTGAAGAAGCCGATATTGAGCTCCCGGGAGGCATCGGCCCCAGGCCCGACGATCACGTCGATGCCCGCCGCGCGCAGGCGGGCGAAGCCCTGGCCGCCGACCAGCGGATTGGGATCCTGCAGCGCGGCGACCAGGCGGCCGATGCCGGCGGCGATCAGGGCGTCGCAGCAGGGGGGCGTGCGGCCGTGGTGCGAGCACGGCTCCAGGCTCACGTAGGCGGTGGCACCCGTCACGGATTCGCCCCGCGCCGTGGCGTCCAGCAACGCCATCACCTCCGCGTGCGCCTGGCCGGCCGCCTGGGTGTGGCCCTGGCCGATCACCCGCTGGCCGTCGGCCGACACCAGCACGCAGCCCACGCGCGGGTTGGGCTCGGACAGCCCGATGGCCCGGGCGGCCAAGGCCAGCGCCTGCTGCATGAAAGTGTCGTGCGGATCCATCGGGTGCCTATTCTGCGGCATCGAGCGGCAACCCCGACCATTTGGCACTCGGGGGCAACCGGTCGTCGGCTGTGCCGGCCCGCGGCGGCCGGGGTGGATTAAGGTCCGCCTCGACCAGACAAGGCAAGAGGAGAAGGCATGGGAACGTCCAGGCAACGCGGATTCACGTTGATCGAGCTGATGATCACGTGCGCGATCGTGGCGCTGCTCGCGGCCGTCGCGCTGCCGTCCTACCGCGCCCACATCGCGAAGACCAACCGGCGCGCGGCCCAGGCGCAGATGCTGGACATCGCCAATCGCCAGCAGCAGTTCCTGCTCGCCAACAGGGCGTACGCGACGAAAGCCCAGCTCACGGCCAGCGGCTACAACCTGCCGGTCGACCTGAGCAGCAGGTACGAATACGACGTCACCGTGGGAGAGAGCACAGTGCCGGCCTTCACCGTGACCTTCAGCCCGCTGGGCACCCAGGACGGCGACGGCACGCTCACCTTCAACAGCGAGGGCGTGAAGGCGCCCGCGGACAAGTGGTGAGGACGATGGGCGCCCGGCGAATCGCCGAACGCGGCGCCACCATGATCGAGGTGCTGGTGACGCTCGTCGTCATCGCCTTCGGCCTGCTCGGCATGGCCGGCCTGCAGATGCGGCTGCAGATGTCGGACCTGGAATCCTATCAACGCAGCCAGGCATTGCTGCTGTTGAACGACATGGCCAATCGCATCGCCGTCAATCGAACGGCGGCGGTCTCCGGGGCCTACCTGGTGGCCCCGACCTCGCCCGTGGGCGCTGGCATGGCCTGTCCGACGGCGACCGGGACCGCCGCCCAGCGTGACCTGAAGGAGTGGTGCCAGGGACTGCAGGGGGCGGGCGAGGTACTTGGCAGCAACAACGCCGGCGCCATGGTCGGCGGCCGTGGCTGCGTCCAGAGCGTGGGCGGCGACATCATGGTCACCGTGGCCTGGCAGGGCTTGACGCCCCTCACGGCGCCGCCGGCTTCTGTCGCCTGCGGCGCCGACCAATACAACGGCCCGGCCGGCGCGCCGTGCAGCGGCGATCGCTGCCGCCGCACCGTCACCACCCTCGTGCGGATTGCCAACCTGCTATGAAGTCCGTCCCGCATTCCACCCTGAAGGCGCACGACCGGCGCCAGCGCGGCTTCACGCTCGTGGAGCTGCTGATCTCGATCGTGCTCGGGCTCTTCATCGTGCTGGCGCTGCTGACGCTGCTGATCAACGTCAACCGCAACAACGGCGAGATGGCGAAGAGCAACCGCGTGATCGAGAACGGCCGCTTTTCGATCCAGTTGCTGGAATCGGAGGTCTCGCATGCCGGCTTCTGGGCCGGATTCCTGCCGCTGTTCGACGACCTCACTTTCCAGGGCGCGGCGCCGGACGTGCCCCGCGACTATCCGGCCGGTGCGCCGGTCGTGACCGCGGTGCCGGACCCGTGCGCCAACTGGGCCGCGCTGGCGGCCGACCCCGATCCGCAGGTCCTGGCGCAGCACAAGACCAATCTGCTGGGCATCGCGGTGCAGAGCTACGAGATTCCCGCCACGGTGCCTTCGCCGACGGTGCCGGTCTGCGCCAACCGGGTGGTCAATCCCAAGGGGAACACCGACGTCCTCATCGTGCGGCATGCCGAAACCTGCGTCCCGGGCGTGGACGGCTGCCCGGCCCTGGCCGCCAACGAGCTCTACCTGCAGCTCCCGCAGTGCGGCGCCACGATGCCGACGCCGCCCTATGCCTTCGAGCAATACGACGCCGCCAACGTCAACACCTTGTTCCCGCACCGGGTGCGCGCTGCCGACTGCGCCACGGCGGCCTACGCCGACAAGCGCAAGTTCGCGTCGACGCTGTATTACGTTCGGCGCTATTCGGTCACGGACGGCGACAACATCCCCACGCTGATGCGGTCGCAGTTCGGGTGGCAGACGGTGGGCGGCGTGACGGCGCTGCAGTTCGGCGCGCCCGAGGCCCTCATCGAAGGCATCGAGGCGTTCAAGGTGGAATTGGGCATCGACAACGTCAGCGACTCTGGCGTGACCCTGACCGACAGCGTGTTCAACACGACCGGCGCCGACATCACGCTGCCGGCCCCCACCGACGCCGGCCTCGGCGCGGGCGCCGCGCCGGTGCTGCCCAGCGGCTCCGCCGCGACCGTCACCTGGGCCAACGTGACGACCCTCACCTCGCCGACCAACCGCGGCGACGGGATCCCGGACCTGTACAAGCGCTGCTCCGCCGCGTCACCCTGCAGCGCCTTCGAGCTGATGAACGCCGTTGCCGTCAAACTGTTCGTGCTCGTGCGCAGCGAGAACACCACGCCGGGCTACACGGACGCCAAGACCTACTGCCTGGCCAGCCAGTGCGCCAGTGGCGAGCGGCTCGGTCCTTTCAACGACGGCTACAAGCGGCATCTGTTCACCCAGACGATCCGCCTGATCAACGTCTCGAACCGCAGGGAAACCCCTCCGACATGATGAACGCGCCGCTTCCCCGCCGGCTCGTGCCGCGCGCGAGCGCCCAACGCGGCGCCACGCTGATCATCGGCCTGATCCTGCTGGTGCTGATCACGCTGATCGTCGTCAACGCCTTCACGCTCAGTTCCTCGAACCTGAAGGCAGTCGGCAACATGCAGGCGCGCGACGAAGCCATCGCCGCCGCCAACCAGGTGGTGGAGCAGGTCGTGAGCTCCAACTTCACCACCACCCCGGCGGCGCAGACCGTGACCGTCGACATCAACAAGGACGACCGGCCTGACTACACGGTCGCCGTCGCCACGCCCACCTGCGTGCGGGCGACCCGGGCCGCGTTCGCCGACCCGAGCGACGTCGAGCTCGGGCCCGGCATGTCGGCGGGCAGCACCTGGAACACCGACTGGGATCTGGATGCAACGGTGACCGACGGCGCCACGGGGGCCAGGGTGCGCGTGCGGCAGGGTGTGCGGGTGCTGCTCTCACAGTCCCAGAAAACGTTGTCCTGTCCATGAGAGGAGATTCGATCATGCGCAAGAAGATGGTTGGCGTCCTGGCGGCGGTTCTCGGCCTGGCGCTGCAGTTGCCCGCGCTGGCCGAGGACATCGATCTGTTCGCGGCGCCCAATCCCGTGACGACGACACTGCCGAACGTCCTGATCGTCCTGGACAATTCCGCGAACTGGAACACCGCGTTCTCGGCCGAGAAGGCGGCGCTCGCTTCCGTCTTCCGGAGCCTGCCGGCCGACAAGTTCCGGGTCGGGTTGATGATGTTCACGGAAACCGGCAACGACAATCCGAACCCGGGCGGGGCCTACGTGCGCGCCGCGCTGCGGCCGATGAGCGCGGCCAACCGCGGTGTGTACGCGGACATGATCGCCAGCTTCGACAACAATGCCGACAAGGCGAACGGCCGGGCGCTGGGGCTGGGCATCGCCGAGGCGTACCGCTACTTCTCCGCCGGAGCCGTCTACGGCGGCATCAAGAAGAAGCGGGACTACCTGGGCAACGCGAGCGGCAATGCCGCCTCCAATGCCGTCTACGCGCTTCCCGGGAACGCGCTGGCCTCGGCGGCGGCCACCACCTACACCAGCCCGATCACCGACAGCTGCCAGCGCAACTTCATCATCTACATCGGCAACTCGACGGCTGGCGGCAACGTCGCCAAGGACAGCACGTCCGAGACCGAGCAGTCGGGTTCCATGCTGACCGCCGCCGGCGGCAGCACGACCCAGATCCCCATCTCGCCGGTGGGCGACAGCAGCAACTACTCGAACGAGTGGGCGCGCTTCATGAAGAGCTCGAGCTACAGCATCTCCACGTACACGATCGACGTGGCGATGAACGGCGGCGATCCGAACAACAGCGCGCTGTTGCGGAGCATGGCGAGCGAGGGCGCCGGCAAGTATTTCTTCATCAACGGTGAATCGTCGACAGTGGGCGACGACATCGAGAACGCACTGAACAACGTGTTTTCCGAGATCCAGTCGGTCAACAGCGTGTTCGCCTCGGTCAGCTTGCCGGTGAGCGTCAATACCCAGGGCACGTACCTCAACCAGGTGTACATCGGGATGTTCCGTCCGAATGCCGGCCCGGAACCTCGCTGGACCGGCAACCTCAAGCAGTACAAGCTCGGGCAGGTGGGGTCGGCGCTGAAGCTGCTCGACGCCGCCAACGCGGGCGCCATCAACAACCTGACAGGCTTTATCTCGGAGTGCGCCCGCAGCTTCTGGACGCCGTTGACCACGGACAGCTACTGGCTGTTCATGAGCTGGCCCACTGGCACGACCTTCTGCCTCCCGCCGGGCGGCAGCGCGGATGCCTACAAGAACTCCAATTCGCCCGACGGCAACATCGTGGAGAAGGGGGCGCAGGCGTACATGCTGCGCTCCGACGTGAGCCGGAACATGAAGACCTGCGGCGCCTCGATGAGCGGCTGCAGTTCGCTGGTGGCTTTCGACAACACCAGCGCCTCGGCCACGGCGCTGGGCGCCGCGACCACGACGGAGCGCGACGCCATCGTCAACTGGGCGCTTGGCCTGGACGTGCAGGACGAGGACGTCGACGCGGTCCGACTGCTCGAGAAGCGGCCGTCGGCCCACGGCGACGTGGTGCATTCGCGACCGGTGGCGGTGAATTTCGGCACCGACAGCGCGCCGCAGGTGGTGGTGTTCTACGGCGCCAACGACGGCGCGCTGCGCGCCGTCAACGGCAATCGGGCGAGCGCCATCGGCGGCGTGGCGGCGGGCGCGGAACTGTGGTCGTTCATGCCGCCCGAGTTCTACGGCCGCATCAAGCGGATCAAGGACAACGTCATTCCGATCAACTACGCCACCGGGCTGCTTGACCCGAGCGCGGCACTGCCCAAGCCATATGGCATGGACGGGCCGATCACCGCGTTCAAGGGCGCGTCGAGCACCTTCATCTATGCGTCGATGCGGCGCGGCGGCCGTTCCGTGTACGCGTTCGACGTGACCAACAGCCTGACTTCGCCCGGCAGCCCGAGCCTGAAGTGGCGCATCGGCTGCGCCGACGGCAGCGACAGCGACTGCACCAGCGGCTTCAGCGGCCTGGGCCAGACCTGGTCGTCGCTCAAGGCATTCACCACCGCCGGCTTCGAGTCCGGCACCAAGCCGCTGATGATCTTCGGCGGCGGCTACGACGCCTGCGAGGACTATGACGCCCTGAGTGCGGGCGGCGCCAACCACAACTGCGTCAGCAGCTCGAAGGGCCACTACATCTACGTCGTGGATGCCGACACCGGCGAACGCATCAAGACGTTCGACACCGAAGGCACCCGGGGCGTGATCGCGGACGTGACGCTGGTACGCAACGACTCGGGCCAGGTGATCTACGGCTACACGGCCGACCTGGGCGGCAACGTGTACCGCCTGAATTTCGCGGGCGGCAGGGACGACTGGACGATCACCAGGATCGCGTCGCTGGGCTGCGCCGCGCCCGGCACCTGTACCGCCAATCGCAAGTTCATGTTCGCGCCCAGCGTCGTGGCGCTGCCCGAGGGTTACGGCATCATGATCGGCTCGGGCGATCGCGAGAAGCCGCTCACCTATTACGCGGCGGCCGCGGCGGTGCCCAACTACTTCTTCATGTTCTTCGACAAGCCGGCCCTGGCCACCGGCACGACGACGGGAACCTGGCCCGGCAACAACACCTGCGGCGCGGCGCTGCTGTGCCTGGACTCCCTCTACCCGATCGGCCGCACCGCCGCCACGCCCACGGCGGCACAGCTGGCCACCAAACAGGGCTGGTATCTGGCGCTGGCACCGACCGAGCAGGTGGTGACCTCGGCGGTGACGATCTACGGCGTGACGACGTTCAGCACCCACCAGCCGGCGGTGCCGGGCGGGGGGACGTGCCGCTCGAACCTGGGCGAAACGCGCGTCTACAACATCAACTACACCAATGCCGGCAGCGCCAACGGCACGGCCAACCGCTTCGAGGACGTCGCCGGCGACGGCCTGCCGCCGTCACCGGTGGCGGGACAGGTGACGCTCGACAACGGCCAGACGGTCCCGTTCTGCATCGGCTGCAGCAAGGACTCGCCGCTGGAGGGCAAGCTGCCGTCGTCGATGACCTCTGTGATTCAGCCCAAGAGCCGGGTCTACTGGTACATCCAGAAGTAAGCGGATGACGAGACGCTCGACCCTGGCCGCAGCCGCCCGCGCGCGCCGGCGCGCCCAGCGTGGCTTCACGCTGATCGAACTGATGGTGACGGTCACCATCCTGGCGATCCTGGCCGCGCTCGCGGCCCCATCCTTCAACGAGGCCTTCCTGGGCAACAAGCTGGCGGCGTACGCCAACAGCTTCGTGGCCAGCGCACAGTTCGCCCGCAGCGAAGCGATCAAGCGCAACGGCACGGTGGTCATGTGCCGGTCCGCGACGGGGACCGCTTGCGCGACCAGCGGCACCTGGCAACAGGGCTGGATCGTCTGGCGCGACGACAACGCCAACAGCACGGTGGACAGCGGCGAGGTCTTGCAGATCCAGCAGGCGCTCTCGCCCGACTACCGCTTCAGCGCGGCCAGCGACGCCTACTCCCTCGACTTCCTGGCGAGCGGCGGCGCGCAGATCAGCGGGGGCGGCAGTCCGGCCACCTTGACGCTCTGCCGGGCAACGCCGGAGCCGGGGCGGCAGGAGCGGACACTGCGCGTGACCGCCACCGGCCGCACGTCGGTCGAGAAGACCACGACGGGGAGTTGCACCTGAAGCTGATCCGAAGTTGATTCGTTAGTTTACTATTACTGTCAAATATAGAGAAATAGTAGTACTCGGCTTATAGTGCCGGCATGGAGACGCCGGCCGCTCGCCCGATGGACGCCATGGGCGCGAGGCGGGGGCGCAGGCAAGACGGCCGGCGATCGGCTCACGGCTTCACCCTGGTCGAACTGCTGGTGGCGCTGACGGTGGCCGTCGTGCTGGCCGGCATCGCCGCACCGTCCTGGAACGCCTACACCCAGAAGGTGCAGCTGGTCTCGGCCTCCAATACCTTCCTTGCCAGCCTGCAGCTGGCGCGCAGCGAGGCCATCAAGCGGCAGGACCGGGTCGTGCTGTGCAAATCGGCCGATGGGATGTCCTGCGCGGCGACCGGCGGGTGGGAGCAGGGCTGGATCAGCTTCCACGACGCCAACAACGACGGCGCCCGCCAAGACGGCGAAGAACTCGTCAGGCGGCAGCAGGCACTGCCGTCCGATTGGCGCCTGTGGGGCAACTACAGCGTCGCGCAGTACGTGTCGTTCGCGCCGACCGGGGCGACCAAGCTCGTGACGGGCGGATTCCAGGCTGGCACGTTGACCCTGTGCCGCCGCTCGGCGGACTCGGTGCCGGCGCGGCAGATCATCCTGAATGCCACCGGACGGCCCCGCGTGCACGCGCTCACGCTGGCCGACTGCCCCTGAACCCGGCTAACGCCGCACCTCGTCCACCAGCGTCTTGAATTCGTCGACGTCCTCGAAGCTGCGATAGACGCTGGCAAAGCGGACGTAGGCGACCTTGTCCAGCTTCTTGAGCTCCCGCATCACCAGTTCGCCGATCCGGGTGGAAGGGATCTCGCGCACCCCCAGGCTCAGCAGCTTTTCCTCGATCCGCTCCACCGCGCTGTCGATCTGCTCGGTGCTCACCGGGCGCTTGCGCAAGGCCAGCTTCATCGACGCATGGAGCTTGGTCCGGTCGTAGTCGATCCGGCGGCCGTCCTTCTTGACCACCGCCGGCAGCGAGACGTCCGGCCGTTCGTACGTCGTGAAGCGCCGCTCGCATGCCATGCACTGGCGGCGGCGGCGGATGAAATCCCCGTCCTCGGACACCCGGGTCTCGACCACCTGGGTCTCGTCCTTCCCGCAGAAGGGGCACTTCATGGCCGCCGGTCAGCCGTATACCGGGAAGCGGCGGGTCAGGGCGCTCACCCGTTCCCGCACCGCCGCCAGGTTGGCCGCGTCGCGCGGTGCGTCCAGCACGTCGGCGATCAGGTTGGCGGTGAGCCTGGCTTCTTCCTCGCGGAAGCCGCGCGTCGTCATCGCCGGGGTGCCGATCCGCACGCCGCTGGTCACCATCGGCTTTTCCGGATCATTCGGGATGGCGTTCTTGTTGATGGTCATGTGGGCCTGGCCCAGCACGGCCTCGGCTTCCTTGCCCGTGATGCCCTTGCTGCGCAGGTCCACCAGCATCACGTGGCTCTCGGTGCGGCCGCTGACGATGCGCAGCCCGCGCTGGGTCAGCGTTTCCGCCACCACCTGGGCGTTCTTCACCACCTGCTGCTGGTAGATCTTGAATTCCGGCGCCAGCGCTTCCTTGAACGCCACCGCCTTGGCCGCGATCACGTGCATCAGCGGGCCGCCCTGCAGCCCGGGGAAGATGGCGCTGTTGATCGCCTTCTCGTGGGCGCTCTTCATCAGGATGATGCCGCCGCGCGGGCCGCGCAGGCTCTTGTGGGTGGTGGAGGTGACCACGTCGGCGTGCGGCACCGGGTTCGGGTACGCGCCGGCGGCGACCAGCCCGGCGTAGTGCGCCATGTCGACCATGAAGATCGCGCCCACGGCCTTGGCCACCCGGGCGAAGCGCTCGAAATCGATCCGCAGCGCGTAGGCCGAGGCGCCGGCGATGATCAGCTTGGGCTTGTGCTCATGGGCCTTGCGCTCCATGGCGTCGTAGTCGATCTCTTCGCGTGCATCGAGGCCGTAGGAAACGACGTTGAACCACTTGCCGCTCATGTTGAGCGCCATGCCGTGGGTCAGGTGCCCGCCCTCGGCCAGGCTCATGCCCATGATCGTGTCGCCCGGCTTCAGGAAGGCCAGGAACACCGCTTCGTTGGCCTGGGCGCCGGAGTGCGCCTGCACGTTGGCCGCCTCGGCGCCGAACAGCTGCTTCACGCGATCGATGGCCAGTTGCTCGGCCACGTCGACGTTCTCGCAGCCGCCGTAGTAGCGCTTGCCCGGATAGCCCTCTGCATATTTATTGGTCAGCTGGGTGCCCTGGGCCGCCATCACGGCCGGCGAGGCGTAGTTCTCGCTGGCGATGAGCTCGATGTGTTCTTCCTGGCGCCGGTTCTCGGCCTGGATCGCGGCCCACAGTTCGGGGTCGGTCTGTTCGATGAGGATGTTTCGGTGGTACATGGCAGTCCTGCGCGACGATGGTCCTTGTCCGAGACAAGGGCTGCCCAGGCGAACGGCTGAACGCCGGGCATGGACCCGGCGGCACGCTTCCCAGTGGTGTGGCAGGGCGTCCGCCGCTTTCGCGGCTGCCCTGCGATCCTCTCCACGTCAGCGCCGGCGGCCCCCCCGGGGCGCCGCGCCTATCGCCAGTCGCGTACCGTGCGGAGTGTAGCGGACCGGCTGCGGGGCGTCAGGAGACCGACCAGGCGGCCAACTTGTCGGCCGGCGCGGCCGGCAGGTCGGCCGGCGCCGGCGCGACGGTGCGAATGGTCTGCGGCTGGCTCACCGGCACCGACCGGCCGGCGGCCACCTGCTTGAGCCGTTCGTGTTCGGCCATCACCTTGTCGGCGTAGCCGCCATCCTCGTCGAGGTTGGCCGCGCCCACATAGAAGCGCAGCCCGGCGGACAGCGAGCCGGCCCGCTGGATGCACTCCTGGAGCACCTTGACGCCCACCCGCAGGTTGCTGACCGGATCGAAGGCGGCCAGCTTGCCGCCGAAGTTCTCGTACTTGTCGGTGTGGACCTTGGTCATCACCTGCATCAGGCCCTGGGCGCCGACCGGGCTCTGGGCAAACGGGTTGAAGCCGGATTCGACGGCCATCACGGCCAGGATCAGGGTGGGATCGAGCTTGACCCGCTCGCCGATCTCGTAGGCTTCGGCCACGAGCGCGCTCACCGGCTCCGGCGCGACGCGGTACTTCTTGCTCAGCCAATAGGCAATGGCGGCCTGCTGCTTCGGCAGGTCCTGGGGATTGGCCGCCGTGGCGCGGTCGATCGCATCGAGTTCCACCTGCATGCCGACAGCCATCATCTGGCGGGCCTGCAGCCAGCTCATGAGCCTGGCCTCGCCAGCCTCGCGCAGGTCGGGCCGGGCCGACACGGCCAACACGCAAAACACGGTGGCCAGGCCGACGAGGGCAAAGCCGTTGTGGGTGATTTCGAAGAATCCCTGTCCGACGTCGGCGGCGAAGGTTCGCACGCCCTGCATCGTTCTTGCTAGCGCTGTCATAGCACTTCCTTTCTACGCGCGGGGCCGGACAGGCAACGCTGTTGCTCACAGCATCACACCGTCAGGCTCCTCGTTTGGATTGGTACGCCGTCAATGCCGCGGGGGTCTGGCGCAGCAATTGATCTCAGCCGGGTTCGGCAGCGGTTCAGAACCCTGGTACGTCTGCCAGGGACGGCGCATTCTATGGGCCGCTTTCATATGCGGTCAAGAATATCGAGTTACGTTTTTATTCTAATTCACGTCGCAAGGAACATGAATTTACAGGTTTCGCGTCAATTTTTCTGTCGGCAAACCACGGCAGAGCATGTCGGCGGGCGCCGACGCCCTGCAGCCGACCTCCCGCACTGCTGCGAATTTGGAAGCGCGAAACGGCAGGCGGCAGCGCGCGGGCATGGAAGAGATGGCGCGCCGGGTGTCGGACGACCGGGCCCTGCCTTGCCAGCGCTGCCGGGGCCGGGTTCGGTATCGATTGTTTCGGCGTTCGGGTCGCTGTCGTGTTCGCGGCCGCACCGGCGCACACGGCCGACACGGCTTGTCAAGGCAAGTGCCGCAATCGGGGCAGGGCGCGCCATTGAAAACGCGCGCTTGCAAGCTGCGGTGGGGTGCGGTACCTTGCACCTGCCTGAGGGATCAGGCGTTTGCCGCAAGGACCACCTCGGTGGCTCGACCGGCCCCTCCTGGAAGCAATCTCTTGCTTCCGCGCAGCCAGGGACTTCAATCTCCCAGGCTGCAACCAGACGGCAATGATCTCGGTCAGCCGTCAAGCCCGGCAGACGGTTCGCCCCGCCTGCCGGGCTTTTTCGTGTGGCCGCCGGCCGAAATGCCGGCTGCGGCCGGGGCTCGTTCGGCGCCGGCGCATTCGCGGCGAGAATAGCGGTCTTGCCCCATCCGGGGAGCGCACCTTTCCGAAGACACCGCAGTGACCCAAGCCAGCCTGAAATCCACCGACACCCGCGCCCTCGACGCCCTGACCGGGGGCGCATTCTCGGCGCCGACCTCCGGCGAGCGCGCCGCCCGGGTGCGCGAATGGCTCGCGCGCCATCCGACCGCCGAGCAGATGCAGGAGGTGTTCCGCGAACTGAGTGGCCGCGACAAGGGCGCCGCCAAGCTGCTGCGCGAGCGGCTCGACGAGATCAAGCGCAGCAAGGGCCAGGAAGCGATGGCCGCTGAATGGTCGGACAAGGCCAGGGCCCTGCTCACGCAACCCAAGTTGAATATCGCCGACGCGCTGGCGTGGCAGCGCGACGCGGCCAAGGCCGGCGCGCCCCTCAGCCGCGAGCCGCTGGCCGGGCTGAAGGCGCAGCTGGCCGACCGCGTCCGGGGGATCGAGGACCTGCAGCACCGGGTGCAGGTGCAGCGCGAGGCCGCCGTGCTGCTGGCGCAGCGCATCGAGGTGCTGTCGACCAAGTCGTGGCAGGACGCGCAGGCGGCTTCCGAATCGTTGTCGGCCGACGTGCCGGCCTGGCAGGCCCAGGCGCAAGCCCTGCTGGCCGACGGCAACTGGCCCAGCGTGGACAGCAAGTTCCCGCCGCTGCTGGAGTCGTCCCGCGCCCAGTTGCAGGTGGTGTGGGACGCGTTCCAGAGCGCGGTGGCCCAGGCGGTGGCCGCCGCCCAGGATCCGGCCGCGCCGCTGCCGCCGGTGCCGGTGTGGGCCGACGAACTGCGGGTGGCGCGCGGGGTGCCGGTGGAGGCCGCCGCCAAGCCGGCCAAGCCCAAGGTCGACCCGGAAGTGCGGGCCAAGGCCAGCGACGCGGTGCGCGAGGCGCTCGGCAAGCTGGAGCAGGAGATCTCGCAAGGCCACGGCAAGGCGAGCGCCGGCGCGGCCGCCGCCTTGCGCAATGCGCTCAAGGAGCACGGCAAGCTGGTCGACGACAAGCTGGAGAACCAGGCCCACGCGGCGCTGGCCGCCGCCGGCGAGCTGGAAGGCTGGCAGCGCTGGCGCGCCGACCAGTTGCGCCAGGAGCTGGTGGCGAAAGCCGAGGGGCTGTTCGAGCGCCCGGCCGCCCCGGCCGAAGGCGAGGAGCCGGCGCCGCCGAAGCCGCGCTACGGCGGCCGCAAGATGCAGGAGCAGCTGCGCGCCTTGCGCGAGCAGTGGAAGCAGACCGACCAGGGCGGGCCGCCCAACCACGCGCTGTGGAAGCGTTTCGACGACGCCTGCAACGAGGCCTACAAGGTGGTCGAGGGGTGGCTGGACAAGGTGAAATCGGAGGCCGCCGAGCACAAGGCCCAGCGCCTGGCGCTGATCGAGGAAGTCAAGGGCTGGGCGGCCGAGAACGCGACCGCCCGCGATGGCGACTGGAAGGGCTTCAACCGCATCCTGCACCAGTTCGAGGACCGCTGGCGCGAGGCCGGGCACCTGAGCGAAAAGGCGTTCGCCGAGCTCCAGCCGGCGTGGAAGGAGGCGATCCGCGCGGCATCGGCGCCGCTCGACGCCATGCAGAAGCAGAGCCTGGAACGCCGGCACGCGATGATCGACGAAGCCAAGGCCCTCGGCGCCGAATCGCCGCTGCGCATCGACGCCGTCAAGGGGCTGCAGCAGCGCTGGCAGGCGGAAGCGCAAACGATTCCGCTGGATCGCAAGCACGAGCAGAAGCTCTGGGATGCATTCCGCAAGCCGATCGACGAGGCGTTCAATCGCAAGACCCAGGAGCGCGAGCGCGCCGCGGCGGCCCTGAGCGATCGCGACCGGATCGTGCTCGAGGCTTCGAAGGCGCTGGAGGCGGCGAACGCGACGGGCGATGCCCAGAAGATCAAGGCGGCGATGTCCGCCCTGGAAGCGGCGCTGCGCGGCCAGGCTCAGGCCGCCGCGGCGGTGGAAGCGGCCGGCCGGGACGTGCCGGCCGCGGCCGAAGCTGCCGGGGCGCCGACACCGGTGCCCGAAGCCGAATCCGGGGCGCAGGCCGAGGCGGCGCCCGCCGAGGCTGCGGGCGAAGCGGCCGCGCCGCCGCCCACGCCCAAACCCACGCCCAAGCCGGTGATCGCCATGCGCGGCGACGACCGCCCTGGCATGAAGAAGACGGAGCCGGCCGCGCCGATGCGCGGCGGCAAGTTCGGCGACCGCAAGGGCCCGGGGGCCGGCCGTCCTGGCGAGCGTCGGGACGAGCGCGGCCCGCGCGACGCGCGCGGCGGCGGCCGGTTCGGCGATCGGCCCGCCGAGGACCGCGGTCCCCGGCTCGGCGACGTGGCCTTCCGGGCGCAGCGCGAGGCGCTGGAGCATGCGCAGCTTGCGCTCAAGAAGCTGGCGGCGCAGGCGCATGGCGAGGCCCTCACCCAGCTGCTGACGGCGTGGGAGCAACGCTCGGGCGACCAGGTGCCCAGCGGTCAGGAACTCGGCAAGGCGGTGACGCCGGCCGTGCGTACGTCGTGGGTGCAGGCGCTGAGTGCGCCGGCGAACGGCGACGCGGCGGAGGCGCTGCTGCGGCTGGAGATTGCCGCCGAAGCGCCGACCCCGGCCGAACAGCTCGCGGCGCGCCGCCTGTTGCAGCTGCAGCTGCTGACCCGCCGCAACGATCCGGCGCCGGCGCAAACCTGGGGCCAGGACGCGGCCCGCGTGCTGGCGACCGCATACGACGCGGGCGCGGCGCGGCGCCTGCAGAACGCGCTCAGGACGCTGCTGCGGCGCTAGGGCCGAAGAAGCTGTCGAACAGCGGCAGCAGCGCGGGGAACTCCCGCTCGAACCGCGTTCGGCTGACGAAGTAGCCTTCGCAGGCGACGGCGAAGAACTCGCCGATCGACTCGGCGCCGTAGGGGTCGAGCCAGGTCGGCTCGCCGCCGAACCGTTCCGCGATCACCACCCGCTCGCGGAAGGCGTCGTACTCGGCCTGCATCACCTCGCGCCAGTGGCGGCGGGCGGCGGCGCTGGGCAGCGGCGGGCAGCCGTCCGGCGCGCCGTCGCGCATGTCGAGCTTGTGGACGAATTCGTGGACCACGACGTTGTAGCCCGCCGCCGCAGCCGTGCCGGCGCTCGCGACGTCCGACCAGCTGAGCATTACGGGCCCCTGGTGCATCGCTTCACCCGACAGCACCTCGTCGTACTGATGGACGATGCCATCGTCGTCCATGGCCGTGCGCCGCGCCAGCACTTCGCCCGGATGCACCACGATGCCGACGAAATCGTCGTACCAGGCCAGCCCCAGGTGCAACACCGGCAGCACGGCCTGGGCGGCGATCGCCAGCGCCACCGCATCCGTGATCACGAAGCCGTTGGCGCCGTGGAACTCCTTGCTTGCCAGGAACTGCCCCGCCAGCGCCCGCAACCGCGCGACATCCGCTGGCGGCCGGGCGCCCAGAAACGGAAACCGGGCGAGAACGTCCGCCCACAGCGCGTCGGGCACCGCAGGGGCCGCGGTGCGCCGCCGCCACCAGTTCAGGATCACAGGTCGATGCGCTGCAGCCCGGCGCTCGTCAGCCGCAGCACCTGCTGGCGGGGCGGCTCGGCGCCGGCATCCCAGTCGCTGAGCACCGCGCGCCAGCCCCGCGCGCCCAGCAGGTGGTCGGCGGGCCGGTGGGTGTGCCCGTGCACGAGCGTCTGCGCGCGCGCCGCGTCCAGCCACGCCAGCGCCGCGGAACCGTCCACGTCGGGGTAGTCGCTGCCCGATCGCTTGCGGTCCTGGCTCTGCTGGCGCAGGGCGCGCGCGATCGCCTGCCGGTTCTCCAGCGGCTTGGCGAGGAATTCCTGCTGCCAGGCCGGGTTGCGCACCTGCGAGCGGAACCCCATGTACTCGGAGTCGGCCAGGCACAGCGCGTCACCGTGCGTGAGCAGCCAGCGGCGGCCGTCGAACTGCAGCACGGCGGGGTCGGCCAGCAGCGTCGTCCCGCAGCTGTCCAGGAAGCCCCGGCCGACCAGGAAGTCGCGATTGCCGGGCATGAAGTAGACCGCGGCACGGCGCGCCGTCGAGTGCAGGACCTGCGCACATTCCGCGGCGAAGCCGGGCGCGGCGGCGGCATCGTCGCCGACCCAGACCTCGAACAGGTCACCGAGGATGAAGACGGCGTCGGCGGGGGTCTTGCCCATGTAGCGCCGCCACGCTTCGAAGGTGCCCGGCTCGGCCGGCTGCAGGTGCAGGTCGGAGATGAAATCGATCGTGCGCCACGTCGCCGGCGCCTCGACTTCGGCGAACCTGGGCAGGTCGGGCATCCCTTCCACGGCCGGGCTTCAGACCGCGACGGCCTTCTCGATCACGACGTCCTGCAGCGGCACGTCGTCGTGGAAGCCCTTGCGCCCGGTCTTCACCGCCTTGATCCGATCGACGACATCCTGCCCGCCGACGACCTTGCCGAAGACCGCGTAGCCCCAGCCCTGGGCGCTCGGCGCGGTGTGATTGAGGAACTCGTTGTCGGCGACGTTGATGAAGAACTGGGCGGTGGCCGAGTGGGGCGCCTGCGTGCGGGCCATGGCCACCGTGTAGTTCTGGTTCTTCAGGCCGTTGTTCGCCTCGTTCTCCACCGGCGCGCCGGTTGGCTTTTGCTGCATGCCGGGCTCGAAGCCGCCGCCCTGCACCATGAAGCCCGGGATCACGCGATGAAAGATCGTGTTGTCGTAGTGGCCCTTGCGCACGTAGTCGAGGAAGTTGGCGACGCTCTTGGGGGCCTTCTGCTCGTCGAGCTCGAGGGTGATCACGCCGTAGCCGGCGATGTGCAGTTCGACCTTGGGATTGTTCATGGAAGTCCTTGGATGCGGAATATGGAAATGCGGAGGCTGCGGTGGCGCTTACTTCAGCAGGGCCGCCGACTTGATCACGACCGGCGTCGCCGGCACGTCGCCCGGGAAGGGACCGCCAGGTCCGGTCGGCATGGCCTTGATCTTGTCGACCACCTCCATGCCGCTCACGACGCGGCCGAAGACGGTGTAGCCATACAACTGCGGCGCCTTCTCGAACGTCGCGCGCGGCTGGTTCTCGTACACCCGGCCCTGGTATTCGAAGCGCGGCACCGGATCGCCCGGCGGGATCAGCACCGGGTCCAGGAAGGGGTTGTCCTTGACGTTGATGAAGAACTGCGCGCTGGCCGAATTCGGATCGTTGGTGCGCGCCATCGCCACGGTGCCACGCTCGTTCTTCGGCCCGCCCTTGGCGAGCGCCTCGCGGCCTTCGTGGGCCACCGGCGGTCGGGTGGGTTTTTGCGCGTAGCGCGTGTCGTAGCCGCCGCCCTGGATCATGAAGTTGTCGATGACGCGGTGGAAGATCGTGCCGTCGTAGTGCTTGTCCTTGACGTAGCGCAGGAAGTTCTCCACGGTTTTCGGTGCCTTGTCCGGATAGACCTCGATCACGATGTCGCCGGCCGAGGTGGAGAACTTGACCTGCGGCGCGGCGTCGGCCGCGACTGCCGTGCCGGCGCCGAACGCGAGCCCGAGGGTCAGGGTGAGGGCCGCCGCGCGGCGGGTGAGGACGGTCATCGGCGAATCGCTCCTTTGGATGTTCGGGGCTCGCGCAGCCGCAGCCCCGGCGAAGTGGGAAGTCCCGCCATGGTAGCGGCACATCGGGGGTGCCGCAGCTCTGCTG
>NZ_DATMHS010000110.1:0-33745 GCF_035554825.1 Ramlibacter sp. | reverse complement strand
CGCGGCCGTAGTCGAGATCCTTCATCAGCCGGGTCGGCGCATTGCGAAGGTGCAGCGGCACCGGCCTGGTGCCCTCCCTGCGGACCAGTTCGCGCGCCTCGTTGTAGGCGACGTAGACGGCATTCGACTTGGGGGCCATCGCCAGGTACACGACGCACTGGGCCAGCGCCAGCTCGCCTTCGGGGGTGCCGAGGCGCTCGTACACCTCGGCCGCGTCCAGCGCCAGGCGCAGCGCCCGCGGGTCGGCGAGGCCGATGTCCTCGGAGGCCATCCGCACCAGCCGGCGCGCCATGTAGCGCGGATCCGCGCCGCCGTCGAGCATGCGCACGAACCAGTAGAGGGCCGCATCGGGATCGGAACCGCGCACCGACTTGTGCAGCGCGCTGATGGTGTCGTAGAACTGCTCGCCGCCCTTGTCGTAACGGCGCAGCCGCTCGCCGAGCACCTTGAGCAGCCACGCGTCGGTGATCTGGTCGTGGCGCTCCTTGGCGGCCGCAACCGACAGGGTCTCCAGCGTGTTGAGCAGCCGCCTCGCGTCGCCGTCGGCATACGCCACCAGCCGGTCGCGCGCGGCTTCCTCGATCCCGGGCACCGCGCCGAGCGCCTGCGCCTTGCCGATGATCTGGGCCAGGTCCGCCTCCGAGAGCGGCTGCAGGACGTAGACGGCCGCCCGCGACAGCAGCGCCGAATTCACCTCGAACGAAGGGTTCTCGGTGGTGGCGCCGATGAAGGTGAACAACCCCGACTCCACATGCGGCAGGAACGCGTCCTGCTGGCTCTTGTTGAATCGATGCACTTCGTCGACGAGGTGCACCGCTTCAACAAGAGCCAGCAGGACGCCTTCCTGCCGCACGTCGAGTCCGGCCTGTTCACGTTCATCGGCGCGACCACCGAGAACCCGTCGTTCGAAGTGAATTCGGCGCTGTTGTCGCGGGCCGCGGTGTACGTGCTGCAACCGCTCGCCGAGGCCGATCTGGCGCAGATCCTGGGCAAGGCGCAGGCGCTGGGCGCCGTGCCGGCGATCGAGGAGGCCGCGCGCGACCGCCTGATCGCCTATGCCGACGGCGACGCCCGCCGCCTGCTGAACACGCTGGAGACGCTCGCGGTCGCCGGGACCCGGGAGCACCGCGAGCAGATCACCGACGAATGGCTGCTCAAAGTGCTGGGCGAGCGGCTGCGCCGCTACGACAAGGGCGGCGAGCAGTTCTACGACACCATCAGCGCCCTGCACAAGTCGGTGCGCGGTTCCGACCCCGACGCCGCCCTCTACTGGCTGGTGCGCATGCTCGATGGCGGCGCCGATCCGCGCTACATGGCGCGCCGCATGATCCGCATGGCGACCGAGGACATCGGGCTGGCCGACCCGCGGGCCCTGCGGCTGGCGCTCGACGCCGCGGAGGTGTACGAGCGGCTGGGCACGCCCGAGGGCGAGCTGGCACTTGCCGAATGCATCGTCTATCTGGCGATGGCGCCCAAGTCCAACGCGGTCTACGTCGCCTACAACGAAGTCAGGGCGCTGGTGAAGAAGGACGGCACCAGACCGGTGCCCCTGCACCTGCGCAATGCCCCGACCAAGTTGATGAAGGACCTCGACTACGGCAAGGAATACCGCTACGCGCACGACGAGGAAGGCGGCTTCGCGGCCGGCGAGAACTACTTCCCGGAGGGGCTGCGGGCGACGCAGTTCTACCGGCCGGTGGAGCGCGGGCTGGAAATCAGGATCGCCGCCCGCCTGAACGAGTTGCGCGAGCTGAACAAACAGCGCCGCAACTGACTTGGCGCAAGACGTCGCACAGTCAAGGGAAAACCCCGGTCATTCCCCGGGTGGAGGCCGCAGGACCGCTTGGCATAATCATTTCGCGAAACCCGCCCTGAGGACCTTTGGCGGGTTTTTTGCTAGATGGCTGCATGGTTCCACAAGGGCGTGCGGCCAGGAGGCGGCCGGGCGCGACAGGCGGCGGGCCAGGCTGAGGGCGCCGGTACAAGTACGGAGAGATCACATGGAAATCCTGCTGCAGCAGATCATCAACGGTCTGGTCCTGGGCAGCATGTATGCGCTGGTGGCCCTGGGGTACACCATGGTCTACGGCATCATCAACCTGATCAACTTCGCCCATGGCGAGGTGCTGATGGTGGGCGCGCTCACCAGCTGGGCGATCATCGTCACCATGCAGGAGTCCATGCCCGGCATGCCCGGCTGGATCATCCTGGTCATCGCGATGCTGATCTCCTGCGTGGTCGCGGCGGCGCTCAATTTCGTGATCGAGAAGGTCGCCTACCGGCCGCTGCGCAACAGTCCCAAGCTCGCGCCCCTGATCACCGCCATCGGCATGTCGATCCTGCTGCAGACGCTGGCGATGATCATCTTCAAGCCGAACTACAAGCCCTATCCCACGCTGCTGCCCGCCACGCCGTTCCAGGTCGGCGGCGCGGTGATCACGCCCACCCAGATCATGATCCTCGGCCTGACGGCGGTCTCGCTGGCCGTGCTGATGTACCTCGTGAACTACACCAAGCTGGGACGCGCGATGCGCGCCACCTCGGAGAACCCGCGGGTGGCCGCCCTGATGGGCGTGCGCCCCGACATGGTGATTTCCGCGACCTTCGTCATCGGCGCCGTCCTGGCCACCATCGCGGGGGTGATGTATGCGTCGAACTACGGCACCGTGCAACACACCATGGGCTTCCTGCCGGGCCTCAAGGCCTTCACCGCCGCCGTCTTCGGCGGCATCGGCAACCTGGCGGGCGCCGTGGTCGGCGGCATCCTGCTCGGCCTGATCGAGTCGATCGGCTCCGGCTACATCGGCATCTTCACCGGCGGCGTGCTGGGCAGCCACTACTCGGACATCTTCGCCTTCATCGTGCTGATCGGCATGTTGACGCTGCGGCCATCCGGCCTGCTCGGCGAGCGCGTGGCCGACCGGGCCTGAGGAGCACGACATGCTGCACTTCCTGAACAAGCAGAACCGCACCGTCGTCGTCGTCCTCAGCGCGCTCGGCCTCCTCGTCCTGCCGCTGCTGCTGCAGTCGCAGGGCAATGCCTGGGTGCGCATCGCCGACACCGCGCTGCTGTACGTGCTGCTGGCGCTGGGCCTGAACATCGTGGTGGGTTACGCCGGGCTGCTGGACCTGGGCTACGTCGCCTTCTACGCCATCGGCGCCTACATGTTCGCGCTGCTCGCCTCGCCGCATCTGACCGACAACTTCGAATGGATCGCGGCCCTGTTCCCGCAGGGGCTGCACATGCCGCTGTGGCTGGTGATCCCGGCCGGCGCCGTCATCGCCGGGGTGTTCGGCATCCTGCTGGGCGCGCCGACGCTGAAGCTGCGCGGCGACTACCTGGCGATCGTCACGCTGGGCTTTGGTGAAATCATCCGCGTGTTCCTCAACAACCTGGACCAGCCGGTCAACCTGACCAACGGGCCCAAGGGCATCTCGCAGATCGACCCGATCCACTTCTGGGGCCTGAACCTCGGCCGGCCGCTGGAGCTGGCCGAGTACGAGATCTCCTCGGTCACGCTCTACTACTACCTGTTCCTGGCGCTGGTGATCGCCAGCGTCGTGATCTGCCACCGGCTGGAACTGTCGCGCATCGGCCGCGCCTGGATGGCGATCCGCGAGGACGAGATCGCGGCCAAGGCGATGGGCATCAACACCCGCAACCTGAAGCTGCTGGCATTCGGCATGGGCGCCACCTTCGGCGGCGTCTCGGGCGCGATGTTCGCCGCCTTCCAGCAGTTCGTCTCGCCCGAGTCGTTCAGCCTGATGGAGTCGGTGATGATCGTCGCCATGGTGGTGCTGGGCGGCATCGGCCACCTGCCGGGCGTGATCCTCGGCGCGGTGCTGCTGTCGGCGCTGCCGGAGGTGTTGCGCTACGTGGCCGGGCCGCTGCAGGCGATGACCGACGGCCGCCTCGACTCGGCCATCCTGCGCCAGCTGCTGATCGCGCTGGCGATGATCATCGTGATGCTGATGCGCCCGCGCGGCCTCTGGCCCGCGCCCGAGCACGGGCGGTCGCTGGCGCGCAAGGGCATGGCCGGCGGCAACGCGCAGGCGGCATCGACCGCGGCGGTGAAGTGAGCGGGGCGGCCATGGCAGACATCGTCCTTCGCGTCGCCGGCATTTCCAAGCGCTTCGGCGGGCTGCAGGCCCTCGGCGGCGTCGGCATCACCATCGAGCGCGGCCAGGTCTACGGCCTGATCGGGCCCAACGGGGCCGGCAAGACCACCTTCTTCAACGTGATCACCGGCCTGTACGAGCCGGACAGCGGCACCTTCGAGCTGGCCGGCAAGCCCTACCGGCCGCACGCGGTGCACGAGGTGGCCAAGGCCGGCATCGCCCGGACCTTCCAGAACATCCGCCTTTTCGCCGACATGACGGCGCTGGAGAACGTGATGGTGGGGCGGCACATCCGCACCTCCTCGGGGCTGCTGGGCGCGATCTTCCGCACCCGCGGCTTCAAGGCGGAGGAAGAGGCGATCGAGGAGCGGGCCCACCAGCTGCTGGAGTATGTCGGCATCGCCAAGTACGCCGACTTCAAGGCGCGCACGCTGTCCTACGGCGACCAGCGGCGGCTGGAGATCGCCCGCGCGCTGGCCACCGATCCGCAGCTGATCGCGCTGGACGAACCGGCGGCCGGCATGAACGCCACCGAGAAGACCATGCTGCGCCAGTTGATCGACCGCATCCGCAACGACAACCGCACCATCCTGCTGATCGAGCACGACGTGAAGCTGGTGATGGGGCTGTGCGACCGGGTCACGGTGCTCGACTACGGCAAGCAGATCGCCGAAGGCACGCCGTACGACGTGCAGCGCGACCCCAAGGTGATCGAAGCCTATCTGGGCCAGGGCCATGGCACGCAGGCGCTGCCGGCGGGAGAAGCGGCATGAGCGCGTTGCTGAAGGTGAAGGGGTTGAAGGTCGCCTACGGCGGCATCGAGGCCGTGAAGGGCATCGACTTCGAGGTCAACGAAGGCGAGCTGGTGACGCTGATCGGCTCCAACGGCGCCGGCAAGACCACCACCATGAAGGCGATCACCGGCCTGCTGCCCATGAACGATGGCGACATCGAGTACCTGGGCCAGAGCATCCGCGGCCGCGGCGCCTGGGATCTGGTGCAGCAGGGGCTGGCGATGGTGCCGGAAGGGCGCGGCGTCTTCACCCGCATGACGATCGCCGAGAACCTGCAGATGGGCGCGCACATCCGCAACGACAAGGCCCAGGTGGCGGCGGACCTGGAGAAGATGTTCGCCCTGTTCCCGCGCCTGCACGAGCGCCGCGACCAGCTCGCCGGCACCCTTTCGGGGGGCGAGCAGCAGATGCTGGCGATGGCCCGCGGGCTCATGAGCCGGCCGAAGGTGCTGCTGATGGACGAGCCGTCGATGGGCCTGTCGCCGATCCTGGTCGACAAGATCTTCGAGATCGTGCGCGAGGTGTCGTCGCAGGGCGTCACCATCCTGCTGGTGGAGCAGAACGCCAGCCGGGCGCTGCAGATCGCCGACCGCGGCTACGTCATGGAGTCGGGGGTGATCACGATGCAGGGCGAGGCCAGGCAGATGCTGAGCGACCCCAAGGTGCGGGCCGCCTACCTGGGCGAGTGAAGCGCGGCTGCCGCTGATCAGCGCTTCTCCAGTTCCGAGATGAGCTGCTTCATCTCGGCGATTTCCTTCTTCTGCGTTTCGATGATGCCGTCCGCGAGCTTGCGCACGCGCGGGTCCTCGATGCGGGCGCGGGAACTGGTCAGGATGGCGATCGAGTGGTGCGGGATCATTGCCTTCATGTAGCTCACGTCGCCGACGGTGGCCTGGGTGCGCGCGAGGATGACGCCGGTGGCGAAGATCACGGCGGCGACGCCCATCACGGCCCAGTTGGATTTCTGCTCGGGATACATGTTCCACATGAACAGCATCATCACCGCCGTCATCACCCCGCCCATCACCAGCGCCATGAACAGCCTGGTCCAGCTGAAATCGACATGGTCGATCTCGAAGACGTTGAGGTACATCGCGGCGAAGCCGATGACGGTCGATGTCGCGACCATCGCGGCGAAGCGCCCGTAGCTGGCCATCTTCATCGAGTGGCCGGCACTGTGTTCTTGCGAAGGCGTCGTTTGCTGGGAGGCTGCGCGCCGTTCGTGATGGCGCCTTTCCTGGCGCGGCATGGTCTGGGTGTTCATTGTTTGCTCCTTCGGGAACGCCGCTCCCGGGAGCGGCGACTGACTCGCTTCGATTCCGCCGCCACGCAGGCGGCCCGTTCGCAGTTTCCTGCTCGTTTCCTGGTCGGTCGGCCGTGCCGGCGACTCTCCCGGCCGAGAGGCTCCGCGCCGAGCCGCGGGGGTAGTGGTGCCGCCGCGGCTGGGCGATGGGGCGCCGCTCAGGCCGTGGCAACCATCTTTCGGCACTCCTCGGCGCAGCGCCTGCACGCCTGGGCACACTGCTGGCAATGCTCCATCTCGTGCCTGGCGCATTCGTCGCCGCACATCTGGCAGACCTCGGCGCAAGCCGCACAGATCGCCTTGGCCGCGTCGCTGGCCCGGCTCATCGCGGCAGCAGCCAGTGCGCAGATCTCCGCGCAGTCGACATCCAATGCGATGCAGCGGGCCATCATGGCGACGTCCTGCTCCTGCAGGCAGGCCGTCGCACAGTGGTTGCAGGCCTGGGCGCACTCATAGCAAGCTGCGATGCAGCGGGCGAAATTTCCTTCATGCATGTGATCTCTCCTGAAACGATTCGGGTGCCGCCGCAGACGCGGCGGTGCTTCGCCGCAAAAGGCGGCGGGCGGTGGCGGTGTCCGCCGAGTGGGCGCTCAGGAGCGTGGTGGCCTGTGCGGGACGGGCTCGGCCCAGCTCGCGAAGGGACCAGACGGATCGTTCAAGTGGCCGCTGAAGCCGGCCGCCGGATCGGCGGACCCCTGCCCTGGCGGTGGTGCCGTGGCGTGGCAACAGGGCTGGGAACAGTCCGCGCAACTGCCGTGGCCGAGCTTGGCATCGGGGCCGTTCGGCAGGTGCGCGGCTGCCATGGACGCTTGGCCGGTCGCGGCGTCGCTCGGCTTCATCGCGCCCTGGCTCACAGATGCATGAGCTTGCTCATGACCCTGGCGCAACTTGCATGCGCACGTCGATGCCGCGATCCCCTGGATGGGGAGCGCCATGGCGATCAGGAAGGCAACAAGCAGGCGGAGCGTGACCACCTGGGCAATCTAAGTGGTGCCAAGGCCGCCCGTCGTAGGACGCAATTGATGGTCGCCTGCTGGGCGAGGCCGGTGCCGGCAGGGGGCAAAAAATACGCCCGCGAGCCTTGCGACCCGCGGGCGTCCCGCCTTGCGGTTTCCCTGAGCTTTTTTTCCCTGAGCTTTTCTTAGTACCGGTACTGCAAACCCAAGCTGGTGGACCGCACCGGGTCCCGTCCACCGCTGGCAAACCGAAAATCGTTGCTGTCCCACTCGAGCGTGGCCGACAGCCGCGGCGTGAAATCCCAGCTCACGCCCGCACCGTACGACAACCCCAGCCCGCGCTCGGTGCCGGCGGCCAGGGCGCTGGCCGCGGCGGTGGACGTCTCCGTCCGGCCGTAGGTCGCGCCCAATTTGCCGAAGACATTGAACCGCTGCGCCACCGGCGCCTTCCCCACGAGACTGAGGTTCAGGCCCTGGGCCCGGGTGGTGCCGCCAGCGCGGGCGATTTTCCCAAGGTCGAGGTAACCCAGCTCGACGCCCCAGTAATTCCCGCTCATGGCGCCGGCCGTCACCTTGACAGCCTGGTCGGTTCTGTCGCAGACGAAGGCGATGCCGCCGCAGTCGACGCTGTAGCGCGAACGCCCGACGCTCAGGCCGACATAGCCGTGCCCGGTGCCCCACCAGGAGGACGGCGAGGCCGCGGTGCCGGTGGTCGCGGGGGCCTGGGCGGCCGCCGGGACGGCCCAGCAAGCCACAGCGGCGAAGACCCCCCACACAACGTTTCTCAGAGCTGCCATCGTGACCTCCTCTGCGACCTGTAGAGTCACTGTAGCAACGGGTTACTCGAGCACATGTCAGACAAGTCGTACAGGCGCCGTAGGACGCTCAGCAGACGTGGGGCCGCCGCGACAGATCGCCGCGAGCGTTGAAGGAAAACGACAGGATCTCAGTCGACCTTCGCGCCCGACAGCTTGACGATCTTCTGGTATTTGGCCAGCTCGGCATGCATGAAACGGCCGAATTCCTCCGGCGTGCTCGTCACCGGCTCGGCCATCAGGGAAGCAAAGCGGCTCTTCGCCTCCGGCGTCTGCAGCGCCGCCACGAAAGCCTTGTTCAGCCGATCGATCACGTCCTTCGGGGTTCCGGCGGGGGCCACCAGTCCCCACCAGGTGTCCACGGCGAAGCCCTTGATGGTGTCGGCGACCGGCGGCACGCCCGGCAGGGCCGGCGAGGACTTGAGTGTCGTCACGGCCAGGGCCTTGAGCTTGCCCGAGCGGATGTTCGGCGCCGCCGTGGCCAGGTTGTCGAAGTTGAAGTCGACCTGCCCCGAGAGCAGCGCGAGCTGCGCCGGGTTGCCGCCGTTGTAGGGGATGTGCACGGCGAAGATGCCGGCGCCCTGCTTGAACAGCTCGCCGGCGAGGTGGCCGGCGCTGCCGTTGCCGCCGCTGCCGTAGTTGAGCTTGCCGGGATTCGCTTTGGCGTACGCGATCAGGTCGCGCAGGGTGTTGATCTTCAAGCGGGCGGCGGTCTCGGCGTTCATCACCAGCACGTTGGGCACCCGCACCATCTGGGTGACGGGCGCGAAGTCCTTGGCCGCGTCGTACGGCATCTTGGAAAACAGCCAGGGGTTGATCGCGTGCGTGGCCACCGCCGAAATGCCGATGGTGTGGCCGTCGGGGGCCGCTTTGGCCACGGCGTCGGCGCCGATGTTGCCGCCGCCGCCGGGCTTGTTCTCGATGATCACCGTGCCCAGGCTGTCCTTGACGCGCTCGGCCAGGATCCGCGCGGTGACGTCGATCGGGCCGCCGGGCGCGTAGGGCACGACGAGGCGGATCGGCCGCTGGGCCTGGGCCCAGGCCGGAGACAAGGACAGGGCCGCTGCGGCGGCCAGCGAAGCAAGGATGAGGTTTCGGCGGGTCATGGCCCGATATTGTGCAGAAATGCGCATGCCGACCTCGAGCATGGCCTATGGCTGACGCGCGCTCTGCCAGTCGTCCGACGAACCGCCGGTGGGGGAGCTGCGTTCATAGGGAACGAAACGTCTCATTCTCGTGAAAGGAAATCCGATGAAGATCCAAGCCCTTGTTGCCGCCATCGCACTGGCCCTGGCCGGCGGCGCCTTTGCCCAGACTTCCGATGCCGCGAAGTCCGGCAGCACCGACACCACCGCCGCGGCGAGCGCCAGCGCGGACACGAAGGCCGACAAGCCTGCGGCCGCCAGCGACGACACCAAGGCCACCAGGAAGGTGAAGAGCGCTGCCAGGAAGACCAAGCACAAGGCCAAGAGCGCCGCGCATCACGCCAAGGCGTCCGCCAGGCACGCCGGCAAGCGCGTGGCGTCGGCCGGCCACCACATGGCCGATTCGACGCACCGCATGGGCGCCGGCCGGTCGATGCATCCCGACACCGACGTGAACGCCGGCGATCGCCAGTCCCGGATGGACGAGGCCTACGCCAACTGGCAGCGGCAGAACAAGAGCTGAACTGACGGATGGGCTGGCCCCGGCCGGGGCAGCGCGCTACCGCAGCGCGCCGAAGACCTTGCGCACGATCGCATCCGCAGCGCCCGCCGGGTTGCTGCGGATCTTCTTTTCTTCCTCGCCGATCATGAAATACAGGCCGTCGAGGGATTTGCGCGTGACGTACTGCTCGATGGTGGCGTCCTCCTTGCGGACGAGCCCCATTCCTGACACCTTGCCCGCCACGCGGTTGTATTTCTCGGCCAGCCCGACCTTCATGGTGGCCGTCGTCACCACCGGCAAGAAGCGCAGCCCGAGCGGCTCGCGCGTCTTGCCGGCGAAGAACGAGGTGACGGAGGTGGGGCCGCCGGTCAGGATGTTGCGGGCATCGACGATGGTCATGCCGCGCACCGCATCGACCAGCAGATCCTTGGCCAGCGGGACGGCGGCCTCCGCGGCCCGGTTCATCGCCACTTCGAGCTCCTCGACCTGCTTGCGCTGACCCAGTGCCTTGAGCAGCTTGGCGGCATCGGCGATGAACCCCGGCAGCGGAATGCGCACCTGCGGGTTGTCGAGAAAACCGCCCGGGCGGCCGAGCAGCGCGACCGCCGCCAGCGCGCCCTGCTCCAGCGCCCGCTTGAGCCCCTGGTCGGTCTCCGCGCTCGTGAGGTCCTGCAGCCCGCCGGCGCGACTGGGCCCGGCGTACGACACGGCATGCAATGCCAGTGCGATGGCACCGGCGATATCGATCTGGCGGCGTTTCATGACGGGCTTCCGGCGCAGTGAACGTGGCTTGAGCCTATGCAACGGCGCCACGACCGCCTTGACCGACGTCAGAGCCGAAGGGGCCGACGCGTTCAGTCATGGCGTGGACGGTTCTCGACCCGGCGGCGGCGTTCCCAACCGGCGTGTGACAAGAAGAAAGGCTCTGCCTGGGCGCTGCACGCGGCGAATGCGCGATCGCACGCTGATCTGCGCGGCGAAATGCGAGTCGGGATGTCTGCGGGGCGGCGCCGCAGCCCGTCTGGTGCCCGCTTCTGTGACGCCTGGTCACACCTCGAAGCCCGAGCGCGTGGAGTATGCGCGCTTACACCACAGCCGTACCCGCCCGCTGGGTGCCGTTCTTCTCAGGAGTACACATGAAGACGAATGTGCCAGCTCGACTTGCCCTCTCAATACTTGCCGCGACCGTTGCGCTGACCTTCGGCGTCACCTGGCCGCAAGACAGTTGGGGGAAAGGCGGAGGCGGCGGGGGCGGCGGTGCCGGGGGTGCGGGCGGCGGCGCTGGTGCCGGCGGCGGGGGTGGTGGCGGCGGAGCAGGGGGCGGTGGAGCTGGGGGCGGCGGTGGCGCCGGTGGTGGGGGCGGGGGCAGCGGAGGCGGCGGAGGCGGCGGAGGCGGCGCGGGAGCCGGCGGTGCGGGCGGAGGGGCCGGCGGTGCCGGAGGTGGTGCAGGCGCGGGCGCGGGTGGTGGTGGCGGCGGGGCTGGATCCGGTGCAGGTGCAGGCGCAGGTGGCGGAGCAGGTGGCGGCAGCGCCGGCGGCAGCGGTGGCGCGGGATCCGGTGCAGGTGCAGGCGGTGGCGGATCGGGTGGCGCCGGCGGTGGCGGATCGGGTGGCGCCGGCGGTGGCGCGGGATCCGGTGGTGCAGGTGCAGGAGGCGCTGGCGCAGGCGGCAGCGGCGCCGGCGGTGGCGCGGGATCAGGTGCAGGGTCGGGTGCAGGGTCGGGTGCAGGGTCGGGTGCAGGGTCAGGTGCAGGGTCAGGTGCAGGGTCAGGTGCAGGGTCGGGTGCAGGGTCAGGTGCCGGCGGGAGTGGCGCCGGGGGTGCGGGAACAGGTGGTAGCAGTGGCGGTGCCGCCGGCGGAGCAGGGGCAGGCGGAACCGGCGGCAGCGCGGGAGGTGGCAGCGGTGGCGGCACGGGTGCAGGCACGAGCGCGGGCACGAGCGCGGGCACTGGCGCTAGTGGCGATGGCGCGTCCGCTGCCGGCGCTGCTGTCGGTGTCGCCGGCGTTGCAGGCCCGGCGGCGAACGGTGGCGGCACTGCGGCCGCCGCGAGCGCGTCGACCGGCGTCACCGGGGCGGGCGGGGCGGGCGGGGCGGGCGGGGCGCCTGGCCCGGCCAGCCCCGCCGGCGCGAGCACCGTCGGCTTCCGCATCCTGCGCGAGGTGCCGTCCGGACGCGCGCTGGCCGGAGCAGCCCCGCCGCCGGTGGCCAGTCGCGGTTCGGGGTCCACGGCTGCCGTGGTGGCGGCGCCGTCCCGCGCCATGCAACCGCTGTCGCCGAGCGTGGCGACGGCGGCTGGCGCGGCACCTCACCCCCTGACCAGTGTGCTGGGCGCCGGACCCGCGGTCGCGCTCGTTCGTTCGGCGCAGCCGCATGCCGAGTACTCGATCACCTACCCGGTGGAGTGGCGCATCGACGCCGTGGTGGGTACGCCGCTGGCCAACCAGCCGCCGCTGCCCGTGCCGCGGCTGGCGCGCATCGAGCCCTGACCTGCGACCCCTGCCGCCGGCCGCGATCGCGGAGCGCTAGGGGCGGGCCACCTCGTACAGCATCTCGAGAGACGGCGTGTTCGAGGTCTTGATCACCCGCCGGTCGAGGAGCCGCTGCGTCTGGATCGTCGAGATGTCGGCCAGCGTGGCTTCGTCGGGCCGCAGGAAGGCCCATGTGGCTCCTTTCAAAGGACGGCCTGGCTGACGGCGCCGGCTGACGATCTCGATCGCCTGGCGAATGTCGAAGCCGCTCAGCCTGTCGGGCCGCCCGGCCCGCTTGGCGCAGCGGCATGCCTGCTCGAAGATGGGGGCCAGCGACGCCTCGGACATCAGATGCTCCGTGCGCGCCTGGACGATCCGCTCCGAGAGCCAGCCCGCGGCCAGCAGCGCCGAACTGGCCACCGCCACGGCCAGCAGTCCCCAGACCACGGCGGCGTCACCGAGGACCGGCCACAGCACCGCTTCGCGCTCCAGGCTGCCGGCGAACAGCGCCAGCAAGAGCAATGCGAGGGCGGCCGCGCCCGAGCCGACCTTCGCGGGCCCGAAGCGGCGCGCGATGCGCTGCCGCACCTGATCGGTCAGGTTCATCTGGAGGTGACGCGCGTTGTCCCGCCAGACCCAGTCCGAGCCCTTCGAGGCGATGGCCCGGGGGGTGCCGGGCAATGCACCGACCGCGCCAGCCTCGCCGTTCGAGCGGGCGTTCAGCAGTTCGACGGCTCTCCTGGCCCGCATGAACCTGGCCTTGTCCTGGTCGGAACGGAATTCGCCCCCGTTCTTGTCGGGGTGCAATGCCAGCACCAGTTTCTGCAGTTCGGCCTTGAGCGCTTCGGCGTCGTGCAGGTACCGGCTCAGGCCCAGTTCGTCGGCGAGGCGGCGGATCTCCCGGTCGTCGCAGGGCGCGCTGGCCTCCGGCTGCACGTCGATCTGCGTGCCGGCGGCGCCCGGCAGGGAATTGGCGAAGGCGAGTTCGTCACCGAGCTCTTGGTCGAGGGGCATCGGCACAGCTTAGCCAGGTGGCGCGCCGCATCGCATCCGTTGGCGCGAGCACACCGCTTACTCGCCAAAACCGCGAACTTGTCACGCGCGGGGGGTGCCGGGCGGCCGTTTGCAGCGGTCACAACGGGTAATACACGCGCGACGGCAGGCGCCAGCGGTGGTCGAAGAGCCGTTCCAGGACGCTCCTGCACCGCGTTCCCACGGTCGCCACCTTCTGCGGCCGGGGAACGACACCGATCGCCAGCAGCATGTCGACCGCGCAGCGCAATTCCTTGACGTACTCGCGATAGATGTACTGGCGGGTCGCCGTGGGCAAGGCGTAGTTGCCGCAGTCGACGCCGTAGCCGCCCCTTCCCTTCATCAGCCGCAGCGCGTGGAAATGCCAGCACACGGACGGCCCGTAGGGGAAGCGGGTGGCATTCCAGGGGGCGAGGATCAGCTCCTTGTCGCCCAGCACGTGCACTTCGCGCGAAAACCGCGACGGCCAGTCGTCGAGGTACTTCTGGTCGCCGAACCTGCCATCCTCGTACCGGGCATGGCACCACTCCACGCACTTGTCCTGCCACCAGCGCCGCACCGGCTCACCGCCGTCGCGGGTGAAGGTCACGAACTGCACGCAGTACTGGCCGGCGATGGCCGACTGGTCGTGCTCGGGCGCGTACGCGTGGTCGGTGATCAGCACGTCCTTGCCGGACCGATCGAACTCCCGCAGGATCAGCTGCGGGTCCTTGCGGAACCAGAGGTCCGCGTCGAGGTAGGTGACGCGCTGGACCGTGGCATCCGCGTCGAAGACGAACCTCGGGGCGAAAGGCGTCAACGTCCAGCAGTACTCGGCCCGCGTCCGGTCGGCCTTCACCCGCCTGAGCTCCTCCGTCTCCAGCGCACCGAGCCGCAGCAGCCGCACGTTGGGCAGGGCCAGTTTCGAGAGCGCCTCGTGCGCCTGCTCGTCGACGCACAGCACCCACAACCGGTAGTCGCTGGCATGGCGCTGCAGCGACCGGTGCAGGGCGATGCCCTGGGGCAGGAACAGGGCGTCGAACAAGGTGACGTAGTGCTCCATCAGGTGGCCTCGAAGGAATTCACGGCGGCGATGACGCGGTCCACGTCCGCATCCGACAGCTGCGGGTGGCAAGGGATGGAAAGGCAGGTGGCGGCATGCCGCTCGCTGGCGGCCAGCCCCAAGGGATCGCGCCGGATCTCCCGGCACGGTTGCTGTTCATGCACCGGCACGGGGTAGTGGATCAGGCTCTGGACCTGCCGCTGCTTCAGATGGTCGACGAGCGCAGTCCGCTGCGCGCAGCGCAGCACGAACAGGTGGTGGACATGCGCATCCGCCTGCTGCGGCGGCGCCAGCAGCGAGACCGCGCGGTTCGCGATCTCCTCGCGGTACCTGCGGGCGATGGCCCGGCGCCTGGCGCTGAACTCGGGCAGCCAGCGCAGGCGGCTGGAGAGCATGGCCGCCTGCAGCTCGTCGAGCCGGCTGTTCAGGCCCAGCTCGGGATGGCTGTAGCGCTCGCTCTGGCCGTAGTTGCGCAGGCGTCGCGCGCGCTCGGCCAGCGCATCGCCGTCCGTGACGATCAGCCCGGCGTCGCCGACGGCTCCCAGGTTCTTGGTCGGATAGAAGCTGTACGCGCCGGCAACGCCCCAGGCGCCGGCGGCTCGGTCCCGCCACCTGGCCAGGTGGGCCTGGGCGCAGTCCTCGACCAGATGGACCCCCGCCTCCCGACACAGCGCCTGCCAGCTGTCCATGTCGCGCATCTGGCCGTAGAGGTGCACCAGCACCACCGCCTTGGTGCGGGCCGAGAGGCAGCGCTTCACGCTCTCCGGCGAGAGGATCGCCGTGTCCGGATCGATGTCGGCCAGCACCGGCGTCGCACCGGCCCGCAGGATCGCGAGCACGGTGGCGAACGCCGTCATGGGCGTCGTGATCACCTCGTCGCCGGGACCCACGTCCAGCGCCCGCAGCGCGATCTCGATCGCGTCCATGCCGTTGCCGACGCCGACGCCGTGCCGCGTGCCGCACACGGCGGCCCATTCCTGCTCGAACGCGCTCACTTCGTCGCCCAGGACATACCAGCCCGATTCGATCACGCGCCGCGCCGCCGCGAGCATCTGTTCGCGCAGCGCCGGCGGCTCGGCCTTGAAGTCGTTCATCAGGATCATGTGTGTCTTTCCGCGAACGCGGGGCGTGGCGGCGGCCCCCGTCAATCGCTCCAGTAATGCGCGTGATGAGCCTGGTAGTAGTCGATGGTCTTGTCCAAGCCGGTGCGCAGGTCGACGCCGGGTTGCCATCCCATCGCATTGCGGATCAGCGAAAAGTCGCTGTAGTAATCGCCGATGTCGATGACCTTGCGCTCGGGCGGAAACGCGACGAGCTCGTAGCGCGCCTGCAACCCGCGTCGCTGGCCGATCTCGATCATCAGCTGTGCGAGATCCTTCAGGCCGATGACTTCGCTGCTGCCCAGGTTGAACACCTTCCCGTTGGCCTGCGGGCTGGCGCCGGCCAGCAGCATGGCCTGCACGCAGTCGTCGACGTAGTTGAAGTCGCGCAGTTGCAGGCCGTCGCCGAAAACCTTGATCGGCTTGCCCTCGATCATCAGCCGCACCCAGATGCCCAGGAAGGTCTGGCGGGCGTCGACCACCCGCATGCCGGGGCCGTAGGTGTTGGTCAGGCGCAGCGCGCAGGCCTGGATGCCGTAGACGTTGTTGTACAGGAGGTGGTACCACTCGCCGGCCAGCTTGTTGATGCCGTTGACGTCGACCGGCCGGACGGGATGCTTCTCGTCGACCGGCAGGTAGTCGGGCCGGCCGTACAGCTGGCGGGTGCTGGCGAAGACGATCTTGATCGCGCTGTTGGCCTTGCGGCAGGCTTCCAGGATCGACAGCTGCGCGCCGGCGTTGATGTCGAGGTCGGTCTGCGGGTCGGCCATCGAGTCGAGGTGGCTCGTCTGGCCGGCCAGGTTGAACAGGTAGTCCTTGCCGGCGATCAGGTGGGTCATCGCGGAGGTGTCGCGCACGTCGCAGATGTTGACGGTGACCCGGTCGCGAATGTCCTGCACGTTGAACGGGTTGCCGCCGTACTGCGGGATCAGGCTGTCGGCGATGGTGACGGCCGCGCCTTGCCGCACCAGCGCGCGCGCCAGGCTCGAGCCGATGAAGCCGAGGCCGCCGGTGACGAGGACGGACTTGTTGGCATAGGCATTCACGCTCGTTTCTCCGCGAGAACAAGTTGATCCAGGTACAGGTCGGCGTTCTTTGGCAGCAGCCTCGCGGCGACGACGGCCAGGACGTTGACCACGGCCATGAGCGTGCCCGTCAGGAACAGCTGGGCCCAGCCAGGGAGCGGGAGGGTCACCTTGTACAGGTACCCGTTCAGCAGTTGGAACAGCGTCCCTGCGTCGGCACCGAGCTTCTCCTGTTCCCGCACGGCGAACCCGTTGGCCTCCAGCAGCGAGCGCAGGCCGAAGCTGGAGTAGCGCGCGTAGTCGTACGGTTGCTCGTGCTCGTCCCAAACGAATGGCACGGTCAGGAGCAGTTTCCCGTCCGGACGGAGCACCCGGTGCAACTCACTGAGGAAACCGCCCGGATTGAAGACGTGCTCCAGCACCTGGTTGCACACGACGCCGTCGAAAGACGAATCGCCGAACGGAAACGTCGTTCCGTCATACAGGACATCCGCGGTGCCTCTCGCTTGCGAAGCCGCCGTGTGCACGTCCAACCCCACGTAGGTGTCCGCGGCGAAGAGCTCCCGGTATGGCTTGGTGCCGCAGCCAACGTCCAGCAGCCTTCCGCGCAATGCGGGCGCATGCCGGCGGATTGCGTTCGCCAGGCCCAAGCGGGCATAGTAGAAAGGGTTGAAGAACAGCCCGAGGACGCCCGGGAAGAACTGTCTGCGCAGATAGAAGTTGCGAAGCAGCGATTTCATCGGCGGCGCTCGAACAGCATTCCCTTGAATTCAACCTCGACAGCCTGTCCGACAGCGAGCCTCCCCTCCGGGCTCTGGAAATCGGTGACGCACGCGTAAGCGGGCTCAAGGCTGTCGCGTAGCAGCTGCTCGCTCAGCGCCCACATCGGGTAACTTGCCTCGTAGATGGCGGGATCGACATGCTGGACCAGGGCGACGTCCTGCGACAGACCGGTCAATGGTGTTCGGTCGACGATCAGATACGTCGCGCCGGCGCTCGCCAGTTCGCTGATCACCTCGGCGGGCTGCTGCAGGTACTGCAGGACGCTCGACGCGAGCACGACATTGGGTACGTTTTCCCGCAGGCAGTCGCCAGTGGTCTCGTAGAAGCGAAGCGTGCCGTCCTCGAGTTGCCTCCCCGAGCGCACAAAGTGTTCCTGCTCCACGACGTTCCACCGAACGCTCGCGAGCGGCGCGTGCAGGCGCCGGTATTGGAAATACGTGCTGCCGAGCGAGCCGCCGTAATCGAGCACATTGAGTTGTCCACCGGCGCGAGCGGCTGCCGCCATCAGGGCGGTGGCGACGGGCCAGGAGTATTCCAGGCTGTGGAACAGGACCGAATCTCGCTCGAACACTGCTTCCCCTCTCTTCACCGCCAGGACCGCGGCGAGCACCTTGTCCAGGATGGCGGCGGCGTCGTACCCCGAGGATCGGGCGGCGGCCGCGCTCCAGGAGGCGTAAGGCCCCTCGAAGCGGGTGCGTCCCAGTCGATTTCCCCGCAGCGCGCCGGCGATGACCGGCGGCAGCCATTGCTTGCCGAAGAACTTCAGCGACTCGATCATGAGACAACTTTCCGCAGCAGCCCGTTGAACCGCTGCCGGATCCGCGAGAGACGGCTCGGGCGCGCGGCGCGGAAGTAGCGTTCGAAGGCCCGGAGGCCCTCCTGCGAAGCCGCGGGATCGCCGACGCGGTCCAGATTGATCGGGTCCAGGGCCAGTTCGACCGCGTGCAGGTCCGTGGCGCTGCAATGCGTGCCGCTGCTGTCGTTCCCGATGTTGTGCACCAGGCTGCGCCCGGGGTAGAGCGTCAGCTTGGACGCCAGGAATGCCGAGGCGTACCAGCGGATCGCCCAGGAGTCGTTGCTGCCGGCGATCTGGCTGCGCAGCATGTCCGAGTAGGGGTGGCTCCCGTTGAAGTCGAACGCGTCCAGCAGCCGGCGGCGCGTCAGTTCGTCCAGCAGCGCCTGGCCGTCGGGATTGAACAGCCGCCAGCCGCGGCGCCACGTGGCCCAGCCCCAGCAATCGGCGCCCGGCAGGAAGAAGGCTTCCGGCAGCGGCTGCTTCACGGGGTAGACGTAGCCATGGACGCTGATCACCCGCTCGTCGTCGGCGAAGCGCGCCAGACCCTCGTTCATGTAGCGCAGGAAATGCGGCGAGGTCACCATGTCGTCCTCGAGGACGATCAGGCGCTCGTGGGCCTGCAGCACCTGGCCGACCCCGCCGATGATCGAGCGCGACAGCCCCAGGTTCTGGGGCCGCTCGTGGATCGTGACGGAACGAAAGCCGGCGATCTGCCGGAGGTAGGCGCGGACTTCCGCCACCCGCGGCTCGTGCGCCGGCGCGCGGGCCGCGTCCGAGAAAACGATCAGGTCGGACTCGGCCGCCAGGTCGTTGCGCAGCAGGGCCTCCACGGTGCGGGCGGTGTGGGTCGGGCGCGCATAGGTGAAGAGCGCGATCGGTGCGGGGCTCATGGCCTTGCTGCCTCCGGACGGGACATGCCTTTGCGGAACGCCACGATGTTCTGGTAGGCGAAGATCTCGCAGTCCACCGCCGTGTATTGCCTGATCGGAGCCAGGCCGTCCGGAAGGAGGCGGTACAGCGAGTAATCGCGCAGGAAGTCCCAGAAGTCCTTGAAGAAGACGCCGCTGACGACGTTCATCTCGTTGAACTCGAAATGGATCACGTCCACCAGGCCGGCGGCGATGTGCCGGCCGAATCCACGCAAGGCGGCCAGCTCGTTGCCTTCGGTGTCGATCTTGAGCAGGTCGATCCGGCCGAGCCCGTGTTCGGCTGCGAAGTCGTCGAGCCGCAGCAACTGCACGCGGTGCGAGACCGCTTCGGCGCCCTGGATCTGCTCGATGACGCCGCGATGCAGCGAGGCATGGGACGAGCCGTCCTGGCTGGCATAGTCGAACAGCTCGACGACGCCGCTGTCCATGCCCGCCGCGGCGTTCACGGGCCGGATGGTCGCGGCTCCCAGATGCGCCAGGTTCTTCACGAGCTTCCCGTATGTGACGGGGTGGGGCTCGAAGGCGTAGACCACGGCTTGCGGGCTGACGGCATGCACGTTGGCCGAGTACCGACCCTCGTTGGCGCCGACGTCCAGCACCACGGGCGCCTTGCGTCCGGCCAGGGTCTTGCGCAGGAACCGATCCTCGCCGCTGACCCGGTCCGACTCGAAATTCAGGATGCCCATGCCGCGCAGGCTGCACCAGTACAGAAAGCAGTTCAGGCGATAGAAGACGGCGCGGCCGAACAGGAAGCGATAGGCCCTCAGCAGCGGCTGGATCACGGCTTGCTCCGGAAGGCGAAACGCAGGGGCGCCAGGAACGATCGCGTCTTCATGCGAAAGCACATCCTGGTCCGGGCGCCGACCGCGTCGAAGAGATAGGCCGCGATCGCCTGCGACAGCAAGGTCGCGACCGCGGCGCCGGCGGCGCCGTAGGCAGGAATCAGATAGAAATTGCCTACCACGTTGAAGAGCGCGCCCCACAAGGTCCGCTGGAAGGCCAGCTGCTGCAGGTTCTCGTTGACGTACCAGCAGCTGCTGGCCACGCCCAGGGCGGCGAACACACCGGTCCAGACATGGATTTGCAGGACGCCCGCGGCGGCGGCGAATTCGGGCCCGAAGAGAACGCTCACCAGCAGCGGGGCGGCCACGGTGATCGCCACGGCGATGACGAGCGACATCATGGTCAGCATGTCGTACAGCGTTTGCAGCTGGCCCAGGTACGCCGATTCTCCGGTCTCCTTGGCCTTCGTGATCGCGGGAAAGAAGGATGCGACCACGACCATCGGAATGAAATACCAGACCTCGCTCAGCCTGGTGGCCGCGCCGTAGATGCCGACCTCGCGCGGCCCCAGCATCTGGCCCAGCATGACCTGGTCGATCCCCATGTAGACCGCGACGGAAAGGCCGGACAGCATCAGCGGCCAGCTGTGCTGCATCAGGCGACGGGCGCGCTCGACGCCCGGCTGCCATTGCAGCGGCCGGCCGCCCCGGGCCGCGTAGATCGCCAGCAGGCCGGCGGCGCAGGCCGCTGCCTCGGCCAGGGTCACCCAGACGAAGGCCATCAGGCCGGCATGCGACAGGATCATCGCCACCTTGACGGCGGCCATGGCCAGGAACGCCGCGCTTTCGACCCAGACGGCGTAGCGCGACTCCACCCGCGAGTCGAACCAGTACTTGACGACGTCGGTGGACCGGAACACCAGTGTCAGGCTCAGGACGCCCACCATCGCGATCGTGGGATCGTCGCCCGGCCGCAGCGCCGCGACGGACGCCGCGACCAGCAGGGCCGCAACGGCGCCCGCGGCGAACTGCAGGACGAACGCGGTGCCGAGAATGCTGCGCCCCGCGGCCGGTTCGCGCACCAGGTCGCGCACGACGATGCTGTTCAGCCCGAGTCCCGCGAGCGGGGCCGCCAGCACCAGGCAGGCGAGCGCGTAGTTGAACTGCCCGTATTGCGCCGGCCCGAGATAGCGAGCCAGCCAGACGCCGACCAGCAGGCCGACGCCCATGCGCAGCACGCGGTCGACGGCGAGCCAGCCGATGTTGTCGAGGATCGAGGCCAGGGCCGGGCGGCGCTCCATGCGTTTGCGCAGCGGCGCCGGCAGCCAGCGCACCAGCGCGCCGCCGGAGGGGTCGGCGCGGTCGCTCATGGCGCTGGCTGGCGAGGGCAACTGTGAAGGCATGCGCTGCGCATCAACCGGTGCCGAACAGGTCGCGCGTGAAGAGCTTGCCCTTCACGTCGTCCAGCGCCGGTGCGACGCGATTGGCAACGATCAGGTCGGCCTCGCGCTTGAACGCGGCCAGGTCGGTGACCACCCGGCAGCGGCCGAACTCGGCACGATCCTTCAAGGCCGGCTCGTGCACGATCACCTCGATGCCCTTGGCCAGCAGGCGCTCGATGACGCCCTGGATCGAGGAAGCGCGGAAATTGTCGGCGCCGGCCTTCATGATCAAGCGGTACACCCCCACCGTCCTGGGCTGCAGGCGCACGATGCTCTCGGCGATGAAGTCCTGGCGCGTCGCATTGGCCTGGATGATCGCGTGGATCAGGTTCTGCGGAACGTCCTGAAAGTTGGCCAGCAGCTGCCTGGTGTCCTTGGGCAGGCAGTAGCCGCCGTAGCCGAACGAGGGGTTGTTGTAGTGGCTGCCGATGCGCGGGTCCAGGCCGACGCCCTCGATGATCTGGCGCGTGTCCAGCCCGCGCGCGGCGGCGTAGGTGTCGAGCTCGTTGAAGTAGGCGACCCGCATGGCGAGGTAGGTGTTGGCGAACAGCTTGATCGCCTCGGCCTCGGTGCTGCCGGTGAACAGGGTTGGAATGTCCCGCTTCAGGGCGCCTTGCTGCAGCAGCCGGGCGAAAGCCTCGGCACGCGGCGAACGGTCGCCGACCACGATGCGCGACGGATGCAGGTTGTCGTAGAGCGCATGGCCTTCCCGCAGGAACTCGGGGGAAAAGACGATGTTGTCGCTGCGCGCTGCCAGGCGCATCCGGGCGGTGAAGCCCACCGGCACCGTCGACTTGACGACGATCAGCGCGCGCTCGTTCAGCGCGATGACGTCGCGGATGACGGATTCGACCGAGGTGGTGTCGAAGTGATTGGCCGTCGCGTCGTAGTCGGTCGGCGTGGCGATGACGACGAAGTCGGCGGCCGCGTAGGCGTCCCGCTTGTCGGTCGTGGCGCGCAGGCGCAGCGGCTTTTCGAGATACGCCTCCAGCTCCGGATCGGCGACGGGCGAGCGCCTGGCGTTGACCATCGCCACTTTTTCCGCGGCGATGTCGAAGGCGACGACATCGTTGTGCTGCGCAAGCAGGACGGCGATCGACAGGCCGACATAGCCGGTCCCGACTACGGCGATCTTCATGATGCGTGCTGCAGGCCGGCCCACCCTTGGCGGCCAGGGGAGCCGAGCGCGATGGCCGGAGGCGGGAGCGTCATATGAATCGACTCTACCGTAAGCCCGGTGAGGGGTCCACACCGCGGCCGGGCGCGGCCGTGCGAAATGCCCGCCGATGGCGCCGCAGCCGCGGGGCGCCGGGCGGGCGATGGCGAAACTTCAGTCGCTGTGCTTGTCCGCTTCGGTCGTGAACGAGTCCGCGTAGAACTCCTCGGGCGGCAGTCCGGCCTTCGCCGAATACTCGGCCCGGGCCGAATCGACCACGATCGGCGCGCCGCAGGCATACACTTGGTGCCCGGACAGGTCCGGAAAGTCCTCCAGCACGGCGCGGTGCACGAAGCCGGTGCGGCCGGTCCAGTTGTCCTCGGGCAGCGCGTCCGAGATCACCGGCACGTACTTCAGGTTCGGCATCTCCCCCAGCTTGGCCCGCACCCAGTCGTCGAGGTACAGGTCGCCCGGCCGCCGGCCGCCCCAATACAGGGTCGCGGGCCGCGCGCTGCCCTTGAACTGCATGTGCTCGATCACCGCCTTGATCGGCGCGAAGCCGGTGCCAGAGGCCAGCAGGATCATCGGCTTGTCGGAGTCCTCGCGCAGGAAGAAGCTGCCGAACGGCCCCTCCACCCGCAGGATCTCCTTCTCCTTCATCGCGGTGAACACGTGGTCGGTGAACTTGCCGCCGGGCATGTGCCGCACGTGCAGTTCCACGTGCGGGCCGTTGTGCGGGGCGTTGGCCATCGAGTAGCTGCGGCGCGCGCCGTCGCGCAGGATGAACTCGATGTACTGGCCGGCGTGGTAGCGGAAGGTGTCGTTGGCCGGCAGCTGCAGCTTGATGATCATGACGTCGTTCGACTTCTTCTCCAGCGTGGAGACGCGCGACGGCATCTTGCGGATCGGGAAGGCGCTCTCGTCGGTGACCTGCTTGGACTCCAGCACCAGGTCGCTCTGCGGCACCCCGCAGCAGGTGAGGATGTAGCCGTTGGCTTCCTCCAGCTCGTTCAGCGCCTTGCTCTGGTGCGGCCCGTGCTGCACCGTGCCTTCCAGCTTCTTGCACTTGCACGAGCCGCACGCGCCGTCCTTGCAGCCGTACGGCATGCCGATGCCCTGACGGATGGCGGCGGCCAGGATGGCTTCGCCGGGATCGACGCTGAACGATCGGCCGCTGGGCTGGACGGTGACTTGAAAGGGCCCGCTGGCGGTCTCGGCGCTCGACATGGTTTCGGTATCCTCGGCACTCTGGTCGTGTATCGAATCTGATTGTGCCTTCAATCCAAAGCCCCCTCGGCGCCCTGCCGGCGCGCTTCCGCCGCGAACGGGTCCTGATCGTCGGCTGCGGCGACATCGGGATGCGGGTGGCCCGGCTGCTTGGCCGGCGGGCGCGGCTGCTGGCGCTGACGTCATCGCCGGGCCGCGCGCCCCGGCTGCGGGAACTGGGCATCACGCCGCTGGCCGGCAACCTGGACCAGCCGCCCAGCCTCGCGCGGCTGGCCGGGCTCGGTACCCGCGTGATCCACCTGGCGCCCCCCGAAAGCGACCTGGGCTCGCAGTGGTGGCGCGATCCGCGCACCATGGCGCTGCTGCGGGCGCTGCGCCGGCGCACGCCGCCGTCGTCCCTGGTCTACGGCTCCACCAGCGGCGTGTACGGCGACTGCGGCGGCGACCGCGTCGACGAAACCCGGGCCGTGAACCCGCGCACGCCGCGGGCGCAGCGGCGGGTCGACGCCGAGCGTGCCGTGCGCCACTACGGCCGCGCCGCGCACGTGCGCGCCGGCATCCTGCGCATCCCGGGCATCTACGCGCCCGATCGCGAGGGCGGCACGCCGCGCGAGCGGCTGCTGCGCGGCACCCCCGTGCTGCAGGCGTCCGACGACGTCTACACCAGCCACATCCACGCCGACGACCTCGCCCGGGCGGTCATCGCCGCCATGTGGCGGGCCAGGCCGCAGCGCATCTACAACGCCAGCGACGACACCGAGCTGAAGATGGGCGACTACTTCGACCTGGCCGCCGACCTGTACGGCCTGCCGCGCCCGCGCCGCCTGCCGCGCAGCACGGCGGAGGACGAACTGCCGCTGATGCTTCTGAGCTTCATGAGCGAGTCGCGCCGGCTGGCGAACCAGCGCATGAAGCGAGAGCTGCGGCTGGCCCTGCGCTATCCGACGGTGGCCGCCGGCCTGCACGGCCCCGCCGACAGTGCTCCGCCGGATTGACCCGCACGCCGCCCGAGCTCTCATAATGGTCGAGTTCAACCACCTCGGTGCCCGCCAATGATTCAACCGGTGATCCTGTGCGGCGGATCCGGCACACGGCTCTGGCCGCTGTCCCGCAAGTCCTTCCCCAAGCAGTTCGTGCCGCTGATCGGCGGGCACAGCCTGCTCGAACTGACGCTGGAGCGGGTCAAGCCGCTGGGCGCCGGAACGCCGAAGCCCGAAGTCCTGTGCGTGGGTTCCGAGGAGCACCGGTTCTTCATCAGGGAAGCCGCCGAGGCGGCCGGCACGGCCGGCACCATCATCCTGGAGCCGGTCGCGCGCAACACGGCGGCCGCGATGGCCCTGGCCGCCCTGCACGTGGCGCCCGAACAGAAACTGCTGTTCGCCCCGGCCGACCACCACATCCCGGACGTGGATGCCTTCGTTTCCATGGTCCGGCACGGCGCCGCCACGGCGGAGCAGGGCGCCATCGTGGTCTTCGGCGTCGCGCCGAGCTTTCCCAGCACGGCCTACGGCTACATCGAAAAAGGCGTGGACCGCGGCGATGGCGCATTTGCGGTGGCCCGGTTCATCGAAAAGCCGAATGCCGCCAAAGCCCAGGAATTGCTTTTTTCCGGCCGCGTGCTGTGGAATGCCGGCATTTTCCTGTGCACCGCCGGCGCATTGCTGCAGGCATTGGAACAGCACGCGCCGGATATTCTGGCCGCCGCCCGCAATGCCATGGCCAATTCGACCCGCGACGGCGATTTCCTGCGGCCGGAAGCGCAAGCCTTCGCCGCCTGCCGCGGCGAAAGCATCGATTACGCGGTGATCGAGCGGCACGACAACGTCGTCGTATTTCCATTCGACGGCAGCTGGAGTGATGTCGGCAGCTGGAATTCGGTGGCCGAGCTGTCGGCGCCCGACGCGGCCGGCAACCGGGTCGCCGGCAACGGCACCGTGCTCGGGGCCGAAAGCACCTACATCCATGCGCCCACCCGGCGGGTGGTGGCGCTGGGCACCAGGGATCTGCTGATCATCGACACGCCCGACGCCTTGCTGGTGGCGGCGCGCGCGGCCGCCGAGCAGGTGAAGGCGGTGGTCGGTGCGCTGGAGGCGGAACAACGGCCGGAGGCGCTGGATCACCGCAAGGTGGCACGGCCCTGGGGTTGGTACGACAGCATCGAGGCCGGCGACCGCTTCCACGTCAAGCGCATCCACATCAAGCCGGGCGCCGCGCTCAGCCTGCAGATGCATCACCACCGCGCGGAGCATTGGGTGGTGGTGCGGGGCACCGCCGAGGTGACCTGCGGCGCCGAAACCTTCCTGCTCTCCGAGAACCAGTCCACCTACATCCCGCTGGGCGAGCTGCACCGGGTGCGCAACCCCGGCAAGACCGACCTCGAGATGATCGAAGTGCAGTCCGGCAGCTACCTGCAGGAAGACGACATCGTCCGCTTCGACGATTCCTACGGACGCGTGGTGCCGCTGGACGCGGCCAAGAAGGCGGCGTGAGCTCGAAGATCTTCGTCGCCGGGCACCGTGGCATGGTGGGCGCCGCCATCGTCCGGGCGCTGGCCACGCGGCCAGGCGCCGAGATCGTGACGCGCAGCCACGGCGAACTCGACCTGGTGGACCAGGCGGCGGTGCGGGCCTTCTTCGCCGCCGAAAAGCCGACGCAGGTGTACCTGGCCGCGGCAAGGGTCGGGGGCATCCACGCCAACAACACCATGCCGGCCGAGTTCATCTACCAGAACCTGATGATCGAGGCCAACGTCGTCGAGGCCGCGTTCCGCGCCGGCGTCCGGCAGCTGCTGCTGCTCGGCTCGAGCTGCATCTACCCGAGGCTGGCCGCGCAGCCGATGCGCGAGGACGCGTTGCTGGCCGGCCCGCTGGAGCCGACCAACGAGCCCTATGCCATCGCCAAGATCGCGGGCATCAAGCTGTGCGAAAGCTACAACCGCCAGTACGGCGGCAGCCACGGCGTCGATTACCGCAGCGTGATGCCGACCAACCTGTACGGGCCCGGCGACAACTACCACCCCGAGCACTCGCACGTGATCCCGGGACTGATCCGCCGCTTCCATGAAGCCAAGGTGCGGCAGCTGCCGACCGTGACCGTCTGGGGCACCGGCACGCCGCTGCGCGAGTTTCTGTACGTCGACGACCTGGCCGCTGCCTGCGTCCACGTGATGAATCTGGACAAGGCCACGTACGACCGGCACACCCAGCCGATGGTCAGCCACATCAACGTCGGCAGCGGCGCCGAGATCTCGATCGGCGAGCTCGCCGCGCTGGTGGCAGCGACGGTGGGGTATCGCGGCCGCATCGTGTTCGACGACAGCAAGCCGGACGGCACGCCGCGCAAGCTGATGGACAGCGCCCGCATCAACGCGCTGGGCTGGCGGGCGGGCACCGGGCTGGCGCAGGGGCTGCGCCTGGCCTACGCGGATTTCCTTCAAACGGCCGCCGCCGCGGCCCCGGGAACACCCCTATGAACGCACCCGACAAGGTCGCCCTGATCACCGGCATCACCGGACAGGACGGCGCCTACCTGGCCGAATTCCTCCTCGACAAGGGCTACATCGTCCATGGCCTGAAGCGGCGCACCAGCCTGTTCAACACGGACCGCATCGATCACCTCTATCGCGACCGGCACGAGAAGGACGTCCGGTTCTTCCTGCACCACGGCGACCTGACCGACAGTTCGAGCCTGACCCGGATCATCCAGCAGACGCAGCCGGACGAGATCTACAACCTGGCGGCGCAAAGCCACGTGGCCGTGAGCTTCGAGGAGCCCGAGTACACCGCCAACTCCGACGCGCTGGGCGCACTGCGGATCCTGGAGGCCATGCGCATCCTGGGGCTGGAGAAGTCGACCCGCTTCTACCAGGCCTCGACCAGCGAGTTGTACGGCCTGGTGCAGGAGACGCCGCAGAAGGAAACCACGCCCTTCTATCCGCGCAGCCCGTACGCCGTCGCCAAGCTCTATGCCTACTGGATCACGGTGAACTATCGCGAGGCCTATGGCATCTATGCCTGCAACGGCATCCTGTTCAATCACGAGAGCCCGGTGCGCGGCGAGACCTTCGTCACGCGCAAGGTCACCCGCGCGCTGGCGCGCATCAAGCTCGGCCTGCAGGACTGCCTGTATCTCGGCAACCTCGATGCCAAGCGCGACTGGGGCCACGCCAAGGACTACGTCGAGATGATGTGGCTGATGCTGCAGCAGGAGCAGCCCGAGGACTTCGTCGTCGCCAGCGGGGTGCAGTACAGCGTGCGCGATTTCGTCGACGCGGCGGCCCGGGAGTTCGGCATCGCCATCACCTGGAAGGGCTCCGGGGTGGACGAGAAGGGCTACGACGCCGCCGGCAAGTGCATCGTCGAGGTCGATCCGGGCTATTTCAGGCCGACCGAAGTCCAGACCCTGCTCGGCGACGCCAGCAAGGCCAGGCAGAAGCTGGGTTGGGTGCCGAAGATCGGCTTCCGCGAGCTCGTCGCCGAGATGGCGCGCGAGGACCTGAAGTCGGCCGAGCGCGACGAGCTGATCAAGAAGCACGGCTACCAGCCGATGGACTACAACGAGTAAGGCGCGCTTCGCGCCGGCGGTTCACATGGGGAGGGTTGACCTCAAATCCCCGCCGGCTTCGCCATCGTCGTCATGCGGTCCACGCCGCGCAGCGTCAGCGTGCGGACATCGTCGCCGCGCTGCAGCGTGATGCGGATCTCGTCGTCCGGCCTGGCCCGCTTCCAGAGCCCCTTGTAGAACCGCTCCAGCGAATCCACCGGCTCGCCGTCCACCGCCAGGATCATGTCGCCGCGCTGCATGCCGCCGGCCTGCGCCGGGCTGCCTTGCGTCACGCGCATCACGAACACCCGTCCGTCCTGTTCGCCGGAGGTCAGACCCAGCCACGGGCGGTGGCTCTGGCGCGAACTGCCGGTGGCCTGCATCTCGGCCAGGATCGGCTTCAACAGGTCGATCGGCACGAACATGTTGCCCGGCACCCGGGGCGGCTGCCCCAGCGCGTCGGCCACGAACAGGCTGCCGATCCCCAGCAACTCGCCGCGCTGGTTGAACACCGGTGCGCCGCTGTGGTTGCCCACCGCGGGGCTGGTGAACAGGGCATCGTCGATGTGATATTCCCAATAGCCCGAGAACGGCCGCTTGCTGACCAGGCGGGTGACTTCCACCTCGGCATCGCTGCCGCCCGTCGAAACCATCAGCGGCTCGCCAACGGCCAAATGCGAGACGCTGCCCAATCGCACCGGGGTGATGCCGCGCAGCGGCAGCAGCGGGCGCACCAGCCCGAATCCGGTGGCCTGGTCGTACGCCACCGGCTGCGCCGGCCAGACCTTGCGGTCCTGGGTGGTCACCTGGATGGTTTCGGCTTCGACGATCAGATAGCCGATGGTCAGGATCAGGCCGTCGGCGCCGATCACCACCCCGGAGCCGCTGCGCTCACGCCCCAGCGTTTCCGCGGAGGGGGCCTGGGGGACGGCCGTCACTTCGAGCCCCACCACCGCAGCATTCGCCCGCTTCAATGTCTCCAGCGCCGACTGGATGCCGGCGTTGCTGTCCGGCGCGCCGACTGCGGGCGCGAGGCCGCCGAGAAGCAGCAAGGACACGAGAACCACCAACCGCGACCACATGGCACACCTCCCCGGTGAGACGTCACTGCATGCATCAAGCATGGGCCGTCCGCGGGAAAGTGCAACCGGCTGGCGCAATTTCGGGGCGGCCAGCCTGGGCCGTTCGAGCAGACCTCAACAGCACGAGCGGCGCCTGATTCATTTGCCGTTTGACCAACGATACGAGGCCGGTCGTACATAATTCACTTTTCAATTGATCTGAAAGGGAACCATGGCAACCTACGTCGAATTGATGGAAAGAGCGCAAAAGCTGATGGCGGAGGCCGAGCAGGTGCGGCAAAAGGAAATCAGCGACGTGATTGCAGAAATTCGCCAGAAAATGGAAGCCTACGGGCTGACGGTTCAGGATCTCGGCGGCGGTGCGCCGGCTCGCAAGCGCGCCGGCGGCAGCCGGAGCAAGGGCGCCGTCAAATACCGCGGCCCGAATGGCGAAACCTGGTCCGGCGGCCGCGGCCGCAAGCCGCGCTGGGTGCAGGAAGCGCTGAAAGCCGGGAAGAACATCGAAGACTTCGCGGTCTGATTCCGCGCCGGGCTCGAGCCCGTTCCCCCAACGAACGCCCGCTTTCGCGGGCGTTGTCGTTTCCGGGCGCTGGACCGGACCTCGACGCGCCGGGCTTGCGTCTCGGGGCTGCCAGCAACGCTCGAATAACCCCTCACGCCGCCATGGTTCAGTGGCGTGCGAACCGCGCCGAGCGAACTTTCGGGTGGCATCCGTCACGGTCTGCCCGTCGCCGCGTAACGAAGTGTCTCTTTTCTGTCTCAGAATATCGCTGACATCGAATCGGGGATTTCCCATGCTGGACGCGCTGCACAGTGTGTTCTACAGTCGCCACTCCCCTGGAAACGGGTGCGAAGTTACATAAGAACACATTAGCAGTACCTCGATTCGAGGCGCACCGCAGTTTCAGGAGGGTACAAATCCATGCTTGACGCAAGCGTTGTTTCGTGGCAGGCGGCATCCACTGCTGCGGCGCTGCTCTGTGCCTTTGCCGTGTCGCTCGGACTGGTGCTGACGAAAAAGCACCACGGCCACCTGACACTGGACAGCACCATCGGCGTGCAGAAATTTCATGCCGAGCCGACGCCGCGCGTCGGCGGCATCGGGATCTATCTCGGCCTCGTGCTCGCCTGGATGCTCGTGCGCGACCGGGGCGTGCGGGAGATCCTGGGCGTGATCCTCGCCGCCGGCTTCGTGCCGCTGGTCTGCGGCCTGGCCGAGGACCTGACCAAAAAAGTGGGCGTGCTGCCGCGGTTGATCGCCACCATGTTGGGCGGCGTCGTCGCCTGGGCGATCAGCGGCGTGGCGCTGAACCGCCTGGACGTGTACGGCCTCGACTGGCTGATGACGTTGACGCCCGTCGCGGTCATCTTCACGGCGTTTGCGGTGGGCGGCGTGGCCAACGCGATCAACATCATCGACGGCTTCCACGGCCTGGCCAGCGGCACCACCATCATCGCGCTGCTGGCGCTGGGCTCGATCGCGGCGCAGGCCGACGACCCGCAACTGGCCATTGCGTGCTTCATGCTCGCCGCCGCCATCGGGGGCTTCTGGCTGGTGAACTACCCCTGGGGCAAATTGTTCATGGGCGACGGCGGCGCCTATTTCTCCGGTTTTGCGCTGGCCTGGCTGGCCGTCCTGCTGCCCGTGCGCAACCCCGAGGTGTCGGTCTGGGCGTCATTGCTGGTGTGCGCCTATCCGGTGATCGAAGTGATCTACAGCATGGTGCGGCGCTACGCGAAGCGGCAGTCGCCGGGGGAGGCGGACAGCGGGCACCTGCACAGCCTGATCAAGGTGAATTTGGTCCGGCCGAGGCTGTCTGCCAAAGGTGTGGATAAGAGCGTGCGGAATGCGGCGGTCTCGCCGATTGTCTGGGCTTTCACGTCGGTGCCTGCCGTGTTGGCAACTGTCTTGTTCTACCAGCCGGCGCTGCTCGGAATGGCCTTAGTGGGTTGCGCATTGCTGTATCACATCTGGTATCAGCACTTGGCGCAAAAGCGATTGACTCCGGAAATTTCCCGAAAAGTTGAACTGCCGCAGTACCCGATCCGTCGGCGCGTCAAGCATGCGCGCCATCGTCCTCGTGAGCGGCGCGTGCAGCGGGGGGTCTCTTGAGCAGTCGCAAGCTCCGAATTGCTGTGGTGTCGAACTCGGCCTGGAATTTATTTAACTTTAGGCTAAACCTTATTCGCTGCCTTCAGGCTGCCGGCCACACTGTGGTTGCGGTGGCGCCGTCAGATCGATTTGGTGCCAAGCTAGAGCTAGAGGGTATAACGTTCAGGCCAGTGGCTATCGCTGCGCACGGGGTCAACCCGTTGGCTGAGTTGCGGGCTGTGTGGCAACTTGGAACCGTATTTAGGCGGGAAGCGGTCGATCTCGTCCTGAGTTACACACCAAAGGGCAACCTCTATTCCGCGCTAGCCTGCGTCGCCGTGGGGGTGCGGTTTGTGCCCAATGTTTCGGGACTTGGACGGGCCTTCATCCGGCGATCACCAATTACTTGGATGGCGCTGGCCCTGTACCGGCTCACATTTCCTCGTGCTCACCACGTCTTCTTTCAGAACTTCGACGACATGAATGTGTTCGTCAAGGCGAAGTTGGTGCATATCAAAAATGCGGAGCGCCTACCCGGTTCAGGAGTAGATCTAGCTCGATTTCAGCCGATCGAAGGGTGGCCACAGGGCAGCAGTGACGCGCCCGTCTTCCTACTGGTCGCACGAATGCTCTGGGACAAAGGTGTTGGCGAGTATGTGACTGCCGCACGCACGTTAAGAGCAAGTTATCCGCGGGCAAATTTTCGATTGCTGGGCGACCTGGCAAGTTCGAATCCATCGGCCATCCCTAAGGAGCAAGTGGACGCCTGGGTCAAGGAGGGGCTGATCACATACCTAGGAAGCACAGAGGACGTAAGGCCATTCGTTGCTGAGGCCGATTGCATCGTGTTGCCTTCGTATCGCGAGGGTGTCCCTCGGGTGCTGCTCGAGGCAGCAGCGATGGCCCGTCCGGTCATCACCACTGACGCCCCAGGTTGCCGGGACGCCGTCGTCGACGGCGAAACTGGGTTCCTCTGCCGTCCACGCGATGGTGCGGACCTTGCTGCCAAGATGCGCTTGTTTCTTGATCTACCGCTGGATCAACGTCACTTGATGGGACGCCGGGGACGCGAGATGGTGCAACGCGGTTTCGATGAACTGTTTGTTCTTGACCGCTACAGGCGCTTGGTGGCCACATTCGCAGTCGGCGGACAGCCTGAGGCAGGGTGGGCGCATCGTATGCCCGCTTCGACGCCTGACGTCGAAGTGATCAATGCTCGAAGGGACGTTGCTGCCGCGACGGTAGACAGATATTGACTACTACGCTGCGGCGCTCCGGCGCCGGCGCGGCATTGCACCGCGACCCCACTGGAGCCTAGGGGCAAGACAGATAAACGAATAGTAGTCAGCTGATTGAGGCGATCTCCCTTGCCGGGAACGCCGCCATAGCGTTCGCAAGACCAAGACGTTCGCGCAGATCCGCACTCTGTCCTGGGACCGCTATCGGCTTCGTGAAGTGCCCGAAGCCCGTAACTACCGGGATCTCCATGCCCGTGCAACCGCCAGCGTTGTGGCGTAGAGATTTTCGAAGCGTTCATTACATCGCTCCATCGAGTACTCCTGAACGATGCGGGCGCGCGCGCTGCGGCCGAAAGCGTCTCGTTCAGCGGATGGAAGACCCAGCATGCGAACAATGCTCTCGGCCAAGGCGCTGCTGTCCTCCGGTGGTGACACAAGCCCGCACGATCCCAGCAGCGATGCGGCGTCCCCCACGTCCGTCGTCACGCACGGTCTTCCCATTGCCATCGCTTCGGCCAGCACGTTGGGAAAGCCTTCGGTTCGCGATGGAAGCACGAACACCTCCATGGCAGCCATACACACAGCGGGGTCCGAACGCTGTCCCAGCAGAATGAAGCGATCTGCAAGGCGGGTCTGGCCAATCCAAGCGACCAGTTGCCGATTCTCCCAGTCGCAATCGCGCCCGACCATGAGGAAGCGCACGCGAGTGTCGCGGGCCCCTACGATGCCCGCGGCACGCACGAAATTGTGCTGATCTTTGACGTGCGAAAACCGTCCCAGGGTTCCGACGGTGCATGCCGACTCATCGATTCCGAGCTGGCGCCGCAACTGGGCGCCGTCTTCTGAGGCCGGGTTCCAACTGCCGATGTCTAATCCATTGGGGATCACCAGCATGCGATCCGCACGGTATCCGAGTGCCACGTGCAGTCTGCGCGCAGCTTCTGCCGCGCAGACGATCTTGTCCGGAATCACGGCCGAAGATCGCGCGCATAACCACCTGATCATCGGAGTCACACGTGAACCGCCCTTCGCAACATCCGTCGTGCGAATTCCCCAGATCACCACGGGCACCTTGGCTAGGCGGGCAGCCAAACCCCCCAGAAGATCCGCGTGGTACATCCAGGTTTGCACGATGTCCGGCTGCAGTTCGCGAAAGCATCGGACCAGACGGAACAGCGCAGTTGGCGCATGTATCCCGGAGCGCATCCCTAGCGGTATCACCATGATCCCCTGCTCACGCATCTGAGTGCCTACTGGACCAAGAGACGTCAGGGAAACCACGATGTGCCGATTCGTCGAGGTGCGAAGTTGGGCCCGCAGCAGGCGCTGGAGCATCAGCTCTGCACCGCCGACGTCCAGTCCTACGATCACATGC
>NZ_DATMHS010000109.1:0-44464 GCF_035554825.1 Ramlibacter sp. | reverse complement strand
GGCGAGACCGGCGTGGGCAAGGAGCTGGTCGCCCGGGCGCTGCACAAGCACTCGCCGCGCGCGAACGGCCCGTTCGTCGCCATCAACACCGCCGCCATCCCGAAGGACCTGCTGGAAAGCGAGCTGTTCGGCCACGAGCGCGGCGCCTTCACCGGCGCCCAGGCGATGCGGCGCGGCCGCTTCGAGCAGGCCGAGGGCGGCACGCTGTTCCTGGACGAGATCGGCGACATGCCGTTCGACCTGCAGACGCGCCTGCTGCGCGTGCTGTCGGACGGCCACTTCTACCGGGTCGGCGGGCACAACGCCGTGAAGGCGGACGTGCGGGTGATCGCCGCGACGCACCAGGACCTGGAGCAGCGGGTCAAGGAGGGCGCCTTCCGCGAGGACCTGTTCCATCGCCTCAACGTGATCCGGCTGCGCCTGCCGGCGCTGCGCGAGCGCGCCGACGACATTCCGATGCTGGCGCGCCACTTCCTGCAGCGCAGCGCCTCGCAGCTGGGCGTCGAGCCCAAGCGGATTTCGGAACCGGCCCTGGCGCGGCTGGCGGCCTTCGGCTTTCCCGGCAACGTGCGGCAGCTGGAGAACATCTGCCATTGGCTGACGGTGATGGCGCCGGCGCAGGTGATCGAACCCAAGGACCTGCCGCCGGAAGTGATGGGCGCCGCCGAGCCGGCGGCCCCCGCGGCTGCCGGCTTGGCGAGCCAGGGCGACGCACCGGCCCGCGAAACGGAGCCGCTCGCCGCCGCGGCCGCGCCTCGCGACACTGGCGCCGGCTGGGAAGCCGGACTCGAAGCGGAGGCGACGGACATGCTGGCGCGCGGCCAGCCGGACCTGTGGGAAGCGCTCACCAGGCGCTTCGAGTCGCGGCTGATCCTCACGGCGCTGCACGCGACGCGCGGCCGCCGGATCGAGGCGGCGCAAAAGCTGGGCATCGGCCGCAACACCATCACCCGAAAGATCCAGGAACTGGGGCTGGAATAGGCCACCGGGGCCACGGGCCCGGCGAGGCGCCCGACGGCGAAGGGGGCCACCGGCGGCGCCGGCATTGACCGGGTCGACGTCGCGGCTATGGGCGCGTCTTCATAAGATGCACGTATGATGCATCTATTCGGACGGAGGCCCCCATGCCCATCATCGACCAGGAAGCCCCCCTCGCGCAGGCACTCGAACAGCCCTACCGGCACGGCTTCGTCACGGACATCGAATCCGACGCCCTGCCGCCCGGACTGGACGAGCAGACCATCCGCGCGATCTCGCGCCGCAAGCGCGAACCAGAGTTCCTGCTGCGCTGGCGGCTGGGGGCGTTCGAGCGCTGGCAGGCCATGGCCGTGCCGGCGTGGGGCCAGCTGCGGATGGAGCCGATCGATTTCCAGGCGCTGTCGTATTACTCGGCGCCGAAATCCCTGAAGGACGGGCCCAAGAGCCTGGCCGAGGTCGACCCCAAGCTGCTCGAGACCTACGAGAAGCTCAACGTGCCGCTGCACGAGCGGGCCCGGCTGGCCGGCGTGGCCGTCGACGCCGTCTTCGACAGCGTCTCGGTCGGCACCACGTTCCGCGAGCAGCTGGCCGAGGTCGGCGTGATCTTCTGCTCCTTCTCCCACGCCGTCGAGCACCACCCGGAACTCATCGAGCGCTACCTGGGCACGGTGGTGCCGCCGGGCGACAACTTCTACGCCGCGCTGAACTCGGCGGTGTTCTCCGACGGCTCGTTCGTGTACGTGCCGGCCGGCGTGCGCTGCCCGATGGAACTGTCCTCGTATTTCCGCATCAACGCCCGCAACACCGGGCAATTCGAGCGCACGCTGATCATTGCAGAGGCCGGCAGCCAGGTCAGCTACCTGGAAGGCTGCACCGCGCCGCAGCGCGACGAGCACCAGCTGCACGCCGCCGTGGTGGAGCTGGTCGCGCACGACGACGCCTCGATCAAGTATTCGACGGTGCAGAACTGGTACCCCGGCGACGAGCACGGCCGCGGCGGCATCTACAACTTCGTCACCAAGCGCGGGCTGGCCGCCGGCAAGCGCTCGCGCATCGCCTGGACCCAGATCGAGACCGGCTCGGCGATCACCTGGAAATATCCCAGCGTGGTGCTGCGCGGGGACGGGTCGAACGGCGAGTTCCACTCGATCGCCGTGTCCAACCACTTCCAGCAGGCCGACACCGGCACCAAGATGATCCACCTGGGCCGCGACACGACCAGCCGGATCGTCTCCAAGGGCATCAGCGCCGGCCACGCGCACAACAGCTATCGCGGCCTGGTGCGGATGGCGCCCACGGCCGCGGGCGCGCGCAACCACACCCAATGCGACTCGCTGCTGATCGGATCGAACTGCGGCGCGCACACCTTCCCCTACGTCGAAGCCGCCCGCGATGACGCCGTCGTCGAGCACGAGGCCACCACCACCCGCATTTCGGAAGAGCGCCTGTTCTATTGCCAGCAGCGCGGCATCGACGCCCAGGAAGCGACGGCGCTGATCGTCGGCGGCTTCTGCCAGTCGGTGCTGGAGGAGCTGCCGATGGAGTTCGCGCTCGAAGCCAAGGCCCTGCTGGCCGTCTCGCTCGAAGGCGCCGTCGGCTGAGCGCCTCCCGCCACAAGGAACGATCCCATGACCACCACCCAACCGCTGCTGCAACTCGAGAACCTGCGCGTCGACATCGGCGAGCGCAACGTGCTGCAATCCGTCTCGCTCGCGATCGCCCCCGGCTCGCTGGTCGTCCTGATGGGCGCCAACGGCAGCGGCAAGAGCACCCTCGGCCTCACGCTCGCCGGGCATCCGCGCTACCGCGTCACCGGCGGCGCGGCGCGCCTTGGCGGGCAGGACCTGCTGGCGATGAACGTCGAGGAGCGCGCCCGCGCCGGCCTGTTCCTGTCGTTCCAGTCGCCGCCGGAGATCCCGGGCGTCAAGAACAACCTGTTCATCCGCAGCGCCGTGAACGCGGTGCGTGCCGCGCGCGGCGAAGCGCCGCTGGACGCCTTCGACTTCCTGGGCGATGCGCGGGCGGCGGCCGCGCAGCTGGGCCTGCCCGAGGCGATGCTCAACCGCCCGGTCAACGACGGCTTCTCCGGCGGCGAACGCAAGCGCAACGAGTTGCTGCAACTGGCGCTGCTGCGCCCGCGCCTGGCGATGCTCGACGAGATCGATTCCGGCATGGACGTCGACGGCGTGCGCGCGACGGTGGACCTGGTGCAGCGCCTGCGCGGGCAAGGCACCGCGTTCCTGGTGGTGTCGCACTACCTGCAGCTGATCGAGTCGCTGGCGCCGGACACCGTGCTGCGGCTGGAGGACGGGCGCATCGCCGACCGCGGCGACCTGTCGCTGGCGCGCGAGATCGCGCGCACCGGCTTCGCCCGGGTGTCGGAACCGGTGGAGGCCTGACATGAACGTCGCCCGCGCCGACGCCCTGGCCGCCCGCAGTCACCTGGCGGCCGAAGGCTGGATTCCCCGCACCGCCGAGTCGTTCCGGCACCTGCCGCCGCCCGACGCGGCCCTGTGGCTCGGCGAGCCGGCCGCGCCGGCGCCGGCAGCGGCTGACGGCGGCTGGCGCCTGCACGACCTGCCGGCGGCACAGCGCGCCCTGGTCGACGCGCGCTGGCTCGACGCCGCCGACGCGGCCCAGCGCGGCCAGCTGCTGGCCGGGCTGCCGCCGCCCGGGCGCGACGAGGCCGCGCCGTTCGCCTGGGCCCACCGTGCGCTGCTGCGGCACGGGCTGCGGCTGCGCATCGCCGCCGGGGCGCCGCTGGTGCTGCGGCTCGACCGGCGCGCCACGGCCGCCGTCGAGGCGCCGTTGCTGGTGATCGAGCTGCTGCCCGGCGCCCGCTGCGTGCTGCTCGAATCGCACGAGAACGGCGGCCAGGACGTGCAGAACCTGCAGGTGCATGTGCGCGTCGGCGAGGGCGCCGCGCTGCAGCACCTGCGAGCCGTGATGCCCGAGGCGGCCGCCCATCTGGCGCACGACGTGCAGGTGCAGCTGGCAGCGGACGCCGCGTACGAGCAGTGCCTGCTCGCGTCCGGCAGCCGCTACCACCTGCAGCGCACGGTGCTGGACCTGCTCGGTCCGCGCGCCCTGGCCCACACCGCGGGTGTGCTGCTCGGCGCGGACACCGCGCTCGACCAGCAGACCCAGGTCCGGCACGGCGCGGCGCACACGCGCAGCGGGATCGACGCGCTGGCGCTGGGCAGCGGCGGCGCGCGCCTGGTGGCGAATGCGCGTTCGACGATCAGCCCCGGCTGCGACGAGGCGCAGACGCGCCAGCGGCTGGCGGGTGTTCCGACGGCGGGCCAGCCGCGCCTGGTGCTGCGGCCACACCTGGAGATCCACCACGACGACGTCCAGGCCGCGCACGGCGCCACCTGGGGCGCCCTGCCGCAGGAGGCCTTGTTCCACGCCCGCCAGCGCGGTCTCGACGAGACCGCCGCCAAGGCGATGATCCTGCACGGCATGGCCCAGGCCGTGTTCGCGCGCGCACTCGCCGATCCGGACACGCTGGAACGGGCCGGCTTCGAAACGCTGCTGGCGCGGGCCCTGGCGCGCCACCTCGCGCCCGCCGGCATGCAGGAGCGCCGCCATGGGTGATCTCCTGCAGCAGGCCAGCCTGGCCAGCGAATTTCCGTCGCTGGCGCAGCGCGTCAACGGCGAGCCGCTGGCGTACCTGGACAACGCGGCCACCACCCACATGCCGCAGGCGGTGCTCGACGCGATGCGCGAGTTCGAGACGACCAGCCGCGCCAACATCCATCGCGGCGTCCACACGCTGAGCCAGCGCGCGACCGACGCCTTCGAGCGGGCCCGCGGCGACCTCAAGCGCTTCGTCGGCGCCGGCCCGGGGCACGAACTGGTGTTCACCTCCGGCACCACCGACGCGCTGAACCTGGTGGCGAACGGCCTGTCGGATGCCGGCGCCGGCCGGCCCTACCTGCAGCCCGGCGACGAGATCATCGTCAGCGGCCTGGAGCACCACGCGAACCTGGTGCCGTGGCAGCAGGCGGCGCGCCGCACCGGCGCCACCGTGCGGATCCTGCGGCCGGACGCGCAGGGCCGGCTGCATGCCGACGACCTGGCGCCGCTGCTGACGCCGCGCACCATGGTGTTCGCGGTCACGGCCGGCGCCAATGCCACCGGCGAGCGGCCGCCCTACGAAGAGCTGCTGGCGCTGGCGGCCGAAGCCGGCGCGCTCACCGTGCTCGACGCGGCGCAGGCCATGAGCCACGACACGCCGCAGCTGCTGGCGCTGGCGTGCGACTTCATGGCGTTCTCGGGCCACAAGATGTACGGCCCGATGGGCACCGGCGTGCTGGCCGGCCGGCGCAAGGCGCTGGAACGACTCACGCCGCTGCGCTTCGGCGGCGACATGGTGATCTGGGTGAGCGAGCAGGAGGCCAGCTTCGCCGAGCTGCCGGCGCGGCTGGAGGGCGGCACGCCCAACGTCGCCGGCGCGGTCGGCCTGGCCGCGGCGGCGGCCTTCATCGAGGCGACCGGCCGCGGCGCCATCGACGCCCATGTGCGGTCGCTGCGGGCGCATGCCGTGGCCGGGCTGTCGGCGCTCGACGGCGTGACGGTGCTGGCGCCGCACGCCGAGGCGGCGGCACTGGTTTCCTTCGTCGCCGCCGGCGCGCACCCGCACGACATCGGCACGCTGCTGGACGAGCGCGGGATCGCGGTGCGCACCGGCCATCACTGCGCGCAGCCGCTGCTCGATCACCTCGGCCTGGGTCCCACCACCCGGGCCTCGTTCGCCCTGTACAACACGCACGACGAGGTGGAGCGGCTGGTGGCCGCCGTCGCGCGGGCCCTGGAGGTGTTGCGATGAATGCCGCGGAAGACCAGCTGTACCAGGAAATCGTCCTGGAGCACAAGCGGGCGCCTCGCCACTTCGGCGCGCTGGCGGCGCCCACCCACCAGGCCCGCGGGCGCAACCCGCAGTGCGGCGACGACGTCGAGGTGCAGTTGCGCCTGGAGGACGGGCGGGTCGCCGACGTGGCCTTCCACGGCCAGGGCTGCGCGATCTGCATCGCATCCTCGTCGATGATGACCGAGGCCGTGCTGGGCCGCGACCTGGCCACCGCCCGCGAGCTGCAGCAGCGCTTTCGCGCGGTGCTGACCGGACAGGCCGAGCCGGAAGGGGCCGAGCTCGGCAAGCTGGTCAGCCTGGCGAGCGTGCGCCGCTATCCCAGCCGCATCAAGTGCGCGCTGCTGGGGTGGCACGCGCTGATGCATGCGATCGGCGAGGCCGGGGCGGCGCAGGGCGAGCCGGTGGCGGAGGGCGCGACATCATGAGACGCCCGCGCGAGTCGGTGCTGGTGCGCCGGCCGGTGCAGGTCGAGTGCATTCCCGACGGCACCCCGTTCGAGCTGCCGCCCGGCACGCTGGCCGAGATCACCCAGGCCCTCGGCTCCAACTTCACCTTGCACGTCGACGGCCAGCTGGTGCGCCTGAAGGGCGCCGATGCCGACGCCATCGGCAAGCCGGTGCCCGCGCCGGCCGCGGCGGCGGCCGACGCGGGCACCGACCTGCAAAGCCGGATCTGGGCCACCCTCAAGACCTGCTACGACCCGGAGATCCCGGTCGACATCGTCGAGCTGGGGCTGATCTACGGCTGCGAACTGAGCGCCATGCCGGACGGGCGGACCAAGGTCGCGATCCAGCTGACGCTGACGGCGCCGGGCTGCGGCATGGGCGAGGCGGTGGGCAACGAGGTCGCCGAGAAGGTGCTGGCGCTCGACGGCGTCGGCGAGGTGACGGTGGACCTGGTGTTCGATCCGCCCTGGGACCGTTCGCGGATGTCCGAAACCGCGCTCCTCACTCTCGGCCTCTAGCGGGGCCCAGCCCCTTCCCTTTCTCCACTTGTCCCACATGACCGTGAACATCCTGCTGCTCGAAGACGTGCACGCCAGCGCCGACGCCGTTCTCGAATCGGTTCCGCGCGCCGAGATCCGGCGGCTGCGCCATGCGCCCGACGCCGCCGAGCTGAAGTCGCTGCTGGCCGACGTCGACGTGCTGGGGCTGCGCTCGCGCACGCCGCTCGACGCCGCCGCCCTGGCCCACGCGCCGCGGCTGCGCGCGGTGGGCGCCTACTGCACCGGCACCAACAACATCGACCTGAAGGCCGCGGCCGAGCGCGGCGTCGCGGTCTTCAACGGCCCGTTCTCCAACACCCGCTCGGTGGCGGAGCTGGTCATCGGCCACGCCATCCACCTGCTGCGCCGGGTGCCGGAGCGGCATGCGGCGGCGCGCCGCGGCGGCTGGCTGAAGGACTCGAAGGGATCGAACGAGGTCCGGGGCAAGACGCTGGGCATCGTCGGCTACGGCAAGATCGGCACCCAGACCGGCCTGCTGGCCGAGGCGATCGGCATGCGGGTGGTCTTTCACGACGTCGAGGCGCGCCTGCCGCTGGGCAACGCGCGGCCGGCGGCGAGCCTGCAGGCGCTGCTGGCCGAGGCCGACGTGGTGACGCTGCACGTGCCGCAGACCGCGCAGACCAGGAACCTGATCGACGCCGAGCGCCTCGGCCAGATGAAACCGGACGCCGTGCTGATCAACCTGGCGCGCGGCCAGGCCGTCGACATCGGCGCGCTGCACGGCGCGCTGCGCGAGCACCGGCTGCGCGGCGCCGCCATCGACGTCTTCCCGGTGGAGCCGGCCTCGGCCGCCCAGACCTTCGAGTCGCCCTTGCGCGAGCTCGACAACGTCATCCTGACGCCGCACGTGGGCGGCTCGACGATCGAGGCGCAGCGCAACCTGGGCCTGGAAGTGTCGGAGAAGCTACGCGACTACCTGCTGCTCGGCGCGGTGCGCGGCAGCGTCAACCTGCCCGAGCTCGGCGTCGGGCCGGTGCGCGGCGCCGCGCGCCTGGTGCACCTGCACCGCGACCAGCCCGGCGTGATGTCGCACCTGAACGGCATCCTGGCCGCCGCGGGCCTCAACGTCACGCAGCTGCACCTGGAAACCGACCGCGGCCTCGGGGTCGCGGTGGTCGACCTCAATCGCGTGCCCGAGGCGCAGACGCTGGCCGCCGTCAAGCGCATCGACGCCACGCTGGCGACCTTCACCACCTTGGCGCCGGCGGCCTGACCGCCGGCGGCCGTCAGGCCCGGTCGATCCGCAGCGGCAGGGCCGAGTAGCCGCCGGCCGGATAGCGTGCCTTCACCGGCGCCCGGCCCTCGACCCGCGCGATGCCGCGGCTGTTGGCCAGCAGCGTCTGCAGCACGATCCGCAGTTGCAGCCGCGCGAGCGGGGCGCCCGGGCAGACGTGGACCCCGGCCCCATAGAGCAGATTGAGCGCCGGGTCGCGGTCGAGCCGGAACTCGTCGGGATCGCCGAACACGCGTTCGTCGCGGTTGGCCGAGGCCCAGACCAGGGTCACGCGGTCGCCGGGCTCCAGCGCCGCGCCCCCGATGTCGACCGGCCGGCGGACCACGCGGCGGTTGGCGATCAGCGGGGCGCGGATGCGCAGGATCTCGTCGATGGCCGCCGGCACCAGCCGCGGCTGCCGGCGCAGGGTCTGCTGCAGCTCGCGATGGGTCGCCAGGAAGTCGGCCAGGATGCCGATCGCCGCCGCCATCGTGCCCAGCTCGCCGACCGTCCAGTTGCGCGCGATGCTGACCAGCTCCTCGTCGGTGAGCGGCCGCCCGTCCACGGTGTCGCGCAGCAGCCGGCTCGTCACGTCGGTGCCGGTCGCGGCGCCGGCGGCCCGGTGCAGCGACAGCTGGGCGCGGATGTGGCCGTCGAATTCGAGCGCGATCGCCGCCATGGCCGTGCGGTCGCCGGCCAGCGTGGCCGCCTGGTTGCGCCGGTTCCAGGCGCGCAGCGGCTCGTGCAGCGCGCTCGACCAGCCCATGAACGCGCACAGCATCTGCGCCGCGCATTCGTGCGCGAACCCCTCCATCCATTCGAGCTCGCCCGCGCGCGGCAGGGCGTCGACCAGCCGCGCCACCAGCTGGCGGCACACGGGTTCATGGGCGGCCAGCCGCGGCCGGTCGAAGTAGGGCTCGATCAGCGCCCGATACGGCGTATGGCGCGGCGGGTCCATGCCATTGGGCACGGCCGGATGCGCCGACACCTGGTTGCCGAAGGTCTCGTGGTCCAGGACGGCCGCCAGCACGTCCTCGTGCCGGAAGAGGGACCACTGCAGATAGTCGCTGTGGGCCACCGGACAGCGCCGGCGCATGCCGTCGTAAGCCGCAACCTGGTCCCGCAGGACCTCGGGCGCCCGCGGGTCCCAGTCCTGCACCTCGTGCCGGATGGTTGCCATGGCTCCTCAGCCGTCCTTGCCATCGAGCCGGGTCTGCACCAGCCACGGGGTGTAGATGAACAGGTAGATCACGAAGGCGGCGCTCCAGGCCAGCGCCGCGGCCACCAGCGCGGCCAGCAGCCATTGCGGCATCAGCAGCGGCAGCAGCACCCGCAGCACGGCCGCGGTCATCACCAGGGCATAGGCGAGCACCTCGGGCCGGGTGACCTGCAGCGGGCGGCCGGTGTGGCCGCGCGCCGTGCGCGTGAGCATGCCGATGATGAGGCCGCCGGTGGCGCCCACCGCCAGCGCATGGACGCCGGCCGACGCGCTGATCCAGCCGATGGCGGCGAGCGCGAGCAGGACCAGCCCGGTCGGCAGCCAGGCGTATGACAGGTGCAGGATCCAGAGGATCGGGCGGCCGCGCGTGACCCACGGCTGCCAGCCCCACAGGCGCGCCAGCTGCAGCGCGGCGGCCGCCAGCAGGGTGGCTGCCGTGAGCGGGCCGGCGGCGCCCAGCACCCACAGCGCCAGGCCGGCGCCGGTGGCCGCCATCGCCGCGGGTCCGAGCCGGGGCTGCGCCGCCAGCTTCAGGCCGGGCGTGGCATTGGCGGTGAAGGCGGGGATCACGCGCCCCGCGATCACGCATTCGATCATGGTGATCAGCGCCAGCGCCGCATAGAGCGGGCGCACCGGCGCCAGCCCGATCACGCCGAGCGCGGACAGGTGGAAGCCGAGGTTGGCGATCGACAGCGCCGCCAGGATGCCGGCCAGCGGCAGGTTGCGCCGGTTGCCGGCTTTCCAGAGCACGCGGGCGAAGATGCCGGCCACCAGCGGAAGCAGCGCCAGGTCGAGCAACGCGTAGACCACATAGGGCGCCGCCAGCGCCGCGCAGCGGGCGGCGATCCACAGCGCCACCAGGGCGCCGAGCGCCGGCCCGCGCGGGGTGGGCAGGCCGGTCCAGGCGCGGCCGGCGGTCATCAGGAAGCCGACCACCACCGCCATCGCGAAGCCGAACAGCATCTCGTGCGCGTGCCACAGCACCGGCGGCACGGCCAGCTCGATGTGCACCAGCCCGAGCAGCAGCGCGATCCACAGCGGCAGGGCCGCCGCCGCGAACAGCGCGGCGACGAGATAGAAGGGGCGGAAGCCGAGCCGCAGCAGCGGCAGCCCGTGCGCGCCGGCGGCCGGCGCGGCCGCCGCGGGGGTGACGGAGATGGTGGAGGGTCTCACTGGCGAAGCGGGCCGGTGGCGGGCGGAGCCCGGGCCGGACCCGTGAACAGGTATGTTGCGTGCATGTTATAGCAAGGATTTCCGTAAAGCAATACGATCGAGGCATCTTTGGAGACCAGCATGCGACTTGCCGAATACACCGACTACACCTTGCGAGTGCTGATGTATTGCGCATCGAACCCCGACCGCCTGATCACGATTTCGGAAATGGCGCAGGCGTACGAGCTCTCCAAGAACCACCTGATGAAGATCGTGAGCGACCTGGCGCGCCAGGGCCTGATCGAGACCACCCGCGGCCGCGGCGGCGGGGTGCGGCTGGTGAAGGCGCCGTCGGAGATCCGGATCGGCGACGTGGTGCGGGCCTCGGAAACCGACTTCCGGCTGGTCGAGTGCTTCGACGAGAGCACCAACACCTGCATGATCGCCAACTCCTGCCGCATGAAGCGGCTGTTCGGCAAGGCGCTGATGGCGTATTTCCAGGAGCTCGACGGCGCGACCCTGGCCGACATCGTCGCGCCCGCGCCCCGGCGCGCGGGCGCGCCAGCCGGGCGGGGCGGCGCGGTGATCCCGATCCGGGCCGCCGCCCGCGCCCCCGCGACGCGACGCCGCGGCAGCCGCGTCGGCTCCTGAGCCCGTTCGCTGCAGGGCCACTGTTGCCGTGGCGGCGGCTCCCCCCTAAAATAGATGCATGAAGCGTGCATCTTTGACGCGCCGGCTCGTGCCATGAAGCGCGCCGCCGAACTCGCGGCGCTGTCGCGCGAGCACCACGAGGCGCTGGTGCTGGCCCGGCGGGCCTGCGATCCGCGCCGCGACGGCAGCGAGCCGGGGCCGCTGCGCGAGCAGGTGCTGCGCCGTTGGTCGGAGCAGTTCGAGCCCCACTTCGCGGCCGAAGAGCAGGTGCTGCTGCCGGCGCTGGCGGGCGCCGGCGTGGCGGCCCAGGCGGCCGCCGCGGCGGCCTGGCGGCAGCACGCCGACTTGCGCGCGCTGGTCGCGCTGCTGCGCGCCGGCGACCTGTCGGCGCTGCCATCGTGGGGCGATGCCATGCGCGAACACGTGCGTTTCGAGGAGCGGGAACTGTTCCCGCTGGCGCAGCAGCTGGTCGACCTCCTTCCGCTCGCGGACCGCCTGGCCCGCGCTCATTGAAAGCCCACCCCATGAACGACAACACCGCCTCCGGCTTCCCCGACTTCTTTTCCGCCGCGCCGACGATCACGGTGCGTGACCCCTTGGCCGCCTTCCTGGGCGCGGCGCGGGACGGCGTCATCGAGTACACGTACGCCGATGTGGTCAAGCTGGCGGGGCACTCCTGTCCCACCGTGGCCGGCGCCTACCTGATGACGCGTGCGGCCCTGGCCGCGCTGTATCCGGGCCAGCTGCCCGAGCGCGGCGGCGTGCGGGTCGAGATGCCGCAGGGCGCGCACGAGGGCGTCTCGGGCGTCATGGGCAACGTGATCGGCATGCTCACCGGTGCGGCCGGCGAAGGCGGGTTTCACGGCATCGGCGGCCGGTTCGACCGGCGCGAGCTGATCGCCTACGGCGCGGCCGTGCCGCAGGTGCGGTTCACGCGCCTGGACACGGGCGCCAGCGTGACCGTGGAGACGCATGCGGAGCTGGTGCCCGGCGATCCGCGCCTGCGCGAACTGATGCCGCGCTGCCTCTCGGGCCGGGCCAGCGCGGACGAGGCGGCGCAATTCGGCGCGCTGTGGCAGGAGCGGGTGCGCCGGTTGCTGACGCAGCACGCCGACGACCCGGGCGTGTTCGCGCTGCGGCGCCAGCCCGCGCCGGCCGCCGCCGACTGACCGCCGCCGGTCAGAGTTCCACCGTCACCGGCGCGTGGTCGCTGGGCTTGTCCCACTTGCGCGGCGCGCGGTCGATGGCGCAGGCCCTGACCTGCGGCTGCAGCGATCGGCTCACCAGGATGTGGTCGATGCGCAGGCCGCGGTTCTTCTGGAACCCCAGCATCCGGTAGTCCCACCAGCTGTAGCTCTTGGGCGGCTGTTCGAACAGCCGATAGCTGTCGGCCAGGCCCAGTTCCAGCAGCTGCCGGAAGTGCGCGCGCTCCTGGCTGGTGTGGTGGATGGTCTCGCGCAGGCCCTCGGGGTCCCAGGAGTCGCGGTCCTCGGGGGCGATGTTGAAGTCGCCCACCAGCAGCAGGCCGGGATGCCGCGCCAGCTCGGCGCGCAGGTACTGGCGCAGGCCGTCCAGCCAGCGCATCTTGTAGTCGAACTTGTCGGTGCCCGGCGCCTGGCCGTTGACGAAATAGCCGTTGACCAGCCGCAGCTCGCCCTGGGGCGTGTCGAGCGTGGCCGCGATCACGCGCGAATGCTCGTCGGCGAAGCCGGCGATGTTCTTCGCGACGTCGCGCAGCGGATGCCGGCTCATGATGGCGACACCGTTGTACGTCTTCTGGCCGAACACGGCGCAATGGCCGTAGCCGGCGCCGCGCAGCACGTCGAGCGGGAACTTGTCGTCGGTGAGCTTGAGCTCCTGCAGGCACAGGACGTCGACCGGATTGGCGGCGGTCCAGTCCAGCACGTGCTGCAGCCGCGCCGTCAGCGAGTTGACGTTCCAGGTGGTGATCTTCATCGCGGGCCGGGCCTGCGCGTCAGATGTGGAGCGCGGCCAGCAGGCCGATCAGCGCGCCCAGGCCGGCGACGCCGAACATGCCCCATTCCAGCCATTTCTTGCGCGTCAGCAGCGCGATCGCCGCCAGGGCGATCGAGACCTGCAGCGCCGTCGTGGCCTGGGCCCAGCGATGGTGCTGGTGCATCTGGGCGTCGCTGAGCTCGTCGAAGTGCTTCGCCTCGGCTTCCAGCTTGCGCGCGTCGGCCTCGATTTCCTTCTTTTCCTTCTCGTAGCGGTCCACCTTGGCCTGGTAGGAGGGCTGCTTGTCGGCCGGCGACAGGTCGCGCGAGATCTCGGCCAGCGACTGCTTGGTGCTCTTGGACTGGAAGTAGTTCCACTGGTTGGACGCCTCGGTCTTCCTGATCGCCGCGTTGTTCTTGTACAGCAGCGCGTTGGCCTGCGTCGCCCCGCCGAGGTAGGCGAAGATCGCCCCGACCGTGGAGATCACGGCCGTGAACATGGCGATCTGGTTGGTCATGCTGCCCCCGCCGATGCCGTGGTGGCCGGCCTCGCCATGGGCGGCGTGCTGCGTCGCGTGCTCCAGCTCGTGGTCGTGCGGGCCGTGGACGTGGAAGGTGCCGGAGGACATGGATGGCGGTCTCGAAAGTTGGGCTGGGCGCGATTCTATTCACTGCCTGCGTCCGAGGCGATTAAGGAGCGGTTAAGGGCCCCTGAGCACCATGCCCCCGAAGCCGTTCCGTGGCGGGACGGCAACCATGGAGGGTGGATGTTGATGGCACTCTTGCCGGGTGATTCCCGGCGCACCGCGCCGACCGGCCCGTTGGCGCCGCCGCGGCTCCAGCTGCACGGGCCGCACGATGCGCGGCGGCCGCAGGTGGAGCAGTTCATCGCCGGCATCTTCGCACGGCGGTTCGGCGCGCGCATTCCGGCCTTCGCGCCGGTGCTGGTCAGCCTGCGCGACCCGTCCGACGGCGCCATCGTGGCCGCGGCGGGGTACCGTCCGGCGGGCGAGGGCGCCTTGTTTCTGGAACGTTACCTGGGCGCGCCGGTGGAGGCCGTGCTGGCCCAACGGCTGAACGCGGCGCCGCGGCGGCCGGACGTCGTGGAGATCGGCCACCTGGCGGCCAGCCGGGCCGGCGCCGGGCGGCGCCTCATGATCCAGCTCGGGCCGCACCTGGAGCAGCGGGGCTTCCGCTGGATCGTGTGCACGCTCACGCAGGAATTGCGGCACCTGCTGCCGCGCCTGGGCATCACGCCGCTGGCGCTGGCCCGGGCCGACGCCGCGGCGTTGACCGGCGAGGCGGCGGCCTGGGGCAGCTACTACGACCATGGGCCGGTGGTGCTCGCCGGCGAACTGGCGCCCGCCTTGCGCCGCTTCCGCCAGCGCCTGGCCGAGCGGGGAGCGCCGCAATGAGCGTGCGGCCAGGGGCCATCATCACCGCCGGCGCGGTGGCACTCGATACCGGTCGCCGCCAGTGGACGTACCAGGAACTGCAGGCGCAGGCGCGGCAGGTCGGCGACATCCTGCGGGGCCAGGGCACGCACGTCCTGGCCACCTTGCTCGACAACGGGCCGGGCTGGATCGTCGCCGATCGAGCCGCGCAGCTGGCCGGAGCGGTCCACGTTCCGCTGCCGGCCTTCTTCACGCCCGACCAGCTGAGCCATGCCGTTCGCAGCGCCGGCGTCGACACCCTGCTGGCGCTGCCGATCTACGCGGCCGGGCTGGCGGCGGCGCTGGGCGCCGCGCCGCCGCAGCCGCTGGACGTGGCCGGCGAGGCGATGGCCGTGGTGCGGCTGCCGGCGCGGCCGGCGCGCCTGCCCGGCGGCACCGGCAAGATCACTTTCACCTCGGGCACCACCGGCACCCCCAAGGGCGTGTGCCTGTCGCAGGCGGCCATGGACGCGGTCGCGCAGGGCCTGGTGCTGGCGACGCAGCCGCTCGACATCCGGCGCCACCTGTGCGTGCTGCCCTTGCCGGTGTTGCTGGAGAACGTGGCCGGCGTGCTGGCGCCGCTGGCGCGCGGCGCCACCTGCGTGGTCCCGCCGCTGCACGAGGTCGGCCTGACGGGTTCGTCGACCTTCGATCCGGCTCGCCTGCAGGCGGCGGTGGCGCAGCATCGCCCGCACAGCATGATCCTGCTGCCGCAGATGCTGCGGGCCTGGGCCGGCTGGCTGCACCAGACCCGGCAACGCGCGCCCGACTCGCTGCGCCTGGTCGCCGTCGGCGGCGCGGTGGTGGGCGCCCGGCTGCTCGAATCGGCGCGCCGGCTGGGGATTCCCGCCTACGAGGGCTACGGGCTGTCGGAAGGAGCTTCGGTGCAGACCCTGAACCTGCCCGGCGCCGACCGCCCGGGCAGCGCCGGGCGGGCGCTGCCGCATGCCCGGGTGCGGGTCGGCGCCGACGGCGAGATCGAGGTTGCCGGCAGCCTGATGGCCGGCTACCTCGGCGCCGAGACGCCGGCACCGGCATGGTGGCCGACCGGCGACCTCGGGCGCATCGACGCCGACGGCTTCGTGCACGTCGAGGGCCGCCGCAAGCACCTGCTGATCACGTCCTTCGGCCGCAACGTGTCGCCCGAATGGGTGGAGCAGGCCTTGCGCAGCGAACCGGTGGTCGCCCAGGCGGTGGTGTTCGGCGACGGCCAACCGGCGCTGAGCGCCGTGCTCTGGCCGGTGGTGCCGGACGCGCCCGAGGCGGCGCTGCAGTCGGCGGTCGACGCGGCCAACGCGGCCCTGCCCGACTACGCGCGGGTGCGCCAGTGGACCCGGGCCCGTGCCGCGTTCACGCCGCAGACCGGACTGGCCACGCCCAACGGCCGCCCGCACCGGGCCGCCATCCTGCGAGCGCACGCCGACGCGCTGCAGCTGTCCTGATCACACCGAAAGAACCACCATGCGTTTTTCCATCGAACTGCAGGAGCGGTCCGCCGGGGCGCGCGAGCACCTGCTGTCCGCCCCCATCATCCAGGGCTGCCTGCGCGGCGAGGTGTCGCTGCCCAGCTATCTCGCCTTCCTGGGCGAGGCCTACCAGCACGTGCGGCACACCGTGCCCCTGCTGCGCGCCTGCAGGGCGGCGCTGCCGCCGCGCCACGGCTGGCTGGCCGGGCCGCTGGACGAATACATCGCCGACGAACAGGGGCACGACGAGTGGATCCTCGACGACATCGCCGCCTGCGGCGCCGACGCCGAGGCGGTGCGCCGCAGCCCGCCCGGCCACGCGGCGGAAGTGATGGTGGCCTATGCCTACGACACCATCGCGCGGCGCAACCCGCTCGGATTCTTCGGCATGGTGCACGTGCTGGAAGGCACGAGCGTCGCGCTCGCGCTGCATGCCGCCGATTGCATCCAGCAGGCGCTGGGCCTGCCGGATGCCGCGTTCGGCTACCTGCGCTCGCACGGCACGCTCGATCGCGAGCACACGGCCCACTTCGCCGAGCTGATGGACCGGATCGACGATCCGCGCGACCGGGGCGACATCGTGCACGCGGCCTGCGCCTTCTATCGCCTGTACGGGGATGTCTTCCGCAGCCTGCCGCTGCCGCAGCCGGCGCCGGCCGCCCACCTGCCGGAGGCCGCATGAAGCCGGCCCAGGCGCGGATCCTGCTCACCGGCGCCGCCGGCGGCATCGGGCGCGAAGCGGCCGCGGCATTCTCGCGGGCGGGCGCGGCGGTGTTGCTGGCGGGCCGCACGCCGGCGCGGCTGTCGGCGCTGGCGCGCCGCCTCGGCGCCGAGCCGCGCGTGAGCTGGGCGGCGGCCGACCTGCAGGACCCGGCCCAGATCGAGCGCCTCGCCGACACCGCGGCGCAGTGGGGCTGCAACGTGGTGGTCCACGCCGCCGGCACGCCGGCGTTCGGCGCGCTCGCGGCCCACGACGCGCAGGCGATGAGCGCGATGATGCACACCAATCTGCTGGCGCCGATGCTGCTCACGCGGGCCCTGCTGGAGCATCTGCGCGCGCAGCCCCGCGCCCAGGTGATGTGCGTCGGCTCCGTGCTGGGCCGCATCGGCCTGCCCGGCTTCAGCCTGTACTGCGCCGCCAAGTTCGGCCTGCGCGGCTTCGCCGAGTCGCTGCGGCGGGAGCTGGCGGGCAGCGGCGTGCGGGTGCAGTACCTGGGACCGCGCAGCACCCGCACCGATTTCAACGACGCGCAGGTGCAGGCCTACAACCGCGCCACCGGCGCCGCGACCGACGAGCCGGGGCTGGTCGCGGCCGCGCTGCTGCGGATGCTCGAGGACGAGCGCGCCGAGCGCTTTCTCGGCTTCCCCGAAAAGCTGGCGGTGCGCATCAACGGCCTGGCGCCGACGCTGCTCGACGGCAGCTTCCGGCGCCACAGCGCCAGCCTGCAAAGTCCCCAACCCACCCCCGAGAGGATCACCACATGAAGCAACCCAAGTCGCCCTTCCGGGCCGCGCGCCGCGCGGGCCTGGCCGGCGCGCTGGCTGCGTGCGCGCTCGCGTTCGCCGCGCCGTTCGTGCATGCCGCCGGCGTCGAGGATGCCGTGGCGGAACTGCAGCGCGACTGGGAAGTCGTGCGCTACCAGACCAGCCCCGGCGAGCGCGAGAAGCGCTTCGATGCGCTGGCCGCCAAGGCGCACAAGGTGAGCGAAAGCTATCCCGGCCGCGCCGAGCCGCTGGTGTGGGAAGGGATCATCGTGAGCTCGCTGGCCGGCGAGCACGGCGGCCTGGGGGCGCTGTCGCTGGTGAAGCGGGCCAAGGCACTGTACGAGGCGGCGATCCAGATCGACGGCAACGTGCTCGACGGCTCCGCCTACAACAGCCTGGGCGTGCTGTACTACAAGGTGCCCGGCTGGCCGGTCGGGTTCGGCGACAAGGCCAAGGCGCGCGAACTGCTGCAAAAGGCGCTGGCGCTCAATCCCAAGGGCATCGACCCCAACTTCTTCTACGGCGAATACCTGGTCGAGACCCGCCATCCCGAGCAGGCCGTGGCCTACCTCGAACGCGCCCTGCAGGCGCCGCCGCGGGCGGGGCGCGAAGTCGCCGACGTCGGCCGGCGCGAAGAAGCCCGCCAGTTGCTGGAGAAGGCGCGCGCCGGCAGGTGAGGCGCCGCCGGCCCTAGGCCGCGCGGGCATCGGCGAAGGTGATCACCACCTTCATTCCGGTGCCGTCCTCGCGCGGCCCGAAAGCCACGGCCAGCCCGTGCAGCGCCGCGATGCGCTGCACGATGGAAACGCCCAGCCCGCTGCCGCTTTCCTGCTGCCCGCTCGGGCGCCGGAAGCGCTCGCCCAGCCGCTCGCGCTCGGCCGGGTCCATGACCGGGCCGGCGTTCTCGACCTCGAGCCGGTCGCGCGAGAAGCGCAGGGTCACCAGGCTGCCCTCGGTGGCGTAGCGCGCCGCGTTGTCCATCAGGTTGCGCAGCATCACCCCGATCAGTTCGGCGTCGCCCAGCAGCGGCAGCGCTTCGCGCGGATCGGCCGGCCACTCGCAGGCGAACTCGATGCGGCGCCGCTCGGCCAGCGGCAGGCATTCGTTGGTCGCCTGCTCGACGACGGCGGGCCAGTCCACCTCGCGTTCCCAGGCGGCGCCGGCCGACGCCGCGCGCGAGTCGACCCGGGACAGCGCCAGCATCTGGGTCACCAGCCGGTCCATGCGGTCCAGGCCGGCGGAAAAACGGGCCTGGGCCTCGGTCCGCTCGGCCTCGTCGCGGGCCCGCCGCACCACGTCCCATTGCGCGCGCAGCACGGCCAGCGGCGTGCGGATCTCGTGCGCCGCGTCGGCGGTGAAGCGCCGCTCGCGCGTGAGCAGGGCGTCGATGCGGGCGAACTGCGCGTTGATGGCGCCCAGCAGGGGCGCCAGTTCGACCGGCGCGGCATCCTGCCGCAGCGGCTTGAGGTTCCAGGCCTCGCGGTGCTGCAGGTCGGCGGCGATGCCGACGATCGGCGACAGCGCCCGCCGCACCGCCCAGGCCAGCGCCAGCAGCAGCAGCGGCAGCACCAGCACCCAGGGCAGCATCTGCGACACCGTCAGGTCGAACACCAGCTCGTCGCGCTCGTAGGCCTTCTGGCCGGCGGCGACCAGCCAGCCGTCGGCCGAATGCAGGTAGTAGACGCGCCAGGCTTCGCCGTTCAGCCGTTCGGTCACGAAGCCGGTGGCGTCGTGCCGGCGCGGCAGCTCGCCGCCTTCGCGGTCGGCCAGGAACAGCTGTCCCCTGGCGTCCCACACCGCGATCGCGAAATCGCGCAGGTCGGCCTCGCCGGTGGACGGCGGCTCGTGGATCGACAGCGGCGGCCTGGCGCCGTTGCCCTCGTGGCCCAGGACGACCTGGACCTGGCGCGCCAGCCGGATCAGCTCGGTGTCGAACAGCTCGTTGACGTCGCGCTGGGCGCGGTTGACCGACACCGCCACGGCCATCAGCCAGACCAGCGGCGCCGACACCAGCAGGTACAGCATCAGCCGCCGCTGCAGGCTCACGGTGCGGGCTCCCCGCTGCCCAGTGCGTAGCCGACGCCGCGCACGGTGCGCACGATGCCGGGATGGATCTTGCGGCGCAGGTGGTGCACGTACACCTCCAGCGCGTTGCTCTCGGGTTCGGCGCCGCTCCAGTCATAGAGCTTGTCCTGCAGCTGCGCCTTGGACAGCACGCGCTGCGGGTTGGCCAGCAGCACTTCGAGCAGCGCCAGTTCGCGCGGCGTCAGCTCCACCGGCTGCCCGTTCCAGCGCACGGTCTTGGCGGCGGCGTCGTATTCGAGCGCGCCGTGCTGCCAGACCGGTTGCGCGAAGCCGGAGCTGCGCCGCATCAGGGCGCGCAGCCGGGCGGCCAGTTCGTCGATCGAGATCGGCTTGATCAGGTAGTCGTCGGCGCCGCTGTCGAGGCCGGCGATGCGGTTCTCCACCCCTTCGCGCGCCGTCAGGATCAGCACCGGCAGCTGCAGGCCGCGGCCGCGCCAGCGTTCCAGCCAGGTGAGGCCGTCGCCGTTGGGCAGCCCCAGGTCCAGGACCACCGCGTCGTACTGCACCTCGCCCAGCGCGGTGTCCGCATGGCCGCCGTCGCCGAAGAGGTCGACGACATGCCCCAGCTGGCGCAGCCCCATCGCCAGCGCCTCGCCCAGCGGCCGGTCGTCCTCGACGATGAGCAGGCGCATGGACTAGCGCGGCTGCCGCTGGTAGGTGACGAAGGCGAACGGCAGGCCGTCGGCCGAGCGGTGCGCTTCGCGTCTGACTTCGCGCCACGACGCGTCGAGCTCGGGCGCGCGCACGTCGCCCTCGAAGTCGGCGTCGATTTCCGTCACCTCCAGCACCTCGGCGTCGGCCAGGGCGTCACGGAACAACTGCTCGCCGCCGATGACCCACGCCGCCGGCCGGTCGCCGCACACCGCCAGCGCCTGCGGCAGCGAGGCCGCGCGCTGCGCGCCGGGCGCGGCCCAGTCGGCCTGCCGGGTGACGACGACATTGAGGCGCCCGGGCAGCGGCCGGAACCGCGGCGGCAGCGATTCCCAGGTCCGGCGGCCCATGATCACCGGCGAACCCAGCGTGACGCGCTTGAAATGCGCGAGGTCCTCGGGCAGGTGCCAGGGCAGGGCACCGTCCTTGCCGATGACGCCGTTGCGCGCGCGGGCGTAGACCAGGCCCAGCCGCATCACACGGCCACCGGCGCCTTGATCGCCGGGTGGCATTGGTAGCCCACCACCTCGAAGTCCTCGTATTGGTAGTCGAAGATCGAGGGCGGGCGGCGCTTGAGGTTCAGGGTCGGGTAGGCGAAGGGTTCGCGGCTCAGCTGCAGCTCCACCTGCTCGTGGTGGTTGCTGTAGATGTGGCAGTCGCCGCCGGTCCAGACGAAGTCGCCGACGCCGAGGTCGCACTGCTGCGCGATCATGTGCGTGAGCAGGGCGTAGCTGGCGATGTTGAACGGCACGCCCAGAAAGATGTCGGCGCTGCGCTGGTACAGCTGGCAGGAGAGCTTGCCGTCCGCGACGTAGAACTGGAAGAAGGCGTGGCAGGGCGCCAGCGCCATCTTCGGGATGTCGGCGACGTTCCAGGCGCTGACGATGATGCGGCGCGAATCGGGATTGCTCCTGATCGTCTTCACGGCCTCGGCGATCTGGTCGATGTGGCCGCCGTCCGGCGTCGGCCAGCTGCGCCACTGCACGCCGTACACCGGCCCCAGGTCGCCGTCCGCGCGCGCCCATTCGTCCCAGATCGTGACGCCGCGTTCGCGCAGCTTGTTGTTGTCGCTGGAGCCTTCCAGGAACCACAGCAGCTCGTGGATGATGGACTTCAGGTGGACCTTCTTGGTCGTCACCAGCGGAAAGCCCTCGTTCAGGTCGAACCGCATCTGGTAGCCGAACACGCTGCGCGTGCCGGTGCCGGTGCGGTCGGTCTTGAACGTGCCATGCGTGTAGACATGGCGCATGAAGTCTTCGTACTGCGAGCGGACCGGGTGGGTGGTCATGGGCGGATTATCCCAGCGTGCCGCTCAGGCCCGCAGCACCCGGCCCGGGTTCATGATGTCCTGCGGATCGAGCGCCCGCTTGATGCCGCGCATCAGCTCCAGCGCCACCGGCGACTTGTGCTTTTCCAGCTTGGCCAGCTTCAGGCTGCCCACGCCGTGTTCGGCCGAAATCGATCCGTCGAAGCGCTGCACGGAGTCGTAGACGACGCCGTTCACCGCCTCTTCCCACTGCTCCAGGAAGCCGCGCGGGTCGCCCTGCTCGGGCGCCTGCACGTTGTAGTGCAGGTTGCCGTCACCGAGGTGGCCGAAGTTGACCAGGCGCACGCCGGGGATCAGGCGCTGCAGCAGGGCGTCGGTCTCGCGGCAGAACTCGGGGATGCGCGACACCGGCACCGAGATGTCGTGCTTGATGTTCAGCCCTTCCTCGGCCTGCGCCAGCGGAATGCTTTCGCGCACGTGCCACAGCTGGTTGGCCTGCGACAGGTTCTCGGCCACCACGGCGTCGGCGACGCAGCCTTCCTCCAGCGCGCGCTCCAGCAGCCGCTCGAACTGCTCGCGGGCGTGCGCCTCGGATTCGTCGTCGGACTTCTCCAGCAGCACGCAGAACGGCGCCTGCTCGTACAGCGGCACCCGCAGCTGCGCGAAATGGCGCGCCACCAGGCCGAGGGCGAACTGCCCCATCACCTCGAAGCCGGTCAGGCCGGCGCCCAGTTCGCGGTGCGCGAGCCCCAGCAGCCGCACCGCATCGTCCAGGCTCGGCACCGCCGCCCACGCCGTGAGCCGGGCCGCCGGCGCCGGGTACAGCTTCATGGTGGCCGCCGTGATGATGCCCAGCGTGCCTTCGCTGCCGATGAACAGGTCGCGCAGGTCGTAGCCGGTGTTGTCCTTGCGCAGGCCCGAGAGCCCGTGCCAGGTTTCGCCCCGGGCCGTGACCACTTCCAGGCCGAGGCACAGGTCGCGCGCGTTGCCATAGCGCACCACCTGGGTGCCGCCGGCGTTGGTCGCCAGGTTGCCGCCGATCGTGCAGCTGCCCTCGGCCGCCAGGCTGAGGGGAAAGAGGAAGCCCGCGGCCTCGGCCGCTTCCTGCACCCGCTGCAGCACGCAGCCGGCTTCCACCGTGATCGTCAGGTTGTCCCGGTCGAGGCCGCGGACGGCGTTCAGCCGCTGCAGGCTCAGGACCACCTGGGTGCCGCTGGCATCGGGCGTGGAGCCGACCACCAGGCCGGTGTTGCCGCCTTGCGGCACGATCGCGGTGCCGCTGTCGGCGCAGGCGCGCACCACCTGGGCCACTTCCCGGGCACTGCCCGGGCGCACCACCGCCAGCGCCTTGCCGCGCGAGCGCTTGCGCCAGTCCTGCTCCCAGGCCGTGAGGTCACCGTCCGCCAGGACGTGGTTGGCGCCGACCACCTGGCGCAATGCTTCGATCAATCCGTTCATGTCTTCGCCTTCAGGCGCTTCTTCACGTGCAGCACGCAGGCTGCGAACAACACCAGGCACAGCGCCACCTCGATCCAGGCGAGCAGCGCGCTCAGGCCGCGATCGCTCGCGCCGCGCACGACGCCCTCGGTGAAATAGAGCCACACCAGCAGGCTCACCCACCGGTACGTGTACATCCGGTTGCGCAGCAGGCCGGCGAGCGGCAGGCACAGCGGCACCACTTTCAGCACCAGCCACGAGCCGCCGGGACGCAGCGGCGCGAGCCACAGCTCCCAGGCGAGCCCCAGCGCGATGAGGCCGACCAGGCTGGCCACGGCGAGGCGGCGGCTGAGGGCAACGGCCGGCGGCAGCGGCAAAGGATCGGTCATGTGCATGGGCAGTGGCATCATAGCGGCCGATGCCATTGCGCCAGCTGCCCGCCGACCTCCTGCGCTTCCCGTGGAAGTCCACGGCGCTGACATTGCGGGAGCGTTTTCGCGAGGACCGGCTGGGCCTGACGGCCAGCAGCCTCACGTTCACCACCACGATGGCGCTGGTGCCGTTCTTCACCGTGGCGCTGGCGATCTTCACGGCGTTCCCGATCTTCGGCAAGCTGCAGGCCGCCTTGCAGGCGTGGCTGGTGCAAAGCCTGATCCCGGAATCGATCGCGCGCCAGGTGCTGGGCTACCTGACGCAGTTCGCCGGCAAGGCCAACCGCCTCGGCGCGTTCGGCCTGGCGGCCCTGATCGTCACGGCGCTGGCCCTGATGCTCACCATCGACCGCACCCTGAACAGCATCTGGCGCGTCAAACGCCACCGGCCGTTCCCGCAGCGGGTGCTGATCTACTGGGCCGCGCTGACGCTCGGGCCGGTGCTGCTCGGCGCCAGTCTGAGCCTGACTTCGTACGTGGTCTCGGCGTCGCGCGGACTGGTCGCGGCCATGCCCGGCGTGCTGCAGCTGCTGTTCGACCTGATGGAATTCGTGCTGCTCGCCGGCGGCCTGGCGGCTCTGTACCGGTACGTGCCGAACACGCCGGTGCGGCGCGGCCACGCCTGGGCCGGCGGCGTGTTCGCCGCGCTGGGCATCGAGCTGGCACGGCGGCTGCTGGCCTGGTACATCGGCAAGGTGCCGACCTATTCGCTGGTGTACGGCGCGTTCGCCACGGTGCCGATCCTGCTGGTGTGGATCTACGTCGCCTGGGTGGTGGTGCTGCTGGGTGCGGTGCTGGCCGCCTATCTGCCAAGCCTGGTGACGGGCACCCGCCGCCGCTCGGGGCACGGCTGGCAGTTCCAGGTGGCGCTCGAGGTGTTGCGCGAGCTCGAACACGCCCGCCCGTCGGCGCGCCGCGGCCTGAGCGCGCCGCAGCTGGCGCAGGCCCTGGAGCTGGAGACCGTGCAGCTGGAGCCGGTGCTGGAGACCCTGGTCGAGCTCGACTGGGTGGGCCGGCTCAACGAGATCGAGGACGAGGAGCACACCCGCTACGTGCTGCTGGCCGACACCCGGTCCACGGCGCTGGAGCCGCTGATGCGCCACCTGCTGCTGCCCCACTCGGAGGCCACCGCCAGGCTCTGGAAAAGCGGGCAGCTGTCATCGGTGTACCTGAGCGACGTGCTGTAGCCGCGCTCAGCCTCACTCGAGCGCGAACGGCGCGTGCAGGAAGCCGCGAAAGCGGGCGCGGCCACCGCGCACCGGCGCCTGCGTGAGCCGGTAGCCGGGGAAGCGCCGCAGAAAGCGGCCGATCGCGATGCGTCCCTCCAGGCGCGCCAGGCTCAGGCCCGCGCACTGGTGAACACCGAAGCCGAACGCGAGATGACGGTTGTCGGCGCGCGCGGGATCCAGCCGGTCCGGCTCGGCGAACTGGGCCGGGTCGCGATTGGCCGCGCCGATGCACAAGGTCACCAGCGCGCCGGCCTCGAGCCGCACCCCGCCCACTTCGCACGCGCGCAGGGCGCGGCGGTTCCCCAGCTGGTTGGACGATTCGAAGCGCAGGAACTCGTCGACCGCCGTGTCGAGCGCGGCCTCCAGCCCCGCCCGGTCGTGCGCCAGCCGCTGCATCGCGGCGAGCAGCGCCGACTTCGGCTGCGGCCACTCCTGCAGGGCCACGAGCGCGTTGCCGATCAGGTTGGTGGTGGTCTCGTGGCCGGCGTTGAGGATGAACACGCAGTTCTGCAGCAACTCGGTCTCGCTCAAGTGCTCGCCGCCCGCCTCGCCCTGGATCAGCCGCGTCAGGACATCGTGCTCGGGATCGCCGGGCCGCCGGCGGCGCTCGGCGACCAGCTCCTTCAGGTACGCGGTGAACTCGAGCACGCTGCGGTTGCCCAGGTCCTGCTGCTCGGGCGTCAGGCGCGGCTCCAGCGCGCCCAGGATCGCCAGCGACCAGCCCCGCAGCGGCGCGCGGTCGGCATGCGGCACGGCCAGCAGGTTGCCGATGATCTCCACCGGAATCGCGGCGGCAAAGTCGTCGATCAGGTCGCCGCCGCCGGCGCATTCGATCCGCTCCAGCAGGCTGTCGACCAGCGTGACGAGCCCGGGCTCCATCCCGGCGATGGCGCGGCGCGTCAGCGCGCCCATGATCAGCTTGCGCACCCGGGTGTGCAGTGGCGGGTCGTTGAACACCAGGCTGGTCGTGTGGTGCAGCAGCAGCGGCGAGCCGGGGCCGTACTTGGGCGTGAACTCCACCTTCTTGTCCGAGCTGAAGGTGTGCGCATCGCGGTACACCTGCACCAGGTCCGCGTAGCGGGTGAGGAACCAGCTGCCGTCGGGCATGCGGCGCACCGGTTCGCGTTCCCGCAGCGCGGCATAGACCGGGTAGGGATTGGCATGGAAGTCCGCCGGCAGGCTGCGCAGGTCGAAGCGCGCGGCGATCTCCTGCGCCCGCTCGGGCGCCATCGCGGGCGTCACGGCGCTCATGTCCGCAGGAAATCGCGGATGGCGAACAGCGTCTGCTCCGGCGCCTCGGTCATCTGGTGGTGGCCGACGGGCAACTGCTCGACGCGCACCGCCTTGCCATGCTCGCGCGCCTGGCCGATCAGCGCCTGGGCGGCCTTGGGCGGGGTCATCTGGTCCTGCGCGCCGAGCAGGAACAGCACCGGGCAGGCGATCGCCGCGATCGCGGCTTCGCCGTTGGCGTAGCTGTCGCAGGCCTTGAAGCCGCGGTGGAACAGGTTCACTTTCGCGTTGCTGGCCAGCACCCGCCGGTTGAGCGCCACGCTGGCGCCGTAGACCCAGGTGCCGGGACCGAGCGCGGAGGGCGGCGGCGCCAGCGTGCTGCGCGAGAAGACGTTGATCATCTCGATCGCCTTCAGCGGATGGCTCAGGGAGGTGTCGAGCAGGGCCGGCGAGACCTTCATCGGCGAGGCGGTGCCGATCAGCACCAGATGCGTCACCCGCTCCTTGAGGCGGGCCGCCGCTTCCAGCGCGATCAGCGATCCCCAGCTGTGGCCGACCAGGGCCGCCCGCTGCACGCCGGCGGCATCGAGCAGGGCGGCGACGAAATCGGCGGCCTGCTCGACGGTCTCGGGCGGCTCGCCGGCGCTGCGGCAATGGCCGGGCAGATCGAGCGCCAGCACGTTCCAGCCGTGGTTGGCCAGCCAGCGCGACTGCAGGATCCAGACGCTGTGGTCGTTGAGCACGCCGTGGATGAAGACGACGGTGGGCCGCGTGGCTTCGAAGGCCTTGCCGCCGGTGTAGCAGTAGGTCGGGTGGCCGTTGACTGTGAGTTCCATTCGGGGCTCCTCAGGCTTTCTCGGCGGCCTTCAAGGCGCGCTTGAGGTCTTCGACCAGGTCGTCGGGGTCCTCCAGGCCGATCGACAGCCGGATCGTGCCCTGGGTGATGCCGCCGCTGGCCAGCGCCTCGTCGGTCATGCGGAAGTGGGTCGTGCTGGCCGGATGGATCACCAGCGAACGGCAGTCGCCCACGTTGGCCAGGTGGCTGAACAGCTTCAGCCCCTCGATGAATTTCTTGCCCTGTTCCCGGTTGCCCTTGAGGTCGAAGCTGAAGACCGAGCCAGCCCCCTTGGGCAGCAGCCGCTGCGCCAGCGCATGGCTCGGGTGCGAGTCGAGCATCGGATGGCCGACGCGCGCGACGAAGGGATGGGCCGCCAGGAACTCGACGACCCGGCGCGTGTTGCTCATGTGGCGCTCCATGCGCAGCGGCAGGGTTTCGACGCCCTGCAGGATCAGCCAGGCCGTGTGCGGGCTCATGCAGGCGCCGAAATCGCGCAGGCCTTCGCGGCGCGCCCGCAGCAGGAACGCGCCCACCGTCGATTCCTCGCTGAACACCATGTCGTGGAAGCCGTCGTAGGGCGCGGTGAGCTCGGCGAACCGGCCGGCCGCGGCGCGGCCTTCCCAGTCGAAGCTGCCGCCGTCGACGACGATGCCGCCGATCACGGTGCCGTGGCCGGAGAGGAACTTGGTCGCGGAGTGATAGACCAGGTCGGCCCCGAGCTGCAGCGGCCGGATCAGGTACGGCGAGGTGAGCGTCGAGTCCACCAGCAGCGGCACGCCGGCCTCGTGCGCGATCTGCGCCACGGTGGGGATGTCCAGGACCTCCAGGCCCGGGTTGCCCACGGTCTCGCCGAACAGCAGCTTGGTGTTCGGGCGGATCGCGGCGCGCCAGCCGTCGATGTCGCCGGGTTTGACGAACGTGGTCTCGATGCCGAAGCGGCGCAAGGTGTAGTGCAGCAGGTTCTGCGAGCCGCCGTACAGGGCCGTGCTGGCGACGATGTGCGAGCCGGCGCCCATCAGGGTGGCGATGCTCAGGTGCAAGGCGGCCTGGCCGCTGGCCGTGGTGATGGCGCCGATGCCGCCTTCCAGCGCCGCGACGCGTTCCTCCAGCACCGCGTTGGTCGGATTGCTGATGCGCGAATAGACATGCCCCGCGCGCTCCAGGTTGAACAGCGCCGCCGCGTGTTCGCTGGACTCGAACACGAACGAGGTCGTCAGGTGCAGCGGCACGGCGCGCGCGCCGGTGGCCGGGTCGGGGGCGGCGCCCGCGTGCAGCGCGAGGGTGTCAAAGCCGGGATCGGCGTAACCGGGCATTGCAATTTCTCCTCAAGATGTTCATGCTGGTACTTCCGGGTGAAAGACCATGGAACTGCCCAGGATTGTGGGCTATATTGGTCCACCCGGTCACCGGGGCTACCACAGAGGAGACAGCATGAAAGTCAGCGACATTCTGCGGGTCAAGGGCAACACGCTGTACACGGTGGCTCCGGACGAGCCGCTCTCCCGCGCGATCGAGATCATGGCCGACAAGGACATCGGCTCGCTGGTGGTGATGGAGCAGGGCAGCCTGGTCGGCATGCTGACCTTCCGTGAGGTGATCCTGTGCACGGTCAGGCACGCCGGCGTGCTGTCGGACATCAAGGTCCGCGAGGCGATGGACCAGCAGCCCAGGACCTGCGGCACCCAGACCGAACTCGACGAGGTGCGGCACCTGATGCTCGAGAGCCATGCCCGCTACCTGCCGGTGATGGACGCGCGCACCCTGATGGGGGTGATCAGTTTCTACGACGTGGCCCGCGCCATCGTCGAAAGCCAGAACTTCGAGAACCAGATGCTCAAGGCCTACATCCGCGACTGGCCGGTGGGCGAGGAGCAGGGCGCCGGCCCGCGCCTCTGAAGACCCGGGCCGCTCTGGGATAATCCGGGGCCGCGCCGCGCGCGCCCCGGCACTGCCGCCGCTGGCGCAGTGCGACGAGAAAGATCGACATGAGCGGCAATACCTTCGGCACCTTGTTTGCGGTCACCAATTTCGGTGAGTCGCACGGACCCGCCATCGGCTGCGTGATCGACGGCTGCCCGCCCGATCTGGCGCTCGCGGCAACCGACATCCAGCCCGATCTCGACCGGCGCCGTCCCGGCACCAGCCGCCACGTGACGCAGCGCCAGGAGGCCGACCAGGTGGAGATCCTCTCGGGCGTGCACGAGGGCCGGACCACCGGCACGCCGATCTGCCTGCTGATCCGCAACACCGACCAGCGCAGCAAGGACTACTCGGAGATCGCGCAGACCTTCCGGCCGGGGCACGCCGACTACACCTACCTGCAGAAATACGGCCGGCGCGATCCGCGCGGCGGCGGCCGCTCCTCCGCGCGGCTGACCGCCCCGATGGTCGCGGCCGGCGCGGTGGCCCGCAAGTGGCTGCGCGAACGCCACGGCATCGAGTTTCGCGGCTGCATGCAGCAGATCGGCGAGATCGCCATCCCATTCGAGGCGTGGGAGCACGTCGAGCGCAATCCATTCTTCGCCCCGGTGGCCGACGTGTCGCACCTCGAGCGCTACATGGACGGCCTGCGCAAGGCGGGCGACTCCTGCGGCGCCCGCCTGCGGGTGACGGCCTCCGGCATGCCGGCCGGCCTGGGCGAGCCGCTGTTCGACAAGCTCGACGCCGACATCGCCTACGCGATGATGGGCATCAACGCGGTGAAGGGGGTCGAGATCGGCGCCGGCTTCGGCAGCGTGGCGCAACGCGGCACCAGCCACGGCGATTCGATGACCCCGCAGGGCTTTCGCAGCAACAATGCCGGCGGCGTGCTCGGGGGCATCAGCACGGGGCAGGACCTGGAGGTGTCGATCGCGATCAAGCCGACCAGCTCGATCCTGAGCCCGCGCGAGACGATCGATGTCCAGGGCCAGCCGGCGCAGGTCGTCACCAAGGGGCGCCACGATCCCTGCGTCGGGATCCGGGCGACGCCGATCGCCGAAGCCATGCTCGCCCTGGTGGTGATCGAGCACGTGCTGCGGCAGCGCGCGCAGAACGCCGACGTGCGGCCGCCGCTCGCGCCCATTGCCGCCACCTGCGCGTAGCGGGGCGCTCGACCGCCGCGCACCCGCGGCGGCCGCGGCGGCCGCGGGCCGATTGGCCGCGGCGGGGGAATCGGCTACGCTTGGCGCAACCGCTCCGCCGCCATGCCAGACCGTCCACTGCCGCCGCTGGACCTCGATCGCCACTACCGGCAGATCGTCCAGAGCGCCATCGACTATGCGATCGTCGGCTGCGACACCGACGGCCGGGTGACCAGCTGGAACGAAGGCGCCCGCCGCGTGCTGGGCTGGAGCGAGCAGGACATGCTCGGGCAGACCGTGCACCGCTTCTTCACGCCCGAGGACAACGCCAGCGGCACGGTCGAGCGCGAGATGGCGCAGGCGCGCCGGGCCGGCCGGGCGGCCGACGAACGCTGGCACCTGCGCGCCGGCGGCGAGCGCTTCTGGGCCTCGGGCGAACTGATGCCGCTGCGCGACGAGGGCGGCGCCATCACCGGTTTCGTCAAGATCCTGCGCGACCGCACCGAGCAGCGCGTCGGGGAAGCCCGGCTGCGCGAGCTGACGGCGACGCTCCAGGCCAGCGAGCAGCGGCTGCAACTGGCGCTGGACGTCGGCGGCATGGGCGTGTGGCAGGTCAACCTGCAGACGCGCGAGGTCGTGTGGTGGCCAGGCATGGCCGAGATCCACGGGCTGCCGGCGGGCGCGGCGCCGCCGGCGGCGGACGGCTACGCGCGCTTGATCCACCCCGAAGACCGCGACCGCGTGCTGCAGGCCATGCGCGACACCATCGCCCAGCGCCGCAGCCAGCACATCGAATACCGCGTGCTCTGGCCGGACGGCAGCTGCCACTGGATCGAGGCGCGCAGCCGCCTGTTCTGCGATGCGCAGGGCGCGGCCTGGGCCGTGGCCGGCGTCTGCCTGGACATCACCCCGCGCAAGCGCGTCGAAGGCGATCTGCGCTTCCTGGCCCGGGCCAGCGCCGAGCTGGCCGGGCTGACCGACTACCAGAGCACGCTGGACCGGATCGCGCACCTGGCGGTGCCGGAGTTCGCCGACTGGTGCATGGTCGACATCCTGGGCGAGGACGGCGCGCTGGAGCGGGTGGCGGTCGCCCATTCCGATCCCGCGAAGGAGCAGCTGGCGCGCGACTTGCACCGGCGCTTCCCGCCGGACCCGGGGCGCATCGCCGGCGCAGGGCCGATGAACGTGCTGCGAACCGGCCAGCCGGAGCGCATCCGCGAGATCACGGGCGAGTTGCTGGACCGTGCGGTGGCGCAGACCGACTACCTGGCCATGCTGCGGGCCATGGGCGTGCGCTCGTACATCGGCGTGCCGCTGGCGGTGCGCGGCAAGGTGCTGGGAGCGATCACCTTCGTCACCGGCGAATCGCACCGGCTGTACCGGCGGGGCGACCTGGCGCTGGCCGAGGAACTGGGGCGCCGGGCGGCGGTGGCCCTCGAGAACGCGATGCTGCTGCGGGCGCTGCAGGAGTCGGACCGCGCCAAGGACGTGTTCCTGGCGACGCTGGCGCACGAGCTGCGCAACCCGCTGGCGCCGGTGTGGAACGGCCTGACGATCATCACCCGGGCGCCGCACGACAGCCAGCGGGTGCTGCAGGTCGCCGGCATGATCGAGCGCCAGGTCGGCCAGCTCGCGCGCCTGGTGGACGATCTGCTGGATGTCTCGCGCATCAGCACCGGCAAGATCGAGCTGAAGAAGCAGCCGGCCGACCTGGCGGCGATCCTGCACAGCGCGATCGAGACCAGCCGGCCGCACATCGAGTCCGCCCGGCACGGGCTGTCGCTCGAGGTGCCGCGCGAGCCGCTGGAAGTCGAGGGCGATCCGGTGCGGCTGGCGCAGGTGTTCGCCAATCTCCTGAACAATGCCAGCAAGTACACGCGACCGGGCGGCCGCATCGACGTGGTCGTGCACGCCGAGCCCGAGTGGCTGGTGGTGCGGGTGCGCGACACCGGCGAGGGCATTGCGCCGGACATGCTGGCCAAGGTGTTCGGGCTGTTCACCCAGGTCACGCACCCGGCCGAGCGCCACCAGGGCGGCCTGGGCATCGGGCTGTCGCTGGTCGAGGGCCTGGTGCGGCTGCACGGCGGCACCGTCGAGGCCCACAGCGCGGGGCTCGGGCAAGGCAGCGAGTTCGTCGTCCGGCTGCCGCGGCGCCCGGTGCCAGAGCAGCAGGAGCAGCGCCATGGCCACGAGCAGACGCGGCCGCAGCCGCTGGCGGCCGACAGCCCGGCCGCGCACCGCATCCTGGTCGTGGACGACAACGTCGACGCGGCCGCCACGCTGGCGGAGTTGCTGCGCATGATGGGCTGGGAAGTGGCCGTGGCCAACGACGGCCTGTCGGCGCTGGAAGCGGTCGCCGCGCATTCGCCCGAGATCGTGCTGCTGGACATCGGGCTGCCCGACATCACCGGCTACGAGGTGGCGCGGCGGATCCGGGCCGGCGCGGGCTCGCGCCAGCCGCGCCTGGTGGCGCTGACGGGCTGGGGCCAGGAGCAGGACAAGCGGATGGCGGCGCAGGCCGGCTTCGACGAGCACTGGACCAAGCCGGTGGACCCGACCAGGCTGCAGCACCTGGGCCGCGCCTGAGGAACTCGACGAAGGCAGCGGCGGTCTGATCGTTCAAGCACAGGAGTTGACCATGCCCGACACCCCGCAACCCGCATCACGGCAGCTGATCGACCTCACGCGCGAGACCGACGTCGCGTACTGGTGCCGCATCTTCGATGTCACCATCGACCAGCTGCGCGACGCCGTGCAGCACGCCGGCCACGAGCCGAGCGAAGTGCAGCGGCACCTCAGCGCCAGCCGGCCCGCGCCCTCCGGCCGGCGGTAAGCGCCGTCCTACTTTCGCCGCTCAGGTCTTACGACAGCCGGCCGCGGCGGCGCGCGCCATAGTGGGCTTTTGCCTCGGAAGGAACAGCCCATGGACAAACCCAGCGCCCGGAACGCGCCGCGCGCCGGCGACAGTGCCGGCGACCACCAGCGCGAGTTGCAGCGGGAGCAGGATCGCAAGGACCAGGCGCGGGCCGGGGAGGGTGGCGGCCAGCCGCGTGACAAGGCGGTGCAGGCCGGGACCCGGCCGCAGCCGGAGCCGCCGTTGCCGGCCCAGCACCTGGAAAAGCCCGGCATCGAAGCGCAGATGGCGCTCAAGCCCCGCTACGAGGCGCCCGACTACCGCGGCAGCGACAAGCTCAAGGGCATGGTGGCGCTGATCACCGGCGGCGACTCGGGCATCGGCCGCGCGGTGGCCGTGCTGTATGCGCGCGAAGGCGCCGATGTGGCGATCGTCTACCTCAACGCCCACGAGGACGCCGAGGACACCAAGCGCGCGGTGGAGAAGGAAGGGCGGCAGTGCCTGCTGATCGCCGGCGACGTGAAGAACTCGGGCTTTTGCCGCGAGGCCGTGGAGCGGACGGTGGCGCGCTTCAAGAAGCTCGACATACTGGTCAACAACGCCGCCTTCCAGGAGCACGCCAGCTCGCTGCAGGACATCACCGACGCGCGCCTGGAAGAGACCTTCCGCACCAACATCTTCGGCTACTTCTACATGGCGCGGGCGGCGATCCCGCACCTGCAGAAGGGCTCGTCCATCATCAACACCGGTTCGGTGGTCGGACTGCGCGGCAGCTCGCACCTGCTGGATTACTCGGCGACCAAGGGCGCGATCCACGCCTTCACGATGTCGCTGGCGAGCAGCCTGATCGAGCGGGGCATCCGGGTGAATGCCGTGGCCCCGGGGCCGGTCTGGACGCCGCTCAATCCGGCCGACGCGCCGGCCGAACAGGTGGCGCAGTTCGGAGCGCAGACCGACATGAAGCGGCCGGCGCAGCCGGAGGAACTCTCGCCCGCCTACGTGTTCCTGGCCGCCCCGGTCTGTTCGAGCTACATCACCGGCATCGTGCTGCCGGTGACGGGCAAGGTCGGCAGCTGAGGCCGGGCCACGGCCCTCGCGATGCAGCGGGTGGTGCTTTGCCGCAGAATGGCCCCATGCCCGCCGACCTCAAGATCGATTTCGTCTCCGACGTGTCCTGCCCCTGGTGCGCGATCGGCCTCGCCTCGCTGGAGCTGGCCCTGCGGCGGCTCCAAGGCGAGGTGCGCGCGCAAGTGCATGTGCAGCCGTTCGAGCTCAACCCCGGCCTGGCGCCGGGCGGCGAGGACATCACCGAGCACCTGACGCGCAAGTACGGCAGCACGCGCGAGCAGCAGGCGGCCGCGCGCGACGCGATCCGCGAACGCGGCGCGGCCGTCGGCTTCGAATTCCGCAAGGAGGGCCGCGACCGGGTCTACAACACCTTCGACGCGCACCGGCTGCTGCACTGGGCGGGGCTGCAGGACCCGGCCCGGCAGCAGGCGCTGAAGAAGGCGCTCTTTGCCGCCTACTTCACGCAGGGCCGCAGCCCGGAAGAGCACGAGGTGCTGGTCGACGCCGCCGTGGCCGCCGGCCTGGAGCCGGCGGCGGCGCGCGAGGTGCTGGCCAGCGGCGCCTACGCACAGGAGGTGCGGCAGCAGGAACAGTTCTACCTGCAGGCCGGCATCCACGCCGTGCCCGCCGTGGTCATCAACGATCGCCACCTGATTTCCGGCGGGCAGCCGCCCGAGGTGTTCGAGCAGGCCCTGCGGCAGCTGGCCGGCGCCGCGGCCTGACGCCGCCGTCAGGGCCGGCTGGCCCGCGCCAGCCCGGCGCAGTAGTCGATCAGGTCGTCCGTCTGCATCGACTTGTCGAAGACCCCGTCGCTGCCGAGCGCCTCGCACTGGCGGCGCACGGCCGGGTTGGCGGTGGCCGTGAGCACCACCACCTTCTGCTGCGGGCGCCGGTCGCGGCACGCCAGCAGCACGCCGAAGCCGCTGCCGCCCGGCTCCAGCACCAGGTCGACGATCGCCAGGTCCCACGCGTTGCCCGGATCGGTGAGCCATTCCCGGGCCGCCTGCTCGGCGCCGGCGACGCCGACCGTGGTCACCGCCGCCAGCTCGGACAGCGCTTCCACCAGGCTGTCGCGAATGGCTGTGTTGTCTTCGACGATGAAGGCTCTCAGGCTCAACGCCCATCTCCCTCGGCTGTACTGCTGGTGCGCGGCGCAGCCGGCGCGCGCGCAACGCGGATTGTGCACAGAAGCCGGGGCGGCGCGGCGGCCGGGGCATGGCCGCGGGCGCTGCGTGCCGCAGCCGCCCGGGGGCAGGGCAGCGGTGGCCGCCTCAGCCGACGCGCACCTCGATGCGCCGTGGCTTGGCTTCTTCCCGCTTGGGAATCGACAGCTTCAGCACGCCGTCCTTCAGGGCGGCCTCGATCCGGGACGCATCGAGCTCGCGGCTCAGCGTGAACTGGCGGCGATACGAGGGGATCTGCACCTCGCCGTAGATCAGTTCCATCTGCGCCGGGGCGTCCGGCGCCGCGGTGGCCTCGATGAAGAGGCTGTCGCCATCGACCCGCACGCCGAGGCCCTCGCGGGCCACGCCGGGCAGATCGGCCAGCAGCGTGATGCCGGCCTCGTTCTCGAACACGTCCACCGGCGGCACGACGAACGGCCCGCCGCGGTCGGGCTCGCCTTCCTGGCGCTGCGGCAGGCGGTCCTGCCGGTTCTGGGTCTGAATGTTGCTGTTCATGGCTTCGCTCCTTGGCCAGTCCTTCAACTCACTTCGATGCGGCGCGGCTTGGACGATTCGCGCTTGGCCACGCTCACGCGCAGGATGCCGTCGCGGTAGCTGGCGTCCACCCGCGCCGGGTCGGCGTCTTCGGGCAGGCTCACGACGCGGCGGAAGCTGCCGGCAAACCGCTCCTGCGCATACACGCTGGTGCTGTCGCCGTCCTCCGGCACCTGGCTCTTGCGCTCGCCGGCGATCACCAGCAGCCCGCGGTCCACGGTCAGTTGCAGGCTCTGCGGCTCGATGCCGGGGGCCAGCGCCATGATCTCGACCGAGTCGGGCGTGGTGCCGACATTGATCACCGGAAAGCTGGCACCCGTCAGCCCGCGGATGCTCGAGCGTTCCGCGGGTCGGAAGACGTGGTCCAGCATGCCCTGCAAGCGGTTCAGCTCGGCGAAGAGGTCCGCAGCGGGCCTGAATGATGCGTTGATCATCACTGCTCTCCTTGAGACGAAAAGGCAATTTGCGATTGGCAAGGCGCGGCGCCGCCGCGCGTTCCTGAAGTAGCGGCTCGGCCGCCGTTTTTCAAGAGGGCTCAGCCGCCGGCCCAGCGTTGCCACAGCAGCGGCAGCGCGGCCACCAGCAGGGCGACCCCGGAGAGGGTCAGCAGCCCCAGCACCACGTTGCGGAAACCGGTGTCGCTGATGGCGAAGTAGAGCCTGGCGCCCAGCAGCGAGGGGATCAGCATCGCCGGCGCGACCAGCGCGAACAGCGGCACCATGTCGGGCGTAACGATGCCCGTGGCCAAGTAGCCGCAGAAGGCGACGACCAGCATCGCCAGGTTGAAGTTCTGGATCACGGCCCGCTGCAGATCCTTGTCGAAGCCGCGCAGGGTGCACCACAGGGTCGGCACCACCCCGGTGAAGCCGCCCAGGCCGCCCATCGCGCCGCCGGCCAGGCCGGCCAGGGCGTCGCCGGTGCGCGTGCCGCGCACGCGGGGCAGCCGCGGCGCCAGCAGCATCAAGGGGCAGGTCACCACCAGCATCAGGCCGAGCAGCGCCTTGAACAGGGGAATGTCCAGCTGCGGCAGCAGGAGCACGCCGAGCGGCACGCCGGCCAGGCCGCCGGCGATGAAGGGCAGCAGCCGTTTCCAGTCGAAGCCGCGGCGGACCGTGACGGCGGCGATGACCTGGCCGGTGAGGGCGCCGAACACCGCCAGCGGCGCCGCCAGCCGCGGCTCCAGCGTCCAGGCCCAGAGCGACATCGCCGTCAGGCCGAAGCCGAAGCCCGACAGGCCCTGCACGAAGCCGGCCAGGGCGGCGACGCCGGCGACGGTGAGAATCAGCGCGTCGATCGGCGGCCCGTCACTCGTAGGCCGACATCGGCAGGCAACTGCAGAACAGGTTGCGGTCGCCGTAGACGTTGTCGACGCGGCCGACCGGCGGCCAGTACTTGGCATGGCGGCGCTCGTCCAGCACGGCAGCGCCGACGTCGCGCGGATAGGCGTGCTGCCACTGCGGCTGCAGCAGCGCGGCGGCGGTGTGCGGCGCGTGCTTGAGCGGGTTGTCGTCCTGCGGCCACTCGCCGCGCTCCACGCGCCGGATCTCCTCGCGGATGGCGATCATGGCGGCGATGAAGCGATCGAGCTCCTCGCGGGTCTCGCTCTCCGTCGGCTCGACCATCAGCGTGCCGGCGACCGGGAAGCTCAGGGTCGGCGCATGGAAGCCGTAGTCGATCAGCCGCTTGGCCACGTCCTCGGCCGTGACGCCGCTGGACTCCTTGATCGGGCGCAGGTCCAGGATGCACTCGTGCGCCACGTGGCCGTTCTCGCTCGCGTAGAGCGTCGGATAGTGGTCGCGCAGCCGGGCGCTGATGTAGTTGGCGTTGAGGATGGCGACCTCGGTGGCCCGGCGCAGGCCGTCGGCGCCCATCATGCGGCAATACATCCAGCTGATCGGGAGCACCGCGGCATTGCCCAGCGGCGCCGCGGAGACGGCGCCCAGGCCGCTGGGCTTGTCGCCCGCGCGGCGCGCCGGCGGCGTGGCCGCCGTGCCGGCCGAGCTCACGTAGGCGCCGCCCACGGCCGCCGCATGGTGGCCCGGCAGGAACGGCACCAGGTCGGCGACGACGCAGACCGGCCCGACGCCGGGGCCGCCGCCGCCGTGCGGGATGCAGAAGGTCTTGTGCAGGTTCAGGTGGCTCACGTCGCCGCCGAACTCGCCCGGCGCCGCGACGCCGACCAGCGCGTTCATGTTGGCGCCGTCGACATACACCCGCCCGCCGTGGCGGTGCACGATCTCGCACAGCTCGCGCACCTGCATCTCGAACACGCCGTGCGTGCTGGGATAGGTGATCATCACCGCGGCCAGCCGGTCCTGGTGCTGCTCGCACTTGGCGCGCAGGTCGTCCAGGTCGACGTTGCCGTTGGCGTCGCAGGCGGTGACCACCACCTGCATGCCGGCCATCTGCGCGCTGGCGGGGTTGGTGCCGTGGGCGGAGGAGGGGATCAGGCAGACGTTGCGATGGGCTTCGCCGCGGCTCTCGTGCCAGCCCCGGATCGCCAGCAGGCCGGCGTACTCGCCTTGCGAACCGGCATTGGGCTGCAGGCTGATGCCGGCATAGCCGGTGGCCTCGCACAGCCAGGCGCGCAGCTGCTCGTCGAGCTCCGCGTAGCCCTGCAGCTGGTCGCGCGGCGCGAACGGGTGCACATGCGCGAACTCGGGCCAGGTGATCGGGATCATCTCGCTGGTGGCGTTCAGCTTCATCGTGCAGCTGCCCAGCGGGATCATGCTGCGATCGAGCGCCAGGTCCTTGTCCGACAGCGCGCGCAGGTAGCGCAGCATCGCGGTCTCGGAATGATGGGTGTTGAACACCGGATGCTGCAGGAACTGGCTGCCGCGGCGCAGGTCCGCCGGAATCAGCGGCTCGATGCCCTTCTCGAACGCGGCCAGCTGCGGCGCCGCCTGGCCCGGCTTGGCGAAGAACGACCAGAGCAGGGCCAGGTCCTCGCGGGTGGTCGTCTCGTCCAGGCTGATGCCCAGGGCGGCGGTGCCGGCGCGGCGCAGGTTGCAGCGGGCGGCATGGGCCCGGCCGGCGATCAGGTCGGTGGCGTCGCCGGTGTGCACCGTGACCGTGTCGAAGGCGGTCGCGGACGTGAGCTGGTAGCCCATCTCCTGCAATCCCTTGGCCAGGATCGCGGTGTAGGCAGCGACGCGGCCGGCGATGCGCTTGAGCCCTTCGGGCCCGTGGTACACGGCGTACATGCTGGCGATCACGGCCGGCAGCACCTGCGCGGTGCAGATGTTGGAGGTGGCCTTCTCGCGCCGGATGTGCTGCTCGCGCGTCTGCAGGGCGAGCCGGTAGGCCGGATTGCCGTGCGTGTCGATGCTGACGCCGACCAGCCGTCCCGGCAGCGAGCGCTTGTACTCGTCGCGGCAGGCGAGGTAGGCGGCGTGCGGGCCGCCGGCGCCCATCGGCATGCCCAGGCGCTGCGTCGAGCCCAGCACGATGTCGGCATCCCACTCGCCCGGCGGCGCCAGCAGCGCCAGCGCCAGCAGGTCGGCCGCCACGCAGAACGCCGCGCCCTTGGCGTGCGCCTGCGCCACGTGCGGCCGCAGGTCGTGGATGGCGCCGTTGGTGGCCGGGTACTGCGCCAGCACGCCGAAATAATCGTGCTGCTGCATCAGCTCCGGCACGGCGCCGACCAGCACCTCGATGCCCAGCGGCCTGGCGCGCGTCTGGACCACCTCGATCGTCTGCGGATGGCAGTCGCCGGCGACGATGAAGGTGTTGGACCGGCTCTTGACGCTGCGCTTGGCCAGCGTCATCGCCTCGGCGGCCGCGGTGGCCTCGTCCAGCATCGACGCGTTGGCGATCGGCATGCCGGTGAGGTCACAGACCATGGTCTGGAAATTCACCAGCGCCTCCATCCGGCCCTGGCTGATCTCGGCCTGGTACGGCGTGTACGCGGTGTACCAGGCCGGGTTCTCCAGGACGTTGCGCAGGATCACCGCCGGGATGTACGTGCCGTGGTAGCCCTGGCCGATGAAGCTCTTGAACACCTGGTTGCGGCCGGCGATCGCCCTGAGTTCCGCCAGCGCCGCCGCCTCGGTGACGGCCGGCGGCAGCTTCATCGCGTCGCGCCGCGCGATCGAGCGCGGGACGATGCTTTCGATCAGCGCGTGCCTGGAGCTTTCGCCGATGGCCGACAACATGTGCTGCTCGTCGGCGGCGCCGATGCCGATGTGGCGGGCGATGAATTCTTCGGGGTTTTCGAGCTCGCCGAGCGGGCGGGCGGATTGCATCAACATGAGGGCTCCAGGGACGGTCGGCGGGGTGCGCTGCCGGCGGCGGGCCGGAGCTGTGACCGGGACCCGAAGCCGCGGGCACGCCCCGCGTGGAAGAGGGAACGTCAGGCGTTCTTGGAAAACTGCTCGTAGGCCGGGCCGTCCATCAGCTCGTCGAACTCGGCCATGTCCTTGATCAGGATCTTGAAGAACCAGCCATTGCCCATCGGGTCGCGGTTGGCCAGGCCCGGGTCCGAGCGCAGTGCCTCGTTGACTTCGGTGACCTCGCCGGCGATCGGCATGTAGACGTCGGCGGCGGCCTTCACCGATTCGACCACGCCGGCCACCTCACCCTTGGCATAGCTGCGGCCGACCTCGGGCAGGTCCACGAAGACCACGTCGCCGAGCGCATCCTGCGCGTGCAGCGTGATGCCGACGACGGCGGCCTCGTGGTCCTCGAGCTGGATCCACTCGTGCTCCTGGGTGTACTTGACGGTCATGGTGCTGCTCCTGGTGTGTTCGATGAAGGGGGAAGTTGCCTGGCCGTCAGCCGCGGTAGTAGCGGTTCGGCACGAACGGCATGCTGGTGATTTCCATGGGTACCGGCTTGCCGCGCACGATGGCATCGACGCGCGTGCCCGGCGCCGCCGCGGCGGCGGCGACGTACGCCATCGCGACCGGCTTGTCGATGGTGGGTCCCAGCAGCCCGCTGGTGACCTCGCCTACCGGCCGGCCGCCCGCGTCGCGCAATTCGGTGTGCTCGCGCACCGGCACCCGCTCCAGCGCCACCAGTCCGACGCGCTTGCGCGCCAGCGGCACGCTGCCGTCGAGCTGGCCGAGCACCTTGTCGGCGCCCGGGAAGCCGCCGGCGCGGGCGCCGCCGGTGCGCCGCACCTTCTGGATCGCCCAGGTGAGCGCGGCCTCGACCGGCGTGGTGGTGGTGTCGATGTCGTTGCCGTACAGGCACAGGCCGGCCTCCAGGCGCAGCGAATTGCGCGCGCCCAGCCCGATCGGCTTGACTTCGGGCTGCGCCAGCAGCGCGCGGGCGAGCGCCTCGGCCTGCGCCTCGTGCACCGAGATCTCGAAGCCGTCCTCGCCGGTGTAGCCGCTGCGGGTGACGAACAGTTCGCCGCCTTGCCAGGCCACGCGCTGGCCGGTCATGAACACCAGCTGCCCGACGCCGGGCAGCAGCCGCTGCAGCGCGTCGACGGCCTTGGGTCCCTGCAGCGCCAGCAGCGCGCGCTCCGGCATCGGGACGACCTGGCAGCGCGATCCGATGCGCGCCTGGATGTGGGCGATGTCTGCCGCCTTGCAGGCGCCGTTGACGATCACGAAGATGTCGTCGCCGCGGTTGACGAACATGAGGTCGTCGATGATCGTGCCCTCGTCGGTGAGCAGCAGGCCGTAGCGCTGCTTGCCGACCGGCAGGTCGATCACGTCCACCGGCATCAGGCTCTCGAACGCTGCGGCGGCGCCGGGCCCGACCAGCCGCAGCTGGCCCATGTGCGACACGTCGAACAGGCCGGCGGCCTCCCGCGTATGGCGGTGCTCGGCGATCAGGCCGCTCGGATACTGCACCGGCATCGAATAGCCGGCGAAGGGAACCATCCGGGCTCCCAGTTCGAGGTGCAACGCGTTCAGCGGCGTCGCGAGGAGATTCTGTTGTTCTGGCACGCGGCTCTCCAGGGGCGGACGACAGCCATGGTACACACCATGGGCGGGCCCCTGCTGTCCGCTTTACCTGAGAGATTCACCCCGTTACGGGGTTTGCTCCTTCGGTGGGCGGTCCTGGCGGGCCGCCTCTCTCCAGCAAGGAAGCGCCCCGGACGGGGCGCTGTGTCAGTCCTTTTGCCTGAGCGTTCGGGTGGGCCCTGCGCCTTCGGCGGTTCCGCGCGGGAACTCTCTCCTGACGCGGCGGATTGTAGCCTGCGGCCGGCGCCTCACTTCGCGTACACGAGGTCGCGCAGCGACAGCGACAGCGACGGCACGTAGGTGATCACCAGCAGGCAGGCCAGCACCACCAGCACGAACGGGATCAACTGCTTGATCATGCGGTCCAGCGAGATCCGCGCCACGGTGCAGGCGGCGAACAGGTTGACGCCGAACGGCGGCGTGATCATGCCCAGCGCCAGGTTCACCACCATGATCAGGCCGAAGTGCACCGGGTCGATGCCGAAGTGCTGCGCCACCGGCGCCAGGATCGGCGCCAGCACGATGATCGAGGCGCTGGTCTCGATGAACATGCCGATGATGAACAGCGCGGCGTTGACGCCGAGCAGGAAGTAGGCCGGCGACTTGAGCACCTCCTGCAGCCACAGCCCGATCGCTTCGGGCACGCCCGCGCGCGTGATCAGGAACGCGAACAGGCCGGCGTTGGCGATGATGAACATGATCACGGCCGACGAGATCACCGACTTGCGCAGGATGGCGTACAGGTTCGGCAGCCGGATCTCGCGGTAGATGAACATGCCCACGACCAGCGCGTAGAGCACGGCCACGGCCGACGCCTCGGTCGGCGTGAACACGCCTCCGTAGATGCCGCCCAGGATGATCACCGGCATCATCAGCGCCCAGCCGGCCTGCACCAGGGCCCGGCCGAAGGGCAGCCGGCCGTCGCCGTCGTTCTTGCCCCAGCCCTTCCACTTGCAGTAGATCCAGACGAACAGCATCAGCGCGCCGCCGATCAGGATGCCCGGGCCGAAGCCGGCGATGAACAGCTCGCCGATCGAGACCTCGGCGCTGACGCCGTACAGGATCATCGGAATCGACGGCGGGATGATGACGCCCAGCTCGGCGCTGGTGGCCTGCAGCGCGGCGGCGTAGGTGACGGGGTAGCCGTGCTTGATCAGCGCGGGGATCAGGATCGCGCCGATGGCGAAGGTGGTCGCGACCGACGAGCCCGAGACCGCGGCGAAGATCATGCAGGTCAGCACGCAGGTCATGGGCAGGCCGCCCTGGATGCCGCCGACGATGCTCTTGGCGAACTCCACCAGCCGGCGCGAGATGCCGCCGGTTTCCATCAGGTTGCCGGCCAGGATGAAGAACGGGATGGCGGCCAGCGGAAACTTGTTGATCGAGTTGAACATCTCCTTGACGGAGATGAGCATCGGCGCCCCGGTCACCTGGATGCCGAGCATGGCCGACAGGCCGATCGACACCGCCACGGAGACGGTGAGTGCAAAGCACAGCACCATGGTGCTGATCATCGCGGTGGTCATGCCATCCCCCCAAGCTCGTCGCTGCGGGCAGGCGCGGCTCCGCCGGGAGCCCTTGCGGATTGGAACGGTCCGGCGGCGCTGATTGCGTCCGGCCCACGCCCGACACTGCGTGTGCTCGCTGCCCCCCAGGGGGCGCTTGCGCCTTGGAGTGGTCCGGCGGCGCTCATTGCGCGGTCTCCAGTTCCATGCGGACCGGGTCCAGCAGGTTGCCCAGGATGCCGATGACGCAGAAGACGCCGCCGACCGGCAGCGCCAGGTAGGCCCAGAACATGGAGACCTCCTCCAGTCCCGCCATGGTCTGCACGCTGCCGCGCCGGGCGTAGTCCCAGCCCCACCAGATGATGATCGCGATCAGGACCAGTGCGGCAACGCACACCACCCAGTCCAGCGCCCGCTTGACCTTCGGCGGGCTCCACCGGTAGAGCACGTCGACGCTGACCATCGCGCCTTGCCGGAACGCGGCTGGGATGCCCATGAACACCATCCAGATCAGGCTGAAGCGGATCAGGATCTCCGACCACTCGGCCGGTTGCTCCAGGACGAAGCGGGTGATGATCTGGAAGATGCCGAGCCCGGCGGCGATCGCCATCATCAGGCAGGCAACGATCATGGCGAAGCCGGTGGTGCGGCGTTCGAAGGCGAGAAAGGCTGTTTTCATCTGGTCGTGTCCTCCCGCGGGGAGGGAAGGAAAAACGCCCGGAAGTCGTCGACTTGCGGGCGTCTCGCGTCACCGGCGGGCCGGCGTCACTTGTAGTTGCGGATCTTCTCGAGGTTGGCCTTGCCGAACTGCTTCTCGAACTCGGCGTTCACCGGCGCCAGCGCCTGCACGAACTTGGCCTTGTCGATGTTGTCGATCACGGTCATGCCCTTGGCGCGCAGGTCGGCGACGCCCTTGGTGTCGTCCTCGTCGACGCGCGCCCGGTTGGCCTTGGCGGCTTCCTTGGCGGCGTCCAGGAACGCCTGCTTGTCCGCCGGCGCCAGCTTGTCGAACGCCGCCTTGTTCATCACGATCACGCACGGGGAATAGACGTGGCCGGTCAGCGACAGGTGCTTCTGCACCTGGTCGAACTTGGCGGAGATGATCACCGACAGCGGGTTCTCCTGGCCGTCCACGGTGCCCTGCTGCAGCGCGGTGAACACTTCCGGGAACGCCATCGGCGTGGTGATGATGCCGAAGCCCTTGTAGGCGGCGATGTGCACCGGGTTCTCCATGGTGCGCATCTTCAGGCCCTTGAGGTCCTCGGGCGCCTTGACGTCGCGCTTGCTGTTCGTCATGTGGCGGAAGCCGTTCTCGGCCCACACCAGCGCCTTGAAGCCCTTGGCCTCGAACTTCTTGAGCAGGTCCTGGCCGATCGGGCCGTCGAGCACCGCGCGCGCATGCGCCTTGTCGCGGAACAGGAAGGGCACGTCGAGGATCTTCGTTTCCGGCACGAAGTTGGGCACCGGGCCGGTGGAGGTCAGCGTGAGTTCCTGCGTGCCCAGCTGCACGGCCTCCATCGACTCGCGCTCGCCGCCGAGGGCGCCGTTGTAGAAGGTCTGGACCTTGTAGCGGCCGTTGGTGCGCTTCTCGACTTCCTTGGCGAAGGTGTCGATCGCCACGCCCTGGTGAGAGTTCTGCGACGTCGAAATGCTGATCTTCATGACGGTCTGCGCGGCTGCGCCGGCGACCAAGCCGAAGGCGAGGGACACGCCCAGAACCAGTTGCGAGAGTTTCACTGT
>NZ_DATMHS010000108.1:0-15993 GCF_035554825.1 Ramlibacter sp. | reverse complement strand
CCAGCAGGTGAACAAGACCACCGGCGAGTCGATGCAGAAGGAGGAGATCGTCAAGGGCTTCGAGTACGAGAAGGACCAGTTCGTGGTGCTGTCGCCGGACGAGATCAAGGCCGCGCTGCCGAAGTCGACCCAGACCATCGAGATCGAGGCCTTCGTCGACGGTTCCCGCATCCCGCCGACCTACCTGAACAAGCCCTACTACGTCGCCCCGGCGGCCAAGGGCCAGAAGCCCTACGTGCTGCTGCTGGAGACGCTGCGGCGCACCGGCAAGGTGGGCCTCGCACGCGTGGTCATTTCCACTCGCCAGTACCTGGCCGCGCTGGTGCCCGCCGAGGCGGGGCTGGTGCTGGAGCTGCTGCGCTGGGCCGACGAGGTGCGCGACACCGCCGGCCTGCCGTTGCCCGACCCGAAGGAAACCAGCATCACCGAGCGCGAACTGAAGATGGCCGAGCAGCTCGTCAACGAATTGCAGGACGAGTGGAAGCCCGACGCCTTCCACGACGAATTCCGCGAGAAGCTCGAGCGGCTGGTCGAGGCCAAGGTGAAGGCCGGCGAAGGCGCCCACATCACCCAGCCCCTGCCGGGCGAGGAAGTCCAGCCCAGCGCCGACATCATCGACCTCACCGAGCTGCTGCGGCGCAGCCTGCGTGGCGGCGCGGCCGCTGCCGGCGAAGCAGCGCCCAAGTCCGCCGCCCGCGGCGCGCCGGCGCGCCGCACGGCGGCCAACGACGAAGAACACGAGGCGCCGCGCAAGCGCGCGGCCGCCGGCAAGACGGGCGCTCGCGCCAGCACCAGCGTCAAACCGAAGCCGCGCAAGAAGGCGGCCTGACCCATGCACCCGATGTTGAACATCCTGACCTCCTTTGCCGCGGGCGCCGCGGCCATGTACTGGCTCGACTCCGCCGTCTCCCGGCGCCACGCCGGCGGCCTGTTCGTCAGCGAATCGCGGCTGGGCGACCAGGTCCAGGCGCAGATCGGCAAGCTGGTGAGCCACCCCGACGCGATCAAGGTCAGCGTCGACGGCGGCCTCGTGCGCGTCTCGGGCCTGGTGCTCGCCAGCGAGCTGGATCGCCTGCTGTCGCAGCTGACGCACCTGCCCGGCGTGCACAAGGTGCACAACGCGCTGTCGCCGGTGCAGGATGCGGCCCGCTTCGAGGAGATGCGGGCCGGGCAGCTGCAGGGCGAGTTCGGCGCGGGCGGCGCCTGACCCCGGGGGCCCACGCCCCCGGCGCGTCGCAGGCGGCGCGAACCCGGCGGCGCGGCCGTGGCGCGCGCTGCGGGCCCAAGCGACCAACAAAAATAGATCGAGCTGTATGAGAGTTGTTCTGGTTGAAGATAACCCCGTGGTCTGCGAACAGGTGACCCGCACCCTGCAGGCCATCCCAGGCGCCGAGGTGGTCAAGGTCGCCGGCACCGAGCCCCAGGCCAGCGAATGGCTCACGGCGCACCCGGACGGCTGGGACGTGGCGCTGGTCGACCTGTTTCTGGCCAAGGGCCACGGCTTCAACGTGCTGCGCCGCTGCCGTGGCCGGCGCGCCGACCAGAAGGCGGTGGTCCTGAGCAACTACACGCGCGACCCGGTGCGGCACTATGCGCGCGCAGCCGGTGCCGACGCGGTGTTCGACAAGTCGTTCGACATGGACGCGCTGGTCGAGTACCTGGTGCAGTTCAGCCGCACGACGGCTTCGACGGCTTAGGAGATCGGCTGCCGTGGCGCCCGCGCCATGTCGGTAAGATGCCGCCCCAATGTCGCATGTCCGCAGAGTGTCCTCGCTCGAAGTCAGCATCCATCGCCTGCCTGAGTTCACGTCCGTCAAGCTCAGCGGCCCCGCCACGATCGAGGACTTCGTCGAGCTGATCGCCGGCGTCGCGGAGGAGTCGCGCCGGCTGGGCGATCGCCGCATGCTCGTGGACCAGCTCGACATCCCGGTCACCCTCAAGTTCACCGACCACTTCCGGATCGGCGAAGCAGTGGCACGCCACCTCCAGCACCTGGAAAGAATGGCCACGGTGGTGCCGCCCGACAAGATCACCCGCACCAGCGAGAAGGTGGCCTTGCGGCAAGGAATGCAGTTGCGGGTGTTCACCTCGATGACCGACGCGATCCGCTGGCTGCAGCAGTGACCTGCGCCGCGGCGCAGCCCTGCAGCGGGCGCGGGAACGCGGCTTGCCCCGCCAGCTGGCGCATTTTCGCGTTGCAACGAGGAATACCACATGGCCTTTCAGACCAAGATCCGTCCCGCCGCGCTGCTGAGCCTGGCCCTGGCGGCGGCGCTCGCCGCCGGCTGCCAATCGACCACCCGCACTTCCGGTGACACCAGCAGCAGCAGCATGGGAGCATCAGGAACCGGCACGACCTCCGGTCCCGGCACGACCACCGAGTCCGGCACCAAGGGCGCCACCAGCCCTTCCAGCAGCACCGGCAGCAGCAGCACGGGCGCCACGGGCGGCGGCGCGGGCAGTACCGGCGCCGGCACCAGCGGCGGCGCGGCCGGTGGTGGCGCCGCAGGCGGCGCGACCCGCTGACCCCGGGACCCACGCGGCGGTGCGTCGTCGTGGGCTCGCGGCGTGGATCCGTTGCGATGCCACAACTGCTGCGCCCGCCGTGCTGCTTTCGGGGTCAATGCGTTGCGGGCCGCGCCAGTGCTGGGGCCAGCACAAGCATCCCAGGACAGCCAACAGGGTTATCCACAGAAGCGGTGGATATCCCCTGGCGGCGCGGCCGCTGTCGGCGACGCGCCGGCCTCGAAAAGCTTGACATGGAAAACCGCGGCGCGCGGGTCGACTACGCTTGACAAGCGCACGCGGCGCGGATCTCAGCCGGGCGAGCGCATGAAGGCGGCCACGGCCGCCATGCCCAGGCCCGTGAGCAGCAGCGACCCGAACAGATGCACGCCCGCCGTCACGGCGGCCAAGGCATAGTCGGCGCGCTCGATCATCGCGACCACTTCCGCCGAGAACGTGGAGAAGGTCGTCAGCGCGCCCAGGAAGCCGGTGACGACGAGCAGCCGCGCTTCCGGCGGCAGGCTGGGATGGCGATGGAAGAAGGCGATGGCGATGCCCACCAGCACCCCGCCGAGCAGGTTGGCGGCCAGCGTGCCGAGCGGCAGCGTCGGAAACACGGGATTGAACCGCAACGCCAGCCACCAGCGCAGCCAGGCGCCCAGCACCGCGCCCGCGGCCACCGCCGCGAAGCCGTACGCTTCCATCGCATTCCTCCGTCGCGTCTTGATTCTGTCGCCGGCGGGCGCCGCGGGGGATCGCCGCGTGCCGCCGGTCATTGGGCGGCCGCCCCCAGCGTGCCGAACTCCACCGCCGCCTTCACGTAGAACAGGCGCACGCCCTCGGCCTCCAGCCGCGCGAACAGGCGCTGCGTCTCCTCCTGCGTCAGCGCCATCACCACCTGCATCGGCTGCTCGGCGAGCTCGAAGAAATGCGCGGCGTGGATGCGCCCCGCGTGGCCGAAGCCTTCGTCGGCGGGCAGCAGCGTCGCGCCGCGCAGCCCCATCTCGCGCGCGAGGTGGACCAGCCAGTCGCCCACGGGCTTGCCGCGGTGACGCTCGCTCTGCTGGGTGAAGAAGGTGACCTGGTAGCCGTTCATGCGGCGGTCACTGTACCAGTGGCCCGCCGCGACTGCCAGCCTTACTTCTTGCCCTTTTCCTTCTCGGCCGGGGTGGTCACGTCCACGGTCGGGACTTCCACCTTCTTCTCTTCGGTGGTCACCTTCGGCACGGTGATCGTCTTCTCGGCGCTGCCCACCTTCACGTCGGGCGTGGTCACGTCGTACTTGGGCAGGGTCACGTCGCCGGCCTGCTTCTTCTCCACTTCGTACTTCGGCACCGTGACGTTGCCTTCCTGCGTCTTCTTCACGTCGCAGGCGGTGAGGCCCAGGGCGCCGACGGCAACCAGGGTGGCGGCAAGAACGGGTTTGAACATGGTGTGCTCCCAGATGGTGTTGGATCCGATGCGCGGCCGCGAAAGGCAAGACCCCGCATCACGGTGAAGCGAATTCTGGGCGGGGCCGGGTTGCCCGGCTGTAGGAACGGGTCCGCACCCGCTGTGGGGCCGCATCGACGCGTCGGGAAGGGTCCTGGCTCAGGCAGCGGCAAGCACCCACGCCGTGGCGGCGCCGACCAGCAAGGATGCGATCGGCAGGACGATCAGCCACGGCCAGCGGCGCGGCCGCAACGCCGCCAGCAGCCCGAGCGTCGCGAGCGCGGTGGGCTCTGGCATCAAGCCGAACACTTCGGCCTGGGCCAACGGTGCGCCTGCGACGACCCGCAGGAACGGATAGACCACCACGGCCGCCAACGCCAGCAGCAGGGCCGCGGGACGAGTCGTCCGCTGCGATGGTGGCACCGTGGCAGCCGCCTGGCGCCACGCGGCGAGCCCCAGCAGTGCAGCCTCTGCGGCCCAGGCGACGGCCAGCCCGTGCGCCCCCCAGTTGATCGTCGCATAGCGCTGCCAGTGGAATGCCCACCCGACCCACAGCCACGCGAGCGCCAGTGCCGCGGGCACCAGCCACGCGGCCGCCGCGCGGCGCGCCAGGACCAGCCAGAGCAACGCAACACCGGCGAGCGCGGCCGCGAGCTGCGCCGGCCACAGCTGGCGGTTATAGAGCTCCACCAGCCGCCAGTAGGTGCGCGGCGAGAACATCAGGAAGTCGCCGAGCCGGTAGGTCCACCACTCGGACATGTTCAGAGCCTCTCGACATCGGCGGCCATCCGCCGCCGGAACGCCTCGTCGGGCAGCGGGGCGGATGCGGCGCCCATGTTCTCGCGCACATGGTCGATCCGGGTGGTTGCCGGGATCGCGCAGGTCACCGCCGGATGGGACACGATGAACTTCAGGGCGACCTGGGCCCAGCTCGCGCAGCCGATGTCGCGGGCCCAGGCCGGCAGCGCATGCCGCTGCAGCTGGCGCAGCAGCGCGCCTTCGCGGAACGGCCGGTTCACCAGCACGGCGATGCCGGCCTCGCGCGCCAGCGGCAACAGGCGCTGCTCGGCCTCGCGATCGAGCAGGTTGTAGGTCAACTGCACGAAGTCGATCCGCTGGGTGCGCATGATCCGCTCCAGCTCGCGGTGGCGCCGGCCCTCCGAGGTGGTGATGCCGACGTACCGCACCTGCCCGGCCGCCTTCAGGCGCTGCAACAGCGGCAACTGCTGCTCCCATGCCAGCAGGTTGTGCACCTGCAGCAGGTCGAACCGCGGCACCCGCCACAGGCCGCGCGAGGCCTCGATCTGCGCCGCGCCGTCGGCGGCGGTCCAGACCTTGTCGGCGGCGAACACCCGCGCCGTGGCGCCCAGGCGCTGCAGCCCTTCGCCGATCACGCCTTGCGACGACCCGTACATCGGGGATGAGTCGATCAGGCGGCCGCCGGCCGCCAGGAAGTGGCGCATGACCTCGGCGCAGGCGGCGCGCGCCGGCGGATCGTTGCCGACGTTGAACGTGATCCAGCTGCCCAGCCCGACCAGCGGCAGCAGGTCGCCCGACGAGGGGATAGCCCGCGTCAGCGGTTGGGGGCCCGGCGGCTGGGCGAAGACCGCCGCCGGGAGGCATCCCGGCAGCAGGTTCACGAGCACCGCGCGCCGTCGCATGCGGCCAGCGTAGCACGCGACGCGCCCCGTTGCGGCTCCGGCTTCGCCCCGCCGGGCCGGGCCGCATGACGGCGGCTGATGGACAATGCGCCCGATGCAGTTTGCCCTCTTCCCGGCCCGCGCGCGGCGCGGCGCCCGCGCGTGAGCGCGACAGCCGCGGCCCAGCGCCGCCACAGCGCCACCATCCTCGTGCTGGCCGGCGCCGCGTTCTTCAGCGGCGCGGCGCTGCGCATCTGCGACTCGCTGCTGCCGCGGCTGGCGCAGGATTTCTCGCGCACGCCGGGCACGGCCGGCCGCGTGATCATCAGCTTCGCGCTCGCCTACGGCCTGATGCAGCTGCTGTTCGGGCCGCTGGGCGACCGCTACGGCAAGGCCCGGATGGTGTGCATCGCGCTGTTCGGCTGCATCGCGGGCTCGCTCGCCTGCGCGCTGGCGCCGAACTTCGACGCCCTGGTGGGGATGCGCGTGGCCTGGGGCATGGCCGCCGCCGGCGTGATCCCGCTGTCGCTGGCGTGGATCGGCGATGCCGTGCCGTACGAGCGGCGGCAGGCGACGCTGGCCCAGCTGCTCACCGGCACGCTCGGCGGCATGATGGCCGGCCAGCTCGCCGGCGGCCTGTTCGCCGATTCGGCGCTCGGCTGGCGCGGCGCCTTTCTCACCCTCACCGCCGGGTATGCGGTGATCGCCGTGCTGATGCTGCTGCGCCTGCGCGGCGAACCGGCGCCCCCGCCGCCCGGCGCGCGCATCGCCTTCGCGTCGCAATTGCGCGCGGTGTGGCGCGAGCCGTGGGCCCGCGTCGTGCTGGCCACCGTCATGACCGAAGGCGTGTTCCTGCTCGGGCCGCTGGCCTACCTGCCGGCCTACCTGCACCAGCGCTACGGCCTGTCGCTGTCGGCGGCGTCCGCGCTGATCGCGCTCTACGCCGTCGGCGGCCTGGCCTATGCCATCGCGGCGCCGCGGATCGTGCGCCGCCTCGGCGAAAGCCGCATGGTGCTCTGGGGCGGCGTGCTGATGGGCGCCGGTTACCTGGCCTGGCTGCTCGCGCCCGTCGCGGCGCTGGCCGGCCCGATCGCGCTGCTGGTGGGCTTCGGCACCTACCTCTATCACAACACCCTGCAGACGCACGCGACGCAGATGGCGCCGGCGCTGCGCGGCACCTCGGTGGCGATGTTCGCGTTCTGCCTGTTCGTGGGGCAGGCGATCGGCGTCACCCTGGCCGGCGCCACGTTCGACCACCTGGGCTCCATCCCCCTGCTGCTGGGGCCCGCGCTGGCGCTGCCGGCATCGGGCTGGGGCTTCGCCCGGGCGCTGCGGCGGCACCGGACGCGGGCGGACGGCCAGCCCTGATCAGCCGAGCACGATCACGCGTGCCTTGGGCACCGCCGCGAACGGGTCGTAGCCGACCATGCCGGCGCGCAGCACCGGCTCCTGGCGCTGCGCCAGCTTCTGGCGCTGCTCCGCGTCGCTGTGCTCCATCGCGCGGGTCAGCTCCTCTTCGAAGCGGACGGTGATGGGCGTGGCATACGGAAACCTGGCCTCGGGATCGCCCCGGATGCTCCAGCTGATGATCATCGAGCCGGACGCGGTCTGCACCACCTTGGCGTGCGCAGGAAAGAGATGCCGGAAGGCCTCCCAGAACGCTGTGCGGATCGGATCCAGAACCATTGGCTGCAAGCTGCAACTCTCCCGGCAATGCTGGCGAAACACGAGCCGCCGCGCGGCGCCCCCAAGGGGCCGCATTGTGTCACAGGCGGGACGCACCCGCCTCCAGGCCGGACCGGCGGCGCTGCGCCCATGAAAAAGGCGGGCCCGCGGCCCGCCTTCGTTGCGACAGCGCGCGGCTTACTTTTCGCCGGAGCTGATCTCGCCCTTCTTCAGCGAAGCCGCCGCGCTGGCCCGGCGGGTCTTGGCGGCCTCCTTGCGCTCGGCCTTGGTGGCAACCTTGGCCTTGCCCAGGGTCTTGTGTTCCTGGTCCTGGGCCTTTTCGGTCTTGGCTTGCTTCATGGATTCGGTCTTGCGAGCGGACTTGGCGGCCGCCTTTTCCTCGGCCGTCGCCGGCTTCGACGGAATGGCCTTGGACTGCGCCGGGTCCGCCTCGCCCTTGGACTGGGCAAAGGCGCTCACCGCGAAGAGCTGCGCGGCGGCCAGAGTGACTGCGAGGAAGATCCTGTTCATACCAAAACCCCCATGGAGTGAAGAAAACTCAGCGGACACCGTCCACCTATCGACAGTTGTAGTGCGCACCGCGGGAAATCCGTTGACATGCGTCAAGAACGCAACCGGGGCGCCCAACCGCGGGGCGGCCCTTCTACTCGGCGCTGCCGGTCAGCTGGCGCTGGACCTCGCGCCGCTTCATGGCCAGGTAGGTGGCGCGATCGATCTCGTGCAGCTGCCGCGGATACTTCTCGGTGGCGGCGAACCAGGCCTCCAGCCGTCGCTCCAGCTGCTGCGCCGGCGGGGCGGCCAGCGCATCCAGGTAGGCATCGATGGCCAGGTAGTAGCGCATGGTGTTGCGCTCGGCCAGCCCGCGCATGCCGCCGACGTACCGCGGCGGCTCGCCCGGCCCCGCGCCTTCCACGGTGGTAAAGCCCACCTTGTCGCGCCCGATCGTCCTCAGGTACGACGCCATCGCCATCTGCCCCAGCGCCCCGTAGCCGAACGCGTAGCCCATGTGGATGAAGCTGCGGCCGCCGTCGATGCCCACGGCTTCCACCAGGATCTTGTAGTCCTTGGTGCCGAAGGGGCCCGTCGGCGCATCGAGCTCGACGTCGAGGTACTCCGGCGTCACCGCCTGCGCGCGCCAGGCGAACGTGAGCAGCGTCGCGGAGGCGACCGGCTGGTCGAACTTGCGGCCGATCCGCACCTCCAGCCGCGGGGTGGCTCCCGGCGTGCCGCGGCAGTACTTGATGTTCAGGTGCAGGATCAGGATGTCGCACCAGTTGCCGGGATCCGTGAGGGCGCCGCTCACCCGCGCGAACGGGTGGTCGACCACGGCGTACACGTCGCCCTGGCTGCTGCGCGAGGTCTCCTCCGAATCGAGGTACAGCGGTCCCTGGAACTGGTTGCCGCGCAACTGCGGCCCGAGCGCCGCGTGCTTGGCGCGCAGCCCGGCCGCCTGCAGCGCCTGCACGGCCTCGGCGTCGACCGGCGCCATGAGCCCGGCCAGCAGCGCCAGGGCGGCGACCGCGGCGCCGACCACCGGCGCGGCCCGGGGCGCCGCGGGCGGCGCGGCCGGTCCGGCCGACGGCCCCAGGACCTCGTCGATCTGGCGATCCTTGGCTTCCCACAGCGCCGCCAGCCATTGCTGGAACGTCATCCGGAACGACGGGTCGCCGGCGTAGTCGCCGGCGCAGAATTCGGGCGGAATCGGCACCTCCCGCACCCGCACGACGATGCGGTCGGCGCGGCCGCAGGCGAACTGCCAGAACGTGGGCGCGCCGCCGGGATAGACGATGGTGACGTCGATCAGCGAGCGGAACCGCTCGCCCATCGCGTTCAGCGCCAGCGCCAGCGCGCCCGACTTCGGCTTGAGCAGGTGCCGGTACGGCGAGGCCTGCGAGCGGTGCTTGTCGGCGGTGAACCGGGTGCCTTCGGCGAAGTTCATCACGCTGGTGGGCACCAGCGAGAACTTCTCGCAGGCGCGGCGCGTGGCGTCGGCGTCCTGCGAGCGCAGCTCGGGGCGCTTGCGCAGTTGCGCCTTGCCGTGCCGCTTCATGAAGGGGAAGTCGAGCGCCCACCAGGCCAGCCCGATCACCGGGACCCAGATCAGTTGCTGCTTGAGGAAGAACTTCAGCATCGGCACGCGGCCGTTGAGCAGGTGCTGCAGCACGAAGATGTCGACCCAGGACTGGTGGTTGCAATTGACGAGGTACCAACCTTCGTAGCGCAGCTGCTCCAGGCCCTGCACGTCCCACGTCGTGCGCTGGGTAAGGCGCATCCAGCCGCTGTTGCAGGCGATCCAGAGCCCGGCGATGCGATTGAGCACCGGGTCGATGCGCACGCGCACCGCCCGGAAAGGCAGCACGAGCTTCACCAGCGCGGCCAGGAACAGCAGCACGCACCAGAACAGCGTGTTCAGCGAGAGCAGCAGGACCGCGATCGAGCCGCGCACGAAGGGAGGAAGAAAGCCGAGCATGGTTTCGCTGAAATTGTGGTTCGGGAAGCGGCGACATTCTTGCGCCAGATCACGAATTCGCCCGCGGCCCTGGCGGGCCGCGAGGTACGGTTGAGGTCAGCCCGGGCGACCGTCGAGCCGCGGCCGGGTCAGCACGGGCCAGTAGCGCACGGCATAGAGGCCGAACGCGCCGGACCACAGCACGGCCGAAGCGAGCACCGCCGGCAGCGTCAGCACCGGCGCGAGCCAGGGCAGGAACACCCGCACGATCGCCGCGAGCAGGACGAGAACGTAACACACCACCTCGTAACCGTCCGCACGCAACGGCCGGCCGGTGTGACCGCGCGCCGTGCGCGTGGTCATGCCGATGATGAGTCCGCCGACGGCGCCCACCGTGAGCGCATGGGTGGCCACCGATGGCGCCAGCCAGCCCAGCGCCGCCCCGGCCCGCAGCAGCAGGTGGACCGGAATCCAGAGGTAGGCGACATGCAGCACCCACACCAGCGGCGTGCGCCAGGTCTTGAAGGTGTCCCAGAGCGACCAGCGCGCCAGGTGCGCCAGCCCGCAGGCGGCCGCGAGCACGGCCAGCACCGCGCCTGGCGCCTGCAGGGCGTCGCCGGCCAGCAGCAGCAGGGTCGAGCCGAGCGCGGCCCGCTCCAGCAGCGGCCGCCGCCGCGCGTTGGCGCCCGGCACGCCGTTGCTGGTGAACATCGGGATGACCCGGCCGCCCATCACCGCCATGATGAACAGGATCACGTCGAGCGCGACCTGGATGCCGACCGAGCCCGGAACCCGGATCACTCCGAGCTGCCCGAGATGGACCGCCAGCACCGCCGCCGACATCAGCGCCAGCAGCGCCACGAAGAAATAGTTGCGGCGGTTGCGTGCCCGGTAGAACGGAATCGCCAGCACGATCGCGGCGGCCAGTGGAAAGGCCGCATTGGCGACGGCCGCGGCCCATCCGAACGGCGTGAGGACCAGCACCCGCGCCGCCAGCCACAGCGCCGCGATGGCCGCGAGCGTGCCGCCGGTCGGCGTCGGCTGGTTCGACCAGTTGCGACCGGCCGTGAACAGGAAGCCGACCACCACCGCCAGCGCGAAGCCGAAGATCATCTCGTGCGCGTGCCAGATCGCAGCGGGCAGGTACGGCCGCCCCAGCCAGCCGGCGAACTGCAGCGCCCACAACGGGACGGAGAGCGCGGCAAAACCGCTGGCCAGCAGGTAGAACGGACGAAAGCCGAGTTGCCACAGGGCGAAGCCGGGCGCCGCCGGTGGCGCCGACGGCTCGTCGATTCGCAGCGGACCGGCCATCAGGCCCCCTCCTGCGCGTTCGACCGGATGCGCCAGGCGATCACGGCGCCGGCGATGGTGGCCGCGAACAGGGCGATGCTGGCGGCGTTCCATTGCGCGCCGGTGACCCGCCGCGCCGCCTCCAGCGAGCCCCAGCCCAGGCGCACGGCCAGCGACAGGTGCAGCGCCGCCAGCGGCAGGTAGAAGGGCCAGCCGAACTGCAGCTTCACGCGGGCGATCGCCGGCAGGATCACCGGCGCATGGCCCATCATCATGCTGAAGATGAAGCCCAGGCCGAGCGCGTGCAGCGCCGTGTCGCGCCAGGGGTGACCCAGGGCCGTGGCGATCCAGGCGACGCCGGCGACGCCGAGCCACACGTAGCCGCCCAGCAGGCAGACCGCCATGTAGCGGCTCAGGCCCTGGGCGAACACGGTGCGCCGCGCGATGTCGTAGGTCACCAGCCACCAGGCGAGCAGCAGCAGCGACAGGCCGTACAGCACGCCGCCGGCGCGCGGCGACAGCCAGGACCAGGCGGCGCCGGCAGCCATCGCGCCGAGGACGGCCAGCAGCAACCAGGGGGCGGCGGGACGGCGCCGCATCAGGCGGGTCATCTCCAGGCGTTCGGCCGCGATCGTCATCACCAGGAACGCGAACCACCAGGGCAGCACGGCGCCGCTGCCCTCCCCCATGGCATACAGCACGTTGCCGGCCAGCCAGGTGCCGGCGGCGGCGAGCAGCAGCTGGGTGTGCGGCGCCGACTGGCGGCGCACCACGACGACGTTGACCCAGGCGAAGACCAGCGACGCGGCCACCAGCAGCCATGCCGCGACGGCGGCCTGGCCGGCCAGCAGGCAGATGCCGCCCAGGGCCGAGGCCAGGGGCGCGGCGAACGCCGCCCGCAATTTCACGGCGACGGCGCGCTCCAGCGCGATCACGGTGCCCAGGAAGGCGCAGATCATGAGGGCGGCATGCGCCAGCCCGGCGCGGCCGAGCCATTCGGACGAAGCGGTGGCCGGGATGACGACCCCCAGCCGCAGCAGGCCGCCGGCCACGCCGGTCAGCAGGCAGATCGCCACCAGCGCGACAAAGACCAGGCGCGCCACGGCCAGGCCGGGCGCGGCGCGGCGCGGGGCTCGGCCGGGCCTGGCCATCACCAGCCCATGAAACGGCGGGCGCGGTCGCTCATGCGCTCCATCGTCCAGGGCGGATCCCAGACCAGTTCGAGCTGCACCAGCATGTCGGGCGGCACCACGCGGTCGAGCTCGCGTTCGCATTCGTCGAGGATCACGTCGGTGACCGGGCACGCGGCCGACGTCATCGTCAGCCGCACGTGCACCTTGTCTTCGCCGACGTCGACGCCGTAGATCAGGCCGACGTCGACGATGCTCATCGCCACCTCGGGGTCGACGACCTTGGTCAGTGCGTGCAGGATCGGCTCGCGCAGCGCCTCCGGTCCCTGGTAGGGATAGGCTTCGCGCGGCTCGGGGCCTTCCTGGCCGGAGAAATCGTCCAGCGTCTTCATGCAGCCTTCCTGGCGGGCCGCGCGGCCGTGCCTTCGTCGACGAACATGACCTTGGCCAGCGCCTGCCGGTTGTGCACCAGGTCGGCCAGGGTGTACTGGTCCAGCGTGGCGTAGAACGCCTTCACCGCTTCGGCCAGCACGCCGCTCAGGCGGCAGATGTCGGCGATCGAGCAGTGGCCGCCGCCGTCGCCGAAACACTCGGCCGGCAGCGCCCCGCCCTCGGTCGCCCGTACCACCTCGCCCACGCGGATCAGCTCGGGCGGCATCGCCAGCTCGAGCCCGCCGCCCTTGCCGCGCACGTTCGCCAGCCAGCCCGCCTTGCCCAGGAAATGCGCCACCTTCGTCAGGTGGTTCTCCGAGACCTCGAAGCTGCTCGCGATGGCGGCGATCGTGGCGCGCTCTTTCGGCTGCGCGGCGACGTAGATCAGCACGCGCAGGCTGTAGTCGGTAAAGGCGGTGAGCTTCATGATGGAAGGCCCGGTGGGGAGGGAGTGGAATTCAGGTCAGGCGAGCACCCGGAAGTCGATCACGATCTCGCCGGCGTCGCGGCGCACGTACTCGATGCCGAGCGACTCGCCGAAGGCCTGCTGCAGCTGACCCAGCAGCGGCAGCGGGTCGTGGTCGTTGACGAAACGCATGGTCTCGCCCGGGTGCAGGCTCTGCAGCGCGCCGAAGATGGCGGCGTGGCGGAAGCGCTTGGCGACGCCGCGGGCGTCGAAGCCATAGACGTTGTTGGCGATCGGAAGGGTCACGGTCATCGGATGCTCCTTGATTCTGGGACGAAGGGACTTGCGCAAACACAAGGGGCCGGCTCGCGCCGGCCCCGGAAGGTCATCAGGACTTGGCGCCCGCGGGAATCGCGAGCCCCGCCTCGTCGCGCTCGCCGGCCGGACGGCGCAGCAGGCGCAGCGCGTAGACGGCCAGGAACACGGCGCCGGCGGCGAACACGATGTCACCGGGCACGCGCAGCCACACCAGGGTTTCCATCACGCCGGAATGGATGATCTCCGGCGAGCGGGCATACCACAGGCCCTTGGTCACCGCGGCGGCGGCCTGGTAGATGCCGGCCGGCAGCAGCGACAGGAACACCATGCCGGCGAGGCCGAGGTTCAGGCTCCAGAACGCGGGCTTGAGCAGGTGGTCGGCATGCAGGCTGCGCGCATACAGGCCGCGCAGGCAGAACAGCAGCAGGCCGATGCCCAGCATGCCGTAGACACCGAACAGTGCGGCGTGGCCGTGGGCGGCCGTCATGTTCAGGCCCTGCACGTAGTACAGCGACGCCGGCGGATTGATGGCGAAGCCGAGCAGGCCGGCGCCGACGGTGTTCCAGAAGCCCACCGCGACGAAGCACATGACGGGCCACTTGTAGGCCTGCAGCCAGGGCGCGCTCTTGGAGCGGCGGTACGTCTGCAGCGCTTCCAGGCCGATCAGCGTGAGCGGCACCACCTCGAGGGCGGAGAACACCGAGCCGACGGCGATGATCGACAGCGGCGTGCCCGTGAAGTACAGGTGGTGCAGCGTGCCCAGGATGCCGCCGAACAGGAACACGATGGTCTCGGCGACGATGGCGCGGTTGGCGCTCGCGGCGCGCACCAGGCCCAGGCGGGTGAAGATCAGCGCGATGACGGCGGTGGCGAACACCTCGAAGAAGCCTTCCACCCACAGGTGGACCAGCCACCAGCGCCAGTACTCGATCATCGAATAGTGGGTGTTCTGGCCCCAGGTCAGCGAGGTCGCGTAGAAGCCCCCGATGCAGGTGGCCGACAGGAACACCATGGCGATCAGGCCGCGCGATTCGGACGGCTTGGTCAGCGCCGGCCACAGGGCCCGGCCCAGCAGCACGGCCCAGAACAGCAGCCCGACGAACAGCAGGATCTGCCAGAAGCGGCCCATGCTGGTGAACTCGAGGCCCTGGTTGCCGAACCAGAAGGCGAAGTTGAAGCCGGCGCGCTGCAGCGAGCCGAGCCAGCCGGTGGCGGTGGAGCCGACCACGATGAAGATCAGCGCCCAGAACAGCACGTCGACGCCCAGCTTCTGGAACTTCGGTTCCTTGCCCGACAGCAGCGGCGCGATGTACAGGCCGGTGGCGAGCCACGCCGTGGCGATCCAGAAGATGCCCATCTGGGTGTGCACGGTGCGGCTGATGGTGTACGGCAGGACTTCGGCCAGCGGGATGCCGAAGAACGACTGGCCCTCGACCGCGTAGTGCGCGGTGATCGCGCCCATCCCGATCTGCAGCAGCAGCAGGCCGATGACGGTGAAGAAGTACTTGCGGGTGGCCTTCATCGACGGCGTCGGCACGGCGCCGAACAGCGGGTCGGCCTTGGGCGCGACCGCCTCCTCCTCATGCTTGGTGCCCCCGTGCAGCCACAGCATGGCGGCGATGCCGGCGAGCAGCAGGATGATCGAGACCATCGACCAGATCGCGGCCGAGCTGGTCATGGTGTTGCCCACCAGCGGCTCGTGCGGCCAGTTGCTGGTGTACGAGAGGTTGGTCTCGCCGGGGCGGTCGGTGGCGGCGGCCCACGAGCTCCAGAAGAAGAAGGCCGACAGCGCCTGGCGGTCCTTCGGGTCGGTCAGCGCGTTCTCCGTCATCGCGTAGTCGTCGCGCAGCTTCGCCAGCGACTGGTCGTTGCCGAACAGGCCCTGGTAGTGGCTCGCGACCGCGCGGATGGCCTGGGCGCGCTCGGGCGTCACGGTCACGGTGCCGGTCTGCGCGTTGTAGGTGTTGGCGCGCATCTGCTCGCGCATGATCGCGTCGACCGCGGCCTGGTCGGCGGTGCCGAGCGCGGCGCCGCCCTTCTGCGCCTTGGCCAGCACGCCCTGCAGCGCGAGCGCTTCGCGGTGCAGCCAGTCGGCCGACCAGTCGGGCGCGACATAGCTGCCGTGGCCCCAGACGGTGCCCAGCTGCTGGCCGCCGGCGGCCATCCAGGCCTGCTGGCCGCGCTGGATCTGCTCGCCGGTGAAGAGGACGTCACCCTTGGTGGTGACCACTGCCTTCGGGATGGGCGGGGCTTCCAGATAGATCTGCCAGCCGAGGTAGCCCAGTGCGCCGAACGACAGCACGAAAATGAGGCCGAGCCAGCGCCACAGCCTGTGAGTCGCATTCATCGCTTGTCTTTCTGTTGCTAGAAAAGAGGAAGAGGGAGAGGGAGGGAATCAGCCGCCGCAGGAGCCGCAGCACGAGCCGGCGCCATGGGCCGGTGCCAGCTTGGTGATCGCGACCCGCCAGACGTCCGGGCCCTGCTGGAGGTACTCCCATGCGAACTTGCCCGGGGCCAGGTTCTCGAACACGCCACGCAGCGGCTTGATGTCGTGGTCGTTGATGATCTCCATGGCCTTGCCCGCGGCCAGGCCGTCGAACGTGGAGAAAATCAGTTCGCGGCGCTGCTCGCAGGGGAGCACGCGCACGTCGATCTGGGTGGGAGTCGCGGTCTGGGTCATGGAAGCTCCTGGAAGGACTGAGAAGG
>NZ_DATMHS010000107.1:0-34570 GCF_035554825.1 Ramlibacter sp. | reverse complement strand
GACCATCGCCGCCAGCGTCGTCGACTTGCCCGAGCCGGTGGGGCCGGTCACCAGCACCATGCCGCGCGGCTTGAGCGCGAGCTCGCCGAAGATCTTGGGCGCGTTGAGCTGCTCCAGCGTGAGGATCTTCGAGGGGATGGTCCGGAACACGGCGCCGGCGCCGCGGTTCTGGTTGAAGGCGTTGACGCGAAAGCGCGCCAGGCTGTCGATCTCGAACGAGAAGTCGACTTCCAGGAACTCCTCGTAGGCCTTGCGCTGCGTGTCGTTCATGATGTCGTACACCATCGCGTGGACCTGCTTGTGGTCCAGGGGTTCGACGTTGATGCGGCGCACGTCCCCGTGGACCCGGATCATCGGCGGCAGGCCGGCCGACAGGTGCAGGTCCGATGCCTTGTTCTTGACGCTGAAAGCCAGCAGCTGGGTAATATCCACGGGTCCCTCTCGTTCCTCGCATGCCCCTCGGGTGCGTTGGATTATGACGACCATTCAGAGCAACCTCCAGTCCGTCCGCCAGCGCATCGCCGCCGCCTGTGCGGCAGCGCACCGCGGCGTGGGCGAAGTACAACTCCTCGCGGTCTCCAAGACCTTCGGCCCGGAATCGGTGCGCCAGGCGTACGCGGCCGGCCAGCGCGCCTTCGGCGAGAACTACATCCAGGAGGCGGTGGAGAAGATCGCCCTGCTCGCCGACCTGCCGCTGGAATGGCATTGCATCGGACCGATCCAGAGCAACAAGACGCGCCTGGTCGCCACCCACTTCGACTGGGTCCACACCATCGACCGGCTGAAGGTGGCGCAGCGCCTGTCCGAGCAGCGCCCCGACGACCGGCCGCCGCTGCAGGTGTGCATCCAGGTGAACATCGACGGCGGGCCGACCAAGTCGGGCGTGGCGCCGGCGCAGGTGGCGGCGCTCGCCCTCGAAGTGGCCAGGCTGCCGCGGCTCAAGCTGCGCGGGCTGATGACGATTCCCGAGCCGGTGCCCGACCCGCTGGCGCAGCAGGCAGTGCACCAGCGGACGCGGGCGCTGTTCGACGAGCTGCGGGCCAGCGGGCTGGCGCTGGACACCTTGTCGATGGGCATGACCGCCGACCTGGAGGCGGCGATCGCCGCCGGCAGCACCATGGTGCGGATCGGGACGGCGATCTTCGGCGTCCGTCCGGGCAAGGACCGCGCCGCCGGTTGAGCGGCCCGGCCGGCCGCCTCAGGCCAGCGTGGCCTGGCGCACCGCGTGCTCCCAGCGCGCCATCAGGGCGGCGGCGCGCTCGGCCGGCAAGGTCGGCATGAAGCGGCGCTCGGCACGCCACAGACCGGAAAGCTCGTCGGTGCTGCCGTACACGCCGGCGGCCAGCCCGGCCAGGTAGGCCGCCCCGAGCGCCGTGGTCTCCGTGACCGCCGGCCGCACCACCGGAATGCCCAGCAGGTCGGCCTGGAACTGCATCAGCAGGTCGTTGACGCAGGCGCCGCCGTCCACCCGCAGTTCGCTCACCGGCGCGGCGCCGGCTGCCACCGCATCGCGGCTCATGGCCTGCAGCAGCGCCGCGCTCTGGAAGGCGATGCTCTCGAGCGCCGCGCGGGCGATGTGGGCCACCGTCGTGCCGCGCGACAGGCCGGTGATGGTGCCGCGCGCGTCCGGGTTCCAGTACGGCGCCCCCAGTCCGGTGAACGCCGGCACCATCATCACGCCGCCGGAATCGGGAACGCTCTGGGCGAGCGCCTGCACTTCGCCGCTGGCCTTGATCGCCCGCAGCCCGTCGCGCAGCCACTGCACCACCGCGCCGCCGACGAACACGCTGCCTTCCAAGGCGTAGGCATTGGAAGGCAGCGAAGCTGCCGTCATGTGCCCGCCCCCGCCCCGACCCTCCCCCGCGCGGGAGAGGGCGGCCGGCCCCTGCGATGCGATCGTGGTCAGGAGATTGTTCCGACTCACGATCGCTTCCTGGCCGGTGTGCATCAGCAGGAAGCAGCCGGTGCCGTAGGTGTTCTTGGCCATGCCGGCCCGGAAGCAGGCCTGCCCGAACAGCGCGCTCTGCTGGTCGCCGGCCACGCCGCCGATCATCACCGGCGCGCCCAGCAGCGAGGCGGCGGTGGCGCCGTAGTGGGCGCTCGACGGCAGCACCTGCGGCATCAGCGAGGCCGGGATGTCGAGCAGCGCGAGCAGCTCGGCGTCCCACTGGTTGCGATGCACGTCGAACAGCATGGTGCGCGAGGCATTGGTCACGTCGGTGGCGTGCAGGCCGCCGTCGGTGAGCTGCCACAGCAGCCAGCTGTCGATGGTGCCGAAGGCGAGTTCGCCGCGCTCGGCCTGCTCGCGCGCGCCGGGCACGTGATCGAGCAGCCAGCGGATCTTGGTGGCCGAGAAGTAGGAGTCGATCAGCAGCCCGGTGCGCGACCGGATCAGCGCCGCATGGCCCTGCTCGCGCAAGCGGGCGCACAGCGGCTCGCCGCGCCGGTCCTGCCACACGATCGCGTGGTGCACCGGCCGGCCGGAATGGCGATGCCACAGCATGGCCGTCTCGCGCTGGTTGGTGATGCCCAGCGCGCGGATGTCGCCCGCCGACAGCCCGGCCTGCTGCAGTGCCGCGCGCGCGGTGGCCAGCTGGCCGCGCCAGATCTCCATCGGGTCGTGCTCGACCCAGCCCGGCTGGGGATAGATCTGTGGCAATTCCTGCTGGGCCTGGGCCACGATGCGGCCCTGCTCGTCGAACACGATGCTGCGCGAACTGGAGGTGCCTTGGTCGAGAGCGAGGAGATACGTCATGGCGAGCGACTGTATTGGATTCGAACGCCCAAGGCCAGCCGCGCCGTGCTCTTGACTTCCTCCATCACGGCGTAGGTGCGCGTTTCCCGCACGCCGGGCAGCTGCCACAGCACCGTGCCCGCGAAATGGCGATACGCCTGCATGTCCGCCACCCGGGTCTTGAGCAGGTAGTCGAAGCCGCCGGCCACCATGTGGCATTCCATCACTTCCGGGTAGACCTGGACCGCGGCCTTGAAGGCCTCGAACACGTTGGGCGTGGTGCGATCGAGCAGCACTTCGACGAACACCAGCATGCCGGCGTCGAGTTTGGCCGGGTCGAGCCGCGCCTCGTAGCCGAGGATGTAGCCCTCGCGCGTCAGGCGCTGCACCCGGGCCAGCACCGCCGTCGGCGACAAGGCCACTGCCTCGGCCAGCTTGAGGTTGGAGATCCGCCCCTCGCGCTGGAGCACGTCCAGGATCTTGCGGTCGATGCGATCGATTTCAGCGGTTTTCGTGGCCATCTGCGGAGTTTTATTCTGTCGATAGACGGAATTTAGCGCCAACTTCACCAGGAAGCCCGCCACCATCTGGACATTTCCAAGTCCGGAGCCGCCATGCCCCCCACCCAGCGCCTGCCTTCGCCGTACCGGCCCGAGGCCGAGATCGTGGCCCGCCACCTCGAATTCCTCCAGGGGGCGGTCGACTGGCCGCTGGCCGCGGCCCGCGCCCGGCCCTGGGTCGAAGCGGTACGCCGCCATCCCCCGCCGTTCTGGGCCATGGAGCGGCTGCTGAAGGAATATCCGATCGGCAGCAGCGAAGGCCTGGCCCTGATGCGCCTGGCCGAAGCGCTGCTGCGGGTGCCCGATGCGCCGACGGCGATCGCCCTCACCGCCGACCAGCTGGGACGGGCTGAATTCGAGAGCGGCAGCGACAGTGCGCTGGCGCGACTGTCGGATGCCGCGATCGCCATGTCCAAGAAGCTGCTGCCCGGCGCCGAACACGAGGGCGGGCTGCTCGGCAAGCTGGGCGCCCGCACGGTGGTGGCGGCGACGCTGCGGGCGGTGCAACTGCTCGGGCGCCAGTTCGTGCTCGGGCAGGACATCGGCGAGGCGATGCGGCACGCCGACGCCGACCGGCGGGCCCTGCCGCTGCTGCGGTTCTCCTACGACATGCTCGGCGAGGGCGCGCGCACCGACGCCGACGCCGGCCACTACCTGGAGGCCTACCGCCAGGCGATCGCGGCGATCGCGGCCGCGGTGGACCCGGCGCAGCCGGTCGAGGCCAACGACGGCATCTCGATCAAGCTGAGCGCGCTGCACCCGCGCTACGAGGCGCTGCAGCGCGAGCGCGTGCTCGAGGAACTGGTGCCGCGGGTGTGGACGCTGTGCGAGCAGGCCGCGCGCGCCAACGTCGGCCTGACCATCGACGCCGAGGAGGTGGACCGGCTGGAGCTCTCGCTGGAGGTGTTCGAGGCACTGGCCGCGCGGGTGGCCGCCGAGCAGCCGCAGTGGCGCGGCTTCGGCCTCGCGCTGCAGGCCTACCAGACCCGCGCCCTGGAGCTGGTGCAGGCCGTGGTCGCCATCGCGCGGCGCCACGGGCTGCGCCTGATGTGCCGGCTGGTCAAGGGCGCCTATTGGGACGCCGAGATCAAGCGGGCGCAGGAGCTCGGGCTGGCGCACTATCCGGTGTTCACGCACAAGCAACACACCGACATCGCTTATCTGGCCTGCGCCCGCGCCCTGTTGCAGGCCGCCGATGCGATCTATCCGCAGTTCGCGACCCACAACGCCGGCACGGCCGCAGCGATCCTGCGCATGGCGCAGGGCAGCGGCGCGAACTTCGAGTTCCAGCGCCTGCACGGCATGGGCGAGGGCCTGTACCGCGAGATCCTGGGCTCAGCCCCGGCGACTGGGGCGGCGTCGACGCTGAACGGCCACCCGGCCACGCCAGGCGCAGCGTCGGCGGCGGCCGGCCAGATGCCGCTGCGGGTCTACGCGCCGGTCGGGCGCCACCGCGACCTGCTGGCGTACCTGGTGCGGCGGCTGCTGGAAAACGGCGCCAACTCCTCGTTCGTGCACCAGCTCGCCGACGACGCCGTCGGCATCGACGAATTGCTCGCCTCGCCGCTGCGGCCGCAGCCGGCCCCGTCGCTGGCGCTGCCGCCGCAGCTTTATGGCGCCGGCCGCCGCAACAGCCGGGGGCTGGACCTGGCGGTGCCCGAGATGCGCGAGCCGTTGCTGGCGGCCTGCGCCGGCCTGCAGGTGCCGGCTGTGGCACCGTTCGAGCTGCAGCAGGTGCCGGCCGCCGTGCAGCGGGCGCGCGCTGCGTTCGCGTCCTGGCGCACCGTGCCGGTCGAAGCGCGCGCCGCCATCCTGCGCCAGACCGCCGCCGCCATGGAAGACCAGCTGCCGCGGCTGGCGGGCCTGCTGGTGAAGGAGGCGTTCAAGACCTGGGGCGACTGCGTGGCCGAAGTCCGCGAGGCAGTCGACTTCCTGCGCTATTACGCCGCCGAAGCCGAGCGGATCCAGCAGCCGGTGCTGCTGCCGGGGCCCACCGGGGAACACAACGAGCTGCGGCTGACGCCGCGCGGCGCCTGGGTGTGCATCAGCCCGTGGAACTTTCCGCTGGCGATCTTCACCGGCCAGATCGCGGCGGCGCTCGCCACCGGCAACACGGTGCTGGCCAAGCCCGCCGAGCAGACGCCGGCGATCGCGGCCGAGGCGGTGCGACTGCTGCATGCCGCCGGCGTGCCGCGGGAGGCGCTGCAGCTGCTGCACGGACCCGGCGAGACCGTGGGCGCGGCGCTGGTGGCGCAACCCGGCATCGCGGGCGTCGTGTTCACCGGCTCGACCCAGGTGGCGCGCACCATCCAGCGCGCGCTGGCGGCGCAGGACGGTCCGCTGCTGCCGCTGATCGCCGAGACCGGCGGCATCAACGCGATGATCGTCGACTCGACGGCGCTGCCCGAGCAGGTCGCCGACGCCGTGCTGCAAAGCGCGTTCCGCTCGGCCGGGCAGCGCTGCTCGGCGCTGCGGCTGCTGTGCGTGCACGCCGGCATCGCCGATGCCGTGATCGAAATGGTCGCCGGGGCGGCGCGCGAACTGGCCGTGGGCGATCCGGCGCTGCCGGGCACGGACGTCGGCCCGGTGATCGACGGCGAGGCGTACGAGCACCTGCAGCGCCACCTGCGGCGGCTGCGGCGGGAGGCGCGGCCGCTGCTGCCGCCGGGCGATTTCCCGCCGGCCAGCCGCCTGCTGCCGCCGCAGGCCTTCGAAGTGGAGCGGATCTCGCAGGTGCGGGAGGAGATCTTCGGCCCGGTGCTGCACGTGGTGCGCTGGGACGGCGACCCGCAGGCCGTGATCGACGAGGCGAACGCGCTCGGCTACGGCCTGACGCTGGGCATCCAGACCCGCATCGACAGCCGCGCGCAGGCGCTCGCCGCACGGGCCGACGTTGGCAACGTGTACGTGAACCGGAACATGATCGGGGCCGTGGTGGGCGTACAGCCGTTCGGCGGCCAAGGCCTGTCGGGCACCGGCCCCAAGGCCGGCGGGCCGCACTACCTGTATCGCTTCTGCGCCGAGCAGACCCTGACCATCAACACCACCGCCGCCGGCGGGAACGTGGCGCTGCTGGCATCTGTTTCGTGAGGTGGCGGCGTGGCGCGCTGCGGCGACGCTCCGCTGCGCCCGCGTCCTGTTGAACGCAGAGGTCGCCAGGGGCCCGCAGAGGCCGCAGAGAAGACAAGGAAGACGCTAGAAGAATGACGGAGCCAGGTCACGCGGGGGCGCCGACCTCCGATTGCTCCGCGTCCTCTGCGTCGTCTGCGAATCCTTTGCGTTGCTCCGCGTTCGAGGAATGTCGGCGCCCGGAACCCGCCACTTCAAGGCGCGGCCCACCCGCCGCCCAAGGCGCGATACAGCAGCACCTGGTTCTGCAGCTGCTGCTGCCGCGTCTGCACCAGCGCCTGCTGCGCCACGAACAGCGAACGCTGGGCATCGAGCAGGTCGAGATAGCTGGCCACGCCGTTGCGGTAGCGCAGCTCCGACAGGCGGTAGCGCGCCGCCTCGGCTTCGGCCACCTGGCCCTGCGCGCGCAGCTGCTCGCCGAAGGTGGCGCGGCCGGCCAGCGCGTCCGACACTTCCCGGAAGGCCGTCTGGATGGTCCGCTCGTACTGGGCCAGCGCGATGTCGCGTCCGACCGTCGCCGCCGCGAGTCCGGCGCGATTGCGCCCGGCGTCGAAGATCGGCTGCAGCAGTTGGGGCGCCACGCTGAAGCCCCAGCCGCCGCCCTGGAACAGTCCCGACAGCTGGTCGCTCGCCTTGCCGACGCCGGCCGTCAGCGAGATGCGCGGAAAGAAGGCGGCGCGCGCCGCGCCGATGTTGGCGTTGGCGGCCACCAGCTGTTGCTCCGCGGCGCGCACGTCGGGACGGCGGGTGAGCACCTCCGACGGCGTGCCGGCCGGCACGTCCGGCAGCGTGATCGATACGGTGCTGGGCTCGGCCGCGATCTCCGGCGGCACCGGCTGGCCGAGCAGCAAGGCCAGCGCGTCCAGGTCCAGCGCGCGCTGGCGCGTCAGCTGGGCCAGGGTGACGCGCGCGCTCTCGGCCAGCGACTGGGCCTGCCGCAGGTCGAGTTCCGAGGTCACGCCATGCTCGAAGCGCAGGCGCACCAGCCGCTGCGACTCCTCGCGGGTGGCGAGCGTGCGGCGCGTGAGCTCCAGCAGTTCCTCGTCGGCCACCAGCGCGAGCCAGGTGTTGGCGACGCTGGCGACCAGGCTGATCTGGACGGCCTTGCGTCCCTCCTCGGTCGCCAGGTACTGGGCCAGCGCCGCTTCGCTCAGGCTCGCCACGCGGCCGAAGAAGTCCAGCTCCCAGGTGCTGAAGCCGAGGCCGGCGCTGTAGCTCGTCTTGTGGCCCTCGCTGGCCGGCACGCGCGAGCCGCCCAGCGTGGCCCCGACGGTCGGCAGCTGGTCGGCGCGGCGGATGTCGTACTGGGCCAGGGCCTGCTCGATGCTGAGGACGGCGACCCGCAGGTCGCGGTTGCCGGCCAGCGCGATCGAGATCAGTTGCCGCAGCCGCGCGTCGCCGAAGAACTGCTGCCAGGGCAGTTCCGCCGCGCCGGCGCCGGTGGCGGCGCTGGGCGCCGGCCAGTTGCCTGGCACCGGCGCGGCGGGGCGCTGGTAGGCGGGCATCATCGAGCAGCCGGCGCCCAGCAGCGCCGCCCCCAGCACCGCGAGCAGCGCGGCACGGCGAATGGATCGGGTCATCAATGGCCTCCTTCGGCCGGGGCGGCCCCGTCGAGTTCGTGGCGGTACATGCGCCGCTGCCGCTCGCTGCCCTTGAAATAGCTGCGCACCACGACGAAGAAGATCGGCACGAAGAACACCGCCAGCCCGGTGCCGGTCAGCATGCCGCCCAGCACCCCGGTGCCGATCGCGCGCTGGCTCGCCGAGCCGGCGCCGGTGGCCAGCGCCAGCGGCAGCACGCCCAGGCCGAAGGCCATCGACGTCATGATGATCGGCCGGAACCGCAGGTGCGCGGCCGCCAGGGCCGCCTCGATCGGCGACTGGCCCTGGGCCTGCAGGTCCTTGGCGAACTCGATGATCAGCACCGCGTTCTTGGCCGACAGGCCGATGATGGTGATCAGGCCGACCTGGAAGTACACGTCGTTGGCATAGCCGCGCAGCAGGGTGGCCAGCAGCACCCCCAGCACCCCCAGCGGCACCACCAGCATCACGGCGAGCGGGATCGACCAGCTCTCGTACAGGGCGGCCAGGCACAGGAACACCGCCAGGATCGCGAAGCCGTACAGGACCATGGCCTGCGAGCCGGCCAGCTTTTCCTCGCGCGACTGGCCGGTCCATTCGTAGCCGAAGCCCGCCGGCAGCTGGGCCGCCAGCCGCTCCATCTCGGCCATCGCCGCGCCGGAGCTGTAGCCTGGCGCCGCGGCGCCCGAGATGCGCATGGCCGGGTAGCCGTTGTAGCGCACGGTCTGCATCGGACCCGTGATCCAGCGCGTCGTGGCGAAGGCCGAGAACGGCACCAGCTTGCCCTGCTGGCTCATGGCGTTGATCTGCAGCAGGTCCTGCGGCTGCATCCGGGACGGCGCGTCGGCCTGCACCACCACCCGCTGCATCCGTCCGCGGTTCGGGAAGTCGTTGACGTAGGACGAGCCGAGCGCGGTCGACAGCGCCGCGTTGATGGCGTCGAACGACAGGCCCAGCGCCTGCGCCTTGTCGCGGTCGATCTCGACCTGCAGCTGCGGCGCGTCCTCCAGGCCCTCGGGCCGCACCTGCGCCAGCAGCTTGCTCTGACCGGCCAGGCCGAGCAGCTGGTTGCGCGCGGCCACCAGCGCCTCGTGCCCCGCGCCGGCGCGGTCCTGCAGGCGGAAGGTGAAGCCGGAGGCGCTGCCCAGCTCGGGGATCGGCGGCGGGCTCAGCGGGAAGATGATCGCGTCCCGGATCGTCGACAGCGCGCTGAACGCGCGCCCGACGATCGCCTGCACGCCGTGGGCCTCGCCCGGCCGGTCCTTCCAGTCCTTCAGCGAGACGAACGCGAGGCCGGCGTTCTGGCCCTGGCCGGAGAAGCTGAAGCCCAGCACGCCGACCATGCTCTGCACCTCCGGCTGCTGCAGCATGTAGCGCTCGACCTGTTCGATCACGTGGCGCGTGCGCTCCTGGGTGGCCCCCGGCGGCAACTGCACGTTGACCAGCATCGTGCCCTGGTCCTCGGCCGGCAGGAAGGAGGTCGGCAGGGTGCGGTACAGGAGCACCACCGCGCCGATGATCGCCGCGTAGATGAGCAGGTAGCGCGCCGCCCGCCGCAGCAGCCGCGCGACCAGGCTCTCGTAGTTCTTGGCGGTGTTCGAGAAGCCGCGGTTGAACCAGCCGTAGAACCCGCCTTTTTCGTGGTGATGGCCCGCTTCCACCTGTTTGAGCAAGGTGGCGCACAAGGCCGGCGTCAGCGACAGCGCCATCGTCGCCGAGAAGGCGATCGAGGCCACCATCACGGTGGCGAACTGGCGGTAGATGTTGCCGGTGGCGCCGGCGAAGAACGCCAGCGGCACGAACACCGAGATCAGCACCACGGTCACGCCGACGATGGCGCCCTGGATCTGGCCCATCGCCTTGCGCGTGGCCTCGCGCGGCGGCAACCCCTCGGTGCTCATGATCCGCTCGACGTTCTCGACCACGACGATGGCGTCGTCGACCACGATGCCGATCACCAGCACCATGCCGAACATCGTGAGCACGTTGATCGAGAAGCCCAGCGCCAGCAGCGCGCCGAAGGTGCCGAGCAGGGCGATCGGCACCACCAGGGTCGGGATCAGGGTGTAGCGCCAGTCCTGCAGGAACAGGAACATCACCAGGAACACCAGCGCCACGGCTTCCAACAGCGTCTTGACCACCTCCTCGATCGAGATCTTCACGAACCGCGAGGTGTCGTACGGGATGTCCCACTTGACGCCGGCGGGGAAGAACTTCGACAGCTCGTCCATCCGCTTGCGCACGCCGGCCGCGGTGGCCAGCGCGTTGCCGGAGGGTGCGAGCTGCACGCCGATGCCGGTCGAGGGCTTGCCGTTCAGACGGGCGGCGGTGGCGTAGTTGGCGGCGCCCAGCTCGATGCGGGCGACATCGCGCAGCCGCACCGTCGAGCCGTCGGGATTGGCGCGCAACGCGATGCTGCCGAACTGCTGGACCGAGGACAGCTGCCCCGGCACCACCACGGTGGCGGCGATGCCCTGGCCGGCGACGTTGGGCAGGTCGCCGATCGCGCCGGCCGAGACCTGCGCGTTCTGGGCGCGGATGGCGCCGTTCACCTCGGCGGCCGACAGCCCGAAGCTCACCAGCTTGGCCGGGTCGATCCAGATCCGCATCGCCTGCTCGGTGCCGAACAGCTGGGCCTGGCCGACGCCCGGCAGGCGCTGGATCTCGGGCAGCACCGAACGCGACGCGTAGTCGCCCAGTTCCACCGGCGTGATCTTGGGATCGTCGGACGACAGGATCGCGAACAGCAGGAAGTTGGAACGCGCCTTGTCGACGCGCACGCCCTGCTGGGTCACGGCCGACGGCAGGCGCGGCGTCGCGCGCGCCAGCCGGTTCTGCACGTCCACCTGCGCCAGGTCCGGATTGGTGCCCGGCTCGAAGCTGATCGTGATCTGGCCCACGCCGCTGGCCTGCGTCACCGACTCCATGTAGATGAGGCCGGGCGAGCCGTTCATCTCCTGCTCGATCACGCTGATGACGGACTCCTCCAGCGTCGATGCCGAGGCGCCGGGATAGACCGCCGTGAGCACGATGGTCGGCGGTGCGACCGGCGGGTACTGGGCGATCGGCAGCTGCGTGATCGACACCAGGCCGGCCACGATGATGAACAGCGCGATGACCCACGCGAAGATCGGTCGGTCGATGAAGAATCGGGCCACGTGGCGCTCCTCAGGACCTGGCCGCGGAAGCGCCTGCCGCCGGCGCGGCCGGACCGCCGGCCTGCCACGGGACCGGCTTCACCGGGGCGCCGGGGCGGATCTTCTGGAAGCCGTCGACGACCACCTGCTCGCCGTTCTTGAGGCCGCCGAGCACGACCCAGTCGTTGCCCTGCGCCGCGCCGATCTGCACCGGCCGCGGCGCGACCTTGCCGTCGGCGCCGACCACCATCACGCTGTCGCCTTGCGGCGAACGCGACACCGCCTGCTGCGGCAGCAGCACGGCGCCGCCGGCCTTGGCCTGCTCCAGGCGCACCCGCACGTAGAGGCCGGGCAACAGGTTGCCGTTGGCATTGGGGACTTCCGCGCGCAGCGTGATCTGGCCGCTGGTCGGATCGACCGAGAGATCGGAGAACAGCAGCTTGCCCGGCTGCGGATATTCGCTGCCGTCCTCCAGCACCACCCGCACCAGCGCCCCGTCGACGCCGGCCGCGCGCTTCAGGCGCCCCTGCGCCAGCGCCTGGCGCAGGCGCAGCACGTCGGCGGCCGGCTGCGTGAAGTTGACGTACATCGGGTGGATCTGCTGGATCATCGCCAGCGGCGTCGCTTCGCCCTGCCCCACCAGCGCGCCCTCGGTGACCAGCGCGCGTCCGATGCGGCCGCTGATCGGCGCGGTGACGGACGCATAGCCGAGATTGATCTGCGCCGTCTGCACGGCGGCTTTCGCCGCCGCCACTTCGGCTTCGGCGGCCTTCTGCGCGGCCACCGCGTTCGCGTATTCCTGCTTGCTGATCGCGTTGGCCTCGACCAGCGGCTTGTAGCGCTCGGCCAGCGCCGTCGTCTGGCCCAGGTTGGCTTGCGCGCGCATCAGCGCCGCTTGCGCGCTGGCGTTCGCCGCGGCGTACGGCGCCGGATCGATGCGAAACAGCGGCTGGCCGGCGCGCACGTCGCTGCCTTCGCGGAACAGGCGCTTCTGCACGATGCCCGCCGCGCGGGCGCGCACCTGGGCCACCCGCGAGGCTTCGAGGCGGCCCGGCAGTTCCGTCACCAGCCCGACCTCGCCCGGCGCCACCGTCACCACGCCGACTTCGGGCGGCGGCATGCCGCCGCCGGTCGCCGCCGCCGGCGCCGCGTTCTTGCCCTGGTCCTGGCCACAGCCGGCCAGCAGCACGGCCAGCGCGAGCGCGGCGCCCCAGGCGGCGGGACGGAAGGCAGGCGCGAGCCCGGAGTGCGGCGGCAAGACAGGCATGGAATTCCTCAGGCGATGACCAGGCGCGCAGCGCCGGACCGGGCCGCGCTGGCCCGGGGAAGCGCCGCAGTATACATGCAGCGGTGAATGTATACTGGGTGATGGCCCGCCGCACCAAGGAAGACGCCCTGGCGACCCGCACCAGCCTGCTGGATGCGGCCGAGCGCGTGTTCCAGGCCCAGGGCGTCTCGGGCACGTCGCTGCAGGACATCGCCGCGGCGGCCGGCGCCAGCCGCGGCGCCGTTTACTGGCACTTCAAGGACAAGGCCGACCTGTTCAACGCGATGATGGAGCGGGTGACGCTGCCGCTGGAAGACGCGCTCGAGCAGGCCGGCGACGGCGCGGAGCCGCTGCCGCAACTGCGCGCGGCCCTGCTCTCGGCGCTGCGGCGCACCGCGACCGATCCCCAGACGCGGCGGGTGTTCGAGGTCGCCACGCAGAAGGTCGAATACACCGATGCCCTCGGCAAGGTGCGCGAGCGGCATCTGGCCGTGCGCAGCCAGAGCGTGCAGCGGATGAAGCAGGCGCTGCAGCGCAGCGCCCTGGCCCGCGGCCGCACGCTGCCCATTCCCGCCGCTGCCGCGGCGCGCGGCCTGCACGCGATGGTGGATGGGCTGATCCAGAACTGGCTGCTCGATCCGGCGTCGTTCCGGCTGGAAGCGGCCGGCCGGCAGGCGATCGACGCCTATCTGGCCGGACTGGGCCTGAACTGACTTTCAGGCCGGGCGCAGCGGCCGGCCAGGGCAGCCGGCCCCCGGCGCCGCGGCATCACTTCGCCTTGCGGGCGCGCTCCAGCGACTTGGCGGCGACGCGCGGGTCGAGGCCGTACATCTCCGCGAACGCCTCGACGGTCGCGGCGCCGCTGCCTTCGAACGCGCGCAGCAGCGCTTCGTCCTTCGCCCGGCGCTCGGCGGCGATCGCGAGCGCTTCGTCGAGCAGCGCGTTGGCCGCCTCGTCGCGGCCGCGCACCAGCTGCGCATAGTCTTCGCGCGCCAGCCCGGAGGCTTCGAACGCCTGCACGATCCGCTCGCGCAATTTCGGCCGCAGGTCTTCGGCGCCGCGTGCCTGGCGGCGGCGGAAGACCTCGAGCAACGCGTGATGGACGTGCTCGGGCGCCATCGCCTCGACCGGGCGCCCCTGCAGGTCGTGGCGTTCCTGGCCGGCCGCCACGGCGGTGAGGTAGCGCGTGGAGCGGGTGTGGAACGACAGCGCTTCCTTGAGCGCTTCACGCGCGAAGGCGTCCGGATGGGCGTCGAGCAGATCCTGGAAGATGCCGCGCTTGAGGGGGCGGAACACCGCGCCGAACAGGTGCGGGTACAACGCGGCCAGTTGCTCGAGCGTCGGCTGGACCTCGCTGGCGCGCGGCATCCCCCGTTTTTTCTCGCGCGCTGGGCGGGCTTCCTGGGCCACCGCTGGGGCCGGGCCGGCTTCCTGCACTGCATCGGTCGCCGGCTGGTCGGTGGTCGCGGATTCGTTCATGGGTGAGAGAGTGGTGGGGCCAAGGCGGCGCGGCCGCTGCCGGAGCATGGCCGCCCGCGCGGGAGGAAGGGAAGCGAATGATAAGGGCCCCCGGGCCGGCAGCGCGACCGCGGGGGCACCCGCCGGCGCGACCGGGCCGGGCGCCGGCTACCGGGCGGCGAAGGGGCTGGTGCCGGCCGGCACGGCCGTGTCCGCCTGCGCCGCCTGCAGCGCGGCGAATGCCTGTTCGAGGGTCTTGGCCGTCGCGATCGCCGGTGGCGGCGGCGGCTGCGGAAGCTCGCGTGCCGCCTTCAAGGCGGCCGCCAGCGGGTCCTGGCCGGTGGCACCGGCGGGGACCCGCAATGGCGGCAGCGCAGCCGGATCGGGCGGCTCGGGGATGGCCGCCGGCGCGGCGGCGACTGGCGGCGCCGGCAGCGGCGCGGGCACGACCGCCGCCGCGGGCCGCGGTTGAGCCGGCTCCTCGGACTGCGGCCACCAGAGGGCCACGGCGACCCCCAGCCAGACCGACAGCAGGCCGGCCACCAGCAGGGGCCGGCCCGGGCGCCGGCTCGCGCCGCGCGCCATTTACTTGGCCAGGTTCAGGAACAGCCGGGCGTCCTCGGCTTCGCCGAACAGGGGCGCCTTCTGGGCCCGGACGGAACCGCTGCTCACGCCGGTCGTGATCGTGTTGACCGGCGCGACGCTGATGCTGCCGCCGCTCACCGTGAGTTCGAACACGGTCCACACGTTGCTGCTGCCGGTCCAGGCGAGCGCGGGCGGCGTGTAGTTGTACACGGTGCCGTTGGCGAACTCGAGCCGCACGCTGGCGCCCGAGGTGCCGATGGTGGCGCCGCTGCCGGAGTAGTGATGGACCGAGTAGCGGTACACCCCGTCGCGCAGCGCGCCGGTGGTGCCGGTGGCCGGGCAGGTCACGGTTTCGGGCCCGTACGAGGAGGTGTCGTCGACGTCCAGCTTGCAGATGCCGCCGGCGGTCTTGTTCGAGTAGTACAGGTGCCACCGGGTCGTATCGGCGTTCGGTCCCGTCATGTGCGAGTCGAGGTCGCTGGGGTTCTGGCCCCAGGTGAGGATCACCCGGAACTGGCCGCTGGTCAGGCCGCCGGTCGTGCCGGCCGCGGGCGAGACCGCCACCGCGACGGTGTTGGTTGGGGTGGCGCAGCTGAGCGTCGCGGACTGCGTCGCCGACACATAGCCGTTGCTGGTCACGGAAATCGAATTCACGCCTTCCGGCAGGCCGGTGAAGGCCGCGATCCCGCTGGCGTTGGTCGCCACGGAGCGGGTGCCGATGGTGACCGTCGCGCCGCTCAGGCCGCCGCCCGTGGCGCCGAGCACCGCGTTGTAGACCTGCACCGACGCGCTGGCGCAGCTGCTGGCGCCGGTGCCGCTGGCCTGGGTGATGCCCGAGGGGATCAGGTGCAGCGAGGCGGGATCGAAGTCGAAGATGACGTTGTAGCCGGTCTCCACCGTGGTGCTGGTGCCGGTGAAGGGGTTCTGCACCGGCGTCAGCACCTTGATGTTCTCGATCAGCACCTTGCCCGGCGCCGTGCCGAGGCCGCGGGCATTGGAAAAGTCGATGTTGAGCTGCGCCGAGGCCGAAGCACACAGGCCGAAGACCGCTGCTGCCGCGGTCAGTTTCTTGATCCAACCTATCTTCATGGTGACTCCTTTCTTGGGCTCACAAGTGACAGCCGCCAAGGCGGCGATTTCGATTCAGCGCACGAGTGTCCGCAGCCGGTTGCAGAGTGTCATTGGTAGTAACACGATGTTGCTCGAGTCTGCCGTGAACTCGATCACGGCCCGCCGATGGCGGCTTCACCTGGCCGGGGCCGGTGCGAATGCGGGTGCCGCCGCGGGCGCAGACGCCGGTGCGGTCCGCGCCAACGACGCGTCGCGGCCTGCACGCGCCGGGGCGGGCGGCGTCCAGCTCACGAACAGGACGAGGAACCACACGACCAGCAGGGCCGCCAGCAGCAACAGGCTGCGGCGGGTGCGGCGCGGCGAACGGTCGGGCACTTAGCGCGCTCCGCCCGCGGGCGATGTCACGCCGCGGGCGGCGGGTGACTGGTGAACAGCTTGGTACTCCATCGGTTTCCTGGGCAGCACGACAACACCGGGCCAGTATGCCGAACTCGTTTCGACACGTCACTGCAGGTTACGGTATGTTTCTCGACCGTCCGTGGAATAAGCACGGAAGTGCGTTCAACGCCGGGTGCGCGCGGCATCGGCTGCGTAGCCGGAATCCCACGCGGCGGACGGCGACGGCCGACACAGCCGCGCCATTCCCTCCGACTGCCGCGGACCAGCGCGGCCACCACACTGAATGCATCTGTTCGACCGGAGAAGTACATGGCATACAGCAGCATCATGGGCGCCGACGCCGCGCCCGAACAGCCCAGCGGCCGTGGCGCCGACCTGCTCGGCCCGAGCGACAACTCGGACAGCGGCAGCGACACCATCGGCACGCATGAGGCGCATGCCGACAGCGACGCGGTGGGCACCGGCGAGCGGGCCGCCGTCGGAATGGACGAGCTCGAGGAAGGCGCGGACATCATGCCGGACCGCATCGTCGGCGCTGCCGCCGGCGACGGCGGCCCGCAGGCGGACGCCGAAGGCATGGAGCTGACCGACCTCGATGCGGCGGACCCGCTCGACGACGCCGGCGAAGACGCCGACTCGCGCTGACCATGGCGCGTCCCATCGCGACGGCAGCCGCCCTGGGGCGGCGGCTGCGGGCGGCGCTGCGCGACACCTTCGGCCTGACGCGCTTGCGCCCCGGCCAGCAGGCGGTCATCGAGCGGGTGCTCGCCGGCCGGCCGACGCTGGCGATCATGCCCACCGGCGCCGGCAAATCGCTGTGCTATCAGTTGCCGGCAGTGCTGCTGCCGGGACGGACCCTCGTGGCGTCGCCGCTGATCGCCCTGATGAAGGACCAGTGCGAGTCGCTGCGTGCGCTGGGAGTCGCGGCGGTGCAGTTGAACAGCGCCCTCGGCGGCGAGGCGCAGCGGGCCGCCGAGGAGGCGGTGGCCGATGGCACGGCCAGGATCGTGATGACGACGCCCGAGCGGCTGGCGGACCGGGAGTTCGTCGAGCTGCTGGCGCGCCATCCGCTCAGCCTGCTGGTCGTCGACGAGGCCCACTGCATCTCGCAGTGGGGCCACGATTTCCGGCCGGCGTTCCTGGAGATCGCGCCGGCGCTCGAGCGCCTGGGCCGCCCCGCCGTGCTGGCGCTCACGGCCACGGCGACCGAGGACGTCGCCCGCGACATCGGCGAGCAGCTCGGCATCCGCCGGGACGGCATCGTGAACACCGGTTCGTACCGGCCCAACCTCGACCTGCGCGTGGAACAGGTGGGGCGCGAGGCGGACAAGCTGCAGCGCGCGCTCGCCCTGGTGCAGGCGAGCGCGGGCCCGGGGCTGGTCTACGCCGCGACCGTCAAGGCCGCGCAGCAGGTGCACGACGCGCTGGCGGCGGCCGGCGAGTCGGTCGGCCTGTACCACGGGCGGCTGGCCGCCGCCGAGCGCCACGCCGCCCAGGAAGCGTTCATGAGCGGCCGACACCGGGTGATGGTCGCGACCAACGCCTTCGGGCTGGGCATCCACAAGCCAGACATCCGCTTCGTGCTGCACTACCAGATGCCGGCACAGTTGGAGTCGTACTACCAGGAAGCGGGTCGGGCGGGTCGCGACGGCGAGCGCTCGGTGTGCACCTTGCTGTTCCTGCGCAGCGACAAGGCAGTGCAGCAGTTCTTCCTGGCCGGCCGCTACCCGACCGAGGACGATGCGCAGGCGATCTACGCCACCCTGCAGGAGCCGCCGCCGGACGGCGAGGGCTGGACGCTCGCCCTGCTGCAAGGGCGCCTGGCGCGGCCGCGCAGCAAGCTGCAGGTGGCGCTCGGCCAGCTGCGCCGGCAGCAGGTCGTGCGCCAGGCGGCCGACGGCAGCCTGCGCGTGCAGCGGCCCGGCCTGGCGCCGGCGGCGCTCGACGACCTGATGGCCGGCTACCGCGACAAGCGCACGCAGGATCGTGAAGGGCTGGAGCGCATGGTGTTCTACGCCCAGACCGGCCAGTGCCGCTGGCGCGTGCTGCTGGATCACCTGGAAGGCGAGCCGCCGTTCGAGCGCTGCGACCATTGCGACAACTGCCGCCGCATCGCGGCCCACGAGGCGGTGCTGAGCCACCTCGCGGCGCAGCCGCAGCCGGTTTCCGGGCATGCGGAGGCCGCCAACGAGCCGCAGTTCGCGCGCGGCGACATCGTGCAGGTGAAGCGCTATGGCCGCGGCGTCGTCGAGGAGTCCAATGCGCTGCAGGTGACCGTGGCCTTCTCCGACGGCACGCGGCGCTGTTTCCAGCCCGAGTTCGTCGCCCATGCGCGCCGGCTGCGCGCCGCGCGGCCCCTGAACATGGCGGGCGCGCCGGCCCGGGCGGCGGCGTAGAGGCACCGGACCGCCGCGGCTCCCGCAACGAGCGGCAGAGCGCGACGGACCGGCCGTCAGCGCGCCAGCGTCGAGGCGCCAAACAGGCTCTGCACAAACTCCACGGCGAGCTCGGCGGTGCGGTTGCGCACGTCGAGCGCGGGATTGATCTCCACCACGTCGAGCGAGCCCATGCAGCCGGCGTCGGCGATCATCTCCATGCACAGCTGCATCTCGCGGTAGGTCGGCCCGCCGCGCACCCCGGTGCCGACGCCCGGCGCATCCATCGGATCCAGGCAGTCCATGTCGAAGCTCACGTGCAGGTGGGTGCCCTCGTCGACGTCGGCGAGCACCTCGGTCATCGTGTTGCGCATGCCGTGCTCGTCGATGTGCCGCATGTCGAACACCTGCAGCCCCAGCAGCCGGATCGCCTCCTTCTCGTCGGCGTCGACGCTGCGGATGCCGATGAAGTCGATGTCTTCGGGCGCCACCGCCGCCCGCCGGCCGCTCCAGCCGACCAGCGCATCGGGCCCATGGCCGAGCAGGCAGGCCACCGGCATGCCGTGCAGGTTGCCGCTGGGGCTGATGGCCTCGGTGTTGACGTCGGTGTGCGCGTCGAACCAGATCACGCGCAGGTGCTTGCGCTCCTGGCGGCAGTGGCGCGCGACGGCGCTGATCGAGCCGATCGCCACCGAGTGGTCGCCGCCCATCAGCAGCGGAAAGTCGCCCGCCGACAGCACACCGGCCACGGCATCGAACACCGACCGGTTCCAGGCCACCACCTCGTCCAGATGGCGCAGCCCGCCGCTGGGCGTGGCCCACGGGTTGGGCGGCCCGGCCAGGTTGCCCAGGTCCTGCACGTTCAGCTTCTGCCGGCCCAGCGCCTCGCACAGTCCGGCCACCCGCAAGGCGTCCGGTCCCATGCCGGCGCCGCGAACGCTCGCGCCCACGTCGGTGGGCGCGCCGATCAGCGAAACGTTCTTCATCGGCCGCATTGTGAAGGGGCGCGCGCGGTTGCGGGGCCCCGAGCATGCTACAGGATGCAGTGCCTGCAGTCGCCCTCCGGGGCGCCGGCGCGGCCGCGGCCGGACGCGGGCATACCTCGTTGACACGGCATCGAGCGTCCTCTACAGTCTTAATTAACCATTTGGGGAATTAACCACTGGAGCTACCCATGAACAAGCGCTTTTTCCTGCGTTCGGTCTCGCTGGCGGCCCTGGCCGTCGGCATCGCCTTGCCGGCGGCGGCCCAGCAGTGGAAGCCGACCCGCCCGATCAACCTGATCGTGCCCTGGGCGGCCGGCGGGTCCACCGACCAGGTGACGCGGGTGACGGCCGCCGAGCTGGAAAAGGCGCTGGGCCAGACCATCGTGATCGTCAACCAGCCGGGCGCCTCCGGCGCGATCGGCACCAAGAGCGCGATGGATGCGGCCAAGGACGGCTACACCTGGACCGCCGGCGCCGCGCAGGACCTGGGCGCCTACCAGGCGCTCGGCTCGGTCAACACCAACATCAAGGATTGGCACCTGTTCCTGAACGTGGCCAACATCCAGGTGATCGGCGTGAACCCCGCCCGGCCCTGGAAGAACGCCAAGGAACTGCTGGACGACATGAAGGCCAAGCCCGGGCAGATCAGCGTCGCGACGGCCGGCGTGACCTCCGCCGGCCACAACGCCATGGACCAGATCGTCAAGGCCACCGGCGTCAAGTACAAGGAAGTCTCCTACGACGGCGGCAACCCGGCGGTGGTCGCCACGGTGTCCGGCGAGGCCGACCTGACGACCCAGCTGGCGGTGGAGCAGGCCGACATGATCCGCGGCAAGCGCCTGCGTCCGCTCGCCACCGTCAGCGACAAGCCGCTGGAGCTGGAAGGCTACGGCGTGATTCCGCCGCTGGCGCAGTCGGTGCCCGGCTTCACCGCGCCGGCCAACTATTTCGGCATCTTCATCCCGAAGGGCGTGCCGGACGATGTCGTGAAGACCGTGGAGCGCATCTGGACGCAGAACATCGTCAAGAGCGAGGCCTTGAAGAAGTACGCCACCAGCCGCGGCGCGCTGTTCAACCCGCTGTCCGGCGACGCCGCGCAGAAGGCGGTGTTCCCGGCCGTGCAGGCGAACGTCTGGAACCTGCACGCCAGCGGCAAGACCAAGGTCGCGCCCGACACCGTCGGCATCCCCAAGCCCTGATCCGCCCCGGATGACCGATCCCGACCTCGTTCCCGAGCACTCCGTCGCGACCGGGGTCGACGCGGCCAGCCCGCCCCGCTCCGATCTCAAGGACGCGGCGGGCTGGATCGCGCTCGGACTGGCCATCCTGGTGGGTTCCCTCACGATGGACCGCCTGGAGGCGCAGCACATCAACCCGGTCACCGTGCCGGGGCTGCTGCCCGGGCTGCTGGGCCTCGCCATGACCCTGCTGGGCAGCGTGCTCGCGGCGCGCAGCTGGCGCCGCGGCGCGCTGGCGCAGCCCGCGCCGGCGCGCACGGCCGACCAGCGCGAGGAGCGCCGGCGCGTCTGGATCGCCATCGCGCTGTGCACCGGCTACGGCGTCGTGCTCGTCGGCCATGGCCTGCCCTTCTGGCTGGCCTCCACCATCTACGTCACGGCGTCGATCCTGGTGTTCCAGCGCCTCAGCCGTGACCCGGCGCAGCGCCAGCTCGGGCTGCGGGCCTGGGCCAAGGCGCTGGCGATCGGCGCGGCCGCCTCGGTGGCGACCTGGCTGGTGTTCGAGATGGTGTTCCTGGTCCGCCTGCCCTGACCTTTCCCAACACGCTTTCGCGCGAGCCGCTCCCATGCTGCAAGGACTGCAAGACCTCGGCGCCGCCTACGTCAGCTTCATGAATCCGCTCACGCTGCTGTACGGGCTGGGCGGGGCGTTCGTCGGCATCATCATGGGCATCCTGCCGGGGCTGTCGGCGACGCTGGCCATCGCACTGCTGACGACGCTGACCATCAAGCTCGGCACCAACGACGCGATCCTGGTGCTGATCTGCTCGTACGTCGGCGCGCTGTACGGCGGGTCGCGCACGGCGATCCTGCTGAACATCCCCGGCACCGCGGCCAACGCGGCGTCCTGCGCCGACGGCTACGCGCTCGCGCAGCAGGGCCAGGCCGGCCGGGCGATCGGGATCGCCACCTCGGGCGCCTTCGTCAGCACGCTGATCGGGGTGCTCTGCCTGGCGATGTTCACCCCGCTGCTGGCCGAGGTGGCCTTGCAGTTCGGCGCCTTCGAGTTCTTCTGGCTGGCCCTCTTCGGCGTCACGATGTCGGGCAGCATCGTCGGCGGCGACCCGCTCAAGGGCTGGCTGATGGGCCTGCTGGGCCTGTTCGTCGCGCAGGTCGGGCAGGAGAGCCTGTACGCCTTCAACCGCTTCACCTTCGGCTGGGACGAGCTGTCCGGCGGCATCGCGCTGATCCCGGCGCTGGTGGGCGCCTTCGGCCTGGCCGAGGTGCTCACCACCTTGTCCGATCCGATCGAGCGCAGGATCGCCGACCTGAAGGATTCCGTGCTGCCGCGCTGGCGGGAAGTGTTCCAGTACCGCTGGACGGTGCTGCGCTCCGGGGTGATCGGCGTGCTCACCGGCCTGTTGCCCGGCGTCGGCGAGGACGCCGGCGCCTGGATGTCCTATGCCGCTGCCAAGGGCCTGAGCAAGGAGAAGGAGAAGTTCGGCAAGGGTTCCATCGACGGGTTGATGGCCGCGGAAACCGGCGACATGTCGTCGATCCCGGGCCACATCATTCCCTGCCTGGCGCTGGGCATTCCGGGCTCGGCGCCATCGGCGGTGCTGATGGCCGCCATGATCATCCACGGCGTGCAGCCGGGGCCGATGCTGATGATCGAGCATCCGCACTTCATCTACCACGTGGTCGCGATGACGACGCTGGCTTCGATCACGATCCTGCTGTTCGGCCTGTTCGGCGTGCGGCCGCTGCTGCACATCCTGAAGGTGCGCCGGGCGATCCTGATGCCGATCGTGTTCCTGCTGTGCACCGTGGGCGCCTTCGCCACCGCCTCGCGCCTGTTCGACATCTACGCCATGCTGGCGATCGGCATCGGCGCCTACTTCCTGCGCCGGCGCGGCTACGAGATGGCGCCGCTGGTGCTGGGCCTGGTGCTCGGCCCGCTGCTGGACAAGAGCCTGCGCCGCGGCCTGGTGCTGTCGGACGGCAGCCTGCTGCCGTTCTTCACGCGGCCGATCGCCGCCGGGTTCGCGCTGGTCACGATCTTCACCATCCTGCTGTACGTGAAGCCGTTCAAGGCGGCCGTGGTGCGCGTGCGCGGCGCCATCGTCGGCGGCGTGCGCATGCTGTTCGTGCGCCGCGCCTGAGGGCCCGCCCATGCGTTTCGCGCTCTGCAACGAGGTCCTGCAACCGCTGCCCTTTCGCGACCAATGCGCGCTGGCGGCCGCGCAGGGCTACGACGGCCTGGAAGTGGCGCCCTTCACCCTGGCCGACAACCCCGCCCACATCAGCGACGCGCAGGCAGCGCAGTGCCGCCGCATCGCGCAGGACCACGGCCTCGTGATCAGCGGGCTGCACTGGCTGCTGGTGGCGCCGGCCGGGCTGTCGATCGTCGATGCCGACGCGGCGGTGCGCGCCCGCACCGTGTCCTTCATGCGCCGGCTGATCGAGCTGTGCGCGCTGATGGGCGGCAAGTACCTGGTGCACGGCTCGCCGAAGCAGCGGTCGGTGCCCGCCGGCTCGACCCCTGCGCAGGCCCTGGAACGGGCCACCGAATGCTTCGCGCAGGCCGGTGCCGCGGCGGCGGCGGCCGGCGTCGTCTATTGCATCGAGCCGCTGGCCAGCCGCGAAACCGACCTGATCAACACCGTCGCCGAGGCGGCGCGCATCGTGGACGAGGTCGCCTCGCCGGGCCTGCGAACGATGATCGACTGCAGCGCCGCCGGGCAGATGGAGGCCGAGCCCATCGCGCAGCTGATGGAGCGCTGGATGCCGGGCGGCCACGTCGCGCATGTGCAGGTCAACGATCCCAACCGGCGCGGCCCCGGCCAGGGGGAGCTGCGCTTCGCCCCGATCCTGGCCAAGCTGCTGCAGCTCGAGGCGGCTGGCCAGTACGACGGCGTGGTGGCGGTGGAACCGTTCGACTACCTGCCCGACGGCCCCGGCTGCGCCGCCCGCGCCATCGGCTACCTCACCGGCATCGTGGAAGGGCTGCGTCATGGCTGACGCGCCGCGCCTGGTCATTCGCGCCATCGAGCTGTACGAGCGGCCGGTGGTGCTGCGACTGCCGTTTCGCTTCGGGGTGGTGACCCTGCGCGAATCGCCGCAGGCCTTCGTGCGCGCCCGCGTCGAGCTGCCGGACGGCACCAGCGCCTGGGGCGCCGCCGCCGAGATGATGGCGCCCAAGTGGTTCGACAAGAACCTGCAGCTGTCCAACGAAGACAACTTCGAGCAACTGCGATCGGTGCTGCGGCTGGCCCGCGACGCCTATCTGTCCGACGCCACGCCGGCGACCGCCTTCGGCCACTTCGCCCGCCATCACGACCGCCACCTGGCCGCGGCCGCGGCCCAGGGCTTCAACCCGCTGCTGGCCGGCTACGGCCCCGCCCTGCTCGACCGCGCCGTGCTCGATGCCCTGTGCCGCAGCCAGCACCTTTCCTTCGCGCAGGCGCTGCAGGCCAACCTGGCCGGCATCGGCGCTGCCCGTGCCGAGTTCGGCGAGTTCGATTTCGACGCGTTCCTGGCCGGCCTGCAGCCGTCCGCGTCGATCGAGGCGCGGCACACGGTCGGCATGGTCGACGCGATCACGCCCGCCGATCTCACCCAGCGCGTGAACGACGGCCTGCCCGAGACGCTGGAGGAGGTGATCGCCGCCTGGGGCCACCGCTACTTCAAGCTGAAGGTGGGCGGCACCATCGACGCCGACCTGGCGCGCCTGCGGTCGATCGCCGCCGTGCTGGACCGCCTGCCGCATCCGTATTTCGCATCGCTGGACGGCAACGAGCAGTACACCGACGCCGAGGGCGTCGCGCAGCTGGCGGCGGGCATCCGCTCCCAGCCGGCGCTGGCCCGGCTGTGGGATTCCATCCTGTTCATCGAGCAGCCGATCGCGCGCCGGCTGGCCCTCGACACCGACCTGCGCGGCGCGGGCCTGGGCAAGCCGGTGATCATCGACGAGTCGGACGGCACGCTCGACACCTTCGTGCAGGCACGCGCGCGCGGTTACGCCGGGGTGTCGTCCAAGACCTGCAAGGGCTTCTACAAATCACTGCTGAACGCGGCGCGCTGCGCGCGCTGGAATGCCGAAGGCGGCGCCACGCGCTACTTCATGTCGGCCGAGGACCTGACGACGCAGGCCGGCCTGTCGGTGCAGCAGGATCTGGCGCTGGTGAATCTGCTGGGCATCACCCATGTCGAGCGCAACGGCCACTATTACGTCAACGGCATGGCGGCGCAGCCGCCGGCCGAGCAGGATGCCTTCCTCGTCGCCCATCCCGATCTGTACGAGCGCAGCCACGGCGGCGTGCGCCTGCGCATCGCCGGCGGCCGCATCGCCCTGGGCTCGCTGCAGTGCGAAGGCTTCGCCGCGGCGGCGCTGCCGGACTTCGGCGCGATGAGCCGGCTCGCCTGAGCCCCGAGTGCCGCCAGCAACAGCCGGGCCGCCGCTTCCTCAAGCGGGCCCGGACAGCGTGAACACGGCGCGGCGAGCGCCGACCGGCGCGCCGCGGACGCTGCTGATCACCTCGGCTCGCCAGGGCCGCAGCTGCTCGCGCTGGCGTTCATCGAGCCAGCCGAGCTGATCCAGGGCGGCCACGGTCGCCGCCGAGGCGGCGACCTTGCTGCCATCGGCGATCTTCACCGCCACGGCTTGCCGCCGGCTGCGGCTGGCGACCACCTGGACGCCGTCGGCGCCGGCCTTGCTTACGAAATCGCCGCGGCCGGCCCGCATGAACGCGAGGTCGTTGCGGCCGGTGCCGGACACCAGTTCCGGATGGGCCGTCATCGCGTCCGCCAGGTGCGCGAAGCTGACGCCGAACTCGGTGTCGGCTTCGCCGCTGGCCAGCCGGGCATAGGCGCCGGCCAGGCTCGCCAGCGGCATCGCATAGTTCGGCGCCGAACAACCGTCGGTGCCGGGCTGCAGGTCTGCGGGCGCGAGTCCGGCCGCCCGCGCGACGTCGCGGCGGATCGCCTGCTGCAGCGGATGTTCCGGCGCCAGATAGCTGTCCAGCGCCCAGCCATGCTGCACGCAGCAGGCGAGGAAGCCCGCGTGCTTGCCGCTGCAGTTGTGGTGCCGCTCGTCGTAGGCGCCCGCCGCCTGCCCGAGTTCCACGAACATCGGCACGTGGCAGCCGCATTGCAGCCGCCGGTAGGGGACATGTGCCTTGTCGAGCATGCCCTGCACCTGCGCCACGTGCATCGGCTCGCCGCTGTGGCTGGCACAGAGCATCGCCACCTGCTGCTGGGTGAAGCCGAGCGCGCGCGGCCCGCCCGCCTGCATGAACGGGAGCGCCTGCAGCGGCTTGAGCGTGGAGCGCGTGAAGGTCAGCCAGTGCGCATCGCCGGCACGGGCGAGCACGCGTGCGCTGGCGTCGGCGACGGCGATCGCGCCGAAATGGATGCACTCCGTCGTGCCGCCGCGCGACGCTTCGATGAGGGGGACGAAGCCGGTCATGCGCCATTGTCCATCGGTCGCGGCGGCGCCACCGTTCCCGAGGGCGATCGCGAGACGCGACGCCGGCCTCTCGACCAGGCGCCGACCGCAAACCCGGCGGCTGGCGAGCGCGGCCGAAGCAGAGCACAATTCATCCATGGCAAACCTAGCAAGCATGCTCAAGAGCGAGATCGCTCGGGTCGCACGCCGGGAAGTACGGGCCGAGCTCCAGGCGCTGAAGAAAGCGAACGCCGGCTATCGCAGCGAAATCGCGGGGCTCAAGCGGCGCGCCAGCGCGCTCGAACAACAGGTCAAGCGCCTGGCCAGCGGCACCCACGCCACTGCCGTCCCGGGCCGCGAGGATGAGGGCCAGCGGCTGCGCTTCAGCGCCAAGGGGCTGGCATCGCAGCGCAAGCGGCTGGGCCTTTCGGCCGAGGCGTTCGGCGCGCTGATCGGCGCCTCCGGCCAGTCGGTGTACAAGTGGGAGTCGGGCAAGATCCGGCCGCGGGCCAGCCACCTGCCGCAGATCGCCGCGCTGCGCACCATGGGCAAGCGCGAGGCCACGGCCCGGCTGCACGCGCTGGGCGCCTGACCGGGCGTCCGCTCAGATCCACCGCGCCTGGCGCAGCTCGCGCGTGAGCCACGCGCAGTAGATCGGGGCGGCGATCAGGCCGGCCGCGCCGAACGCCGACTCCAGCACCAGCATCGTCACCAGCAGCGCGTACGCCGGCATGCTGATGCGGCTGCCGACGAAGTGGGCGTTGAGGAAGTATTCGAGCTTGTGGATGCCGATCAGGAACGCCAGCGAGCCGATGCCGACCCACGGCGACACCGTCAGCGCCGCCAACACGATCGCCGTGTTCGACAGCAGGTTGCCGATGATCGGCAGCAGCCCGGCGAAGAACGTCACGGCGACCAGCGTCCGCGCCAGCGGCACCTGGTAGCCGAGCAGCGGCAGCAGCACCACCAGGAAGGCCCCGGTCAGCGCGGTGTTCACCAGCGCGATGCGCAGCTGCGCCGCGACGATGTCGCTGAACGCCAGTCCCAGTTGCCGCCATCGCGCCTGCGCCAGCCGCGGCAGCACGGCGCGCGGTTCGGCGCGCAGCGACGCCGCCGCCAGCATGCCGATCGCCAGCCCGATCACCAGATGGAACAGCACGCGCAAGGCGTCGCGCCCCCAGCGCTGCATCTCGCCGGCGTGGGCGCGCAGCCAGTCCGAGAGCGCCTGCTGCAGGGCGGCCGCCGAATCCGGCAGCCGGTCGACGATCCAGCCCGGCGCCATGGTGCGGATGTGATCGAGCGTGTCGGCCAGCAGTTGCAGCAGCTTGGGCAAGCCGCCCGAGGACGCGCTCACCAGCAGCTCGAAGGCCTGGAACAGCGCCACCGAGACCACCGCCAGCAGCACCAGCGTGAGCACCGTGGTGCGGACGGTGTCGCGCCAGGAGCGCGGCGGCTGGTCGCCGGCGACCGCCCGGAACAGCACGAAGCCGGTCAGGGCGCCGACCAGCGCCGGCAACAGGTGCAGCCACAGCAGGCCGAGCAGGACCAGCGCGGTCACGCCGACGCTGCGCCGCGCCAGACGGCCGGCCGGCGCCCCCGGATCGGGGTCGAGCTCGTGTGCGGACAAGGTGTGGTTCGGCGATGGCGCGCCCGCCCCGGCGATCAGCCCTGCGGTTTGCGCGTGGCCGCCGCGGTGTTCTGCTGCTCCTGCTGGCGGGCCGCCTTGTTGGCCTTGTGGCGCCCGATGGCGCAACCGGCCGCGGCGCCGAGCACGCCGTGGTGACCGGCCACATGGCCGGCGACGCCGCCCACCGCGGCGCCCTTCGCGCAGCCCTTGGCCTGCGCGGGCAGGGTCGCCAGCGCGAGTCCGGCGCAGGCGGCAATCACGGCAAGCTGAGCTTGGATGGTCTTCATGGCACGACTCCTGGTCATTGGATGACCGCAGTCTGCATGGCGGCGCCCGCTGCGCCCGTCGGCGGAGCAAGCGCGTTGCTGTAGGAAGATGCGGCCCGCAAGCCCGGCAGCAGGGATGCCCGGCAGCGGTCTGCGGCGGCGGAATGACAGGCAGCGCGCGGCCGGGCAGGGGCGCCGCCCGGGGCGCGACCCAGGGTGCCTGCCGATGGGCCGGCGCCTGCGCCGGGGACACAATGAGGCATGACCACCAAGAAGCTGCGCGGGGCGCAAGCCCTCCTCGAGTTGTTGCGGGACGAAGGCGTCACGCACCTGTTCGGCAATCCCGGCACGACCGAGCTGGCGCTGATGGAGGCGCTGGCCACCGGGCCGCGGCTGCCGTTCGTGCTGGGGCTGCAGGAATCGGCCGTGCTCGGCATGGCCGACGGCTTTGCCCGCGCCAGCCGGCGCCTCGCCGCCTGCAAGCTGCACGCCGCCCCCGGCCTCGGCAACGCGATGGGCGCGCTGTACAACGCGAAGTTCTCCGGATCGCCGGTCATCGTCACGGCCGGCCAGCACGAGACCGGCCACGGCCTGCAGGAGCCGATGCTGTACGAACCGCTGGTGCGCATCGCCGAGCCGCTGGTCAAGTGGGCGGCGGAAGTGCCGCGGCTCGAGGACCTGCCGCGCCTGGTGCACCGCGCGGCGAAGGTGGCGCTCACCTCGCCGACGGGGCCGGTCTTCCTGAGCCTGCCCGGCGATGTCATGGACGCGACGGCCGAGCTCGATCTCGGACCGCCGACCCGGGTGGACCGCCGCGTGCGGCCCGCCGACGATACGCTGGCCCGGCTCGCGCAACGGCTGCTGGGCGCCCAGCGGCCGGTGATCATCGCCGGCCGCGAGGTCGCCGACGGGAATGCGTTCGCCGAACTCGCGCAGCTGGCCGAACTGCTCGGCGCCGGCGTGTTCCACGAGCCGATCCCCTATAACGCCCGCTTCGACACGCAGCATCCGGCCTTCCTGGGCGATCTCACCCGCCGGCAGGAGCGCGCCCGCGAGCTGCTGGCGCCGTTCGACCTGGTGATCTGCGTCGGGGCCGACCTGCTGCGCATGTCGGTGGCCAGCCCGGTCGATCCGCTGCCGGCCGGGCTGCCGGTGGTGCATCTGTCCGATCGCGACTGGGAACTGGGCAAGAACCACGCCACCGAGCTGGCGATCTGCGCCGACGTGCCCGAAACGCTGCGGGCGCTGCTGCCTGCGCTGCGCGACCGCATCTCGGCCGATGACGCGGCCCGCGCCGCGCAGCGCCTGCGGGCGCTGGCCGGCCGCAACTGGCAGGCGCAAGCGCGGGCCGCGCGCGAGCCACTGCGCGCCGGCGCTTCGATCGACGCGCCGTTCCTGATGATGACCCTGGCCGACTCGCTGCCCGCGGACGCGATCGTGGTGGAGGAAGCGCTCACGGCGGCGCCGCCGCTGGCGACCTTCCTGCCGGTGCGCACGCCCACCAGCTTCTACGGGCTGGCCAGCGGCGGCCTGGGCTTCGCGTTGCCGGGAGCCGTCGGCATCAGCCTGGCCCAGCCGGGCCGGCCGGTGGTCGCCGCCGTCGGCGACGGCAGCGCCATGTACGGCATCCAGGCCCTGTGGACGGCGGCGCAGCAGCGCCTGCCGATCACCTACGTGATCGTCAACAACGGCGGCTACCGCATCCTGCAGGAACGGCTGCTGGCGCGCGGGCGGTCGCGCGAGTTCATCGGCATGGAATTCGGCGCGGCGCCGCTCGATTTCGTCGCGCTGGCGCAGGGCTTCGGGCTGCAGGCGAGCCGCGTTTCGCAACCCGCGGCCCTGCAGCCGGCGCTGCGGCAGGCGATCGCCAGCGGCCGCCCCACCCTGCTGGACGTCACCGTCGCCGGGCTGCCGGCGACGTGAAGATGCCGGCATCCAGGCGAGAATTCGCCCTGAAGCTGGCCGATCCCCGGCCCGGCGCGCTCGCGCGCTGTTCCAATGTGCCCACCTTCCCCGCATCACCGAGAAAAGACCTGACATGAACGGAGCGGACCTCCTTTGCGACACGCTGCTGGCCGGCGGCGTCGACACCTGCTTTGCCAACCCCGGCACCTCCGAAATGCATTTCGTCGCCGCGCTGGACCGCAAGCCGGCGATGCGCTGCGTGCTCGGCCTGTTCGAGGGCGTCGTGACCGGCGCCGCCGACGGCTACGCCCGGATGGCCGGCAAGCCGGCGGCGACGCTGCTGCACCTCGGGCCCGGCCTGGCGAACGGGCTGGCCAACGTCCACAACGCCAAGCGCGCCCGCTCGCCGATGGTCAACATCGTCGGCGACCACGCCACCTACCATCTGAAGTACGACGCGCCGCTGACCAGCGACATCGAATCGCTGGCCCGCCCCATGTCGCATTGGGTCGGGCGGGTCGCCGGGGCCGACGCGGTGTCGCGCGACGCCGCGCAGGCGATCGCGCAGGCGCGCAGCGCGCCCGGCCGCATCGCGACGCTGATCCTGCCGGCGGATGCCGCCTGGGGCGAGACCAGCGCGGCGCTGGCGCCCATCCCGGCGCCGCTGCCGCGCGCCAAGGTGCTGCAGCCGCACATCCAGACCGCGGTCGCCGCGATCCGCTCCGGCCGGCGCACCACGCTGATGCTCTCGGGCGTCGCGCTGCGCGCGGACGCCTTGCAGGTCGCCGGGCGCATCGCCAAGGCGACCGGCGTGCGCCTCCTGGCGCAGCAGTCGAATGCGCGGATGGAACGCGGCGCCGGCCGGGTCGCCATCGAACGCGTGCCGTATCCGGTCGAACAGGCACTGGCCGCGCTGCAGGACGTCGAACACCTGATTCTGGTCGGCGCCAAGGCGCCGGTCGCCTTCTTCGCCTATCCCGGCAAGCCCAGCAGCATGCTGCCCGAGCACTGCCAGGTGCTGCAGCTGGCGGATCCGGGCGACGACCTGCTGGACGCGCTGCACTGGCTGGCCGACGAACTCGGCGTCGGCGCCGACGTGCGGCCCGAGGTGATGGAGTTGCAGCGGCCCGCGCTGCCGACCGGTGCCCTGACGCCGGCGGCCGTGGCGACCGCGCTGGCCGCGCTGATGCCGGAACATTCGATCCTGTGCGACGAATCCGTCAGTTCCGGCCGCAACCTGTTCCAGTTCACGCGCACCGTGCCGCAGCACGATTACCTGCAGATCACCGGCGGGGCCATCGGCCTGGGGCTGCCGCTGGCGGCCGGCGCCGCGATCGCCTGCCCCGACCGCAAGGTGATCTGCCTGGAGGCCGACGGCAGCGGCATGTACACGCTGCAGGCGCTGTGGACCCATGCGCGCGAGCAGCTCGACGTGGTGACGATCGTGTTCGCCAACCGCTCCTACGCGATCCTGCACGGCGAGCTGCGCAGCGTCGGCGCCGGCGCGCCGGGCGCGAACGCGCGCCGGATGCTCGATCTCGACCAGCCGGCGCTGCAGTGGACGCAGCTGGCGGCGGGCATGGGGATCGAGTCGGGCCGGGCCACCAGCGCCGAATCGTTCTGCCAGCTGCTGGGCGCCGCCATGGCGCGGCGCGGGCCCTTCCTCATCGAAGCGGTGCTGTAGCGGGGCCCGGCTCGGGCCCGCGCGGCCGCGCAGGGCGCTTCACGGCACGTTCGGCCGGGTCGCTTCCACTTGGTGCAGCACGCTGGTGATGGCGTAGCCCTTCTCCTCGATCTGGCGCCGCGGCTCGTCCACCTCGTACGGCTCGACATGCGTCGCCGCGTCGTCGACATGGACGCCGCGCTGGCGCAGCAGCCAGTCGATGTTCGTCGCTTCCTCGGGAATCGGCTGGTCGTGCGGGACCAGCAGGTAGGAGAACTTGTTGCCCGACTCGGTCCGGCGGTAGATGTCGACGTGCAAGGTCACTCGCTCCTTCTCGTTGGTGGCTGCCCTGACCGTAGCGGCCCGCGCGCCGGCGCCGCTGTCGGACGCGGGACATGGTGCGCGTAGGACTGTCAGGAAAGCAGGGCCACTGCTGCAGAGAAGCTGCCGAATGCGGCCGCCGTCGTCAGCATGATGATCCGGGCGATGCGGCCGGTGTCGGCGCCGAAGCGTTCCGACAGCACCGCGACGTTGCTCGCGCTCGGCAGCGCCGCCACCAGCACCATGATCTTCAGCACGAACCGGTCGAGCGGCACCCCCAGCGCGATCGCCGCGCTGCCGGCGGCGAACACCAGCAGCGGATGCAGCAGCAGCTTGGCCAGCACCACCGGGACGTAATCGCGCAGCGGCAAGGGCTCGTGCTGCTCGCGCGCCGCCAGGTACTGGGACCGCGCGAGCACCGCGCCGATGGTGAAGAGGGCCACCGGCGACGCGGCGTCCGCCAGCAGCGCGATCGTCTGCATCACCGGCTTGACCGGCTGCACCTGCAGCGCCGACGCGACCCCGCCCATCACGATCGCCCAGGGCATCGGGTTGAGCGCCATGCCCTTGAGCGCCTTGCGCGCCGCTTCGGCGGCGCCGTGTTCGTCGGCGCTGTCCAGGCGCGACAGCGCGATGCACAGCGAACTGGTGACGACCAGGTCCACCAGCATGGTGAGGATCGCGGGACCGGCGGCGCGCGCGCCCAGCAGCGCGACCAGCAGCGGCACCCCCATGAAGCCGGTATTCGGAAAAGCCGCGACCAGCGCGCCGAACGCCGAGTCGTTCCAGCGGATGCGCGGGCCCAGGCTGGCGCGCACCACCAGCGCCACCAGCACCAGCGCGCACAGCAGGTAGACGCCGACCGCCGAGGCGTCCAGCAGCTGCGCGATCGGGGTGCGCGAGCCGAACAGGAACAACATGCACGGAAGCGCGAAATACAGCACGAACGAGTTCAGGCCGGAAATCGCGTCGAGCGGCAGCATGCGCCGGCGCGCGGCGACGTAGCCGCACAGCACCAGCGCGAAAAACGGAAAGGTGACCAGGAGGATGTCAAGCACCCGCGTATTCTCCGCGCAACGAGCGCAGGCAAAGCGCGCGGGGCGCGCGCGGGCCGCCGGTATGATTCGCCGCTCACCGCACGCCGTCCCGAATGTCCGCAGGCCTGAATTCCGCCCAGCAAGAAGCCGTCAACTACCTGCAAGGGCCCTGCCTGGTGCTGGCGGGGGCGGGCTCGGGCAAGACGCGCGTGATCACCCACAAGATCGCGCGCCTGATCCAGGTCGGCTGCGAGGCCAAGCGCATCGCGGCCATCACCTTCACCAACAAGGCGGCCGCCGAGATGCGCGAGCGCGCCAAGGGCCTGATCGGCCGCAGCGCGAAGGACGTGCTGATCTGCACCTTCCACGCGCTCGGCGTGCGCATGTTGCGCCAAGACGGCGCGGCGCTGGGCCTGAAGCCCCAGTTCTCGATCCTGGACAGCGACGACGTCACCGGCATCCTCAAGGACGCGGGCGGCACCACCGACGCCGCGACGGCGCGCCAGTGGCAATGGGCGATCAGCCTGTGGAAGAACATGGGCCTCACCGCGGCGCAGGCCGAGGCGCAGGCCAAGGACGACAACGAGCGCGTCACCGCCAGGATCATGGCGCGCTACGAGGAGCGGCTCGCCGCCTACCAGGGCGTCGACTTCGACGATCTGATCGGCCTGCCGCTGAAACTCCTGCGCGATCACCCCGAGGTGCGCGAGAAGTGGCAGGCCGGGCTCGGCCACGTGCTGGTCGACGAATACCAGGACACCAACGCCACGCAGTACGAGCTGCTCAAGCTGCTGGTGGGCGCGCGCGGCCGCTTCACCGCGGTCGGCGACGACGACCAGTCGATCTACGGCTGGCGCGGCGCCACGCTGGACAACCTGAAGCGGCTGCCGGTCGACTACCCGCAGCTGAAGGTGGTGAAGCTGGAGCAGAACTACCGGTCCACCAGCGCCATCCTGCGCGCCGCCAACAACGTGATCGGCCCCAACCCCAAGCTGTTCCCCAAGACGCTGTTCTCCGAACTGGGCGAAGGCGAGCCGGTGCGCGTGGTCGACGCCGACAACGAGGAGCACGAGGCCGAACGCGTGGTCGCGCGGATCCAGTCCATCCGGGCCAACGGCCTGGGCAAGGACTGGAAGGATTTCGCGGTCCTGTATCGCGCGAACCACCAGGCCAGGGTTTTCGAGCAGGCCCTGCGCAAGGCGCAGATTCCGTACAAGGTGTCCGGCGGCCAGAGCTTCTTCGACCGGGCCGAGATCCGCGACCTGTGCGCCTGGCTGCGGCTGGTCGTCAACAACGACGACGACCCGGCGTTCCTGCGCGCCATCACGGCGCCCAGGCGCGGGATCGGCCACCAGACGCTCGCCAGCCTGGGCGTGTTCGCCGGCAAGTACAAGTTGAGCCTGTTCGAGGCGCTGTTCTCGTCGTCGCTCGCCTCGGCCCTGTCCAGCCGCGCGATCGGCGGGCTGCACGAGTTCGGCCGCTACGTGAACGACCTCGAATACCGGGCCCGCCACACCACCGGCGCCGAGGACGCGCGCGCCTTCCTGGCCGCGTGGCTGAAGGACATCGGCTACGAGAAGCATCTGTACGACGGGGAGGACAACGAGAAGGTCGCCGCCGCGCGCTGGACCAACGTGCTGGAGTTCTGCGACTGGATGGCGCAGCGCTGCGGCGGCCAGATCGACGACACGGCCGGCGTGACCACGGCCAGCGAGAAGAAGACGCTGATGGAAGTGGCGCAGACCATCTCGCTGCTCTCGACGATCAGTGAGCGCGAGCAGGAGCAGAACGTCGTGACGCTGTCCACGCTGCACGCGTCCAAGGGCCTGGAGTGGCCGCACGTGAT
>NZ_DATMHS010000106.1:0-40032 GCF_035554825.1 Ramlibacter sp. | reverse complement strand
GACATCTACAACTGGTGGCTGTGGCGCTTCGACGCCGTGCTGCAACCCGAGACCCGGGCCGCCTACGAGCGGCTGCTGGCGCAGGGCTGGGTCGACGCGACGCGGCGCCTGCAGCCGAACGAGCGCGTGTACACGTTCTGGGTCAACGCCGATGCCTTCCGTCGCAATGCCGGCTTTCGCATGGATTTCCTGCTGCTGAGCCCTTCGCTCGCGGCCAGGCTGGCGGCCGCCGGCGTCGATCGCGAACACCGCGGACGCGACAAGCCCAGCGACCACGCGCCGGTCTGGATCGAGCTCGACCCCGCCGCGCCGCCGGCCTGAGCCGGCCGGCGCCGCGCGTTCACGCCCGCAACGCCCGCGCCGTGTGCTGCAGCCCGGTCACCCGCTGGTCCACGTCGCCCAAGGCCGCCCGCAGCAGCGCGTTGGCCTGGCGCCGCAGTTCCATCGCTTGGGCGGCCGCCCCCGGCAGCGCATCGCCGGCCCTGCGTTCGGCGGCGCGCGCGGCCCGGTCGGCGAGACGCCACAGCTCCAGCGGATCGGGGCGCTCCGGGGCGATCGCGCCGGCGGCGCGGGGGCGGGGAAAAGAGATCTGGCCCACGTCGGCTCCCATCTTGTGGCTGGGCTTGAGCCTAGGCCAGCGCGGCGGCCGGCCCTTGACAAGTCTCAAGCGCAGCGGGCCCGACGCGGCCGGCGTGCGCCGCGCCTGATCCGCGACAAGTGCCGCCCCGTCAGCCGCGCCGGTCGGCAACCGCAGCGGACGCCCTGCGGGCCGCTGCGCTCCCCTAGAATCGGCCGTTTGCCGCCGGCGCCCCAGCGCAGCCGGCGTCCCTGCCGCTTCCCCGATGTCCCTGTACCGCCTGATCGGGCGCTTCCTGCTTCGCCATTGGCGCGCCTATGCCGGCTCCGGCCTGATGCTGGCCGGCATCGCTGTGCTCATCGTGTGGATCCCGCGCCAGGTGGGGCACATGGTCGACGGCCTGGCCGCCAACCGGCTGCACGGCGCGGCGCTGCTGCGCGAACTCGGCTGGCTGCTGGCGGCGGGCGTGGTGGTGTATTTCCTGCGCGTGGGCTGGCGGGTGAAGCTGTACGCCGCCGCGTACCGGCTCGGCGTGGAACTGCGCGAACGGCTCTATGCCCGGCTGGCGGTGCAAGGCGCCGCCTTCTACCAGCAGCAGCGCACCGGCAACCTGATGGCGCTGGCCACCAACGACATCGACGCCGTCGAGATGGCCGCCGGCGAAGCGATGCTGGCCGGCTTCGACGGCACCCTCACGCTGGTGCTGGTGGTGGCGATGATGGCGGTGGGGGTCGACCCGCGGCTGGCCGCCTTCGCCCTGCTGCCCTTTCCGTTCATGGCGCTCAGCTTCTGGTGGATCTCGCGCCATGTGCACGACGCCTCGCGGCTGGCGCTGGAGCGCTTCGGCGCCCTGAACGACCACGTGCAGGAGACCCTGGCCGGTGTGCGCACGGTCCGGGCGCTGGGGCTGCAGGCGCGCAGCGAGCGGCAGTTCTCGGCGCTGGCCGCCGGCGCCGCCGACGCCAGCCTCGACGCGCAGCGCTGGGAGGCGGCGTACGAGCCGGCGGTCGGCTTCACGCTGAGCGCGGCCACGGTGCTGACGCTGGGGGTCGGCGGCTGGCTGGTGTGGCGCAGCGAGCTCACCGTCGGCCAGCTCACCAGCTTCAGCCTGTATCTCGGCCAGCTGATCTGGCCGATGTTCGCCGCCGGCTGGGTGCTGTCGCTGGTGCAGCGCGGCAAGGCGGCCTGGGGCCGGCTGCAGCCGGTGCTCGACGAGCCGCTCGCGGTCGACGACCACGGCGCGGTGCCGCGGGTGGCCCCCGGGCCGCTGCTGGCGGACCGTGTCCGCTTCAGCTATCCCGGCCAGCAGCGCGCCGCCGTCGACGGCGTGACGCTGGCGCTGGCGCCGGGCCGCACGCTGGGGCTCGTGGGGCCGACCGGCGCCGGCAAGTCGACCTTCCTGCGCCTGCTGCTGCGGCATCACGCGCCGCAGGCCGGCCGGGTGCAGTGGAACGGGATCGACCTGCAGGACTACACGCTCGATGCGCTGCGCGCAGCCATCGCCTGGGTGCCGCAGGAGGCCTTCCTGTTTTCGGCCACGGTGGCCGAAAACATCGCGCTGGCGCGGCCCGATGCCACGCGCCAGGAGGTCGAACGGGCGGCCGCGCTGGCGGCCGTGCACGACGACATCCTGCGCCTGCCGCACGGCTACGACACCCCGGTCGGCGAGCGCGGCGTCACCCTGTCGGGCGGCCAGCGGCAGCGGGTCGCGATCGCCCGGGCGCTGCTGGCCGACGCGCCGCTGCTGCTGCTGGACGACGCGCTGTCCGCCGTCGACACCGATACCGAGGCCCGCATCCTGGCCCACCTGCGGGCAGCCCGGGTCGGCCGCACGGTGATCATCGTCACCCACCGGCTCAGCGCGGTCGCCGACGCCGACCACATCGTCGTGCTGCGCGAGGGCCACGCCGCGGAACAGGGCACGCACGCCCAGCTGCTGGCGCACAACGGCTGGTACGCGCGGCAATGGCGCTACCAGCAACTGGAAGCGAGCCTCGATGCCAGCTGATTCCGTCGTCACCGCCGGTCTGCCGCCCCCTCCCGCCGGCCGCCGCGAACTGTTCGGGGATGCCGTGGCGCTGCTGGTGCGCGCCGCCGCGCCCGAGCGCCGGCACCTGGTGCGCGGCGTCGCCTGGCTGCTGCTGGCCGCCGGCCTGGAAGCGCTGGGGCCGCTGATCGGCAAGTGGCTGATCGACAACTACCTGCTGCCGCGCGACGCCAACCTGCCGGTGATCGGCGGGCTGCTGCTGGGCGCGCTGGCCGCCGGCATGGCCGCCAGCTGGCTGCGCTACCGCCAGCTGACTCGGCTGGCCGGCGTCGCCATGCGCTCGGTGCAGCGGGTGCGCGAAGCGGTGTACCGGCACGTGCTGCGGCTGCCGATGGGGTTCTTCGACCGGGCCATCACCGGCCAGCTGGTCAGCCGCGTCACCAACGACAGCGAGGCCGTGAAGACGCTCTATGTGCAGGTGCTGTTCGTGATGCTGGACAGCCTGATGGTGCTGGCCGGCACCCTGGTCGCCATGCTGTGGCTGGACTGGCGGCTGATGCTGATCGTCGCCACGCTGGTGCCGGCGGTGGCCATCATCGTCACCGCCTACCAGCGGCTCTCGGCCCCGGCCGTGATGCGCACGCGCGAGCTGCGCAGCGACCTGAACGCGCAGGTCGCCGAGAGCATCTCCGGCATGCCCGTGCTGCAGGCCAGCAACGCGACGGCGCGCTTTCGCGACCGCTTCGCCAGGCTGAACGAGGAGCACTACCGCTCGCGCCAGCGCGAGCTGCGCGCCAATGCGTGGCTGCTGCGGCCGTTGCTGGATCTGCTGAACGTGGTGCTGCTGGCCGCCGTGATCGGCGTGTTCGGCCTGCGCGGCAACGGCGGCGCGCTGGGGGCGCTGGAAGTCGGGATCCTGTACGCCTTCATGAACTACATCTCGCGCGTGGTGGAGCCGCTCACCCAGATCACCATGCAGTTCTCCCAGCTGCAGCAGGCGATGGTGGGGGCTGCCCGGGTGCAGGTGCTGCTGCGCGAAGCGCAGACGCCGGTGGCGGCCGACCGGGGCCAGGTACGCGACGGCGCGATCGCGATCGAGCACCTCGATTTCGCCTACCAGCCGGGCCGGCCGGTGCTGCACGACCTCGAGCTGCAGATCCCGGCCGGCAGCTTCCACGGCATCGTCGGCCACACCGGCAGCGGCAAGACGACGCTGCTGTCGCTGCTGCTGCGCTTCTACCCGGCGCCGGCCGGCGCCATCCGCATCGACGGGGTGCCGGTGGAGGCGATCGGCGAGGACCACTTCCGCGCCAGCATCGGGGTGGTGCCGCAGGAGCCGTTCCTGCTGGCGGCCAGCGCGCGCGAGAACATCGCGATGGGCCGCGACCTGACCCAGGCGCAGATCGAGGCCGCCGCCCGCGCCGCCCACGCGCACGACTTCATCGCGGCGCTGGAGGACGGTTACGACACCCAGCTGGGCGAAGGCGGCGCCCGCCTGTCGGTCGGCCAGAAGCAGCTGCTGGCGATCGCGCGGGCGCTGGCCGGCGCGCCGCGCATCCTGTTCCTGGACGAGGCCACTTCACACATCGATTCGGAAACCGAGCAGGTGGTGCAGCGGGCGCTCTCGGCGCTGCGCGGCCGGGTCACCATCGTCGCCATCGCGCACCGGCTGTCCACGGTGCGCGACGCCGACCGGATCGTGGTCCTCAACCACGGCCGCATCGCCGAGCGCGGAACCCATGGGCAGCTGATGGCCATCGCCGGCGGCCTGTACCAGCGCCTGTACCTGCTGCAGCAGCTGGAGAGCGCCGCCGAGGAAGACGGCGACGGGTCGCCGCACTAGCGGGGCGCGGCGGGCGCCAGCGGCTGCACGCAGGTCCAGCCCGAGGCCGCGAACGACCGCACCATCACCCCGCCCTGCCGCTCGCACTGCCTGCTGACCACCATGGCATAGGCCGCGACGGCCAGGATCACCGCGGCAAAGCCGCCGGCAGCCGCCCAGAGCCAGAATCTCTCGCTCATGATCGCTCCTTTGCCGCAGCCCGGTGCGGCACGCGCCGCGGCCCGCTCGGCCGCTGCGAGCGATCCCCTTATCCCACCCGGCGCGGGCCCGCGGTTTGTCCTGGCGCAAACAGGCGCGCGCCGTCGCGGGCCGGAACGCCCGCCCCGGCTAGCGGTAGAAGGCCTCGACCTTGCCCTTGAGCTTGATCATCAGCGGGTGGCCCTTGCGGTCGAGCGTCTTGCCGGCCGGCACCTTCACCCAGCCTTCGCTGATGCAGTACTCCTCCACGTCCGACCGCTCCTGGCCGTTCAGGCGGATGCCGACGTCGTGCTCGAACACGGCGGGCACGTGGTGCGGGCTGCGCGGGTCGATCGAGAGATGGTCGGGCAGCGGGGGGCGTTGGGCGTTGTCTTCCATGGGCGCTATTGTGCAGATCGGCGCCGCCCGGGTGGAAACCAGCGTGACGCGCGGGCGCGCCGGCGTATAGTTTGCCGGCAGCCGGGGCCCACCGGCCGCGCGCGTGCCGGCAGTCGGTGGCCGCGCGACAACAAAAGGACGACAAACCATGACACTCATCCGCATCGCCCGGCTCGCCGGCCTGGCGCTCTCCCTGGCCTGCGCCGCCGCGGTCGCCCAGACGCCGGCCGCCGGCCACTGGCCCACCAAGCCGATCAAGTGGATCGTTCCCTACCCGCCGGGCGGCATCACCGACAACGCCACCCGCATGGTGCTGCAGAAGGTGCAGGAGCAGGCCGGCTGGCAGATCGTGGTCGAGAACAAGCCCGGGGCCAACTCGCTGCTGGGGGCCGACCTGGCGGCCAAGGCGGCGCCCGACGGCTACACCTTCCTCACCGTGATCGCGGCCCACGCGTCCAACGCGACGCTGTACGCCGGCCGCATGCCGTTCGATCCGGTCAAGAGCTTCGCGCCGGTGTCGCTGGTGGGGATCGCGCCGCTGATCATGACCGCCACCAACAACCTGCCGGCCAAGGACGTGAAGGAACTGATCGCCTACGCCAAGGCCAATCCCGGCAAGATCTCCTTCGGCTCCTCGGGCGTCGGCGCCGCGGCGCACCTCACCACCGAGCTGTTCAAGCAGACCGCCGGGGTGGACATGGTGCACGTGCCGTACAAGGGCACGGCGCCCGCGCTGCAGGACCTGATCGGCGGCAACCTGCAGATCCTGGTCGACACGCCCAGCTCGCTGATGCCGCACGTGCGCGGCGGCAAGATCAAGGCCCTGGGCATGTTCTCGGCCAAGCGCCTGCCCGGCGCCGCCGAGGTGCCGACCATCGCCGAGGCCGGCGGCCCCGCGCTGCAGTCTTCGACCTGGGTGATGTTCCTGGCGCCGTCGGGCGTGCCGCGCGACATCGTCAACCGCATGAACGCCGAAGTCGCCAAGGCGGTCGCCTCGCCCGACATCCAGAAGAAGTTCGAAGCGCTGGGCATCGAGCCGTCCGGCAACTCGCCCGAGCAGGCGGCCAAATTCCTGGACGAGGAAATCGCCAAGTGGCGCAAGGTGATCACCACGGCCGGCGTGAAGGCCGAGTGAGCGGGCGGCGGGAGCGCACACCATGCACGACGAAATCGGCGCACTGCGGCAGGAGGTCGAGCACCTCATCGCCATGAACACGGCCTCCTACGTCGTCATCACGTCGCTGGTGGCGACGCACCCCAACCCGCAGCAGCTGCAGCTGCATCTGGTGGCCGCGCTCGAGGGGGTGCTCGGCTCCGAGCGGCTGGCCCGCTGGAGCGACGACCAGAAGGGCATCGTGCGCAGCGTGGTGGAAACCTTCCAGCACGTGCGGCCGGCCCCGATCATGGACCCGCTCGCCAGCGCGCTGGGCGAGCGCGATCCGAGGCAGGCCGGCCGGCCGTGAAGCCGCGCCTCAGCGGCGCTTGAGCTCGTTCTTGTGCTGGATGATGCTGCCCACCAGCCCGTACTCGATCGCCTCTTCCGCCGACAGCCAGCGGTCGCGCTCGATGTCGGCCAGCACGGTGTCCAGCGGCTTGCCGGTCTCGCGCGAGATGGTCCTGGCGATCCGCTCGCGGGCCTTGATGATCTCCTGCGCGTGAATCGCGATGTCGCTGGCCGGCCCGCCGGCGCCGCCAGACGGCTGGTGGATCAGGAAGCGGGTGTTGGGCAGGCAGAAGCGGCGTTCCTTGGGCACCGCCAGGTACAGGTGGGTCGCGGCGCTGCCCACCCAGCCGGTGCCGATCATGTTCACCGGCGCCGAGATGAAGCGGATGATGTCGTGGATCGCGTCGCCCGATTCCAGGTGGCCGCCGGGCGAGCTGACCAGCAGGTCGATCGGCGCCGAACTGTCGGCGTCCAGCGCGATCAGCCGCCGCGCGATGTCGCCGGCCGACGCATCGGTGATCTCGCCGAACAGCAGGACGGTGCGCGACTTGAACGCCTTTTCCTCGAGGAAGGAATTGCGCGGCTCGGCCGTGGCGGGCGCCGCGGGTGTTTCGTGTTGGGGATGCTCCATGGTCACTCCTTGTGCAGGCGCACATGATGCACCATGCGCGGCCGCGGCGCCGGCGGGCGTGGCTCAGCCCGGCCCGGCCGTCGCGGCGTCGCCGGCCGCCAGCGGCAGGAACACGGTGAACGTCGACCCCTGCCCGAGCTGGCTGCGCACTTCGATGCGGCCGCCGTGCGCCTGCACGATCTGGCGCGCGATGAACAGGCCCAGTCCCAGGCCCGGCGCCTGGTCCGCGCCTTCCGCGCGTTCGAACTGCTCGAAGATGCGCTGCTGGTCCTCGGGGCCGATGCCCATCCCGCGATCGGTCACGGCCAGCACGGCCAGGCCGTCCTGCTGCGTCAGCCGCACCTCGATCGGCTGGCCGCCGCCATAGCGGAAGGCGTTGGTCAGCAGGTTGCTCAGCACCTGCTCGATGCGGAACTCGTCGCAGGCCACCGTCACGGGCGCGGCGGCGGCCTCCAGCGTCACGCGCGAGCCGCTCGCCGCCGCCTGCTCGCCGAAGCTGTCGACCACGCGCGCCACCAGCGCCCGCAGGTCGCACGGCTGCGGCACGATCGCCAGGCGCCCGGTGCGCAGCCGCGACACGTCGAGCATGTCGTCGATCAGGCGGATCATGCTGCGGATCTGGCGCTCGTCGCGCTCCACGATCTTGCCGAGCGACTGCGCATCCACCTGGCCGCGCTCCAGCGCCTTGCGCCGCAGCTGCGCCTGCAGGAACAGCGTGTTGAGCGGCGTGCGCAGCTCGTGCGACACCATCGACATGAAGTCGTCGCGCATCCGCACCGCCCGTTCGAGCTCGCCATGGGCCTGCTGCAGCGCCGCCCGCTGGCGCGAGAGCTCGACGAACACGTTGACCTTGCTGCGCACCGTGTGCGGATCCAGCGGCTTGTGCATGAAGTCCACGGCGCCGGTCTCGTAGCCGCGGAAGGCATAGTTCGACTCGCGGCCGGCCGCGCTCACCAGGATGATGGGGATGCGCCGGGTGCGCTCGGTGCTGCGCATGGCCTCGGCCAGCTCGAAGCCGCTCATGCCGGGCATCTGCACGTCCAGGATCGCCAGCGAAAACTCGTGGTCGAGCAGCAGCGACAGCGCCTCCTCGCCGGACGTGGCGCAGAACACCTCGCGCCCTTCGCCCCGCACCAGGGCTTCCAGGGCGACCAGGTTCTCCGGCTGGTCGTCGACCAGCAGCAGTTTCACCGGGGCCAGCGCCGCGCTCATCGCCGCGCTCCCAGCCGCTGCAGCAGCACCGCGAGCTGCGCCAGCGGCAGCACCAGTTGCGGATTGGCGCGGGTGACGGCGGCCATCGGCATGATCCGATGCAGCGCTTCCTGCGGCGCCTGGACGGCGGCCAGCCCGCCGCGGGCGCGGATGCGGGTCAGGCCGCGCGCGCCGTCCTCGCTGGCGCCGGTCAGCACCAGGCCGGCCAGGCGCGGCCCGTAGGCATCGGCGCACGACTCCATCAGCACGTCGATGGACGGCCGCGAGAACAGCACCGGCGGGTCGCAGCTGAGCGAGAACGTGCGGTCAGGCTCCACCAGCAGGTGATAGCCGTTGGGCGCGAAAAAGACCGTGCCGGGCGTCACCGGCGCGTGGGCGGCCGCCTCGCGCACCGGCAGCGCCAGCCGCGGCGCGAACACCTCGGCCAGCCGGCTGTCGCGGGCCTCGGGCACGTGCACCAGCGCGACGATCGCCAGCGGGTAGCCGGCCGGGACGGCCTCCAGCAGCGTCAGCAGCGCGTCGATGCCGCCGGCGGACGCGCCGATGACCACCGCGTCGGCGTCCCACCGGAAGTCGTCGGGCAGCTCGTGCATCATGCCGGCACCTGCCGCTTGCGGAAGATCCGCTCGGACTTGGCGACCGGCTCGAAGCGGTCGCCGTAGGCCGAGAACTCGAGCGTTTCCTTGGTGCCCAGTCCGACGAAGCCGCGATGCGTCAGCGACTCGTGGAACAGGCCCAGCGCCCGGTCCTGCAGCTTCCGGTTGAAGTAGATCAGCACGTTGCGGCACGAGATGAAGTGGGTTTCGGCGAACACATTGTCGGTCGCCAGGCTGTGGTCGGCGAAGGTGATGCTGTCGCGCAGGCGCTTGTCAAACAGCGCCCCGCCGTAGGCCGCTGTGTAGTAGTCGGAAAAGCTGCGCTGGCCGCCGGCCTGCTGGTAGTTGCGGGTGAAGCCGCGCAACTGCTCCAGCGGGTAGATGCCCTGCCGGGCGCGCTCCAGCGAGGCATGGTTGATGTCGGTCGCATACACGATCGCACGCTCGAGCAGGCCCTCCTCCGCGAACAGGATCGCGATCGAGTAGGCCTCCTCGCCGGTGCTGCAGCCGGCGATCCAGACCTTGACCGAGGGATAGGTCAGCAGCACCGGCACCACGTGCCGCCGCAGCGCCAGGAAGTAGCGCGGGTCGCGGAACATCTCGCTGACCGGCACCGTGAGGTATTGCAGCAGCTGGTCGAGCGCGCCGGGCTCGTGCAGGATCCGCTCCTGCAGCGCCGACAGCGTGCGCGCGCCCATCTGGCGCTGCGCATAGAGCAGCCGGCGCTTGAGCGAGGCCGGCGAGTAGTCGCGGAAGTCGTGGCCCCAGCGCTGGTACACCGCCTCCACGACCAGCCGGATTTCGATCTCCTCGACGGCGTCCGCGCTCATTCAGATGCGCTCCAGCTTGGGCATCCACACCCGCAGCAGCGAGAACAGCCGCTCCAGCTCGATCGGCTTGGCCAGGTAGTCGTTGGCGCCCGCGGCGAGGCACTTCTGCTGGTCCTCCTTCATCGCCTTGGCCGTCACCGCGATGATCGGCAGCCGCTGCCACTTCGGATTTCGGCGGATTTCCTGCATCGCGGCGAAGCCGTCCATCACCGGCATCATGATGTCCATCAGCACCAGGTCGACATTGTCGTCCTGCGCCAGCCGCTCCAGGGCCTCGCGGCCGTTGCGCGCCACCAGCACCTGGGCGCCCTTTTGCTCCAGCGCGCTGGTGAGCGCGAAGATGTTGCGCACGTCGTCGTCGACCACCAGGATGCGGCGCGCCTCGAATGCCTTGTCGCGGTTGCGCGCGGCCCGCAGCATGCGCTGGCGATCCGTGGACAGCTGGCTCTCCACCCGGTGCAGGAACAGCGTCACCTCGTCGAGCAGGCGCTCGGGCGAGCGGGCCCCCTTGATGATGATCGAGCGCGAATAGCGCAGCAGCTCGGCCTCCTCGTCGTGCGTGAGGTTGCGCCCGGTGTAGACGATCACGGGCGGGAAGGAGCGGCTTTCGCCGGCGGCGATGCGCTGCAGCAGCTCCTGCCCGCTCATGTCGGGCAGCTTGAGGTCGGTGATCATGCAGTCGAACACGCCGTCGGCCAGCGCCTGCAGCGCCTGCCGCCCCTCGGCCACCGCCGTGATCTCGACGTCGGCATCGCCGATCAGGTGCGACACGCTTTCCCGCTGGCGTGGATCGTCCTCCACCAGCAGCACGCGCTTGACCTTGCGACTGAGCCTGTCCTCCAGCCTCTGGAACACGCCGCGCAACTCGTCGCGGCTGGCCGGCTTGCGGGCATACCCCACCGCGCCCATCTGCAGCGCCGTCTCGGCCAGGTCCTCCACCGAGATCACGTGGACCGGAATGTGGCGGGTGGCGGGCTCCTCCTTGAGGTGCTGCAGCACCGACAGGCCGCTGCCGTCGGGCAGCCGCATGTCCAGCAGCACCGCGTCGGGCAGCAGGCGGGCCGCCAGTTCGCAGCCCTCGTGCGCCTGGTGCGCGACCAGGCAGCGGTAGCCCAGTTCATGGGCGAGGTCGAACAGGATCTGCGCGAAGGCCACATCGTCCTCCACCACCAGCACCGTGCGGCGGCCGGCTGCCTCCTGCTCGCGATCGTCGGCGAACGGCGGTGGCGCCGGGCGCGGCGCCGCGGTGGCGGCGGCCGGCGGCGGGGGCGGCGGCGCGGCCGCGATGGCGCGCTGTGCGATGGCCGGCGCGGCGGCGGCCGCCCGCGGCGCGTACTGCAGCGGCAGGGTCAAGGTGAAGCAGCTGCCGCGCCCCGGCTCGCTCGCCAGCGTGATCTCGCCGCCGAGCAGCCGCGCGAGGTCGCGCGAGATCGACAGGCCCAGGCCGGTGCCGCCGTGGCGCCGGCTGGCCGTGCCGTCGGCCTGGCGGAAGGCCTCGAAGATCAGCTCCTGCTGCGTCGGCTCGATGCCGATGCCGGTGTCGCGGACCTCGAACGCGACCGCCGATGCGCCCTGCGGCGCGACCCGCAGCGCCACGCTGCCCTGGTCGGTGAACTTGAGCGCGTTGGCCAGCAGGTTCTTCAGGATCTGCTCCAGGCGCTGCGGGTCGGTCACGATGGTGGCGGGCGCAGCGTCCGCCACCAGCACCTCGAGGCCGAGGCCCTTGCCGGCGGCCACCGGCTCGAACATGGCCTTCAGCGCGCCGGCCAGCGGCGCCAGCGGCGTGGGCTGCGGCCGCACTTCCAGCTTGCCGGCCTCCACTTTCGCGATGTCGAGGATGTCGTTGATCAACGCCAGCAGGTCGTTGCCGGCGGAGTGGATGGACTGCGCGAACTTCACCTGCTCGGCGCTGAGGTTGCCCTGGGCGTTGTCGGCGAGCAGCCGCGCCAGGATCAGCGAGCTGTTCAGGGGCGTGCGCAGCTCGTGCGACATGTTGGCCAGGAACTCCGACTTGTACTGGCTGGCCCGCTCCAGTTCCGCCGCGCGCTGCTGCAGCTGCTGCTGCGCCTCCTGCAGCGCATCGCGCTGTTCCTCGACCCGCTGGGCGAACGCGGACAGCTGCACGTTGGTCTGTTCCAGCTCGGCCTGCTGGCTCTCCAGGTTGGCCTGCGATTCGCGCAGCGCCCGCGACTGCTCCTCCAGCTCCTCGTTGGCGGTGCGCAGCTCCTCCTGCTGCACCTGCAGCCGTTCGTTGAGCGCCTGCGTCTGCTGCAGCATGGCCTGCTGGCGCTGGCGAAATCGCGCCGCCTCGATCGAGCTGCCGAGCAGGGTCGACGCGCGCTCGACCAGTTCGACGTCGCGCTCGGCCAGCGGCCGCATCAGCCCCAGTTCCACCACGCCGTTGACCTGGCCTTCGTGGATGATGGGCGCCACCAGCACCGCGGCCGGCGGGCCGTCGGCCACCCCGGTGCTCACCCGCAGATAGCCGCTGGGCACCGAGTCCAGACGCACCGCGCGGCGGGCGGCCACGACCTCGCTGACCAGGTTCTCGCCCGGCCCGAGCCGTTCGCGCCGCTGGTCGTGGTCGGGCGCGAACCCGTAGGAGGCCACGCGGTGCGCGACGCCCTGCTCGTCGACGACGTACAGCGCGCCGACGACGCTGCCGAGGTAGGCTGCCATGAAGTCGAGTGCCCGGCGCCCGACGCCGGGCAGGTCGAGCCGGCCCACGAGCACCTGGGCCATCTGGTTCTGGCCCTCGCGCAGCCACGCCTGGGCCTGCAGGTAGCCGGTGTGCTCGGCCTGTTGCCGCAACGCCGTCGCGTAGCGGTCCGACAGCGCCACCAGGTCGCGCCGCCCCAGCAGTGCCAGCCCGCCCTTCATGCCCAGCAACACCACCACGTACGCGATCGTCAGCACGATGCTGGTGTTGCGCGCGCGCTCGTTGCGTTCCTGCAGCACCTGCGCCTCCGCTTGCGCGACGGCGCTGAATTCGGTGCGGATCGCGTCGGCCAGCCGCTTGCCGTCGCCGCGGGCGACGCGCTCGGCGGCCGCCGCCGGATCGGTGCCGCGCAGCGTGATGGTGTCCTGGGCGAAGCGCAGCCACTCCGCGTACAGGGCCGCGACGCGCCGCAGCCGCGGTTCCTGGCTGGTGTCTTCGCCCAGCAACTGGCGCAGCCCTTCGAGCTCGGCGCGGAAGCGCGGCAGCGCCTGGTCGTAGGCTTCGAGAAAGCGGCGGTCCCCGCTGATCACGAAACCGCGCATGCCGGTCTCGCCTTCGGCGGCCAGCCGCCCCAGCTCGGAGGTTTGCGCCAGCGACCGCTGCACCTGCTCCACCGCCCGCAGGTTGCCCAGCAGGTAGACCACGAGCAGCACGAAGAGAATGGCGCTGAGCACGCCGGTGCCCAGCGGCACCGTGACATTGCGGCGGAGGATCAATTCGAACTGGCGCTGGTCGGTCTGGACACCGGGCATGGGAGGACTCGTCGTTGCGACAAACCGATGAGTGTGCCCGAGAGCGAACGGTAGAGCAGCGCCGAATACACTCGGACTGGTGAGCACAGCGGACCTGATCGCCATCGCCGAGTACTGGGCCTACCGCGCGGGTGGCTACGTGCTGTTGAACCTGGTGGACGATCCGGCCTGGCTGGCGCTGATCTTCTGCTGAACCCGAACCGGCCGGGCGCGCGCGCTCAATCCTTGGCGGCGCGCCCCAGCAGTTCGTCGAGCTTGGCGGCCAGCTGGTCGAAGTCGACCGGCGCCACGAAATAGGCGTCCGCCCCCGCGTGTTTGCCCGCCGCCTGGTCGGCTTCGGCCACGTACACGGACGACACGTTGACGATCGGCAGCGCCGCGGTGGCCGGCTTGGACCGCAGCAGGCGGCACACCTCCAGCCCATGCAGGTCCGGCAGATGCACGTCGAGCACGACGGCCGACGCGTAGCCGGCCAGTTCGAGCGCCGCCGCGCCCGAGCGCGCCTCGACGGTGTTGAAGCCGGCCGCGCGCAGGGCGCGGGCAGTGGCGTACCTCGCGGCGGAGAGATCGTCCACCACCAGCACCGTAAAGTCCGCGCGGGTAATCATTTCGGACGAGATTATCGCTGTTCGGCCGGCTCTTTGTTACAACCAGCCCGGCGCCGCAAGGGCACAGCGCTGCCACCGGCGGCGCCGGCGCCACAGCTTCAACGCGCGGCGCCCGGCGCCGCCGCGTCAGCGCGCGACGACCGGCGCGCCATCGGCATTCACGCGCACCGTGGCACCGGGGGCCGACGCCATCTGCACGCGGTGCTCGACGCCGCGCCAGGCGTAGGTGACCTCCCAGTACGCCGGCTTGGCGTCGGACACGGTGCGGCAGCGCTGCACGTCGCGATCGGCGTAGGTCACGCCACCGGGCCCGCGATTGACGTTGGCGCCGATCGCCGCGCCGGCGATCGCCCCGCCGGCGGTGGCGATGTCCTTGCCGCTGCCGCCGCCGATCTGGTGGCCCAGCACGCCGCCCACGATGCCGCCGACGATCGCGCCGCCGATGTTCGGCTCGCCGCCGCGCGGTTGCGCCACCTGCTCGCGCTCGATCCAGCAGCGCTGGCTGGGCGGGCCGACGACCGCTCGCGCGGCCGTGACCGGCACGTCGTAGAACGCCGGACGCGGCTCGGGCATGGGCGGCGGCGGCACGTAGACGGGCGCCGGCGCCGGCACGTACAGCGGCCGCGGCGGCTCGTACGACGGCACCACTGCCAGGGGTGGCGGCGCGCGGTCGCCACCGATGTCCTGCCCGTGCTCGATCCGCCGCACCGACGAGATGCGGTTGTTCATGCCCATCTCGCGCAGCGACGCGTACTGGCCGCGCCGCAGCACCACGCAGCGGCCCTCGAAGCGTGCGCCCTCGCAGACTTCCCAGCGGCCGCGGTCGATCACGATCGAGGACGCGCGGTCGTCGAAGCCCGCGCGGCCGAGGTTCCACACGCGCTCGTCGGTGCTGAAGGCCCGGCCGTGGAAGCCCTCCCCTTCGTACAAGGTGATCTGGGCCGCCGCGTGCGTGGCGATGGCGAGTCCGCCGGCGGCCAGCACGGCCTGGAGGGTGCGATTCATTCGGTTGCTCCTGTTGTTGGCCGGCCAGCCGCATGCCTGCCCGGTGTCCTTCCAACGTGCCGCGCCGGGGCCGCGCCGACGGCTGGCGGGTAACGCCAGATGAAGTTCTGTGAAGCTCAGCAGCAAGTTGTTGCGCGATTGGCGCCGAAGCCGCGCCGCGTCTTGCGCTGGCGCAAAGACACGACGGGCGTGGCCGGCGGTAGCATGGCACTCAGGACCAGGCAGGTGCTGATGGACTTCTCGGCTGCCCCCTCGAACGCGACCGGCGACGCCATGCGGCGTCGCATCGTGCGGGCCGCGCTGCGGCTGGCCGAAGCTGCCGGCAGCTGGGACGCCGTGCACGTGCACGCGGTGGCCGCCGAAGCCGGGGTCACCATGGCGCAGTTGCGCGAGCAGTTCGCGCACAAGGACGCGATCGGCGAGGGCCTGTTCGACATCGCCGACGCCGAATTGCTCGCGTGCAGCGACGAAGTCGGCTGGAGTCACCTGCCGTACCGCGAGCGCCTGGAGCGCGCCATCCTGCGCTGGCTGGATGCGCTGACGCCGCACCGCCGGCTGGTCGGCGAGCTGCTGCGCTACAAGCTGCATCCTGAGCACGTCCACCTGCAGGTGCTGGGCGTGGCCCGCATCAGCCGCACCGTGCAGTGGATCCGCGAAGTGGCGATGTTGCCTTCGGTCGGCTGGCGCCGCGAACTGGAGGAAGCCGCGCTCACGAGCATCTATCTCGCCACCTTCGCGTGCTGGCTGACCGACGGCTCGCTCGGCGCGCATCGCACGCGCACCTTGCTGCACCGGCTGCTGGCGAGCGGCGAAGGCGCCGCCAGGCGGTTCGGATTCGCGCCGCCCCGCTAGGGGGAAGCGGCCATGCTGTGGCGTGTCGCGCTGTTGCTCACGGCCGCGCTCCTGATCGGCACCGCCATCGGCGTGGTCATGGAACACGGGCGGCTGGCGTTCTGGCTGATGGCGGCGGCCGGGTTCCTCGGCTCCTGGGGCTTGTGTCCGCTGTCGCGGCCGCTGCTCAAGCGCCACCGCGACCTGGCCGCCGGCGCCGAGCGCGCACCCGAGGATGCGGGCGATGACCCGACGCCCTGAGTGCCAGCCGCGCGGCCGGCCTCCGCATCGGAGCGCATGAAAAAGCCCCCTTCAGCTTGCCTGCTGGAGGGGGCATCGAAGACCGCCCTTGGATGGCGGCCAATCCCTTGGAGAACCGCCTCCATCATGCGCCTGGCGGCACCGCCCGCGTTGAGAAAGGTCAACGGCGGCGCGGGCTTTGCAACCGGATGTGAAGGCGGGTCCCGTTTGGCGCCGGCACCGGCCGGCCGCAGAATGCGAGGCCACGCACTTCCTCACCGGAGCCGCCATGACGTACCAATTGCACTACTGGCCCTCGATCCAGGGCCGCGGCGAATTCGTGCGGCTGGCGCTGGAAGCGGCCGGCGCGCCGTACGTCGACGTGGCACGCGGCGACCCGGCCCAGGGGCGCGGCCTGGCGGCGATGGAGCACTACCTCTCGTCGCCCTCGGTGCGGCGCCCGCCGTTCGCCGCGCCGTTCCTGGTCGACGGCAAGCGCGTGATCGGCCAGACGGCGGCGATCCTGCAGTACCTCGGCCCGCGCCTGAACCTGGTCGGCGCGAGCGAGGCCGATCGCCTCTGGACGCACCAGATCCAGCTCACCATCGCCGACTTGGTGGCCGAGGTGCACGACACGCACCATCCGGTCGGCGCCAGCCTGTACTACGAGGACCAACAGCCCGAGGCGCTGCGCCGCGCCGGGGAATTCCGTGCCGAGCGCCTGCCCAAGTTCCTGGCCTGGTTCGAAGCGATCCTGCAGCGCAACCCGGGCAATGCGAGCGCCTCCGTGCCGCGCCTGGTGGGCCGGCGCCTGAGCTACGCCGACCTGTCGCTGTTCCAGATCGTCGAGGGCCTGCGCTATGCGATGCCCAAAGCCACGCGCCGGGCGCTGGGCAAGGCGCCCCTGGTGGTGGCGCTGCACGACGGCGTGACGGCGCATCGGCGCCTGCGCCCGTATCTGGAGAGCGAGCGGCGCCTGCCCTTCAGCGAGGAAGGGATCTTTCGGCACTACCCGCCGCTCGATGCCTGACTCGCCCGCCTATTCGGGTTCGATCCCGGCCGCCTTGATGATGCGGCCCCACTTCTGCGATTCGGCGGCCTGGAACTTCGCCAGGCCGTCGGGCGTGCTGGTCGCGATCTCGCCGCTGGTGTTGTTCTGGAAGGCCTGGACGGCGGGCGCCGCGGAGACCTTGAGCAGCATCTCGTTGAGCCTGCCGACGACGGCGGCCGGCGCGTTCGGCGGCAGGTACACCGCCGTCCAATAGGACATGTCGTAGCCCTTCACGCCGGCTTCTTCGACGGTGGGCAGGTTGGGCGCCGCCGCCAGCCGCCTGGTGCCGCTGACGGCCAGCGCGCGCAGCTTGCCGCCGTTGACCTGCGGCAAGGCGGTCGGCGCATCGGCGAACATGAAGTCGACCTGGCCCCCGATCAGGTCGGTGATCGCCATCGGGTTGCTCTTGTAAGGGACGTTGGTCACTTCGATGCCGGCCATCTGCTTGAGCATTTCGCTGGCCACCCGGCTGGACGAGCTGCCGCTGCCGAAATTCATCTTGCCCGGCTGCTTCTTGGCGGCCGCGACCAGGTCGGCCACCGACCGGATCGGCGACGACGGCTGCACCAGCAGCAGCATGTGCCCCTTGGACAGCAGCGCCACCGGCGTGAAGTCCTTGACCGGGTCGTAGGGCAGCTTCCGGAACAGGTGCTCGTTGGCGGCGTGGGTGGTGTTGGTCGTCATCAGGATCGTGTAGCCGTCCGGGGCGGCCTTGGCGACGTACTGCGAGGCGATGAAGCCGCTGGCGCCGGCCTTGTCGTCGACCACCACCGGGATCTTGTATTCGGCGGTGATCGCCTGCGCGAACGCGCGCGCCTGCTGGTCGGTGCCGCTGCCGGCCGCGAACGGCACGACGATCGTGATCGGCTTGCTCGGGTAGGGCTGCGCCTGCGCCGGCAGGCTGGTGGCGGCGGCCGCGGCCGCCAGCAGCCCACCGAGGGCAAGGGAAAAGGCTGGGCGCATGTTCATGTCTCCTGTGATGAATGTTCGTGCCATGCCGTCAGCGGCGAAAGCGCGTGAGCGTGCCCCCGCGCATCAATTTGCCGGGCAGCTGGTGGCCAACGATGCGCTCGGCCAGGTGGGCGCATTCGACCATCGCGTCCAGATCGAGGCCGGTCGCGACGCCCATCTCCTCGCACATGGAGGCGAGGTCCTCGGTGCAGATGTTGCCGGCGGCGCCGGCGTGGCCGGCGAAGGGGCAGCCGCCCAGCCCGGCGCAGGCGCTGTCGAAGGTGTCGACGCCCAGCTGCAGCCCCATCAGCGCGTTGGCCAGCCCGGTGCCGCGGGTGTCGTGCAGGTGCAGGCCCAGCCGCTGCTGCGGCCAGCGCTCGCGCACCGCGCCGATCACCGAGGCCACGGCGTTCGGATTGGCCCAGCCCACCGTGTCGGCCAGCCGCAGCACCGGCACCTGCAGCCCGAATTCGTCCAGCAGCCCGAACAGCTGCGACACCCGCTCGACGACGCGGGCCGGAGGGATCGCGCCTTCGATGTTGCAGCCGAAGGCGGTCATCACGATCGCGCTGTCCACCGGGACGCCGTGCTCGACGCAGAAGGCGAGCAGGCGGCGCTGCTCCTGCAGCGAGCCGGCGGTGTCCTGCCCCTGGTTCCGGATGGAGAACTGCTCCGACGCGCTCAGGCCGACCGCGCCGGCGATGTCCAGCGGCGTCTCCATGGCGCGCTGCATGCCGCGCAGGTTGAGCCACAGCCCGGTGTAGCGCACGCCGTCGCGGCGGCGGATCGCCCGGGCCACGCTTTCGGCATCGGCCATGCCGGGCACGCGCTGCGGGTTGACGAACGAGACGCACTGGATGTGCCGCAGGCCGGTCGTGGCCAGCGCCTCGATGAAGGCGACCTTGTCGGCGCTGGCGATCGGCCCGGGCTCGATCTGGAACCCCTCGCGCGGGCCTTCCTCGTGCAGGTGGACGCGCGCCGGCAGGTCAGACATCGCCGTGCTCCCTGACCGGCGGCAGCCGGTAGTCGGGGTTGTTGGCGCCGAGGCCGGGCGCCACGCCGCGGTGCGCCGGCCGCACGCCGTCGAAGGACACCGGCAGCGCCGTCAGCCGGAAGTCTTCGCCGGGCACGGGCTGCAGCATGCCGAGCGCCTGCACCTGCGGATGCGCCAGCGCCTCCGGCACGCTGTTGACCGGGGCGCACGGCACGCCGGCGGCGTTCAGGCGGGCGAGCCATTGCCCGCGCGTGGCCGAGCGCAGGATCGGCGCCAGCTGCGCCAGCAGCGCCGCCTTGTGGCGCAGCCGCGCCCGGTTGCTGGCGAAGCGTTCGTCGCCGACCCAGTCTTCGCGCCCGACTTCCTGCGCCAGCTTGCCGAACAGGCGGTCGTTGCCGCAGCAGATCAGGAGCGGCTCGTCGGCGGTGTCGAACGCCTCGTACGGCACGAAACTGGGATGTCCCGAGCGGTGGCGCTCCGGCAGCCGGCCCTCGTTGACGTAGGCATCGGACTTCTGCGCCGTCCAGGCCAGCGCCGTCTCCAGCAGCGACGCGTTCACCACGCCGCCGCGACCGGTGCGGGCGCGCCGGTGCAGCAGCGACAACGCGCCGATCACCGCCCACATGCCGGTGCCCTGGTCGCACACCGACGCCGCGGTGCGCATCGGCGGATCGTCCGGGCCGCCGTTGATCGCCGAAAGCCCGCTGAAGGCCTGGATCAGCGGCTCGTAGCCCGGCTGGCCGCTCATCGGGCCGAGGTGGCCGAAGGCCGAGATTTCGCAATAGATCAGCCGCGGGTGGCGCGCGCACAGCGACGGCCCGTCGATGCCCATGGCCGCGACGACGCCGGGCCGCAGGTTGTGAATCAGGATGTCGGCCTCGGCGGCGAGCCGCTCGAACGCCGCCAGCCCGGCCTCGCTCTTGAGGTCGATCGCGACCGACTTCTTGCCGCGGTTGAAGATGTGGAAGCTGAGGGCGTCGCCGTGGCGGAACGCCGGCCCCATGTGGCGCGCGTCGTCGCCGCCTTCGATGCGCTCCAGCTTGACGACCTCGGCGCCGAGGTCGGCGAGGATCGCGCCGGCGAACGGCCCGGAAAGCACCTGGCCCAGTTCCAGGACGCGGACTCCATCCAGGATGGCCTCCATCATGACTCCTTCGAATGCGGGCGTGCAGTGCCCGAGCCACGCATTCTGCGGGGGCCGGCCCGACCTGGGAATCAGAAGAAACGCATAGCGTGGACCGGCTGCGCCCGCCAGGGCGCGGTCCGTGCGACGCGTGCGCCCGCGCCGTGGCGGCTCGAGGCCGCCCTTCGGGCGGGCCGCGGCTTCAGACCCGCCGGCCGATCTCCCGCTCCAGGCGCCGGCGCTCGCTCGCCTCCTGCTCCAGCAGCGCCTCGACCTCGCGCAGCTCTTCCTTCGCATCGTCGACCTTGTCGGCCACCGCGCCGTTCTGGTCGAGCGCCTTGCGCACGTCGCCCTGCTTGTGCCGCGCCGGCAGCTCGCGTTCGAGGATGGAGTTGGTGAGGTGGATCTCGGCGCCGACCACCTCGAGCCGTTCGCGCACGTCGCCGGCCTTGTCCCTGGCCCGTTCGATGCGCCGGGCGTCCCGGGCCCCCACGCTGGTGTCGTTCATCGTCGTCCTTGTTCGAAAATCGATGACTCGACGATACCGGCCCGGCCGAGGCAGGATTGTCGGAGGAAGGCGCTGCCGCGCGCAGGAATGCGCTGTTGCCGCGCTTAAGCGCGCGGACCGTCCGGCTGTCCGGCCAGCTGCTCGCAGAAGCTCACGAACGCCGGCAGGTGCGCCTTGGAAATCGCCGCGTCGGCGCCGAGCATCAGGCAGTGGCGGTGGATGCCGGGCGTCACGTAGTCGCTGAGCACCACCACCTTGCGGCCGGCGGGCCGTTCGCGGCACTTCGCCACCACCCCGAGCCCAGTGCCCTGTTCGAGCACCAGGTCGGCGATCACCAGGTCCCACTCGCCGGCATGTTCGTCCAGCCACAGGTTGGCCTCGGCCTCGGTGGTGGCGGTGCCGACCATCCGGAAGTCGCCGAGCGTGCGCAGCAGATCCTCCATCACCCCCTGGAGATGCTTCATGTCCTCGACCAGAAAAACCCGCACGGGGTTGGGTGGCATAACACGTCCAGACAAGCACTCGGCTGCTCAGCCAAGCCGAACAAAGGCCTGCATCCCCGGATGCCGGGCCTTGCAGGAACAACCCGCGATGGTAGCCCAGGGCGGACCTTGCGTGGGGCTGACCTCGACCGTCGCGCGGTCAACCCATCCCGCGCCGCGGACGCGGCCCGACGCGGCCGCCCGCGGGCGGCTCCGGCGGGAAGGGTTCTCACGGGCTCGCACGGTCGAGTCGGCCGCCTATCATGGTCTACGCGCCATGCGTTCGGACGCACCCGTTCGGTGCGCCGCAGTGCCGCTGGCCATGCCGTGAAGATGTCCGCGCCGACCCTGACCGAATTCAGCCGCCTGCTGCTCGCGCTGTACCGCAACGCCCAGGAACTGCCCGTGCACGAGTTCCAGGATGCCGTCCTCACCGCCCTCAAGTCGAGCCTTCCCTTCGACCGCTCGGTCTGGGGCACGGCGACGATGACGCCAACGGGCATCGACGTGCACAGCCTGCACCAGCACAACTTCCCCGACGAGATGATGGCCGCGTTCCTGGGCGTGCGGCACCAGGACTCCGCGGCGGTGCGGGTGACGCAGCAGCCACGCATGACGATCGGCTTTTCGGCCGAGGAGGAATTCTGGCGGCCGGAGCAGGCCGAGATCCGGCAGTTCGCCCGCGACTACTCGCAGCCGCACTGCCTGGTCACCTCGGACATCAATCCGCTGACGCGCTTCGTGCAGTGGGTGTCGCTGTTCCGCTCCGATCCGCGGCAGCGTTGCACCGAGCAGGAGGTCGAATTCCTGGACGCGCTGGGGCCGCACCTGATGCAGGCGCTGGCCATCAACCGGCTGGTGCACCTGGAGCGGCTGCTCGGCGACACGGCGCGCGAGAGCTGGAGCGTCGCGATCGCCGATCCGCGCGGGGTCCTGTACCACGCGGACCGGCGCTTTCGCGAGCTGATCGAAACCGAATGGCCGCTGCAGGACGGCCGGCTGGCGCCGCGGCTGCTGGAGCAGCTGTCCGGCGCGGATTCGCGCGTGTGCGGCGTGCGGCTGGTCGTGCAGCGCAGCGCCGAACAGGGGCTGTTCTTCCTCAAGCTGCGCGAGCGGCACGAGGTCGACTCGCTCAGCACGCGCGAGTTCGTGGTGGCGCAACTGCTGACCGACGGACTGACGCAAAAGCAGATCGCCGCGAAGCTGGGCCGCTCGCCGGACACGATCCGCAGCCAGGTCAAGGCCATCTTCGCCAAGCTGCACATCAACACCGTCACGCTGCTGCCGCCGCTGCTGGTGCTGCGCCAGTAGCAGCGGCGCGGGGCCCGGCCGGTCGCCGAAGAACTGGCGCGCGCGATGAGCGCGCCCTCGATCGATCCGGTTTCGGCCCGGCCGGCCGCTCACGCCGCCTGAAGCGCCGCGCCCGCCGCTCGCGCGACGCTCAGGCGCCCGCGGCGCCGCCTTCGCGCCGGTCGGTGATCGCGATCGCGAAATCGGGGCAGACGGAGAGGCAGTTCAGGCAGCCGATGCAGCGTTCGGGGCGGGCCGCGAGGGCCGGCTGGTAGCCGCTCGCGTTGAACTGCTCCGAGCGCGTGAAGACGCCCGGCGCACAGACTTCCCGGCAATAGCCGCAGTCCTTGCACAGCACGGGGTCCACCGCGACCGCGAACGCTCGCTGGTCGCACGACAGGCAACGGCTTGCCTCCCGCATGGCGCTGTCCGTGTCGTAGGCCTGCTCCACCACGGCGAAGCCGCCGAGCCGCTGCGGCAGCGCGATCGTCGGCCAGGCATGGCGCGCCGTGCCGCGCGGCGCGGCATCGCACGCGGCCGGCGCCGGCGCTTCGCCGCCGCGCCGTGGCAGGTCACCGCTGCCGCCCAGGAAGCGGTCGATCGCGCCCGCCGCCTGCCGGCCCTGCGCGATCGCCTCGATGATGGACGCCGGGCCGAGCACCGCGTCGCCGCCGGCGAAGATGCCGGCCACCGAGGTCGCCAGCGTCGCCGGGTCCACCGCCGCGGTACGGCGCTGCGCCTGCGCGACGCTGGCCGACGGCAATCGCACCTCCTGTCCGGTCGCCACGATCACGGTGCTGGCGGCGATCGCCCGTTCGGTGCAGGGCACCGGCACCGGACGCGGGCGGCCGCCGGCGTCGGCCTCGCCGAGCGCCATGCGGATGCAGGTGACGCCGGCGGCGTCGATGCGCAGCGGCGCCAGCAGATACTCGAACCGCACGCCCTCCTCCAGCGCCGCCGCCACCTCCTCGGGCGCGGCCGGCATCTCGGCGCGGCCGCGACGATAGACCTGGACCACTTCGGCGCCGAGCCGGCGGCTGACACGCGCCGCATCGACCGCGGTGTTGCCGCCGCCGATCACGACGACCCGCCCGCCCAGGGCTGGCGGGGTTCCGGCGTTCACGCGGCGCAGGAACGACAGTCCGTCGAGCACGTGCGGCAGGTCCTCGCCCGGGATCGCCAGCCGCCACGGCTGCCACGCGCCACTGGCGATGAGCACGGCGTCGAAGCCCTGCGCCAGCAGCGCCTCGGCCGCGGGCACGCGGCTGCCGGTGCGGATCCGCACGCCGGCGGCGGCGATCACCGCGATGTCGCTGTCGATCGCCGCGTCCGGCAGCCGGAACGCCGGAATGCCGAAGCGCAACATGCCGCCGGGCCGGTCCAACGCCTCGAACACGGTGACCTCGTGGCCCTGCAAGACCAGCTCGTAGGCCGCCGTCAGCCCGCACGGCCCGGCGCCGATCACCGCGGCCCGGCGTCCGGTCGCCGGCGCCGGCCGGGGCGCGACGTAGGACGCCGCGCCCTGCTGCGCCGCCACCCGTTTGAGCATGCGGATCGCCACCGGCCCCTCGAACTGCGCGCGCCCGCACTTCGCCTCGCAGGGATGGAAGCAGGCATGGCCGCAGACCAGTGGAAAAGGAATGCGTTCGCGCACGACCGCCAGCGCGTCGCCGAAGCGGCCGTCGCGGACGTGGCGCAGGTAGCGCGGCACATCGACGCCGGCCGGGCACGCCTCCTGGCAGGGGGCGGTCTTGGCGCTGGTCACGACCACGTCCGCTCCTTGCTCACGCCACCGCCAGCCCGGCGCCGGCCGCCAGCAGGTCCACGTTCTGCCGCCCCGCCGCGCCCGCGAAGCGCCGGCGCACCGCCTGTTCCAGGCTGGACATGCCCACGATGCCGGTGCGCGCCGCCAGCGTGCCGAGCGCCAGGATGTTGACGCTGCCGACCTGGCCCAGCTCGCTGGCGCGCTGCGTGAACGGGCAGCCGTGGAAACCGGCGCCGTCGCGCCCGCGCGCCAGCGTGCTGTCGTAGAAGACGGGGACGCCGCTGGCCGCCCAGGCGCCGAACTTCGCCGCCGCCTCCTCGGTCAGCGCCAGCACGCAGTCGGGACGGCGCACCTGCTGGAACACGATCTCGGCCTCGTCGATGATCACTTCGGCGAACGAGAGGCCGCCGCGGCTGGCGATGCCGTACGACTGCGTCTGCACGACGTTGCGCCCCTCCAGCATCGCGGCTTCGGCCAGCAGGATCGCCGAGAGCACCAGTCCCTGCCCGCCCGAGCCGGCCAGGATCGCTTCGCGATGGGCGCCGGCGGTCGTCATTCAGTGCCCCTGGGCGGCTCGCGCCTGCACCTGCGCGTAGCGTTCGACGAAGCCCGGCTCGCGGCGGTCCACCAGCGTGCCGACCGGGAAGCACCGGCCGCGCTCGGCCGGCGCCAGCGCGCGGTAGCGTTCCACCGGCACGGCGCGGTCGCGCAGGTCCAGCAGCATCGCCGCCGTCTCCTGCATGTCGTTGCGCCGACCGTACTGGGTCGGGCACGGGCTCATCACCTCCACCAGCGAGAAGCCGGTCCTGGTGAGGGCCTCGCGGATGGTCTGCTGCAGCTCCCAGCCGTGCCAGGTGGTCGTGCGCGCGACATGGTTGGCCCCGGCGGCTTCGGCGAGGGCGCAGATGTCGAACTCGCGTTCGGGGTTGCCGTAGGCCGTGGTGCTGGTGATGCTGGCGCTCGGGCTGGTGGCCGACGCCTGGCCGCCGGTCATCCCGTAATTGAGGTTGTTGAGGACGATCGCCGTGAGATCGATGTTGCGGCGCGCGGCGTGGATGAAGTGGTTGCCGCCGATGGTGACGCCGTCGCCGTCGCCCATCACCACGACCACCTTCAGCGCCGGCCGGAACGCCTTGATGCCGGTCGCATAGGCCAGCGCCCGGCCGTGGGTCGTGTGCAGGGCGTTGGTGACGAGGTAATCGTCGAGCTTGCCGGTGCAGCCGATGCCGGTCACCACCACGGTGTCCGACCGGCCCAGTCGCAGCTCCTCGAAGGCGCGCAGCATCGCGCCGAGCATGGTGCCGATGCCGCAGCCGGCGCACCACATGTGCGGCAGCACGCCCGGCTTGAGGTAGGTGGTGCCGGTGGCGTGCGTCACTCAGGCCTCCACCGCCGCTGGTGGCGCCATCGCGTCCAGGATGTCCTGCGGCGTGATGACGGTGCCGTTGAAGCGGCGCACGCCGCGCAGGTCGACGCCCGCGCCCAGCGCCTTGCGCACCTCGCCGGCGATCTGCCCGTCGTGGTTCATCTCGGGCACCACGACCATCTTCGCGCGGGCGGCGAGCGCCGCCACCTCGCGGTCCGGGAACGGCCAGACCGTCTGCAGCTGCAGCACGCCGGCCCGGATGCCGCGGCCGCGCGCCTCCAGCGCCGCGGCCCGGCCGGCCCGGGTGGTGGCGCCCAGGGTCACCAGCAGCACGTCCAGCTCGCCCTCGGCGTCGAAGGTCCTGGTCAGCACGATCTGGTCGCGGTGGCGCGCCAGCTTGTCGTGCAGCTGGCGCACGCGCCAGGCGGCGTTGGCCGGATCGTTGTTGCTGTAGCCGTCCTGGCCGTGCATGGAGCTGGTCACGTGGAAGACGTATTCGCTGCCGTAGGCGGCCAGCGGGGCGATGCCGTCGGCGTCGGCGCGAAACGGCAGGTACTGCCCGGGGGGCCCGCCCGGCGCCTTGCGGTCGGCGACCTCGAGCTCTCCGGGCGCCGGCAGGATCACGTTCTCGCGCGTGTGGCCGACGATCTCGTCGGGCATGAGGACCACCGGGACCCGGAACCGCTCCGCGAAATTGAACGCCTGCACCGCCAGCGAGAAGCACTCGCGCACGGTGGCGGGACACAGCGCGATCAGCGCCTGGTCGCCATGGCGTCCCCAGCGCACCTGCATGATGTCGGCCTGGGCCGGCTTGGTCGCCAGGCCGGTGCTGGGGCCGGCGCGCTGCACGTTGACGATCACGCAGGGCACCTCGCCCATGATCGCCAGCCCGAGGTTCTCCTGCATCAGCGAGAAGCCGGGGCCGCTGGTCGCCGTGAACGCCTTGGCGCCGGCCAGCGACGCGCCGATCACGGCCGCGATCGAGGCGATCTCGTCCTCCATCTGGATGAACACGCCGCCCAGCGCCGGCAGTCGGGCGGCGCATTCTTCCGCGATCTCGGACGACGGGGTGATCGGATAGCCGGCGTAGAAGCGGGCGCCGGCGTACAGGGCGCCCTCGGCAATCGCCTGATTGCCCTGCATCAATCGGGGGGTACCTGTCGCCACTGCCCTGTGTTCCAGCCGTTCGCGCCAGCCGCCATCATGCGTGAGGCGGCGGACGGCCGCCGGGCAATCGCGAGCCTGTTTGACGCACGTCAGGGAAGCGCCCCGGCGCCGCCGCCGTACCCGGGGGTCAGGTCGCCGGGCCGGGCGCGCTGCTCAGAAGTTCAGCCCGAGCCACTGCTGCACCTGTTGGTGCAGGTTGCCCGCGAAGTCGGCCGGCGTGCCGTCGGCGGTGATCCTGCCCAGGCTCAGCACGCAGATGCGGTCGGACATGCGGACCACCCGGCGCACGTTGTGGTCGATCAGCAGGATGCCCATCTGCGCCTTGGCGAAGCGCTCGATCCAGACGAACACCTCTTCCGAGATCTTGGGCGACAGCCCGATGCTGGGCTCGTCGATCAGGCACAGCCTGGGCTGCTGCAGCCAGGCCTTGGCGAACTCCACCTGCTTTTGCTGGCCCCCCGACAGGCTGCCGGCGGGCTGGCCGCGCTTTTCGTGCAGCGCCGGGAACTGGTCGTACACCTCCTGCAGCCGCGCCTTCATGTGGCCCGCGAACTGCCTGGGGCGGCCGAGCAGCGGCAGCAGCAGGTTGTCCTGGACCGACAGGTACGGAAAGAGGCTGGACTCCTGCGGGATGCAGCAGATGCCCAGGTCGATCAGCCGGTGCGGCGCGATCCCGGAAATGTCCTGGCCGGCGAAGCGCACCATGCCCGCCTTGGGCGGCAGGAAGCCGCAGATGGTCTTGACCAGGGTCGACTTGCCGGCGCCGTTCAGGCCGATCAGGCCGGTGATGCGGCCGGCGTCGACGCGCAGCCGGATGTCGCGCAGCACGTCGATGTCCTGCGCGTAGCCGGCGGTGACGTCGCGCATCTCCAGCAGCGGCGCGGCTTCGCTCACGGCCGCACCTCCAGGCTGGGCGGCTCCTCGCCGGCATGGGTCTCGCCCAGGTAGGCCTCGATCACCTGGTGGTTCTTCAGCACCGCGTGAATGTCGCCGGCGGCGATCACGCGCCCGGCATTCATGCACACGGCGCGCTCGCACAGGTCGACGATGATGGGCATGTCGTGGCTCACCAGCAGGAAGGTCGCGCCCCGGGCATGGCGCGAGCGGATGAAATTCGCCATCACTTCCCGCATCACCGGGTGCACGGCGGCAAAGGGCTCGTCGAGCATCGCCACCAGCGGCGGCTCGATGAAGCACATGCCGAACTCCAGCAGCTTGCGCTGGCCGCCCGAGAGCTGGCCGGCGTCCAGGTACTGCACCGGCCCGAGGGTGAGCTCCTCGATCAGCGACTGCGCGCGCCGGCCCGACTCGGCCTCGGTGAGGCCGCGCGCCATGCCCGCCGTCAGCAGGTTGTCGAAGGCCGTCATGCGGGAGAACACCCGGGTCATCTGGAACATCCGCAGCACGCCGCGCTGCGCCAGTTGGTCGGGCGGCAGGCCGGTGATGTCCTGCGTGCCCATGCGCACCCGCCCGGCGTGCGGCGCCAGGAAGCCCGAGAGCATGTTGAGCACCGTGGTCTTGCCGGAGCCGTTGGGCCCGATCAGGCCGAGGATCTCGCCTGCGCGCAGGTCGAAGCTCACGTCTTCCACCGCGGCGACGCCGCCGAAATGCCGGAACAGTCCTTCGATCGCGAGCAGGCTCATCGCCGGCCTCCCCGCAGGCGGCGCGAGACCAAGCCCCAGAGCCCGCTGGGGATGTAGCGGGCGAACAGGATCACCAGCAGCGCGAACACGATGATCTGGATGTCGCCGAAGCCGCGCAGCCACTCGGAGCCCAGGTAGACCAGGATCGCGCCGAGGATCGCGCCCGAGAGCGAGCTCATGCCGCCGATCACCACCATGGACAGCACCAGGCCGGTCTGCTGCAGCAGACCGAGTTCGGGACTGACCAGCTGGCTGAAGGTGCCGTACAGCGAGCCGGCGAGGCCGCACACGCCGCACGAGACGCAGAAGGCGATCATCTTCACGCGCACCACGCCGATGCCGCGGCTCTCGGCGCCGACCGGGTCGTCGCGCACCGCCATCATGAAGCGGCCCAGCCGCCCCCGGAGCAGCCAGTAGATGAACCCCAGCACGGCCACCAGCGCCGCGAGGAAGACGTAGTAGTAGCCGACCCGGCTTTCCATCAGCGTCGCCACGTGCATGCCCTGGTCGCCCCGGGTGAACTCGTGCGAGTTGCCGATCACCACCCGGGCGATCTCGGCGAAGGCCAGCGTCGTGAGCGACAGGTAGGGGCCGCTGAGATTGAGCACCAGCTTGCCCAGCACCAGCCCGAACAGCGCCGCCACCACGATCGCCGCGGGAATGCCCAGCGCCAGCGGCACCTTCCAGTAGAAATCGAGCAGCGCCGTGGTGTAGCCGCCGATCATCGCGAACGCCGCCGGCGCCAGCGAGAACTGGCCGGTGTAGCCGGCCAGCAGGTTCCACGCCAGCGCCAGGATCGCGAAATAGACGCTCACCAGGATGACGCCCAGCGCGTACGGGCCGGTCACGGCCAGCGGCACCAGCGCGATCAGGCCGCAGATGACCAGCGCCGCGCGCATGTCGAAGCGCAGCCGCTCCTGCCAGAGATTGGCGTCGGGACGGGCCGCGCTCATACGGTGCGGCCCTTCTCGCCGAACAGCCCCTGCGGGCGCAGCAGCAGCACCAGCACCAGGATGATCAGGCCGAACGCGTCGCGGTAGTCGTAGGAGATGTACACGGAGAAGAAGGCCTCGCTCACGCCCAGGATCAGGGCGGCCAGCATCGCACCCCAGATCGAGCCCATCCCACCCAGCACCACGATCACGTACGACTTGATCGCCGGGAACGCGCCGATGTCCGGGGACGGGTTCACCAGCGGCGCCAGCAGCGCGCCCGACAGCGCCGCCAGCATGCCGGAGATCGCGAAGATCAGGCTGGTCGTGCGCGTGGCGTCGATGCCGGCGAGCGACGCCCCCAGCCGGTTCTGCGCCACCGCCTGGATCTGCTTGCCCCAGACCGAGCGCTTGATGAAGACCGCCAGCGCCACCATCAGCAGCACCGCCACCGCCGCGGCGATCGCCTTCTGCCCGGTGAGCATGATCGGGCCCAGCGCGAAGCGGGTCACGTCGATCAGCGGCGGGCCCCGGAACGAGTACGGTCCCACGCTCTTGTCGACCAGGTTGATCAGCAGCAGCGACAGGCCGAAGGTCACGACCACCGCGTATTCGTCCTTCATGAAGCCCCAGCTGGCGTAGCCGGCGTAGAGCGGGCGCATCAGCACGCGCTCCACCACCCAGCCGAGCAGCGCGCCGGCGATGGCGGCGCACGGCATCGCGAGCCACGGCGACACGCCCAGCTTGAGCGACACCAGCACGTAGGTGTAGGCGCCGATCATGAAGAACTCGCCGTGGGCGAAGTTGACGATCTTCAGCACCCCGAAGATCATGGCCAGCCCCACCGCCATCAGCGCGTAGAAGCAGCCGTAGATGAGGCCGTTGGCCAGCAGGTCGAGCGCAAGCACGGAATCAATGCCCAAAAAAATCCGGCATCACAAGGCCTGCCTGCGATGCCGGACGCCGGTCCGGTTCGGTGACGGACGGCAAGCCTATTTCGCGGGTCGGACGATCTTGGCGGGATCGAACTTCTGCCCGGGCGCCTGGATCATCACGGTCTGGGCGATCGGCTGCTTCTCCGCGGTCAGCTCGTAGTTCACGTACGGAATGTCCAGCCACTGCTGGAAGCTGTAGCCGGGCTTGGTCGAGAAGTTGCTGACGCCGCGCAGGCTGTCGAACTTCATCGTCCGCATCGCCGCGGCCACCTTGTCGGGATCGGTGCTCTTGGCCGCCTGGATGCCCTGGACCACCAGGTTGAGCGAGTCCGCCGCCTGCAGCACCAGCCGGTTGATGTCGCCGCCGGTGCGCTTCTTGTACTCGGCGGCGACGTCCTGCGCCATCTTGGTCTGCTGCATCTGCGGGTGGTACAGCGCATACGACAGCATGTACTTGCCGGCCTCCTTCACGTTCTGCCAGAAGTCCGGGTAGTCGGCCAGGCCGCTGCCGTCGTACAGGATGGTCTTGGCGCTGGGCGCCACGCCCTGCTCGTACACCTGGTTCATCACCAGGTAGGCGGCCGGCGGCAGCATCGACAGCACGATCACGTCCGGCGGGTTGGCGCGCAGCGGCAGCACCGCGGCGGTGAAGTCCTTGCTGGTGCGATCGAGCGTCTCGTACTTGTATTCGACGTTGGGCGCGACCTGCTTGAGCATCTCGCCGGTGAGCTTGGCCTGGCCGATGCCGTAGTCGGTGTTCTCGGCGAAGGCCACCACACGCTTGACCTTCATCGTGGCCAGCGTGTTGGCCATCGACGACGAGACCATCGTGTTGTAGGGCGAGGTATTGAAGACTTCCGGATAGCCGCGCTTGCGCACGTCGTCGGACCAGCAATTGGTGTTGACGTACGGCACCTTGTAGCGGTGCGCCACCTCGATTTCGGCGAGGCAGACCGAGCTCTGGTGGCCGCCGGCCATGGCCACCACCTTGTCGCTGGTGATCAGCTTCTCGGTGGCCGCGCGGCCCTTCTCGGGGATGCCCTGGTTGTCCTCGTAGAGGATCTTGATCTGCCGCCCGAGCACCCCGCCCTTGGCGTTGATCATGTCCTTGACGATCTCCATCCCGTCCTTGACCTGCGTGCCCTGGACCACCGAGCCGGGCGGCGACTGCGTGATGCTGGCGCCGATCAGGATGGGGTCGGCGGCGAGCGCCGGGGCCAGGATGGCCGCGCACCCCAGCAGCGCGGCGAGCGAACGCAAACGCATGGACGTCATCTTTGTCTCCTTTGTTGTCGATCTCACGGTCCGGCCGTGCTTTTGTGCCGGGAATGTACCCGCATTCGACGGCGATTGCGCGCGGGGCGCGCCCGGGAAAACCCCCGGTGAATACGCATGCCTGACGCGGACGCGACGCGGCCGGCGCCGCTGGCTCAGGCGCAGTACCGCGCAAGTTCCTACGCCGGGTTCAGGCTTCTCCGACAGCGCTCACGGCCGCATCCGGAGTCTCATGGGGACATTCACTCTTTCGGGGAATTCGCATGAAGACCGCTGCAACGCTGATCACCGCGCTGGCGCTCGCCTCGGGCGCCGCTTTCGCCGGCACGTACGGCAACGACCCGGCGAAGGCGCCTCGGCACGACACCACGGCCGCCGCCGCCGAGCAACCGAGCGGCGAAGGCATCGTCGACAAGACCAAGCGCGCGCTGCACCGCATGGGCGACAAGATGCGCAGCGCCGGCCACCGCGTGGCCAACGCCACGCACAGCAACGAGCGCAAGGACGCGAACGACACGCGCGCGATGGGCGCCGCCGGGTCCGACCAGGATCAGGCCCGCCGCCAGCGCATGGACGACGCCTACGGCAACTGGCATTCCAAGCAGGAAAAGCGCTGAGCCGCGGGCGTGGGGCCGGGACCGGACCGGTCTCCCGTCAGGGGCGCGTCAGCGCGCTCCTGAGTTCCTGCGCGTCGAGCGAACGCGCCGAGCCGAAGCCGGCCACCTGGCGGGCGCCGGTCGGCTCGATCGCGACGAACCGGAAGTCCCCCAGCTGCGTCATCGGCTGCGCCTGCGGAAAACGCTCGAGGTAGGCCTCGCGGCAGGCCTGCCACGGCGCCGTCCCGGGCGACGGGATCGCCGCGAGGCCGTCGAAACTCGCGCGCGGCAGCGCGTGCACCGGCTCGCCCGGCACCTCCCCCTGCATCACCAGCAGCGAGACGCGGGGCCGCGCGCGCAGATTGCCGGTGTGCGCCGCCAGTTCGCTGACGTGGACGACGAAGCACCCCGAACGGGGCTCGATCGCGAACGGCACCATGGACACCAGCGGCCCGCCGTCCTCGCAGAGGGTCCCGAGCGCCGCGACGCGCTGCGCATCGAGCAAGGAGCGCAGCTGCTGGGTGAGCCTGGGGACGTGGGCCATCGCGCCGCGCGCTTCAGAGCTTGACGCCGAACGCCTTGGAGATGGCCGCGATCGCCGGCGGGCTGTCCCACTCCTTCGCGCCGACGTACTTGGCCAGCACCTTGCCGTTCGCATCGACCAGCAGCGTGAGCGGCAGCCGCTCGGCGCCGAGCATGTGTTCGAGGAACAGCCTCTGGTCGATGAAGTTGCGGAAGGCCGTGGTGTTGGTGACCCGCAGGAACATCTCGGCGCGGTCGACGTAGTCGTCGGTCGAGATCCCGATCACGTTGAACTGCCTGCCGCCATAGCGCCTGGCCAGCCGCTGCAGCGAGCCCATCTCCTCGCGGCAGGGACCGCACCAGCTGGCCCACACGTTGATGATCAGCGGCTTGCCGCGGTACTCGGAGAGCTTGCGCGACGGGCCGGCCAGGCCCTGCATGGTCGCCTCGCGCAAGGTGGCGCCGACTTCCACTTCGCCGGGGGTCTTCGCCAGCGCCGGCGTCGCTGCCTGGACCAGCCCCAGCAGCAGGGCGAGAAACACTGCTTTCATCGGCGCAAGCTTACCAGCGCCGGAGGCTGCCTCCACGACCGACCGGGTGGAGAACGACGAGCGCTCACCTCACCTCGAACACCGCCTCCACTTCCACCGCGACGCCGCGCGGCAGCGAGCCGGCGCCGACCGCGGCGCGGGCATGCTTGCCCGCATCGCCGAACACGGCCACGAAGAAATCCGACGCGCCGTTGATCACGGCCGGATGCTCGGTGAACTCGGGCACGGCGTTGACGAAGCCGCCCACCCGCACGCAGCGCACCACCCGGTCGAGATCGCCGTCGAGCGCGGCGGCCACCTGCGCCAGCACGTTGATCGCGCACAGCCGCGCCGCCTGCTGGCCCTCGGCGACGCCCAGCCCGGCGCCCAGCTTGCCCAGGAACCTGGCCTGGCCGTCCTGCACCGGCACCTGGCCGGCGATGAACAGCAGGTTGCCGCTGCGCACGGCGGGCACGTAATTGGCCGCCGGCCGGGGCGCGGCGGGCAAGGTCACGCCGAGTTCGAGAAGTCGCTGCTGGATGGTGGAAGGCACGTTCGCTCCTGGTCGCACAGGCGGCGATTATCGCCAGCGCCGGTGCGGCCTCAGATCATCTCCAGCGGCGCCGGCCCGCGCGGCGGCGCGAAGGCCCGGTCGAGCTCGGCCAGGGCAGCGGCGTCGAGCCGGTGCCGCAGCGCGCCGAGGTTCTCCTGCAGCCGCGCGACACTCGCGGTCTTCGGGATCGCGATGACGTCCTCCTTCGCCAGCAGCCACGCCAGCGCCGCCTGGGCCGGCGCCAGGCCGTGGCGCGCGGCGAAGCCGGCCAGGCCGGGCTCGCGCAACAGGCGGCCCTGCTCGATCGGCGAGTAGGCCATGGTGGGAATGCCGCGCTCGCGCTGCCACGGCAGCAGGTCCCACTCGATCCCGCGGCGCACCAGGTTGTACAGGAGCTGGTTGGTCTGGACCTGGCGGCCGCCGGGCGCATGCCACAGCGCCCGCATCGCATCCAGGTCGAGGTTGCTGACGCCCCAGGCGCGGATCAGCCCATCGCGCTGCAGCTGTTCGAAGGACGCGATCGTTTCCGCGATCGGCACGGCGCCGGCCCAGTGCAGCAGATACAGATCGAGCCGGTCCGTGCCCAGCCGCCGCAGGCTGTCGACGCAGGCCTGGCGCATCGCCCGGCGCGAGGCGTGGTGCGGATAGACCTTGCTCACCAGGAACACTTCGTCGCGGCGCCCGCGGATCGCCTCGGCCACCAGCATCTCGGTGCGGCCGTCGCCATACATCTCGGCGGTGTCGATCAGCGACAGCCCGTGGTCCAGCCCGGCGCGCAGGCTGGCAATTTCCTCACCGCGCCGGCTCGCCTCCTCGCCCATGCCCCAGGTGCCCTGCCCCAGCGCGGGCACCACGGCACCGCACGGCAGGCGCACGGTTCTGATCGCAGCTGTCATGGCGCGATTGGAGCACGGCCGGCCCGCGGCGTGGGCCGCGCCGCTACGGAAGCGCGCCGTGGCTGGGGCTGGCGTCCAGGTCCTCGCAGCCCACCCAGGCGCGGCGGGCCAGCGCCTGCGCCAGCACCCGGCCCGGATTGACCAGATCCCAGCGCGCGGCCTCCGGCGCCGGCGCCAGCCCCAACGGGATCTCGGTGCAGCCCATGATCAGCGGGATGTCGCCGTGCCGCCCCAGCAGGCCGCGGCCGACCTCGACGAACGCCGCCTGCGCGAGCGGCAGATCGCCGGCCTTCACGCCGGCGTAGATGCCGCGCATCAGGGTCTGGCGCGCCGCCTCGTCGGGCAGGTGGCAGGCGATGCCCTCGCGCGCCAGGGCCGCCTCGTACAGGCCGGCGCGGTAGGTGCCTTGGGTGGCCAGCAGCGCCGCTTCGCGGACACCGGCGGCGCGCAGCAGGCTCGCCACTTCACGCGGCGCATGCAGCAGTTCGATGGCAGGGCAGCGCGCGCGCAGCGCCGCATGCCACGCGTGGGCGGTGTTGCAGGCGATCGCCGCCGCCTGCACGCCCACCGCCTGCAGCTTGGCCAGGCCGGCGGCCATCGCGAGGAACGGCCCGTCGCGTCCGGGGATCTCCGCGTCCAGCGCCGCACTGCGGTCCGGCACCGGCAACTGCACCAGCCAGTGCTCGGGAAAGGACTGGTCGGTGACCGGCAGCCCCCGCGCCTGCAGCAGCTCGGACCAGGCCTGCACGAACAGGCGGACGAAATCCGCGCCCGCCGCGGGGCCCATGCCGCCCAGGATGCCGACCGCGCGGGTGCTGACGCGGGCACCGGCGGCGCGGCGCGCCGGCGTGGGGAGTGGAAGGTTGGTCATGAGAGATCGCGACGAACGTGCGAGCAAGGAACAATCAGCGCAGCAGGCTCGACATCGCCGACAGACAGTTGATGGTGCGCACGGCGGCTTCGACCGACGGGGCGTCGAACGCGATCTCGTCCACGGCCCGCCGCTGCAGCGTCGGCCACTGGCAGAACAGGTCGGCCAGCGCGGGACTCTGCGTCTGGACCCGCACCTGCAAGGGCGTTCGCAGGACCAGGGCCGCGGCCCGGCCCGGCTGCCGCAGTGCGGTCGCGACGCCGGCGCGGATCGCCTCGCGCGCCGCGGCGGGCGACAGGCTGATGCCGCTGGTCTGGCCGGTCGCCTGCTTGGTCTGCACGAACACCGCCCCGGGGAACAGGGCGCGGTGCTCCTCGATGAACGCGTCGTCGCCGCTGCACATCACCACCGGCACGCCGTATTCGCCGGCCAGCGCGCCGTACATGCCGGCCTCGCCGGTCTCGACGTCGTCGAACAGCACGCGCCGGAAGGCGAAGCTGTTGGTGGTGTGCGCCAGGATGCCGCGGCCCTGGGCCCGCGCGTGGTAGCCGATCATGCAGACGGCCTGCACGCCCTGGTCGACGCCGGCCATCATGCCGAGATAGCGCGGCTTGCCGAGCACGAACCGGGCGCGCGGATCGAGCAGCTCCGCCGGCATGTTGCGGAAGTCGCCGTGCGAGTCGTTGACCAGCACCTCGGTCGCGCCGCCGTCGAACGCGCCCGCGATCGCCGCATTGGCCTCCTGCGCCATCAGCACGCGCGCCCGCTCGTACTCCGGGTTGCCGGCGCGCACCTGCTGGTGGTGCACGACGCCGGCGACGCCCTCGATGTCGGTGGAAATCAGTATCTTCATGCCGGGCGAGCCTCCGCGAGCGTGGTCCAGCCGGCCAGCAGGTCGGGCAGCGCCTCGCGGCCATGGCCGTCGCGACCGGTGACCGGCCGCGCATGCCACAGCGCGTGGAGGATCGACTGCTCGCAACAATCGGCGGCGGCCTGGAACAGGTGGTCCATCGAATCCTCGTGCAGCATGGCCACGGCGGGCATGCCCCGCTGGGCGAGGTGCGGCACGGTGTAGGCGCTGGAAAACGCCAGCGCGATGTCGCCGCTGCCGTGTCCGAACACCGACCCAGTGCGGGCCAGCCCGGCGCCGGCGCGCAGCGCGACCCGGCGCAGCTGGCGAGCGTCCAGCGGTGCGTCGGTGGCCAGCAGCAGGATGATCGAGCCCCGCTCGGGACCGGCATCGCGCTCGGCGATCCGCGCGGCCAGCCGGCGGCCGACCGGGTGGCCGTCCACCGTGAGTTGCGGCAGCTTGCCGAAATTCGCCAGGACCAGCGCACCGACGGTGTGTCCGGTGGCGGCCCGCCGCGACGCGCTGCCGATGCCGCCCTTCAGGCCGAAGCACGACATCCCGCGGCCGGCGCCGACCGCGCCCTGCTCGACTTCGGCGCCGCAGGCGGCATGGGCGTCGACGTAGTGCTGCGGGGTGATCGCCATCCGCTGGATGTCGCTGAGGAAGCCGTCGTTGCACTCGAACACCAGCGGGTTCACGGTGGGCAGACCGCGCCCGGCCTCGGGGTTGGCGGCGATGCACTGGCGGATCTGCGCCTGCGCCACCGCCGACACCGAATAGGTGTTGGTCAGGGCGATCGGCGTCTCCAGCACCCCGAGCTCCTCGACCTGCACCAGCCCGACGCTCTTGCCGAAGCCGTTGAGCACGACGGCGGCCGCCGGAACCTTGTCGCGGTAGGGATCGCCGCCGTGCGGCCGCACCACGCTGACGCCGGTCTGCAGCTCGCCGTGAGCGACGGTGCAGTGGCCGACGGTCACGCCGGCCACGTCGGTGATCGCGTTGCGCGCGCCGGCGGCCAGCGATCCGATGTGCGGCAGCAGGTGCATCGCGTCAGCTGCGGTCGATCTTGGGATCGAGCGCGTCGCGCATGCCGTCGCCCAGCAGGTTGAAGGCCAGCACGGTGAGGAAGATGGCCAGGCTGGGGAACAGCGCGACGTGGGGGGCGTTGACCATGTCGGCCCGCGCCTCGTTGAGCATGGCGCCCCACTCCGGCGTCGGCGGCTGCGCGCCCATGCCCAGGAACGACAGGCTGGCCGCCGTGATGATGGAGGTGCCCAGCCGCATCGTGAAGTAGACGACGATCGCCGAGATGCTGCCGGGCAGGATGTGGCGCATGACGATGGTCCAGTCCGAGGCGCCGACACTGCGCACCGCCTCCACGTAGGTCATCTGCTTGAGGACCAGCGTGTTGCCGCGCACCAGCCGGGCGAACGCCGGGACGCTGAACACCGAGACCGCGACCACGACGTTGACCATGCTGCTGCCCAGGATCGCCACGACGCCGAGCGCCAGCAGGATGCCGGGGAAGGCGAACAGCACGTCGGAGATCCGCATCACGATGCGGTCCCACCAGCCGCCGTAGTAGCCGGCCAGCAGCCCCAGGCCGGCGCCGACCAGCCCGCCCAGCGCCACCGAGAAGAAGCCGGCCGCCAGCGACAGCCGCGCGCCCGCCAGGATGCGGCTGAAGATGTCGCGGCCCAGCGGGTCGACGCCCATCCAGTGCGCCCACGAGGGCCCCTGGTTCATGGCGTCGTAGTCGAAATAGTTCTCGGCGTCGTAGGGCACGATCCACGGCGCCAGGATCGCGACGGCCACCAGCAGCAGCACGAAGGCCAGCGCGACCAGCGCCACGTGCTGCTTGCGGAACTTGCGCCAGAACTCGGTCCAGGGCGTGCGCACGCGAGAACTGCTGCCACCCCCACGCTCCCCCACCGCGCGTGGGTCGCCGGCCTCGCGGGCCGCGGCGCTGGCGTCTTCGGGAGCGGCAGGCTGGGTGGTGGGCGCGTTCATCGGTAGCGGATGGTGGGGTTGATGAACCCGTACAGCAGGTCCACGACGAGGTTGATCAGGATGAATTCCAGCGAGAACAGCAGCACCAGGGTCTGGATCACCGGGTAGTCGCGCATCGTCACGGCGTCGACCAGCAGGCGGCCGAGCCCCGGCCAGTTGAACACGGTCTCCACCACGATCGAGCCGCCCAGCAGGAAGCCGAACTGCAGGCCCATCATGGTGACCACCGGGATCAGCGCATTGCGCAGGCAATGCTTGAAGATGACGACCCGCTCGTCGAGCCCCTTGGCCCGGGCGGTGCGCACGAAGTCCTCCTGGATCACTTCGACGAAGGAGGCCCGCGTGAAGCGCGCCATCACGGCGGCCACGCCGGCGCCCAGCGTCAGCGACGGCAGGATGTAGTGGCGCCAGCTGTCGGCGCCGACGGTGGGCAGCCAGCCCAGCTGCACCGAGAAGATCTCCATCAGCAGCATGCCCAGCGCGAACGCCGGAAAGGAGATCCCCGACACGGCGAGCGTCATGCCCAGCCGGTCCGGCCACAGGTTGCGGAAGACGGCGGAGGTGATGCCGATCACCATGCCGAAGACCACCGACCAGACCATGCTGGTCAGCGTCAGCAGCAGCGTCGGCATGAAGCGCTCGGCGATCTCGGTGGAGACGGCCCGCTTGCTGCGCAGGGAGGTGCCGAAGTCGGCGTGCAGCATGCGCGTGAAGAAGTTCGCGAACTGCTCGGGCAGCGGCTTGTCCAGGCCCAGGTCCTTGCGCACCAGGGCCACGGTTTCGGGGTCGGCGTCCGGACCCGCCGCGAGGCGGGCCGGGTCGCCCGGCAGCATGTGCACGAACAGGAACACCAGCACCGCGACGATCAGCAGCGTCGGCAGCAGACCGAACAGGCGCTTGAGGAAATAACTGGCCATCGCGGGCGGGTTCCCTGTCTTCGCGTTACTTCAGGTCGACGTCGTCGAAGTTGAACGAGGCGTCGGGCATCACGTGGAAGCCGGTCAGCTTCTTGCTGTGCGCCGACAGCAGCTGCTCGGTCACCAGGAAAGCCCACGGTGCGTCGTTCCAGATCCGCTGCTGCGCGTCGGTGTACAGCTTGGTCTTCTCCTTGGCGTCGGTCGTGTTCAGCGCCTTGGCGATGTCCTGGTCCACGCTGTCGTTCTTGTAGTACGCGGTGTTGAACAGCTTCGGCGGGAACGACTCGGAAGCCAGCAGCGGCCGCATCGCCCAGTCCGCCTCGCCGGTCGAGGACGACCAGCCGACGTAGTACATGCGCACCGGCGCCGTGGCCGGGTCCTGCGCGCTCTCGACCTTCTCGACCCGCTGGCCGGCCTCCAGCGCCTGCACCTGGACCTTGACGCCGACCTGCGCCAGCTGCTGCTGCAGGAACTGGATCACCTTCTGCGCGGTGGTGTGGTTGTAGGCCGACCACAGCTGCGTCTCGAAGCCGTTCGGATAGCCGGCTTCCTTCAGCAGCTGCTTCGCTTTGGCCGGGTCATAGGGCCACGGGCCGAGCTTGACCGCGTATTCCACGCCCTTGGGCAGCACGCCTTCGGCCGGAATCGCGTAGCCGGAGAACGCCACCTTGGCCAGTGCCTGCTTGTTGATCGCGTAGTTGATCGCCTCGCGCACCTTCACGTTGTCGAAGGGCTTCTGCAGCGTGTTCATCGACATGTAGCGATGCACGATCGAGGGCGCGGCCACCAGTTGCAGGTTGGGCTTGGTCTTCAGCACCTCGGCCTGCTCGTACGGCACACAGAATGCGGAGCCTGGTTCAGAGGATCCAGATCAGGAGAATGACGATAATAATCAGGGCCAGTGTGCCGCCGCCGATGTAGATGCCGTTGCCGTTGCCCATCGTCGTTCCCTCC
>NZ_DATMHS010000105.1:0-37924 GCF_035554825.1 Ramlibacter sp. | reverse complement strand
GCATCGGCCGCATGGCGGTGAACCGGATGCTGCGCGGCTCGGGCGTCGGGCGCCAGGTGCTGCAGGCGCTGATGGCCGCCGCCGCGGCCCGCGGCGATCGTGAAGTGATGCTGCACGCGCAGCGCAGTGCCGAGTCGTTCTACCTGGCCATGGGCTACCGGCCGCGCGGCGCAGCGTTCGAGGAAGCCGGCATACCGCATATCGAGATGGCGCGCCCGCTGGCCGGCGCCTGACCATGGCCCGCAGAAGACCACATTCCGGGGCGGCGCGCGCCGCGGCCGCCGCGGCGGCCGGTCCGGCGCCGGCCCCGGTCGAATCCGGCCCCACCGCCGGTCTGCCGCCCGAGGCCGGCAGCCGCGCGATCGTCCCGATCCTGGCGCTGATGATGTTGCTCGCGCCGGCGCTGGGCGTGCCGCGCGAGGAAATGCTGCAGGACACGCTGAAGTCGATCGTCGTGTCGGCGGCGACGCTGGGCGCCGCGCTGCTGTTCTTTGCCCGGATCGCCGGCGACCGGCCGGCAGTGCGCTGGCACGGCGCCGTCTGGCTGCCGCTGCTGCTGCTGGTGTACGCGCTGGGCAGCATGGCCTGGTCGCACACATTCCTGGCCGGCGTCGAAGCGGTCCGCTGGTTCGTCTTCGGCTTGTTGATGTGGCTGGGCCTGAACACGCTGTCGCGCCCCAGCCTGCCGCTGCTGGCCTGGGGCATCCACGCCGGCGGCTTCATGGCGGCGCTGTGGGCCGTGTTGCAGTTCTGGGTCGACCTGCGGCTGTTCCCGCAAGGGCCGCACCCGGCCTCGACCTTCGTCAACCGCAATTTCTTCGCCGAGTTCGCCGTCTGCACGGTGCCGTTCGCCGCGATCCTGCTGGCCCGCGCCCGCCAGAGCGCGCAGGCCGTGCTGCTGGCCGCCAGCGCCGCGGTGGTGATCGTGGCGATCATGATGACCGGCACCCGCGCCGCGCTGGCGGCGCTGTGGCTCCAGGTGCTGGTCCTGCTGCCGTGGCTGGCGTGGCGCTACCGGCGGCAGTTCGCGTTCGCCGGCTGGAGCCGCGGCCTGCAGGCGCTGGTCGCCCTGACGCTGGTGGGCGGCGTGCTGGCGATGGGCGCGATCCCCACCGGCGACGCGAAGATCGTCGAAGAGCAGCGCGGCGCGACCGCGCTCGAGCGCGGCCTGAAGCGCACGGCATCGATCTCGCCCGACGATCCTTCGCTGGGCATCCGGCAGGTGATGTGGCGGGCGACCGCACGCATCATCGCGGCGCACCCGCTGGCGGGCGTGGGCGCCGGTGCCTGGGAAAACGAGGTCCCTCTCTACCAGGAACGCGGCGCGCAGCTGGAGACCGACTATTACGTCCACAACGAGTACCTCCAGCTGCTGGCCGAATACGGGCTGGTGGGCTGGGTGTTCCTGCTGGCGCTCGCCGGCTGGCTGGTCGCCACCGCGTGGCGGACGCTGCGCGCCCGCACCGAGGCCGAGCTGGCCGAGGCGCCGTGGCGCGCGCTGCTGCTCACCAGCCTGCTGACCCTGTTCGTGGTGAGCAACGTCGGCTTCCCCTGGCGCATGGCCAGCACGGGCGCGCTGTTCGCGCTGTGCCTGGGCGCACTGGCGGCGTCCGATGCGCGGCTCGGCCTGGCGCGGCGCTGGGCGGCCGCCGCCGTGCGCTGGCGCCCGCAGTGGTCGCAGGCGGCGGCAGCAGCGGTGGTGACGTCGCTCGCGCTCACGGCCTTCATCAGCTGGCGGGCCGCGGAAGCGGAGTTCAAGATCGTGCGCGCCACCCGCATCGCCTTGTCGATCTCGGCGTCCGGCGATCCCAACGATCCGCGCTGGGCGCCCGCCAAGGCCCAGATGCTGCAGCTGATCCGGCAGGGCATCGCGATCAATCCCCATTACCGCAAGATCACGCCGATGGTGGCCGACGAGCTGGCGCGCTGGGGCGACTGGCAGAACGCGATCTGGATCTGGGAGAGCGTGCTGTCCTCCCGTCCGCACATCGTCGCCATCATGGCCAACGTGGCCCGCGGCTACGCCAGCACCGGCCAGCTCGACCAGGCCATGGCGTACCTGGAGCGGGCCAAGCGGATTCAGCCCAGCGCCCCGTCGGTGCGGTCGCTGGAGGTCATCCTGCTCAGTCGCACCGGCCAGACCGGCCGCGCGCTGGCACTGGGCCGGCTGGCGATCGACGACGAGCTGTACGACTACGACCTGGCCAGCACCACTTTCCTGCTGGCGTGGAAGGCAGGCGACTGGGAGCTGGCGCGCCGCGCCATGCGGCTGCGCATGGTGGGTTGGCCGGGCACGCGGGCCGAAGGCTACCTGCAACTGGCGACCATGTACGACCAGGGGATGCACGAACCCGAGCAGGCGCTCGGCGCCTACCGGCAGGCGCTGGCGCTGGTCAGCGGCCCGCAGCGCGAGGCGCTGGCCAGCCGGATTCCGGCCGCGTACGCCGCCAGGCTCGGCTTGGCCGGCGGCGCCGCGCCGGCGCCTCAGAGGTCGGCGAGCAACGGGTAGGGCGGCGCGGCGACGGCCAGCGGCGGCCCGTCCGGGGCGCCGCCCGTGATGCGGCCGCCCGCGGCCGCGGTGATCTGCAGCGAGACGATCGCGTCCCAGCCGCCGCGCGGGGCGGCGGCGGCCTGCGCCACCAGGCCGCACGGCTGCTCGGCGTCGGACTCGTGGAACACGTCCTGGCCGGCCTGCAGGACCTCGTTCGAGTGCGCCAGGTAGGCGCGGCGCTTGAGCGTGCCGCGGAACTGGCTGCGGGCGACGACTTCCTGCCCGGGATAGCAGCCCTTCTTGAAGTTCACGCCGCCGACCGACTCGTAATTGAGCATCTGCGGCACGAACGCCTCGACGATCGGCGCGCTGACGGTGGCGATGCCGCTGCGAACCTCGCCCCACTGCCACAGCGCCGGATCGAGCGCCGGCCCCGGCGGCGGCGCCTCGGCGGCGGCGCCGATCCACAGCCGGCGCGGCTGTCCGTCGGCCGGGTAGAGCCGGATCACCGTGGCGGCGCCGAGCTGGGCCCGGCTCCAGGGCGGGCCATCGGCGGCGGCGGCGAGCGCCGCTTCGCCGGCCAGGCCGTACAGCGCGAATTCGGCGCTGGCGTCGCTCAGCTTGGCCTTGGCCCGCATGACGAACATCGACAGGCGCTTGCGCACCGCTTCCAGGATGTCGCGGCTGACGACGAGCACCACTTCGGTCTGGCTGCGTTTGAAACCGATGAAACTGGCCTGCATCCGGCCCTTGGGCGTGCAGTAGGCGGCCAGCCGGGCTTCGTCGGGGCGCAGCAGCGCGAAATCCTGCGTCAGCTGGCCCTGGAGGAGGCTCGTGGCGTCCTCGCCATCGACGCGCAGGACGCCCAGGTGGGGCAGGGGGGATATACCGTTCAGGACATGGCTCATGAGGTCTCCCGCGGGCGGCGCCGGTGCGCCGCCACCACGCCGCCCGTGGGCAGCGTTGCGTTCATGAGGTGAATTATCATCGTCCTCCGATTCACTCGAAGGGCGAAGGGCGGCAGTGCGGCGTTTGGTGTTCACGGTGTTCCTGCTGGCGGCCTTGCTGGTGCTCGCCGCCGGCGGCTGGGGTGTGTGGTGGATCCAGCATCCGCTGCGCCTGGCCACGCCGACGGTCGATCTCTCCATCGAACCGGGGACCTTGCCGCGTGCGGTCGCGCAAGCGGTCGCCGATGCCGGCGTGGACGTCGATCCGCAGCTGCTCTACGCCTGGTTCCGGCTCTCGGGCCAGGGCCGGGCGATCAAGGCCGGCAGCTACGAGCTCGAAGCCGGCCTGACGCCGCAGCGGCTGCTGTCCAAGCTGGCCCGGGGCGAAGAGTCGCTGCGGGCGGTGACGCTGGTCGAAGGCTGGAACTTCCGGCAGCTGCGCGCCGCGCTGCAGAAGGAGGAATCGCTCAAGCCCAGCACCAAGGCGCTCGCGGACGACGCCGTGATGGCGCTGCTGGGCCGGCCCGGCGTGCATCCCGAAGGGCGCTTCTTCCCGGACACCTACACCTACGCGAAGGGCTCGACCGACGTCGCGGTCCTGCGCCGTGCCATGCGGGCCATGGACAAGCGGCTGGCGGCCGCCTGGGCCCAGCGCGCCCCGCAGACGGCGGCCAAGACGCCCGACGAGGCGCTGATCCTGGCCAGCATCATCGAAAAGGAAACCGGCAAGCCCGGCGACCGGCCGATGATCTCGGCCGTGTTCAACAACCGGCTGCGCGCCGGCATGCCCTTGCAGACCGATCCGACGGTGATCTATGGCATGGGCGCCGCCTTCGACGGCAACCTGCGCAAGAAGGATCTGCTGGCCGACACGCCCTGGAACACCTATACCCGGGCGGGACTGCCGCCGACGCCGATTTCGATGCCGGGCAAGGCCTCCCTGCTGGCGGCGGTGCAGCCGGCGCCGACCCAGGCCCTGTATTTCGTGGCGCGCGGCGACGGCACCAGCCAGTTCAGCAGCAGCCTCGACGAGCACAACCGCGCCGTCAACAAGTACCAGCGCGGCCAATGAACCGGACCCCAGGCCTCTTCATCACCTTCGAGGGCATCGACGGCGCCGGCAAGTCGAGCCACATCGAGACGCTGGCGGCCGAATTCCGCAGCCGCGGCCGCACCGTGGTGGTGACGCGCGAGCCCGGCGGCACCGCGCTGGCGGAGCAGTTGCGCTCGCTCGCGCTCAACGCACCGATGGACGCCCTGACCGAGGCGCTGCTGATGTTCGCCGCGCGGCGCGACCATCTGCAGCAGGTGATCGAGCCGGCGCTGGCGCGCGGTGACGTGGTGTTGTGCGACCGCTTCACCGATGCGACCTTTGCCTACCAGGGCCATGGCCGCGGCTTCGACCAGGCGGTGCTGAGCGAACTGGAGCGCTGGGTGCAGACCGTGCCGGCGCTGCCGGCCGGGGTGCTGCGGCAGCCGGATGCCACGCTCTGGTTCGACCTGGCGCCCGAGGTCGCCGCCGAGCGCCTGGCCGGCGCCCGCGTGCCCGACAAGTTCGAGGCCCAGCCCGCCGAGTTCTTTCGCCGGGTGGCGGCCGGCTACGCGGCCCGTGCGGCGGCGGACCGGGGCCGCTTTGTCCGGATCGCCGCCGACCAGCCGCGCGACCGGGTCTGGGCCGCGCTGCTGCAGGCCGTTCGCAGCCGGGGATGGCTCGGATGAGCGAACGCGCTCCCTGGATCGCGGCGCAGGTGCGCCAGCTGCTCGGCCAGCGCGGTCACGCCTGGCTGCTGCACGGACCGTCCGGACTTGGACAGTACGAACTGGCGCTGGAACTGGCCCGGGCCTGGCTGTGCGACGATCCCGGCGCCGGCGGCGCCTGCGGCCACTGTCCCAGCTGCCACGCGATCGACGTGCGGGCCCATACCGACCTGTTCGTGCTGATGCCGGAGACGGTCATGATCGCCCGCGGCTGGCCGCTCGGCGAGAAGGCGCAGGCCGACATCGACGACAAGAGCCGCAAGCCCAGCAAGGAGATCCGGGTCGACGCGATGCGCGACGCGGTCGAGTTCGCGCAACGCACCAGCGGGCGAGGGCGGGGCAAGGCGGTGCTGGTCTACCCGGCCGAGCGCATGAACTCGATCACCGCCAACGCCCTGCTCAAGACGCTGGAGGAACCGCCGGGCGACGTGCGCTTCGCGCTGGCCACCGAGGCGGCGCACCAGCTGCTGCCGACGATTCGCAGCCGCTGCCTCGGCCACGCCATGACGTGGCCGCAGGAAGCCCAGGCCACGCAATGGCTGCAGGCGCAGGGCCTGCCGGCGCCGGACGTGCCGGCGCTGCTGCGCGCCGGGGGCGGCCGGCCCCAGCAAGCCATGGCGCTGGCCGAAGCCGGGCTGGATCGCCGTGCCTGGTCGCAACTGCCAAAGGCGCTGGCCCGCGGCGACGCCGCGATCCTGGCCCAGTGGAGTCCGCCGCAGGCCATCGACGCGCTCCAGAAGCTGTGCCACGACCTGCTGGCGGTGCGCACGGGCGCCGCGCCCCGCTTCTTCGAGCCGGCCGACCTGCCGGCCGGCGCCGGGTTCCAGGCGCTCAGCGACTGGTCGCGCGAGCTGGCGCAGACCGCGCGCACCGCCGAGCACCCGTTCAACGCCGGGCTCATGCTGGAGGCACTTGTGAGCCGGGCGCGGCGCGCCCTACACTCCGGTGCTTGAATCATCCGCCATGAGCACTGCCAACACCCCCCGTCCCAGCGTCATCCAGCTCGCCATCAAGGAGAAGGCGGCGCTGTATGCGGCCTACATCCCGCTGTTCGCGGATGGCGGCGTGTTCATCCCGACCACCAAGGACTACAAGCTGGGTGACGACGTGTACGTGCTGCTCTCGCTGCCGGACGACCCGCAGCGCTATCCGGTCGCCGGCAAGGTGGCATGGGTGACGCCGCCGCGGGCGGCCGCCAACCGGACGCAGGGCGTCGGCGTGCGCTTTCCGGCCGACGAGAAGTCGCGCGTGCTCAAGATCAAGATCGAGCAGATCCTGGGCACCTATCTCGCATCCGAGCGTCCCACCCAGACCATCTGAACCGCGCCCTGCGCGCGCTGTGGCACGCCCCCGCGTGCCGTGCCTGCCCCATGTTTGTCGATTCGCACTGCCATCTCACGTTTCCCGAGCTTCTGCCGCGCCTGCCCGAAATCCGGGCCGCCATGGCCGAGGCCGGCGTCGACCGCGCCTTGTGCATCTGCACCACCATGGAGGAGTTCGAGTCGGTGCACGCGCTGGCGCTGGCGCACGACAACTTCTGGGCCACCGTCGGCGTCCATCCCGATACCGAAGGGCTGACCGAGCCCTCGGTCGGCGACCTCGTGGAGCGCGCTGCCCGGCCGCGGGTGGTCGCGATCGGCGAAACCGGCCTGGACTACTACCAGATGGAAGAGCGCAAGGGCGGCCGCGCCGTGGCCGATCTCGAGTGGCAGCGCGAGCGCTTTCGCACCCACATCCGCGCGGCGCGCCAAGCCGGCAAGCCGCTGGTGATCCACACCCGCGCCTCGTCCGCCGACACCATCGCGATCCTGAAGGAGGAGGGCGAGGACGGCGGCCGCGCATCGGCGGGCGGCGTCTTCCACTGCTTCACCGAGACGGCCGATGTCGCCCGGGCGGCCCTGGACCTCGGCTTTTCGATTTCGTTTTCGGGAATCCTGACCTTCAAGAGCGCCCAGGACCTGCGTGACGTCGCCGCCTTCGTGCCCCTGGACCGGCTCCTGATCGAGACCGACAGTCCCTACCTGGCGCCGGTACCGTACCGCGGCAAGATCAACAATCCATCGTACGTGCCGTTCGTGGCCAAGCAGCTGGCGCAGCTGCGCGGACTGACCGTCGAGGAGATCGCGCGTCACACCAGCGCCAACTTCGAGCGACTGTTCGGCCTCGGCCAATCGTGAGAATCAACATGAAGAAGATCTTGTATCTCGTTGCTGCAATTGCATGTTCCGTTGCCACAGCGGGCTCGTACGAGGACTTCTTCAGCGCCATCAAACAGGACGACGCCGGCACGGTCCAGTCGCTGCTGCAACGCGGGTTCGATCCCAATACCCTCGATCCCCGGGGCCTGAACGGGCTGTACCTGGCGCTGCGGGAGCCGGCGCCGAAGGTCGTCCAGACGCTGATCGCGTGGCCGAAGACCAATGTGGAGATCCGTACGGCCCAGGACGAAAGCCCGTTGATGATGGCGTCGCTGAAGGGCCAGACCGACGTGGTCCAGAAGCTGATCGACCGCGGCGCGGACGTCAACAAGACCGGCTGGACGGCCTTGCACTATGCGGCGACCGGCGGGCACCTGGCCATCATGGCCTTGCTGCTGGAACACCATGCCTACATCGACGCCGAGTCGCCGAACGGAACGACGCCGCTGATGATGGCGGCGCACTACGGCAGCACCGAAGCCGTCAAGCTGCTGCTGAACGAAGGCGCGGACGCCACGCTGAAGAACCAGCAGGGACTGACGGCCATCGACTTTGCCCACCGCGCCAACCGCGGCGACGCGGCCGACCTGATCGCCCAGGCGATCCGGCAGAAGCAGCCGAAAGGCAAATGGTGACAATGTCTTGGCACCGAAAGTTCAGGTGAATTGTTTCGACCCTGGCTGATGATGACGGACCGCGGGGCCCGGCTGAACAATAGCGTCCGGCGACGCAAGTGCGCCTGGTTTACTCGATCGTCTACTTGATACGATGTATATTATGTTAACTAATAATCGTGAGTAATCACAGCGATGGCCCGGTCACCCGGCACGCGGCCCGAGGCGCCGAGCCGAGCGCAACCGCCAGCGGCCCTGCACGCCTCGCCAATCACTGCCTCCCGTCAGCGGTGCCACGAGCCGCGAACGGCCGCCGGACCTGCGCCGCAATCCACGCGAACGCTAGAGTAAAAATCTAGGTCAAGTCGATGGCTGCGGCACGGCCCCTCCATCAGGCGAGCGCGGGTCGGCGTAGTCGCTCCTTGCGAGACGCGGGCTGGTGCCTGCGATCGGGACCTACGGCAGCCAACTACGCCGCCCGTATCGCAACTCCTGCACGCGGGCTGATCTGTCCAAGCAATAGGTCAAGCTACGCAGGCAGCTCTCAAGAATTGGTGGGAAGCGGACACCGCCGGTTTACAAGAAGCTGCCCGCGGCCAAACCATCGGCCGTGATCTTCGAGCGCCCGTGCCTTCAGAGGGCACGGAGCCGTGGCTCCGGAGAGCCGGGGCCCGCCCTGCCCCTCCGGCGCAGCCGGGCGGAGCACCGGGTCAGCGGTCCCATGCCTTCACTCGCAGCGCGGCCTGCTCGACTCCGAAGACGAGATCGCCTCGCTCGTGTGGTCGAGCGTGGACCTGCATCTTTCCTGCAGTTCCCGCACCCTGGCCTCCAAGGCAATTTGCTGTCGTGTTCCGGGCTGCCGCTGGCGCACCGCTCGAAGTTCGAGTTCGGCAAGCGTCCACTCGCAATACAGCGACCGCCACTGATCCACCATGGCCTGAATCGAAGACATCGTTCTTGAACTTTCTGATCGCACTCGAGCTTCAGCAAGCCGCGCCTGTGAAGCGAGTGGAGTCGGAAGGATCGTACGGAACTCTGGCGCGGCTCCGTGTAGGACTCGCGCCAGATCACCGTAAGACACGGCAATGGCCGCGATGACGGACGATGCCGCTCCCGGACTCGGGCCAGACCCGTCACGCGGCGGGCGCGGGACTCCATTCGGGACGGTCGTCGCGTCCGCTGTCGATCAGGAGCAGGTGCCGCCCCCGGTACGGCAGCAGCGCGCGCGGCTGCCGCGCCGGCGCGGCGTCACCGGCATCCAGCACGCCGTATTCGTCGAGAAAGGCGATCAGGGTGGCCGGCACCAGGATGCAATCGTCGGTGCACGGTCGGCCCAGGCGGCCCTCGGCCTCGCGCCCGGCGCCGCGCAACTGCACGCGCGCGCTGCCGCCGCCGGCCCGCTCCCAGGCGAAGTCGTAGACCCCGCGTGCCGCCTCGATGCAGCGCGTCGCACACACGCCCTGCCCGTCAAGGATGCCTGCGCGCTCCAGCAGGCCGGCCGCTTCGACGCCGTCGCGGGCGCGCCGGGTGGAGACCGGCGAGGCGCCGATCAACGCGTACGAGCCGGGCAGCAGACGCCAGAACAGGAACGCCGCCTGCACGTGCGGATTGCGGTCCACGAGCAGCACGTACTGCGGCTCCAGCAACGGCTGCCGTTCATTGAGCAGCTGCATGTCGGCGATGGCGCCGTACAGCCGCACATCGACGGCCGGCACCTGCAGGCGCTGCACCACGGCGAGCCGGTAATGTCTGGCCAGTTCGTGCGGCGTGAGCACCGGCATGGCCTGCGTGCGCCAGGGCAGCGCGCTGGCCGCGGCGCCAATCAGCACGTGGCGCCGGGTGAGCGTGTGGCGAAGCGGGTCGGCCATGCATGCACGTTAGGCATGCGGCCGCGACGCGGTTTTGCGCCACGTCAAGATCGTGGCGAGTGGCTAACCGTGGCGGATCAACTGGCGTGCGCGCTCGCCGACCTTGGCGAAGGCGGCACTCAGCACCTTGCGCTCCGCCTCGCTCAGATCAGACAGCAGGTATTCCTCGCGCGCCTGCACCATCGGCACGATCTTGCGATACAACGCGAGGCCGGGCGGCCGCAGCCGCACGAGGTAGGCCCGGCCGTCCTCGGGATCGGGCGAACGCTCGACCAAGCCGTCGCGTTCCAGCTTCGCCAGCGCGCGGCTCACCTGCATCTTCTCCATCGTCGTGCGCCCCAGCACGTCGCTGGTCTTCATCTCGCTGGCCTGGGCCAGGGCGGCCATCACGCGCCACTCGTCGCGGCCGAGCGCAAAGCGCGTCTGGTAGACCTGGGCCGTCGCCAGGCTGACCTGCTCGGCCAGGCGCGCGAGCTGGTACGGAAAGAATTGGTCGAGATCCACGCCGCAATGGTATCTCCTGTTACCTTGACTCAAATTCGCAGGGAGCAAATTGATTTGTCAAGAGGGCAAGCCCCCGCTTGCCGCCGGGCGTCCTTCCGAACCATGATAGTAACTCCAGTTACTACCCAACCGAAGGGAGCATCCCGTGAAGATCGATCGCATCCACCACGTCGCCTACCGTTGCCGCGATTCCAAGGAAACCGTCGAGTGGTACCGCAAGCATCTGAACATGGAGTTCGTGCTGGCCATCGCCGAGGACCGTGTGCCCTCGACCAAGGCGCCCGACCCCTACATGCACCTGTTCATGGATGCGGGCAACGGCAACGTCCTCGCCTTCTTCGAAATCCCGAACTCGCCGCCCATGGGGCGCGACCCGAACACGCCGAACTGGGTGCAGCACATCGCCTTCAAGGTGGACAACGAAGGCGTCCTGACCGAGATGAAGGCCAAGCTGGAGGCCGAAGGCATCGAGGTGGTCGGCATCACCGACCACACGATCTTCAAGTCGATCTACTTCTACGATCCCAACGGGCACCGGCTCGAACTGGTGGCCGACACCGCGACGCCGGCCCAGATGAAGCAGCTGGACGACGTGAAATGGGAGATGCTGGATGAGTGGACGCGCACCCGTCGCGCCCCCAAGCATGCCGCATGGATGCACGAGCGCGAGCTCGCCGGCGCCGCCTGAGCCTGCGATGCTGAAGACGTACCGCTACCCCGAGTACGCGTACCGGCAGTCGGACGAGCAGCGCCGTGGCGTGGTCAAGCGCCACCCGGTGGTGATCGTCGGCGCCGGTCCGATCGGACTCACCGCCGCGCTGGAGTGCGCGCACCGCGGCATCCCCGCCGTGCTGCTGGACGACAACAACACCGTCAGCATCGGTTCGCGGGCGGTGTGCTACGCCAAGCGCCCGCTCGAGATCTGGGACCGGCTGGGCGTCGCCGAGCCGATGGTGCGCAAGGGCGTGAACTGGAAGGTCGGCAAGGTCTTCTTCCACGACGACCTGGTCTATCGCTTCGACCTGCTGCCCGAGGCCGGCCACAAGATGCCGGCGATGATCAACCTGCAGCAGTACTACCTGGAGGAAAACCTGGTGGCCGCCTGCGAGCGAAGCCCCCTGGTGGACCTGCGCTGGAAGCACAAGCTGATCAGCCTCTCCCAGGAGGCCGACCATGCGAAGCTGACGCTGGAGACGCCCGACGGCGTCTTCCAGGTCGAGGCCGACTGGGTGATCGCCTGCGACGGCGCCAACAGCGACACGCGCAAGATGGTGGGCGCCGAGTTCACCGGCCAGTTCTTCCAGGACCGCTTCCTGATCGCCGACGTGGTGATGAAGGCCGACTTTCCGACCGAGCGCTGGTTCTGGTTCGACCCGCCCTTCCATCGCGGCCAGAGCGTGCTGCTGCACAAGGAGTGCGACAACGTCTGGCGCATCGATTTCCAGCTGGGTTGGGACGCCGACCCGGAACAGGAGAAGAAGCCCGAGAACGTGATCCCGCGGATCCAGGCGATGCTGGGCAAGGACGTCGAGTTCGAGCTCGAGTGGGTCTCGGTGTACCAGTTCGCCTGCCGCCGCATCGACCGCTTCCGCCACAACCGCGTGCTGTTCGCCGGCGACGCCGCCCACCAGGTGTCGCCGTTCGGCGCCCGCGGCGCCAACACCGGCGTGCAGGACGTGGACAACCTGGTGTGGAAGCTCAAACTGGTGCTCGACGGCCAGGCGCCGGAATCGCTGGTCGACAGCTACCACGAGGAGCGTGCCCACGCCGCCGACGACAACCTGCTGAACTCCACGCGCTCGACCGACTTCATCACGCCCAAGAGCCGCGGCAGCCGGATCCTGCGCGACGCCGTGCTGCAGCTGGCCGAACACCAGCCGTTCGCCCGCACCCTGGTCAACAGCGGGCGGCTGTCCACGCCGACGCCGTACCTGCAGTCGGCGCTGAACACGGCCGATGAGGACGCGTTCGCCGGCGCCATGCGGCCGGGCACCAACTGCGCCGACGCGCCGATCACGCGGCGCGGCGAGCCGGGCTGGTTCCTCGATCAGCTGCCGCCCGGATTCGCGCTGCTGGTGTTCGCCCCCGACGCGCCGGTCGCCGCCGTCACCGCCGGCGACGTGACGGCCAGCGTGGTCTGCGTGGGACGCGACTTCAGCGATGCGCAGGGCCTGCTGGCGCAGCGCTACGACGCCCGCCCGGGCACGGTCTACCTGCTGCGGCCGGACCAGCACGTCGCCGCCCGCTGGCGCAGCTTCGATCCAGTCCGCATCCGGGCCGCCATCGCGCGCGCCTGCACCATGGAGCCGTCATGACCCTCAAGCTCGATCCCAACATTCAGGACCCCGACGGCTTCTACCAGGAGCTGATCGGCATGCAGCGTGAGCTCGACGACGACCAGGCCGCGCAGTTCCAGGCGCGGCTGCTGCTGGTGCTGGCCAACCACGTCGGCGACCGCGCCGTGCTGAGCGCAGCGATGCAAGTGGCGCGTGATGCCGGCGTGAAGCCCTCGACGTGAGACCACGCACTGCCCGCCGCGGCGGGCAGCAGCGAGGCGGCAGTCGGCGCGAAGCTGCTGCCGCCTTTTTCTTTCGTCGTGAAGCGTGGCCCGTGGGCCGCGCGATCAGATCGCCGGCGCGGGGACGATGGTGCCGGTGCACGGCCCGAAGCCGATGCGCCGGGTGCCGGGGCGCTCGCACCAGCCGCGCAGGCTCAGCGTGTCGCCGTCTTCAAGGAAGGTGCGTGACTCGCCGTTGGGCAGCCGGATCGGCTGCTTGCCGCCTTGCGTGAGTTCGAGCAGCGAGCCCGCCTGCTGCGGGCCCGGACCCGACAGCGTGCCCGAGCCGAACAGGTCGCCCGGCTGCAGGTTGCAGCCACCGCTGGTGTGATGGGCGACGAGCTGGGCGGCCGTCCAGTACGCCGCTTCCGCGGCCGACGTGGCGGAGATGCGCACTGCCGGCGCGCCGGCCTCGTGCATCGCGGCGGTCTGCAGCCAGACCTCCAGCCGGATGTCGAGCGCGCCGCTCCCGCGGGTCTCGGCCGAATCGAGGTACGGCAACGGTTCGGGCGACCCGGCCGGCCGCTGCAGCGGCGCGCGGAACGGCGCCAGCGCCTCCATCGTCACCACCCATGGCGAGATCGTGCTGCCGAAGTTCTTCGACAGGAACGGCCCCAGTGGCTGGTATTCCCAGGGCTGGATGTCGCGGGCCGACCAGTCGTTGAACAGCGTCACGCCGAACAGATGCTCCTCGGCCCGGGCGACCGGCACCGGTTCGCCGAGCGCGTTGCCCTGCCCGATCAGGAAGCCGAGCTCCAGTTCGCAGTCGAGCCGGCGGCTGGGGCCGAACGTCGGCTGCGCAGCGTCGGCCGCCTTGGTCTGGCCGAGCGGTCGCCGGATCGGATGTCCGTTCGCGACGATCGACGACGAGCGGCCGTGGTAGCCGATCGGCACCCACTGGTAGTTCGGCAGCAGCGGGTTGTCGGGGCGAAAGAGCTTGCCGACCGCGGTCGCGTGATGGATGCCGGTGTAGAAGTCGGTGTAGTCGCCGATCGCGCACGGCACCGTCAATTCCACCGCCTCCTGCGGAAGCAGGCACGGCAACAGCGCGTCGCGCTGCGCGCTGCCTTCGGCCAGCGCCTGCGACAGCGCAGTCCGCAGGGCGCGGCGCGCCTGCGCGCCGAGCGCCATCAGCGGTCGCAGGTCGCCGCCGGCCACCGCGTCGAGCGCGGCTGCAGCCCCGGGGTTCCAACGGCCATGCTCGCGGGCGGCCCGCACATCGAGCACCTGGTCGCCGATGGCCACACCGATGCGCCACGCCGCAGTCCCGCCCGCCCGGCGGAAGCGCCCGAACGGCAGGTTCTGGATTGGAAAGTCGGTGCCGTCGGCGTTGGCCGAGGCCACCCAGCTGCGCAGGGCCGGATCGTGCGTTTCGTCGAGGCGCATCGTGTCCTTCGCGGCCCGTCAGTCCAGCTTGATGCCGGTGACTTGCACCAGGCGGCCCCAGCGCTCGCGCTCGAGCTTGGTGTAGGTCGCCATCTGCTGCGGCGTGCCGGGCAGCGACTCCAGCGCCAGCGCCTGGAAGCGCGCCTTGACCGGGGCCGAATCGAGCGCGGCCTGCAGCGCCTTGTTGAACCTGGCCACGGTCTCCGGCGGCGTGCCCGCCGGCACCACCAGGCCCTGCCAGGCGTACGCGGTGAAGTCGCTCAAGCCCTGCTCCGCCAGTGTCGGCACGTCGGGCATGGTCGCCAGGCGCTCCGGGCTGGCGACGCCGAGCGCGCGCAGCTTGCCGGTGGCGATGTATTGCTGCACGCTGGCCGAATCGATCAGTCCGAACGGCACCTGGCCGCCCAGCAGGTCCTGCACCGCCGGCGCGGCGCCGCGGTACGCGATGTGCTGCATCTTCAGGCCGGTGCGCTCGCGCAGCATCTCGGCGGCCAGGTGGTGCGGGCTGCCCACGCCGGCCGATGCGTAGCTCACGCCCTTGGCGTCGCGCTTGGCCCAGGCGACGAACTCCTGGAAGTTCCTGGCCGGCACGTTCGGCGCCACCACCAGCAGCAGCGGGAAGCGGGCCAGCATGCCCACCGGGACGAAATCCTTTTCGGCGTTGTACGGAAGTTTCGCGAACAGCCAGGGGTTGGCCGCCAGCGTCGCGAAGTCGGCGGTGAACAGCACGTGGCCGGTGTCCTTGGCGTTGGCCACATAGGCGGCCGCGATGTTGGTCGCGGCCCCGGGCTTGTTGTTCACCACGATCGGCTGGCCCAGCGTCTTGCTCATGACGTCGGCGATGGTGCGGGCGACGGCGTCGGAGCCGCCGCCGGCCGGGTAGCCCACGACCCATTCGATGGGCCGCGCGTCCTGGGCGGACGCGAGCGATGGCGCGGCGACGGCAGCGGCGGCGAGCGCCACGGCGAGCAGGCTGCGGCGGGAAATGGCGTTGAACTTCAAGGTGTGTCTCCGGTTGGAATGGTGGTTGAAGCGGGGCGGACGGCGGCGGCCGCGCGCGACTCAGCCTTCGAGCGTTTTCCACATCTCGACGTCGCGCTCGGCGGTCCAGATGCGGGGATCGGCATGGCCGGTCATCTCGTCGTAGCAGCGCGTGACGTCGAACGGCATGCAGTGGTCGAAGATGACCCACCCGGCGTACTTCGGCTTGAGCCTGGCGTAGGTGTCCTTGTAGACGGCGTTCAGATCCTTGCCGGCCTGCACCCCGGCCTGCACGCACTCGCGCACGTCGGTGATGAACGCCCGGGTGCCGGCCAGCCCCTGCTGCACCTGCTCGGGGGTGGTGAGGGCGGCGCCGCGCCCCGGCACCAGCGCCGCCGGCTGCAGCGCCGCGATGTTGTCCAGCGTCTGCGGCCAGTCCCTGAAATACGCGTCGCCGGCGTACGGCGTGGCGTCGAACTCGACCAGGTCGCCGGAGAACAGGATGCCCTGCTGCGGCAGCCAGGCGACCGTGTCGCCCTTGGTGTGGCCGCGGCCCAGCTGGATCAATTGCACCTCGAGCCGGCCCAGCCAGATCGACATCCGGCCTTCGAAGGTGATCGTCGGCCAGGTCAGGCCCGGCGGCACCGACTCCACCGCGCGGAACAGGCGCGGAAAGCGGCCGATCTCGCTCGCCTTGTCCTGCTCGCCGCGCTCGACGATCAGGTCGTAGGTGTCGCGGCTGGCGATGATGTGCTGCGGCTGGTAGCCGGCGGCGCCGAGCACGCGCACCGCGTGGTAGTGGCTCAGCACGACGTACTTGATCGGCTTGTCGGTGACCTCGCGGATGCGGCGCACCACGTCCTGCGCCATGACCGGCGTCGCCTGGGTGTCGATCACCATCACGGCGTCGTCGCCGACGATCACGCCGGTGTTCGGGTCGCCTTCGGCGGTGTACGCGTAGGCGTTGGCCGAGAGCTGGACGAAGCTCACTTTCTTTTCTTCGAGGTCGGCTTGCGAGGCAAAGGCTTTGGCGGTCATGGCGTGGAGGTGGCGGTGTGTGTGTGACAGCGGGAATTCGAACTCGATTTGTCTTATGCAAATGCGTTCGCGCATCGTAGCCGGCGCTCCGAGGCGTTGTCAAACAGATTTGCGTATGACAAACTCGGTGTTTTCCATGATGAGCAGCCGCCACATGCAACAGAAGGCCAGCGAGGACCAGGACAACGGGCAGCGGGCGGTGCAATCCGTCGAGGTGGGCGGCCGCCTGCTGCTGGCCCTGGCCGACAGCGGCTCGCCGCTGCCGCTCAAGGAACTCGCCGCGCGCGCCGACCTCAGCCCGTCGCGGGCGCACCCCTATCTGGTGAGCTTCCAGCGCCTCGGTCTGGTCGAGCAGGATGCCGCGTCGGGCCGCTACGCGCTCGGTCCGGCCGCCATGCAGATCGGCCTGGCCTGCCTGCACCAGTTCGACCCGCTCACGGCCGCCACCGCGGTCGGCGAGGAACTGGCGCGCGCCACGGGCCACGCCGTCGCCCTCGCCGTGTGGGGCAACTTCGGGCCGACCATCGTGCGGCTGTTCGAGTCGCAGCAGCCGCTGCACGTGTTGCTGCGCGTGGGCACGGTGATGTCGGTGCTGGGCACCGCCACCGGCCGCGCGTTCGCCGCGGCCTTGCCGGCCGAACGGCTGGAGCGCGCCGTGGCGATCTCGCACGGCGTCGACGTCGGCTCGCATGCGGCGCCCCCCAAGGGCTGGCGCAAGGAATTGGAGGCGGTCGTGCAGGAAGTGCGCCGGCACGGGCTGGCGCGCGCGGTCGGCCGGCCGATCCCGGGGGTCAATGCGTTCAGCGGCGCCGCCTTCGATCACGAAGGCGAAGCCGCCGTCGTGATCACGGTCCTCGACCACGAGGACCGGCTCCAGGGCGACTGGAACAGCGAAGGCGCACGCGCCGTGCGCGAGGCCACGGATGCGATCACGCGGCGACTCGGCGGCAAGGTTCCCGCCCTGCGGAGCTGAGCCTGGACGCCAGGTACAGTCCCCCCTCCCCCGGCCCCGGCGCTGCAGCCGGGGATCCGCCCTTCCCTTCAGGAGTGACGATGCCCGACGAGGACCCCGAACAGGCCGCCGCGCGCGAGGATCTGTGCCGCTGGCTGGCCGCGTGCTACTACGAACCGGACGCGGTCCTGGCCGAAGAGAAAGTCTTCGACGCGATGGCTTCCGCCGCCGACCGGCTGGATGCTGAACTCGGCGCCGGCGCCCGGCGCCTGGGCGACGCATTCGCCGCGGCAGGCCTGCCGGCCCTGGTGGCCGATTATCAGCGGCTGTTCGTCGGCCCGGGCGAGCCGCTGGCGCGACCGCTTGGGTTCGCCTGGCTGGGCGACGGCGAGCCCCCGGCAGCACAAGCATCGACCATCGCCCTGGAAGGGCTGTACGCCGAGGCCGGCTTCGAGATCGATGAGGAGGCGGGCGAAGTCCCTGACCACGTCGCGCTGGAACTCGAATTTCTCTATCTGCTGACCCACAAGGGCAACGAGGCCAGGCGGGGCGGCCACCAGGAAGTCATCGCGGGCTGGGCCCAGCTGCATTCGCTATTCCTGGCCGGCCACCTGGGGGCTTGGATCGGTCGCTTCGCGGCGGCCGTCATCGCCAACGCCGAAACCGCCTTCTACCGCGAACTGGCGGCCCTCACCGCGCGCTTCGTGCAAACAGGCGTCGAACGGCTGTCTCGCCGCTGAGCGCGCCGCGATCCGCTGGAGGGTCCGGCTGACGAAACGCAAGCGTCGGCCCGATTTTCGCTTTTGCCGGCCTGCCGCCTGTGGGAAGCTTGCAGGGTTGTTCCTCGCTGCGTGTCCCGATGAATCTCGTCCTCCGCAACGTCGTGGCGGTGCTGTTCTGGCAACCTCACAAATACCGCGCGCCGCGCCGTGCGCTGCAGGCGGCGGGTCTGAGTGCCCTGGCGACGGTGCTGCTCGGCGTGCTGCTGTTCAGTGCCCGCGCCCTGTGGGTCGTGGCGCTGGCGCAGTTGCTGGCGGTGGTGGCGTTCGTCTGCAAGCTGCTGTGGACGAAGAACTTCGCCGCGGCCGACATCGACACCGAACGGGTACTGGCCCGCAGCCTGTTCGCCGCGTCGGTCGGCACCTGGCCGGTCGGACTGGCGCTGGCCACCGGGCTGCCCACCGAGCTGGTGCTCGCGGCGGCACTGCACGGCGCACTGCAGGTGTGGTGGCAGGTGGTGCCGCAACGAAAGATCGACGGCCCGCCGACGGCCGCCGTCAGCGCCACCGCGCCGCATCCGGGCCAGCCAGGCGAAGACCCGCGGCGGGGCCGTGTGGGACCGGCCATCGGTACCTTCCGTGGCCACGCGATCGCCGCTTGGCTGTGCGACCAGTTCGGCCAGATCCATGACTTCGCCGGCTGCACCGACGATCCGGCGGGATTCCGGCCCCGCGAAGGGCAGACCGTACTCAGCACCGGGCTGGTCTACGAGCTGCGGGGCGCCGCCACCGAGCTCGACGCGCCCGCACCCGAATAGCGGCGCGGGCGCTGCGGCTCAGTCGAAGTAGCCGCCCTGCAGGTGCCGGCGGAACAGCTCCGGCCAGCTGCGCCCGGGCTGGTAGCCGGCCGCGCCGCGATGGCCGGTCACGATCATGGTGCGCAAGCCGGCGTCGGCGCGCTCGACCACGCGCAGGCTCAGGCCCAGGTGCTGCTTGCCCGCGACGCGGACGATGTCGGCGAAGAGCTCGGCCTCCAAGCCGGACGCGGATGTCTCTGTCATCTCCATGGAACGCCCGCCGGAGCGAGCGGGCGCACTGTCGGCGGGTAAAGCAGGGTAAGAGGATGTTGGCGCCGCGCCGCCGCGCACCCGTTCAGCGCACGGAAGGCTCGTCCACCACCGGATTGGAAAGAATGCCGATGCGCTCGATCTCGACCTCGATCGTGTCGCCGGCCTTCATCCACACCGGTGGCTGGCGCGCATGGCCGACGCCGGAAGGCGTGCCCATCGCGATCACGTCGCCCGGCTCGAGCGTCATCGCCTCCGTGAGCAGGCACAGGGCCTCCACCACCGGCGAAAGCATGAGCGATGTGTCCGAGCTCTGCATCACGGCGCCGTTCAAGCGCGACTGGATCTTCAGGCCGACGGCGCCCGGCGGCAGTTCCGACGCCGGCACCACCCAGGGGCCGAGCGCACCGGTGCCGTCGAAATTCTTGCCGATCGTCCATTGCGAGGTCTTGCGCTGGTAGTCGCGCAGGCTGCCGTCGTTGAAGCAGGTGTAACCGGCGACGGCGTCCAGCGCATTGCCGGCGGTGAGATGCCGCGCGCGGCGGCCGACCACGACCGCCAGTTCCGCTTCGAAGTCGAACTTCCCGGACACGCGCGGCCGCACCATCGGGGCGCCGTGCGCCACCAGCGAGCTGGCACCGCGCATGAAGAAACTCGGATAGTCGGGCTTCGCGTGGCCGCCTTCGGCGGCATGGTCGGCGTAATTCAGGCCCAGGCAGACGATCTTGCCGGGCTGCGGCACGGCGGGCAGCAAGCGCGCCTTGGACAGCGGCGCCAAGTTGGCCGCGTCCCGCCTCGCCTGCTGCACGGCCTGGGCCACGCGGTCGGGCGACTGCATGAGCCAGGCGGCCATGTCCTGCCGCGGCGACAGCGGCGGCAGCGCGACGAGTTGATCGTTCTCGACCCAGCCGGTGACGGCCCGGCCATCCTGTTCGAATGTGGCGAACTTCATGGGGACTCCTCAGGCCGCCAACTATAAGGGGCGCGGCCCCGCTTCCCCGAAAGCCTTCAGCGAACCGGCGCGCCGATGAAGTCGTCGGCAAGGCGGCGCGCGGCCGCCGCATACAGCAGCACGTCGACACCGGTCGCCACGAAGGTGCACCCGAGCGCCAGGTAGCGGCGCGCGAGCGCCGCATCGCCGGTGAGCGTGCCGGCCGCCTTGCCGCTGCCCATGATCGTCTTCATCGCCTGTTCGATCGCCGCCAGCACCTCGGGATGGTTGGGCCGGCCGCGGTGCCCCATCGAGGCCGCGAGGTCCGCCGGCCCGATGAACACGCCGTCGACGCCGTCGGTCTCGCAGATCGCCTCGAGGTTGTGCAAGGCGGTGACGCTCTCGGCCTGCACCAGCAGGCAGATTTCGCCGTCGGCGCGATCCAGGTAGTCGGCGCGCTGCGACCAGCGCGAGGCGCGGCCCACGGCGCTGCCGACACCGCGGATGCCGGCCGGCGGATAGCGGGTGGCGGCCACCAGCTGCCGCGCCTGCTCCGCGGTGTCGACCATCGGGACCAGCAGGTTCTGCGCCCCGATGTCGAGCAGTTGCTTGATCAGGGCGACGTCGCCGTTCACCGCGCGCACTACCGGCTGCGAGCGGTACGGCGCGATCGCCTGCAGCGCGGCCAGCGTGCGGCGCACGTCGTTGGGCGCATGCTCGCCGTCGACCAGCAGCCAGTCGAAGCCGGCGGTCGCGCTGACCTCCGCCATGTAGGGGTCGGCCATCGACAGCCACAGCCCGATCTGCGGGCGTCGCTCCGCCAGCGCGCTCTTGAACACATTGCCGCTCGTCATGAAAACTCCGCAAAAGGGTTGGTCAGCTCACGATGCCCAGGTGCCAGGCCACGAACTCGTGGTCGCCCAGGCCGAGGCCCTCGCTCTTGGTCGGCTCGCCCGAGGCGGGGCGCAGGATCGCGTCGAAGATCCGCTGGCCCATCTGCGCCACGTCGACGTCGACGTCGACGTCGAGCATCGCGCCGCAGTTGAGGTCCATGTCCCGCGCCAGGCGATGGTACATCGCGCTGTTGCTGGCCAGCTTGATGGTCGGCGCCGGCTTGGAGCCGAACATCGAACCGCGGCCGGTGGTGAAGCAGATCAGGTTGGCGCCACTCGCGATCTGGCCGGTGACGGCCACCGGGTCGTAGCCAGGCGAATCCATGAACACCAGTCCGGCGCGGTCGATCGGCTCGGCGTATTCGTACACCGCCTGCAAGGGGGACGTGCCGCCCTTCATCGCCGAGCCGAGCGACTTCTCGAAAATGTTGGCCAGGCCGCCGGCCTGGTTGCCGGGACCGACCACGCCGTTGAACTGGGCGTTGGGGCCACGCGTGCTCACGTTCCTGGGCGAACGCGATGCCGCAGGCTTTCTCGCCCGGTCGGTGGGGCGGCACTTCGAGCGCCAGGGCGCCGTTCGGGTGCTGCCTGTGCCGGTGCGGGTGGACCTGCCGCCGGTCGGGATGATGACCATGCGCGCGCGGCCCAATTCGGCCACGACGGCGGCCCTGATGGACGATCTGAGATCTGCGGCCCAGAACGTGGCCACGGCCTAGCCAGCAGAGCTTGCCAAGGAAATAAGTTGCGTGTATTCTTTCCATGGAAAGATCCACCATGTCCACCGCACGTCATTTGCGCCAGCAGAGCGCGGCCGCCGCCACCGTGCTCACCAAGGCGACGCTGCGCTCGGCAGCGCTCCTGGGCTTGACCAACGCGGCGCTGGCCCGCACCGTCGGCGTCAGCGAAGCGACCGTGTCGCGGCTGGCCAGCGGCGAGCGGCAATTCGACATCGGCAGCAAGCCGGCGGAGCTGGCGGCGCTGCTGATCCGCGTCTATCGCTCGCTCGATGCGCTGGTCGGCAACAGCGAACGGCACCGGCGGCTGTGGATGGACTCGTACAACCGGGCGTTCAATGCGGCGCCGCGCGAAGCCATCGCCACGGCCGAAGGGCTCGCCCGCGTCGTGGCCTATCTGGATGGCGCCCGCGCCATCGCATGACGCCATCCGGGACGCTCTGGCAGGAGGACTGGTTTGCGTTCGCCGCGCCGGCCGAGCGCGATCTGTGGCGCGGCGTGGAGGCCCAGCACCGGGTGGCGACCATGCGCCTGGTGGACAACCTGGCTGACCAGGAACTGCTGGAGGAACTGCTGGAAGCCAGCAAACCGCCGCGGCCGCGCGAGGCGAAGGGTCTGCACTACCTGTTGTCGACGCCCTTCCGCTACGCGCCGCCCTGGCCGTCGCGTTTTCGCGAGGCGCACGAGCCGGGCGCCTGGTACGGCGCGGACGAGCCGCACACCGTGGCCGCCGAACTTGCCTACTGGCGCCGGCGCTTCCTGCTCGACTCCGAGGGCCTGGCCGGCCAGGAACTGGTGACCGAGTACACGTTCTTCCAGGCCCGCTTCGCAGGCAGGGAACTGGACCTCATGGCGGCCCCCTGGCGGGCCCGGCGCGAGCAGTGGCGCGACCCGCACAGCTACGCCGCGTGCCACCGGCTGGCAGCGCAGCTGCGCAGCCGGCCGCAGTGGGCGATCGCCGCGATCCGCTACGAGTCGGCGCGGCGCGAGAGCGCGCCGTGCGAGGTGGTGTTCGATCCGGCCCGCCTCAGCCTGCCAATCCCCAATGCGCAGCAGACCTGGATCTGCAAGACCACCCGCGACCTGGTCCTGTTCAGCCGCGAACGCGAAACCCTGGAATTCAGGGCCGGTGGGCCGGTCAGCTGAGCGCTTCGCAGGCCAGGCGCAGCCGGCGGCACCCCTCCTGCAGCCGTTCCATCGAGGTGGCGAACGAAATCCGGAAGAACGGCGACAGCCCGTACGCCTCACCCTGCAACAGGGCGAGGTTCTGCGCCTCCAGCAGGTACATCACGAACTCGGCGTCGCTGGTGATGACCTGCCCGTCGGGCGTCTTCTTGCCGATCACGCCGGCGCAGGACGGATAGACGTAGAACGCACCTTCGGGCAGGTGGCAGGTGATGCCGGGAATGCGGTTGAGCTCGGCGACCACCGCGTCGCGGCGCTGCTGGAAGATCCGCGTGCGCTCCGGAATGAAATCCTGCGGGCCGCTCAGTGCTTCCAGCGCCGCCGCCTGACCGATCGACGACGGGTTGGACGTGCTCTGCGACTGCAGCTTCACCATCGCCTTGATCAGCGCCGCCGGCGCGCCGCCGTAGCCGATGCGCCATCCGGTCATCGCGTAGGCCTTGGACACGCCGTTGATCGTGAGCGTGCGTTCCTTGAGCGCCGGCTCGACCTGCGCGATCGTGCAGAAGCGGCGGCCGTCGTACAGGATGTGCTCGTAGATGTCGTCGCTCATCACCCACACCTGCGGGTGGCGCAGCAGCACGTCGGCCAGCGCGCGCAGTTCCGCGCGGGTGTAGGTCGCGCCGCTGGGATTGTTCGGCGCGTTCAGCACGAGCCAGCGGGTGCGCGGCGTGATCGCCCGCTCCAGGTCTTCGGGCTGCAGCTTGAAGCCGGTTTCGGGGCGACAGGTGACGATCACCGGCTTGCCGTCGGCCAGCAGCGCGATGTCGGGATAGGACACCCAGTACGGCGCCGGCACGATGACCTCGTCGCCCGCCTCCAGGGTGCACATCAGCGCATTGAAGATGATCTGCTTGCCGCCCGTGCCGACGATGATCTCGCCCGGCTCGTAGCTCAGGCCGTTGTCGCGGCCGAACTTGGCGATGATTGCCGCCTTGAGTTCCGGCGTGCCGCCGACGTCGGTGTACTTGGTCTTCGAAGCCGCCATGGCGCGCACGACCGCCTCGCACACGTTGGGCGGCGTGTCGAAATCCGGCTCGCCCGAGGTCAGCCCGACGATGTCGCGGCCGGCCGCGCGCAGCTCGCGGGCGCGCTGGCCCGCCATCGAGCTGGGCGAAGGTTTGATGCGGTTCAGCCGTGCGGCGATGAGGTTCATGGAGCGCTCCTTGGGTGGTGCGACAGCGTGCGGTGCCGGCGCAGATAGGGGACAAGTCCGCCGGCTTCACGCATCGCGAGCATGAAGGGCGGCAGCGGTTCGCAGGGAATGCGGCGCGGCGGCTGCGACAGCACGCGCAGCTCGGGCTGGGCTCCCGTGAGGTGCAGCTCCAGCGGCTCGCCCTCGGCAATGCCGGCCGTGTCCGCCACGATCGCGAGCAGGCCGTTGTTGATCGCGTTGCGCCAGTAGGTGCGGGAGAAGCTGGCGGCGATCACGGCGCGGATGCCCGCGCCCAGGACGACGGTGACCGCGACTTCCATCGCCGAGCCGCAGCCGAAGTTGCGCCCCGCCACCAGGATGTCGCCAGGCTGCACGCTGGCCGCGAACGCCGGATCGAGGTCTTCCAGCAGGTACTGGCGCAGCACCCCGGGGTCGAGGCTTTCCTTCTTGCGCGAGGACGAGATCAGGTAATCGGTGTTGACGTCGTCGCCGAGCACGCGCGCGCGGCCGGCCAGCAGGGGTGCATTCATGACGGATCCTGGCGCGGCTCGACCAGGCGGCCGTGCACCGCTGCCGTGGCACAGGCGCGCGGCGAGGCCAGGAAGATGCTGGCTTCGCGGTTGCCCATGCGGCCCTTGAAATTGCGATTGGCGGTGGACACCACGTTGCTGCCGGCCGCGGGGACGGTGCCGCAGGTGCCGCAGCAGGACCCGCAGCCCGGTGGCTGGATCTCGGCCCCAAGCGCCTCGAATTCGGCGAGCTCCCCGGCGGCGGCGAGTTCGTCGCGCACCGAGTCCGACGCCGGCGTGACCACCAGCCGCACGCCCCGCGCGATGCCGCCGCCCGCGCGCAGGACGCCGAGCGCTTCGCGCAGGTCCTTCGCCCGGCCGCCGGTGCAGGTGCCGAGATAGACCAGATCCACCTTGGTGTCCGGCGCGGCGGCGAGATCGGTCACGTTGTCGACCCGGTGCGGCAAGGCCAGCTGCGGCGCCACGCTCGAGAGATCGAGTTCGACCGTGCCCACGTATCCTGCGTCGCTGTCGGCGCACACCGGCGTGCCCAGCCCGCGGCTGCGGCCCTGGAGATAGCTCGCCGTGCAGTCGTCAAACGGGAAGAGGCCGGCCTTGGCGCCCATCTCGACCGACATGTTGGCCAGCACGATCCGGTCGTCCATGTCGAGGCCGCCGACGCCCGACCCGGCGAATTCCAGGGCGAGGTAGCTGGCCCCGTCGGCGCCCAGCCGGCGCGCCAGCGCCAGGGCCACGTCCTTGGCCGAAACGCCCGGCCCCAGCCGCCCCGTGAGCCTGATCCGCAGGGTCGCCGGCACTTTCAACCAGACCTGCCCGCACTGCAGGACGCCGGCCAGGTCCGACGAGCCGATGCCGGTGCCGAACGCATTCAACGCACCGTAGGAAACCGCGTGCGAATCGGCGCCCACCGCGAGCTGGCCAGGCAGCACCAGGCCGCGTTCGATCATGAGCTGGTGGCCGATGCCTTCCCCCACCTCGAACATGCGGACGCCATGCTGCCGCGCGTAGGAGCGGGCGCGCTCCTGCAGCGCGAGCGACTTCGGGCCCGACGCTGCGCCGTAATGGTCGAACGCGAACAGCAGCCGCTGCGGGAATGCCGGCGCTGGAAGCTGCGCGCCTTCGGGCTGCATCTGCTGCAGGTAGTCCAGCGCCATCGGAATCGAACCGTCGGTGCCCATGGCCACGTGCGGCTCGCATATGGCGAGATCGCCGGCCCGCAGGTCGGCGCCGGCCGCCCGCGAGAGCAGCTTTTCGGCGATGGTTTTCCCCTGCCGCCCCACTGACGACACTCCTTCGGCGAATCGGGTGATGTGGAACCCGCGTCAGTTCAGCGTGATGTTGGCGGCCTTCACCACCTTGCCCCACTTCTCGCTCTCGGTGCGGATGTGCCTGGCAAAGACTTCGGGCGCGCCGCCCACCGGCTCGACGCCCAGGCCGGCCAGCTTCTTCTTCACGTCGTCCATCTTCAGGATGCGGTCGATCGCGGCATTGAGCTTGGCGATCACCGGCTTGGGCGTCGCGGCGGGCGCGACGATGCCGCTCCAGGACAGCGACTCGTAGCCCTTGACCCCGGCTTCGTCGACGGTCGGCACGTCCGGCAGGCCAGGCATGCGCTTGCTGCTCGTCACGGCGAGCGCGCGCAGCTTGCCGCCCTGGATGAACCCCATCGACGACGGCGCGTTGTCGAACAGCATCGTGACCTGGCCCGACACCACGTCGGTCAGCGCCTGCGAGCTGCCCTTGTACGGGACGTGCATGATGTTCGCGCCGGACATCACCTTGAACAGCTCGCCCGAGAGATGGGTCGAACTGCCCGCGCCCGACGAAGCGAAGCTGAGCGTGCCGGGCTTGGACTTGGCCGCGGCCAGCAGCTCGCCAACGCTCTTGAAGGGCTGGTCCTGGTTGACGACCAGGATGTTCGTGATCAACGACGTGTAGCTGACCGGCGTGAAGTCCCGCGCCGCGTCGTAGCTCATGTTCTTGTACAGGTAGCTGTTGATGGCGAGCACCCCGGTGGTCCCCATCAGCAGCGTGTAGCCGTCCGCCGGCGCCTTCGCCACCGCGTCGGCGCCGATGTTGCCGCCGGCGCCGGCCTTGTTGTCCACCACGAACGGCTGCTTCAGTTCGATCGCCAGCTTCTCGGCCAGGATCCGGGCCACCACGTCGGTCGATCCGCCGGCCGCGAACGGCACGACGATGCGCACCGGCTTGGTGGGGTAGTCGTCCTGCGCGTAGGCGCTCCCGCCGGCGAGCAGCATGGAGACACAGGTTGCGGAAATCGCGCGCTGCCAAAACTTCATACAAATCCCTCTCGAGGTGGTGCACCTGGCGCCGCGACGGTGGCGCATACACAGTTGCGACTCGGCAGTTTAGGACCCGGCTTTCGGCGACACAAACAATTAAAAATTCGAGATTATTTGCCGCTATCAATTAATCCACGGGGGCGCGGATGCATCGGCCGCGCAGCGGCCCTGACCGGTGGTCGCCCGGTGTTCATCGGCGCGACAAAATAGTGTGTGGTGATTATTCGACTCGGCTGCTACCATTTCCGGTCCAGCCACGGAGGCCCGAGGGGACGGAAGAAGGACATGGAACGAGCGGTATCGATCAGGCATTTGCGCTGTTTCCTGGCCGTGGCCGATTCAGGATCGTTCACGGTCGCCTCTTCGCGGATGTTTCTCACGCAGTCGTCGCTCACGGCCACGATCCAGCAGTTCGAAGAGGCGATCGGCCTCAAACTCTTCGACCGCACCACGCGGCGCGTCGTGATGACCGAGGAAGGCCGGCGCTTTCGCGACGAGGCCCAGAAGATCGTGCAGGAGTTCGACACCGCGATCAGCGACCTGAAGGCCCTGGCGCAGAGCCAGCAGGGCCACATCCGGATCGCCGCGGCCGCCTCGGTGATCTATCAGTTCCTCACCCGCGCGATCCCGGTCTTTCGCGAGACCTATCCCAACGTGACGATCTCGCTGCGCGACGCCGGCTCCGAACAGGTGGAGCAGATGCTGCTCAATGGCGATCTGGATTTCGCGGTCACGAGCAAGCACAAGGGCTACGCGGACCTGGACTACACGCCGCTGATCGAGGACAACTATGGCGTGATGTGCCTGCCGTCCTACCGGCTGGCGCGCAAGACGAGGCCGCTGCGCTGGAGCGACCTGCCGCCCGAGGACTACGTCGCCTTCAGCTCGGACACCGGCATCGGCACCTTCCTCGCGGCGAATGCGGCCTTCTCCCCGCTGTTCGCGAACCCGCACGACGAGGTCTCCAGCACGACCTCGCTCTACCCGTTGCTGTCGCTGGGCGACCGCTATTCCATCGTGCCGGCGCTCGCGGCGCGGCCGCAGGACTTCCCCGAGCTCGCGTTCCGCGAACTGACGGAGCCGGTCCTGACGCGCAAGATCTGCCTCATCACGCGGCGCCTGCGGTCGCTGTCACCCAGCGCCCGCCGCATCCTGGACATCCTGCTGGAGACGTTTCAAAGCGGCCCGTTGCCGCCCGGCGTGTCGATCAGCAGCCCGTAGCGCGGCGGACGTCGGCGCGGGAACTTCCGCCGCGCCGCCGGCGACCGAGTCAGTCGACCTTGATGTTGCCTTCCTTGACGACCTGGCCCCACTTCCTGGACTCGGAGCGCATGAGGTCGCCGAGCCGTTCGGGCGCGCCGCCTTCGACCTGGAAGCCCATGGTGGTGAGCTTGTCGCGCACGTCCTTTTCCTGCAGCGCCTCGTCCAGCGCCTTGTTCAGCTTGGCGACGACGTCCTTCGGGGTGCCGGCGGGCGCCAGGAAGCCGTACCAGCCCACCAGCTCGTAGCCGGGCACGCCCGCCTCCGCGACGGTCGGCAGCTCGGGCATCAGCGAGGACCGCTGCGCCGTCGTGATCGCCAGGGCGCGCAGGCGGCCGTCCTTCACCAGCGGCCACGACTCGGGCAGGATCGCAAACATCAGGGCGGTCTGGCCGCCGGCCAGGTCGGTCAGCGCCGGCGCGCCACCCTTGTAGGGCACGTGCGTCATCTTCACGCCGGTCATCTTCTTGTACATCTCGGCGCCCAGGTGCGCCGGCGTGCCGTTGCCGGACGACGCGTAGTTCACGGCGCCGGCCTTCGCCTTGAGGTACTCGTTCAGCTCCTTGATCGACTTGACCGGCACCGAGCTGTTCACGACCACCAGACTGGGCAGTGTCGTCGCCAGGATCAGCGGCGCGAAGTCCTTCTGCGGATCGTAGGTGAGCGACTGGTACAGGTGCGGGTTGACGGCCAGCGCCGTCGACGTGCCGAGGAACAGCGTGTAGCCGTCGGCCGGCGACTTGGCCGCATAGCTGGCGCCGAGGTTGCCGCTGGCGCCGGCGCGGTTTTCCACCACCACCGGCTGTCCGAACCGGGTCGAGAGCTTCTGCCCCACCGTTCGCGCGAGCACGTCGGTCGACCCGCCGGGCGGGTACGGCACCACGATCTTGATCGGCTTTTGTGGATAGTCGCCTGCGGCCTCGGCCGCGTGCGCCGGGGCCGCACTCACCGCGAGCGCCATCGCCGGCGCCGCCAACATCCAACTCCAACTCCTCATGCTTGTCTCCTGACTTGAACTGCGACGGTCATCGAGCGGGGACGCGAAGCAGTACCGCCATTTCTTCGCGCCATGCGTGTGTGTTCAGCCAATGTAGCCCTGCAGCCGGTCCGCCGCATACAGGGAATCCGAGCGCTCGGCCGCCGGCCCGAAGCCGCCGCCGCCGGGGGTCCGCAAGATCACCTCGTCGCCGGGCGCCAGCACGTGCGGGCGGCGGCTGTCGACAGCGGCGCCGTTGATCAGCACTTCGCCGCAGGCGCCGGGCTCGCCCCCGTCCAGGCCCGGCGCCGGCACGCGCAGCCGCTCGGTCAGGAAGACGATCGACAGCGGGCGGCCGTGGCGGCTGACGAAGCAGACCTCTTCGCCCAGCCCGCCGCGCGAGCGCCCGCGTCCGCCCGAATCGGCCCGCAGCCGCTTGTAGCGAAAGAACAGTGGTGCGTCGCGCTCCGCCACTTCCACCGGCGTCGGCGAAATGTTGCTCGGCCAGGACATCGCGGAGGACCCATCCTTGCCCGCGGTGGCGCCCAGGCCGCCGTTGTAGAACAGGACGGTGGCGAACGGCCGTCCATCGTCGCGCGTGCCGCTGAGGTTGGCGATCCACAGCGGCGAGCCGGCGGCGGCCATCACCCGGTCCGGCAGCACCGGGTGCAGCGCGCCGAAGATCAGGGGCGGCACGTAGTGCCCGGTGCAGGCGCGCCCGCCCACCGGCGCCGGCTCGCGCGGATTCACGATGCTGCCTTCCGGCGCGACGACCTGGATCGGGCGGAACAGGCCGTCGTTGTTGGGCAGGTCCGGCAGCAGCAGGCACTTGATCGCATACGACGTCATGGCATGCGTGTACGCCAGCACGCAATTGATGCCGCGCGGCTGCTGCGGCGAGGTGCCCTCGAAGTCGCAGACGAGCTCGCTGCCGCGCACCGTGACCGCCACCGCAAACCGGAAAGCCTGCTCGAAGCCGTCGGTCTGCATTTCATAACGATAGGTGCCGTCGGGCAGGTTCGAGATCGCCTGGCGCATGGCCCGCTCGCCGCGCTCGAACAGCGCCTCGGCGAGGTGGTCGATGCCTTCGAGTCCGTACTCGCCCAGCACGTCCGCCAGCCGCCGGTCGATCAGTTCCACCGCACCGACCTGCGACCAGATGTCGCCCACCGTCTGCTCGGGCGTGCGCACGTTGGTGCGGATCAGCGACAGCAGCGTTTCGTCGGCCTTGCCTTCGCGCAGCAGGTGCATCAGCGGGATGTGGAAGCCCTCCTCGAACAGCTCGCGCGCATCGACCGACCGGATCTTGCCGCCGATGTCCGGCACGTGGGCGGCCGTGGCGGCAAAGCCGACCAGCCGCGCGCGATGGAACATCGGCTTCACGACGCAGACGTCGTTCAGGTGGCCGGTCCCGATCCACGGATTGTTGGTGACGAAGACGTCGCCGGGCCGCATCCGGTCGGCGCCGATGCGCGCCAACGCGGCCCGCACGGTGCGCGGCAGCGTGCCGATGAACGAAGGAATGCTGCCGGTGTTCTCCGCGAGCGAACGTCCCTGCGTGTCGGTCACGACGACCGCGAAGTCGTTGGCCTCGGTCGACAAGGTGGAAAAGGAGGTCCGCACGATCAGCTTGGCGGCTTCGTCGGCGATCGACCGCACCCGGGTCCAGAACACTTCCAGGAAGATCGGATCGGCCGCCAACGGCGCCGTCGAGATTGTTCCGTTCATGCGCCCACCCCTTCGATTTCGATCACGAGATTGCCCGTCGACAGCTGCTTGACCCGGCCCTTGGGGCCGACCACCAGCGAGGAGCTGGCGTCCTCGATCACCACCGGCCCGGCGATGGCGAAGCCCGCGCGCAACGTCGCGCGCTCGTAGATCGGCGTCGCCACGAAGCCGCCGGCCTCCTTGAAGTACACCTGCCGCTGCGCCTTGGGCCGCGGCATCGCGCCATGGGTCAGCGCTTCGGGCATGAATCGCTGGCGCGGCGGCGCCTCGCCCGCCACGCGCAGGTTGACCAGTTCGACCGGCACGTCGGGCGGCGTGCGGCCGAATTTCTCGCGGTACACCTCCTCGAAGGCGGTCACCAGGGCGGCGCGGACTTCCTGCTCGGCGGCGGCGCGCCCACCCGCGTAGGGTCCGGCCGGCAGCCGCACCGACAGATTGAAGCCCTGCCCGACGAAGCGTCCGTCGGCCTGCCGCGTGAGCGCGATCGGCCCGAAGGTCTCTTCCAGCCGTTCCAGCGAGCCGCGGGCGTCGCGCTCCAGGGCCGAGAACGCTTCCTCCAGTTCGCCCAGGGCGCCGCTGGCGGGCCGGAAGCTCATCGTGCGGGAACGATCGGCGCGCGCCGGCGCGACCAGCAGGCCGTAGGCCGACGCGACGCCGGCCGCCGGCGGGCAGATGATGGTGCGCACGCCGATCTTCTGCGCCACATAGTAGGAATGCAGCGGTCCGCCGCCGCCGGTGCACAGCAGCACGAAGTCGCGCGGGTCGCGCCCACGTTCGGCGACGTGCACCCGCGCCGCGCCGGCCATGTTCTCGGCCACGATGTCGTGCATGCCCCAGGCGACGTCCACCACCTCGCGGCCGAGCGGGCCGCCGATGGCGCCGATCGCCTCCCTGGCGCTGCCGGGATCGATCTGCAGCGTGCCGCCGGCGAAGTAGTCGGGGTTCAGATAGCCCAGCACCAGATTCGCGTCGGTGACGGTCGGCTCGCGCCCGCCGCGGCCATAACATGCCGGGCCGGGTTCCGAGCCCGCGCTTTCCGGGCCGACCTTGAGCAGGCCGAGCTGGTCCTGGTGCGCGATGCTGCCGCCGCCCGCGCCGATCTCGATGAGATCCACGGTGGTGATGCGGATCGGCAGGCCGCTGCCCTCCGCGAAGCGCTTGCGGCGCGCCGCCTCGAAGCCGAAGGCGATTGCCGGCTGCCCGGCCTCGATCAGGCTGAGCTTGGCGGTCGTGCCCCCCATGTCGAAGGCGAGCAGGTGGGCGTTGTCGTCGCGCAGCCCGTAGTGCGCCGCCGAGATGGCGCCGGCGGCCGGCCCCGATTCCAGCAGCTCGATCGGATGGCGGCGCGCCTCCGAAATGTGGCACAGCCCGCCGTTGGACAGCATCATCAGCACGCCGCTGCGCAGCCCCAGCGCCGCCAGCCGGTCCTCCAGCGCGTTCAGGTAGCGGTTGGCCAGCGGCTTGATGTAGGCGTTGGCGACGGTCGTCGAGATCCGCTCGTACTCCCGGATGACGGGCGCCACATCGCAGGAAAGCGTGATCGCCAGTTCCGGGAAATCGCGGCTGATCCACTCGCCGACGGCGCGTTCGTGCCGGGCCGAGGCATACGAGTGCAGCAGGCAGACGCCGACCGACTCGACCCCCGCCGCCACCAACCTGGCCACGGCCGCGCGGACGTTGGCGGGGTCCAGCGGCTCGAGTTCTTGGCCGTGGGCATCCAGCCGTCCGCCGATCTCGCCGCGCAGCTGGCGCGGCACCAGGGCGGGCGCACGCTCGATCGCGAGGTCGTACAGGTCGTACTTGCGCTCGTGGCCGATCTCGATGACGTCCTTGAACCCCTCGTTGACCAGCAGGCCGGTGCGGGCCCCGCGCCGCTCGATCAAGGCGTTGGCGAACAGCGTCGTCGCGTGCACGACCCGGCGAACGTGGCCGGGATCGATGTTGCATTGCCGCATCAGATCCCCGACGCCGCCGGTGACCCCCTCCGCCGGGTCGCCGTGGGTCGTCAGCACCTTCAGGCTGTGCAGCGTCCCGGCTTCGTAATCGAGGGCCACCACGTCGGTGAAGGTGCCCCCGATGTCGATTCCAATTGCCCAGGTCTTCACCAATGTCTCCCGCTCATTCCAGTTGCTCCCGCTGCCCGGGCCCGCAGCTCGAAGAGCCACCTCCCAATGACGCGCAAGCATAGGCGGGGGAATTCTTTGCCACAATTGAAAAGTAGAGATCGACTGATCGTTGCTTTTGATCAATGCTCGGCAAGGTCGCCACAACGCCGCGCGAGCGGCGCGGCGGCTACGGTCCGGCAGCGTTGATGAATGTCAACCGGGCAGGCCCCGCCAAACGTATCCTCTCCATATCCGGATCAACCGCCCCCGCTGCCGCTTCCGACCATGTTCTCCCGTTCCCGTCTGCGCCGTCTTGCCGCCTGTGTGCTGGTGGTGTGGCTGCTCGGGCTGGCGAGCGGCGTGGTCAACGCCTGCATCGTGGCCGCCGGTACCGAGCCCGCGGCCCACGCCGGGCACGTGCACGAGGCGGCCGACGCCGGCGACACCGGCCACGATCATGAAGGCGCCCCAGGCAAGACGCCCTGCGAGCGCGTCTGCGACGAGGCCAAGGCGCCGCAGGCCGACCGCCAGCAGAGCACGCCCCTGAGCGGCTTGTGGCTGGCGGCCGCGCCGCTGCCGACGCTGACCGTGCGGCCTCCGGTCGCACCGAGCCACGCTCACGTTCGCGGCGCGCTGCGCGAAGCGGGCGCCGTTCCCATCCCCATCGCGTACCTGCGCCTGGCCTTGTAGCGCGTCGCGCCGCGGCCGCCAGGCCGCCTCGGGCCGCGCCGGCGCGCTGCCCGCTCCGGCCGGTGGCCGGCCCCATGGCTTCGTCCGTTCGCGGACTCCCCATCCATTCTTGCCGCACCTGGTGTGCGGAGGGTCAAGAAGAAAGACATCGGCGATGAACACTCAACGCTTGCTCCCCGGCGCCCGCCGCTGGGGCTCCCACCTCCTGCTGGCGGCCGCCCTGCTCGGCGCCGGCCCCCTCACCACCGCGGCGGCGACCGAACTGGGCTCGAACGTCCAGGACCTGCTGGACCAGGCGCGCGCCCAGAACCCGGAACTGGCGTTGATGCGGGCCGAGGCGGAAGCCGCGACCCAGCGGGTGCAGCCCGCCGCTGCGCTGCCGGACCCCGTGCTGCGCGTCGAATTGATGAACGTGAACAACTACGGCAACGAGGCCGGATTCAACCTGCTGCCCAGCAAGGTCGGCGAGACCAAATACACGCTGATGCAGATGCTGCCCTGGCCGGGCAAGCTGGGCCTGCGTCGCGACATCGCGAACGCGGATGTGCGGCAGGCGCAGGCGCGCACGGCGGCCGCATGGACCGAGCTGGCGATGCGCATCAAGACGGCCTACGCGCGCTACTACCTGGCCGCCGGCAACGAACGCCTGACGCGCGAGATCCTGGACCTGATGCAGCGGGTCGAGCAGATCGCGCAGGCGCGGTACGCCGGCGGCCTGGTGGCGCAGCAGGACGCGATTCGGGCGCAGCTCGAACAGACCGCCATGCGCTCGGAGCTGATCATGCTCGAGAGCGACAAGCGCCAGCAGCGCGCGCGGCTCAACGCCCTGCTCGCGCGCGACGCCGGCGCGCCGCTGGCCGAGCCGCAGGCGCTGCGGCCATTGCCGGCGCCCGGATCCCTCGATGCGGCCATGCTCGCCCAGCGCGCCCGTGCGAACAACCCGCAACTGGCGAGCGAGGAAGCGCGGCTGGCCGGCGCCGAGAAGAACCGCGAGCTGGCGCGCCGCAACCGGTATCCGGACCTGACGGTGGGCCTGCAGCCGACCCAGATGGGCTCGCGCATCACGAGCTGGGGAATCATGGTCGAGATGAACATTCCGCTGCAGCAGACGACCCGCCGCTCGCAGGAAGCGGAGGCCGAGGCGATGGTCGGCGCGGCCCGTGCCCGCGCCCAGAACGTCGCCAACCAGCTGGCCGGCGAGCTCGGCGAAAGCGTAGCGGCCCTGGACGCCGCCCGTCGCAGCGAAGTGCTGATCGCCACCCAGTCGCTGCCGCAGTCGGAATTGAGCCTGCGTTCGGCGATCGCGGCCTACGAAAACGGCAAGCTCGATTTCACCGCGCTGCTGGAAGCGCAGCGGCAGATCAGGAAGACCCGCCAGGAACGGCTCAAGGCCCAGGCCGAGGCGCAGATGCGGCTGGCCGAAATCGAACGACTCGTCGGAGAAGAACTGTGAAAGCAAGCAACGTGATCGCGGGGCTGGTGGTGCTGGGCGTCGTCGGCGCCGGCGGGTATTGGCTGGGTGGCCGCTCTCATGGCGCGGGTGGCGAGGCCGCCGTTGCCGTGGGCCAGGCCGGCAGCGCGGGCGGCGCCTCGGCACCGAAGGCGCGCAAGATCCTGTATTACCGCAACCCGATGGGCTTGCCGGACACCTCGCCGACGCCGAAGAAGGACCCGATGGGCATGGACTACATCCCGGTCTACGAAGGCGAAGACGAAGGCAGCGGCCAGGCGGCGGGCGCCAACCAGATCCGCATCAGCACCGAGAAGATCCAGAAACTCGGCGTGCGCACCGAAGCCGTCGGCGTCCGCACGCTCGGCAAGACGGTGCGGGCGGCGGGCCGCGTCGAACCCGACGAGCGCCGGGTGCACGTGGTGGCGCCGAAATTCGAGGGCTATGTCGAGCGGCTGCACGTCAACGTCACCGGCCAGCCGGTGGCCAAGGGCCAGCCGCTGTTCGAGGTCTACAGCCCGGAACTGGTCTCGGCCCAGCGCGAGTACGCGATCGCCGTGCAGGGCGTGCAGGCCATGGCCGGCGCGGCCAGCGAGGCGCAAGCCGGCATGAGGCAGCTGGCCGAGTCCAGCCTGGCGCGGCTGCGCAACTGGGATCTTTCGCCGGAACAGGTCAACGCACTGGTGAAGTCCGGTGAAGCCAGGCGCACGGTCACCTTCCGCTCGCCGGTGTCCGGCATCGTGACCGAGAAGAAAGCGGTGCAGGGCATGCGCTTCATGCCCGGCGAGATGCTGTACCAGGTCACCGACCTGTCCTCGGTCTGGGTGATCGCCGACGTGTTCGAGCAGGACATCGGCCTGGTGCGCGCCGGGTCCAGGGCCAGCGTGAAGATCAACGCGTATCCCGACAAGGCCTTCGAGGGCCGCATCACCTATGTCTATCCGACGCTGAAGGCGGAAACGCGCACGGTGCCGGTGCGGGTGGAGCTCGCCAATCCGGGCCAGCTGCTCAAGCCGGCAATGTTCAGCCAGGTCGAAGTGCAGGTCGGCGGCAAGGCGCCGGTGCTGGCGGTGCCGGACTCCGCGGTGATCGACAGCGGCACGCGTCGCATCGTGCTGGTGCAGCTGAAGGAGGGCCGCTTCGAGCCGCGCGAAGTCAAGCTGGGCGCGCGCAGCGAGAACTACGTCGAGGTGGTGGACGGGGTGCGCGAGGGCGAGCAGGTGGTGGTCGCCGCCAACTTCCTGATCGACGCCGAGAGCAACCTGAAGGCGGCGATCGGCGGCCTGGGCGCGGCCGCCGCCCCGGCCGCCCCGGCCGCGCCGGCCAGCGCGAGTCCGCAGCCTGCCGCTGCAGCCTCGGTCGGCCACAAGGGCCAGGGCACGGTCGACGGCATCGACGCCAAGGCCGGCACCATCAGCCTCAACCACGGCGCCATTGCCTCGCTGAAGTGGCCGGCGATGACGATGGAGTTCAAGGCGGCGAACCCCGCGCTGCTGCAGGGCCTGAAGCCGGGCGCGGCGGTGTCGTTCGAGTTCGTGGAGCGCCAGCCGGGCGAATGGGTGGTGACCTCGATCACACCGGCGCCGGCCCCGCAGGCCGCGGCGGGCAAGTCCCACTCGGGCCACTGACCGGGACCTGCCATGCTGAACAAGATCATCCAGTGGTCCGGCCGGAACCCGTTCCTGGTCCTGCTGGCCACGGCCTTCATCGTGATCGCCGGCATCGTGGCGGTCGTGAAGACGCCGCTCGACGCGCTGCCCGACCTCTCGGACGTGCAGGTCATCGTCTACACGGAATACCCGGGCCAGGCGCCGCAGGTGGTGGAGGACCAGGTCACCTACCCGCTCACCACGGCCATGCTGGCGGTCCCGAAATCCAAGGTGGTGCGCGGCTTCTCGTTTTTCGGCGCCTCTTTCGTGTACGTCATCTTCGAGGACGGCACCGACATCTACTGGGCCCGCACCCGGGTACTCGAGTACCTCAACTTCGCGGCCGGCCGCCTGCCCAAGGGAGTCACGCCGGCCCTGGGGCCAGACGCGACCGGGGTGGGCTGGGTCTACCAGTACGTGCTGCTCGCCAAGGACAAGACGCTGGCCGAGCTGCGCACGATCCAGGACTGGTACGTGCGCTATCAGCTGACGAAGGCGCACGGCGTGGCCGAGGTGGCGTCGATCGGCGGCTTCGTGCAGACCTACCAGGTGACCGTGGACCCGGTGAAGCTGCGCAGCTACGGCGTGCCGCTGGCGAAGGTGTCTCAGGTGATCCGCGATTCCAACCGCGACGTCGGCGGCCGCGTGGTGGAGATGGCCGAGACCGAGTTCATGGTGCGGGGCAAGGGCTACCTGCGCGGCAAGGACGACATCGAGTTGCTGGTGGTCAAGAGCCAGGGCGGCACGCCGGTCCTGGTCCGCGACATCGCCCGGGTGGAACTCGCGCCCGACGAGCGACGCGGCCTCACCGAGCTCGATGGGGTGGGCGAGGTGGTCTCGGGAATCGCGATGGCGCGCTACGGCCAGAACGCCCTGGAGGTGATCCACAACCTGAAGGCCAAGGTGCAGGAGATCTCCGGCGGCCTGCCCGAAGGGGTGAGCATCCAGGCCGTGTACGACCGCTCCGACCTGATCTACCGCGCCATCAACACGCTGACGCGCACGCTGCTCGAGGAGAGCCTGATCGTCGCCGCCGTCTGCGTGATCTTCCTGCTGCACGTGCGCTCGGCGCTGGTGGCGATCCTGATGCTGCCGGTGGGCGTGCTGATCTCGTTCATCGTGATGCGGCTGCTGGGGATGAATTCGAACCTGATGAGCCTGGGCGGGATCGCGATCGCGATCGGCGCCATGGTCGACGCCGCGATCGTCATGATCGAGAACGCGCACAAGCATCTCGAGCGCCTGAAGGAAGGC
>NZ_DATMHS010000104.1:0-42486 GCF_035554825.1 Ramlibacter sp. | reverse complement strand
GGTGGCGACGCTGCCCAGGTTGGCCGCGATGATCCGGCTGCTGGCGCCGGCGTCCTGCAGGGCCTGCTGGATCACGCGCAACGCGCCGATCTCGACGCCGCCCGCCACCAGCACGGCCACCCGCAGCGTCGCGATGCTGGCGCCGTTGCCTTCCATGCTGAGGGCGGGCGAGGTCTCCACCGGCAACTTGGCCGCCGGCACGTCGCGAAACCCAGCCCGCCCCGCCGCCGCCTTGGCGTCGGGCACCAGTCCCAGCGGCTCGGCGACCTTGCGCGCCAGCTTCGAATCGACGTGCGCCAGGTTGTCGACAACGCGCTGGCGGATCGCGGGCACCTCCACCTTCGACAACTCGTACTGGAACGCGGCGACGATGTGGTCCTTCTCGATCGGGCTCTGGCTGTTCCAGAACAGGCTGGCCTGGCCGAAGTGGTCGTCGAAGGTGGTGCTGCGGCGCCGGCTCTTCGGCGCATCGATCGCCTCCTCGGCGCTCTGGAAGCCCTGCTGGCCGCCGTCGACGCGGAACTCGGCGCCGCTGGCCAGCGAGTTGGGCTCGTAGGCCACCTGGCCCTTGTGCAGCGTCATGCGGTGCGCGCCGTCGCGCTGGAAATTGTGGAACGGGCACACGCCGCGGTTGATCGGCAGCTCCTGGTAGTTGGCGCCGCCCAGCCGCGCCATCTGGGCGTCGGTGTAGGCGAACAGCCGGCCCTGCAGCAGCGGGTCGTTGCTGAAATCGATGCCAGGCACCACGTGGCCCGGGTTGAACGCCACCTGCTCCACCTCGGCGAAGAAGTTGTCGGGGTTGCGGTTGAGCACCAGCTTGCCCACCGGCACGATCGGCGCCAGTTCCTCCGGCACCAGCTTGGTGGCATCGAGCACGTCCAGCCCCAGCGTCTGCGCCTTGGCCTCGTCGATCAGCTGCACGCCGAGCTCCCATTCGGGGAACTGGCCCTGCTCGATCGCCTCCCGCAGGTCGCGGCGGTGGAAGTCGGGATCGCGCCCGGCCAGCTTGAGCGCCTCGTCCCACAGCAGCGCGTGCTTGCCCAGCTTCGGCTTCCAGTGGAACTTCACGAAGTGCGACGCGCCTTTCGCGTTGACGAAGCGGAAGGTGTGGACGCCGAAGCCTTCCATCATCCGCCAGCTGCGCGGCAAGGCCCGATCGGACATCAGCCACATCAGCATGTGCGAGCTCTCGGGCATCAGCGACACGAAATCCCAGAAGGTGTCGTGCGCGCTCGAGGCCTGCGGCATCCCGTGGTGCGGCTCGGGCTTCCACGCATGCAGCAGGTCGGGATACTTCATCGCGTCCTGGACGAAGAACACCGGCATGCTGCCGCCCACCAGGTCGTAGTTGCCCTCACGGGTGTAGAACTTGACGGCGAAGCCGCGCACGTCGCGCACCGTGTCGGCCGATCCGGCGGCGCCGACGGCCGACGAGAAGCGCACGAACACCGGCGTGCGGGAGCCGACCTCCTGCAGGAAGTCGGCGCGCGTGTATTCGACCAGCGACTTGGTCAGCTCGAAGTAGCCGTGCGCGCCGGCGCCGCGGGCATTGACCGCCCGCTCGGGAATGCGCTCGCGGCCCAGGTGCAGCAGCTTCTCGCGCAGGATGAAGTCTTCCAGCAGCGCCGGCCCGCGCACGCCGGCGCGCAGCGAATTGTGGTTGTCCGGGACGACCACGCCGTGGTCGGTGGTCAACAGGTTTTCCGGTCCCTGGCTGAAAGACTCCAGCTGTTTCTGCTTGGCCGCGAGCGCCTCGCTCGCCTTCGACTTGCGCTGGGCCTCCTGCTTGGACTGTGGCATTACTGCTCCTGTGGCTCTGTTCTTGTCATGGTGGCGGCCGCCCGCGCTCGCCGCACTGGCGGCCGTGGCGGTGCGGCGAAGGAAGGTGTCAGCCCGCGTCCAGGTCGAGCGCGGCCTCGAGCATGCTGGCGAGCGCGGCCAGGGCCACCGCACCCGCGACGCCGGCGGCGCACCACACCAGCCATTCCGGCAATCCGACGAACAGGTCCATCACATCTCCCATGCTGCGAGTCCGATCAGCTTAGGCAAGCTCATGTGGAAACCCCGTAGTGAGCGGACGGGCGGGCGTGTCGGGTCCTGCCATCTCTTGGAGTAGGACGGCTCCCACAGCGGCGTGGCGGCACCCCGGCCCGTTCCTACAGCAACTGCCGCGGGCCGTCCTACCGCGCCGGCCTGGCCGCCGCCTGAGCATCGGGGCAACAGGAGAGCAGTCATGGCCAACCGGAACGACACCTCACGGCCGCCAGGCCCCGCCAGCCCCGCCGGCAAGGCGCCCCAGGGCGAGACCCAAACGGCTCAGGGGCCGGCCCAGCAGCCGGCGCCGCGGATGCCGCACGAGCGCGACGAATCCGCCCACAGCCAGGCAGCGAGCGAACCTTCGCAGCAGCGCGCGGGCCAGCTGGCCCACGATGACGTGGCGCGCGGGTTGGTGGATACCGACAAGGGGCCGGTGATCGAGGAGGCCTACCGGAAAAGCCGCGACAGCGCGGCCGACCGCGAGCGCAAGTTCAGGCCTTGAGCGCGGCGCGCATGGCGCCGATCACCCTGGCGTAATCCGGCTGGCCGAAGATGGCGCTGCCGGCGACGAAGGTGTCGGCGCCGGCGGCGGCCACCCGGGCGATGTTGTCGGTCTTGATGCCGCCGTCCACTTCGAGGCGGATGTCCTTGCCGCAGGCATCGATGCGGCGGCGCGCGTCGGCCACCTTGCGCAGCGCCGATTCGATGAAGCCCTGGCCGCCGAAGCCGGGGTTGACGCTCATGATCAGGATCAGGTCCAGGTCCTCGATCATCCAGTCCAGCACGTCCAGCGGCGTGGCCGGGTTGAACACCAGCCCGGCCTTGCAGCCGGCGGCCTTGATCGCCTGCACGCTGCGATGCACGTGGCCCGATGCTTCGGGGTGGAAACTGATGTAGTCGGCGCCGGCCTGGGCGAACGCCTGCGCCAGCGCATCGACCGGCTGCACCATCAGGTGCACGTCCACCGGCACCGCCGCCCCCTGGGCCGTCACCGCATGAGGCTTGAGCGCGGCACAGACCATCGGGCCGAAGGTGAGGTTCGGCACGTAATGGTTGTCCATCACGTCGAAGTGGATCCAGTCGGCGCCGGCCGCGATCACGCTGCGCACCTCCTCGCCCAGTCGGGCGAAATCGGCCGAGAGGATGGAAGGCGCGATGCGGCAGGTGCTGGTCATGCCCGGATTCTCGCAAATCGCCGACGCGGTACCATGCGCCATGGCCAAGTACCGCTTCCGCGTCGACGTCGAACCGCAGTACCTGCCGGACCAGTCGGCACCGGCGCAGGGCGTCTACAGCTTCGCCTACATGATCACCATCACCAACAGCGGCGAGGTGCCGGCGCAGCTGATCTCGCGCCACTGGATCATCGTGGACGCCGCCGGCGACACCCAGGAAGTCAAGGGGCTGGGCGTGGTCGGCCACCAGCCGCTGCTCAAGCCCGGCGAAGCGTTCCAGTACACCAGCGGCTGCCGCCTGCGCACGCCGACCGGCACGATGCAGGGCAGCTACTTCTGCGTCGCCGAGGACGGCGAGCGCTTCGAGGTCGACGTCCCGCTGTTCGTGCTGGACGACGGCAGCCACCGCGTCCTCCACTGAGGGACCGAGGCGCGTTCGCGCGCAAGCTCTGCCTTCGCGCCCCCGTCCTACATGCGCTGCCGCTGAGCCGCCGTACAGTCGCCGCGGGGGGAAACGCGAATGTCCGAACTCATGGCCATCTGGGCCGACTGGCTCAGGCCCTCCGCCGGCCTGCCCACCGTCCAGTGGGCGCTGCTGCTCGCCGTGGCGGCGGCGGCCGGCCACCTGCTGCAGCGCCATACCGGGGTGCCCAAGGTGGTGGGCTACTCGTTCATCGGGGCGCTGGCCGGCCTGGGCGGCTTTTCCGGCGCGGCCTGGCCGCTGCAGGGCATCGGCCTGTTCCTGCTGGAACTTGGCGTCGCCGTCGTGCTCTTCGAGGCCGGCGGCCGGGTGGCCCTGCGCTGGTTCCGGCACAACCCGATGGTGCTGCTGCAAAGCCTGCTCGAAGCCGTGCTGACCGCGGTGGCGGTGAGTTATGCGCTCAAATGGATGGGCGTGCCGGCCACCGTGGCCGAAGCCACCGGGCTGATCGCCATGGCCGCCTCGCCGGCGGTGCTGAGCCGGGTCGTGATGGACAGCGGCTCCTCCGGCCCGGTGACCGAGCGCGCCCTGGTGCTGTCGACCCTGAGCACCTTGTACGCGCTGACCCTGGTCAGCGCCCGCGCCGGCGTGATGCACCGGCCGCACACCAGCCTGTCGGAGACGCTCTATCCGGTGCTGGTGGTGCTGGGCGTGTCGTTCGTCGTCGGCGCCGTGCTGGCGCTGGTGCTGCGCACGGCGCTGCGCTTCATGATCCCGACCAGCGAGAACACCTCGATGCTGCTGCTCTCGCTGATCGCCGCTGCCGCGGCGATGGCCTCCCATCTGGGCGGCTCGGCGCCGCTGGCCGCGCTGCTGGGCGGAATGATCCTCAAGCAGCTCAATCCGCGGCCCTGGGCCTGGCCGCGGCAGCTGGGGACGGCGGCCTCGCTGTTGCTGATGCTGATGTTCGTGCTGGTGTCGCTGGCCGCCGCGCAGGCGCCCTGGAATCCGGCGGTGGCCGGGCTGGTCGGCGTGCTGGTGCTGGCGCGGATGGGCGCCAAGGTCGTCGGCGTCGAACTCGCCAACTGGGGCAGCGGCACCGACTGGCGGCAGGCCTTGTGGACCGCCGGCGCGATGGCGCCGATGTCGGCCGTCGCGCTGCTGCTGGTGACCCAGTTCATGGCCTCGTCGCTGACCCTCGGGCCGGTGATCGCCGGCATCGCGCTGCCGGCCATCCTGCTGATGGAGGTGCTTGGCGCGGTGATCGCCACGTTCGCGCTGTACCGCGCCGGCGAAAGCTCGGTGCCGCTGCACATGGACACACCCGCCGCCGGCCGGCCCGGGGCACTGCATGGATAGCCCGGTGGACGCCGTGCCCGCCAACACCGCCGGCGCCAGCCTGGGGCCGTTCCACCAATCGGCGGCGCTGTCGCTGGGCGTGGAGCTCGAGCTGCAGCTGGTCAACACCCACGACTACGACCTGGCGCCGTATTCCGACGAGATGCTGCGGCTGATGGCCGGGCACAAGCTGCCCGGCTCGGTGGTGCCGGAAATGACCTCGAGCATGATCGAGATCTCCACCGGCGTGTGCCAGTCGACGGCGCAGGTGGGCGACGAGCTGCGCCAGATCCGGGACGCGCTGGTGAAGTGCGCCGACAAGCTCAACATCGACGTGGTCGGCGGCGGCACCCACCCGTTCCAGCAGTGGCACGAGCGGCGCATCTACGACAAGCCGCGCTTTCGCGAACTGTCGGCGCTGTACGGCTACCTGTCCAAGCAGTTCACGATCTTCGGCCAGCACGTGCACGTGGGCTGCCCCGACGCGGACAGCGCGTTGCTGATGCTGCACCGGATGTCGCGCTACATCCCCCATTTCATCGCGCTCTCGGCCTCGTCGCCGTTCGTGCAGGGGCAGGACACCCAGTTCGATTCGGCCCGCCTGAATTCGGTGTTCGCCTTCCCGATGTCGGGCCGCGCGCCGTTCACCCTGCACTGGAACGAGTTCGAGCACTTCTTCGCCAAGACCACCCGCACCGGCGTCGTCAAGAGCATGAAGGACTTCTACTGGGACATCCGGCCCAAGCCCGAGTACGGCACGATCGAGATCCGCGTCTTCGACACGCCGCTGACGGTCGAACGCGCGGTGGCGCTGGCCGGCTTCGTGCAGTGCCTGGCCTCCTGGTTCCTCGAGGAGCAGCCGTTCCTGCCGGTCGAGGACGACTACATGGTCTACACGTACAACCGCTTCCAGGCCTGCCGGTTCGGCCTGGACGCCGTCTACGTCGAGCCCGCGACCGGCCAGCACCTGCCGCTGCGCGATCACATCCTGGAGACCTTGCAGCGCATCGCCGGCCACGCGGTGCGGCTGGGCGCGACCGGCTCGATGGCGCTGCTGGCGGACGACGCCGCCCGCGCCAGCAACGACGCCCGCTGGCTGCGCGAGCGCCACGCCCGCGAGCGGCTGCTGGCGGAAGTGGTGCGCCAGGCCGCGCTGCGCTTCCGCACCGCCTGAGGCTGCGCCGGAGCGACAATCCGGGCGTGGGTGAATTCGATCTCATCGACCGCTACTTCAAGCGCCCGGCCACGCGCAACCCGCTCGGGGTGGGCGACGACTGCGCGCTGCTGGGGCTCGCGCCCGGCATGCAGCTCGCGGTCTCGTGCGACATGCTGGTGGAGGGCCGGCACTTCCTGTCGACCATCGATCCGCGCAAGCTGGGGCACAAGTCGCTGGCCGTCAACCTCAGCGACCTGGCGGCCTGCGGCGCCGAGCCGCTGGCGTTCACGCTGGCGCTCGCGCTGCCGCAGGCGGACGATGCGTGGCTGGAGCCGTTCTCGCGCGGCCTGCTGGCACTGGCCGACCAGCACGGCTGCGAGCTGGTCGGCGGCGACACCACCCGCGGCCCGCTCAACATCTGCGTGACGGTCTTCGGCCAGGTCCCGCCGGGGCAGGCGCTGCTGCGCTCGGGGGCGCGCCCGGGCGATGACATCTACGCCAGCGGCACGCTGGGCGACGCGCGGCTGGCGCTGGAGGTGTTCCGCGGCACGCTGGCGCTGCCGCCCGAGCTGTTCACGGCGGCGCGCACCCGGCTCGAGCAGCCCACGCCCCGGGTGGCGCTCGGCGTCGCGCTGCGCGGCGTGGCCACGGCGGCGATCGACGTCAGCGACGGCCTGGCCGGCGACCTGGGGCATGTGCTCGACCAGTCGGCCGTCGGCGCGCGGATCGAGGCCGAGGCGCTGCTGCAGCTGATGGCAGCGCCGGCCGGCGCGGTCGCCGCCGAGCACCGGCTCGAGTGCGTGCTGGCCGGCGGCGACGACTATGAGCTGGCGTTCACGGCCCCGCCGCAGCGGCGCCAGGCGGTGGCCGCTGCCGCGGCGATCGCCGGCGTGCGGGTGACGCGGATCGGGCGGATCGAAGCGGAGCCGGGCCTGCGGGTGGTCGACGCGGCCGGCGATCCGATGCCGCAGCGCTTCGCCTCTTTCGACCACTTTGCCTGAGGCCGGCGCGCCGGCGGTCGGCGCCGGCGCCGTGCCGGCCGTTGCTGCAGGATGAACTTGACCTGCCCGCTCCTGCTCCTGCGCCCGCTCCTGCGCCTGCTCCTGCTGGCAGCGGCGCTGGCGGCGCCGGGGCTGGCCGGCGCGCGCGGCTTCCAGGGCGAGGTCACGCACGTCACCGATGGCGACTCGCTGTGGGTGCGGCCCGAGGCCGGCGGCACGCCGCGCGCGGTGCGGCTGCAGGGCATCGACGCGCCGGAGATCTGCCAGCCGTTCGGCCGCGAGGCGCGCGACGCGCTCGCGGCCCGGGTGCTGCACCGGCGGGTGACCGTGCAGCCGCGGGCGCGCGATCGCTACGAGCGGCTGCTGGCGCGGGTCAGCGCCGGCAGCGACGACCTCGGCGGCTGGCTGGTGGCACGCGGCTACGCCTGGTCCGACGGCTACCGCGGCGGCGGCCCCTACGCCCGCCAGCAGGCGCACGCGATGGCCCAGCGGCTGGGCCTGTGGCACGGCGGCGGTGCGCAGCGGCCGCGCGATTTTCGGCGCCGCCACGGCAGTTGCACGCCGCATCGAGGCGCATCGCGTCGTTACCATTGCCCCATGCCAGCGCCCTCCACCTGCCCGCCATGAGCGCCCCGATCCATCCATTGCCATCGGCGCCGGTGCTGCGGCCGACGTTCGGCTTCATGCGCGCGCACCCGGCCCACGTGATCGCGCTCGGCTTCGGCTCGGGCCTGTCGCCGGTCGCGCCAGGCACCGTCGGCACCTTGTTCGGGTGGCTGACCTATCTGTGGCTGCAGAGCTGGCTGTCGGCTGCCGGCATCGGCTGGGTGATCGCCGCCGCGCTGCCGCTCGGCTGGTGGGCCTGCAGCGTCACGGCGGGCAGCATGCGCGTGCTGGACCCGGGCCACATCGTGTGGGACGAAGTCGTCGCCTTCTGGATCGTGCTGTGGCTCGTGATGCCCGCCGGCTGGTGGGGGCAGCTCGCCGCCTTCGCCCTCTTTCGGCTGTTCGACACCGTCAAGCCCGGCCCGGTGGCCTGGGCCGACGGGCTCTTCCACGGCTTCGGCTGGCGCGGCGGCTTCGGCATCATGCTGGACGACCTGGTGGCGGCGCTGTGCACCCTGCTCGTTATCGCCGCGTGGAGATTCTGGTGAGCCGGGTGGAGGAACTCGCGGCGCTGCTGCTCGCCAGGGGCTGGCTGCTCGCCACCGCGGAGAGCTGTACCGGCGGCATGATCGCCGCCGCCTGCACCGACCTCGCCGGCTCCAGCGCCTGGTTCGAGCGGGGCTTCGTCACCTACTCCAATGCCGCCAAGACCGACCTGCTGGGCGTGTCCGAGGCCCTGCTGCGGCAACACGGCGCGGTGAGCGAGGCGACGGTGCGCGCGATGGCCGAAGGTGCCGTCGCGCACTCGCGGGCCCAGGTGAGCGTGGCGGTGACCGGCGTCGCCGGGCCGACCGGCGGCAGCACGGACAAGCCGGTGGGCACCGTCTGGTTCGGCTTCGTGGTCGGCGGCCGGCTCACCAGCGAGCGGCAGCGCTTCGACGGCGACCGCGCCGCGGTCCGCGCCGCCACCGTGCGCCACGCCCTGGACGGCCTGCTGGCGCGGCTGCGCTAAGCCGGAGCGCCCTGCGGCACGCGCACCGTGCGCAGCGCCCGGCTCCAGGCGAGCAGCTGGTCCAGCAGCGTGTTCAGCGCCCGCTCGTGCATCGCGGCCGGCTTGAAGGTGCTGAAGTTCTCGAAATCGGTGAACAGCGACAGCATGACCTGGGCGCGGACGTCGGCCACCATCAGCTCGCCCATCACCAGACGCAGGCTCTCGACGGCGCGGCAGCCGCCCGCGCTGCCGTAGCTGACGAAGCCCGCCGCCTTGTTGTTCCACTCCTTGTAGAGGAAGTCGATCGCGTTCTTCAGCGCCGCCGAGGTGCCGTGGTTGTACTCGGGCGTGACGAAGACGAAGCCGTCGAACGAGTCGATCTTGGCGGCCCACGCCTTGGTATGGGGCTGGCTGTACTTGCCCTGCGACGGCGGCACTGCCTCGTCGAGCAACGGCAGGTTGAAGTCCTTGATGTCGACCAGCTCGTACTGCGCGTCGGTGCGCTTGCCGGCGATGCCGTGGACCCAGCGGGCAACGGCTTCGCCATTGCGGCCGGGCCGGGTGCTGCCGAGGATGATGGCGATGCGGATCATGGAATGCTCCTGGAAATGCGGTGCTGCGCCGCGGGAACGCGGCGCCGGCCAACGAGTGTCCCCGATCAGGTGCCGCTGGGGCTGTAGGAAGCGGACGGCAATGCCGTCGCCGCGTGCACCCGCAGCGCGGCGAGGCGGCGGCGCAGCGCGAGCACGGCCGCGTCCTTGCTGAGCAGCATGCAGCCGTGGTGCACGGCCAGGTCGATGAAGCACTGGTCATCCGGATCGCTGCAGGTGACCGGCGCCGGGGCGGCCGGCGCGACCAGCTCGGCCAGTGCGTCGAATCGCGCCAGCACGGCGCCGGGGTCCAGGTCCAGCGTTCGCAGCCGCGCCGCGATCTGCGGGTAGCCCAGCACGCGCGCCAGCTCGTCGCGCATCGCGGCCGTGGCCAGCCAGCGCAGGCGGCCGGCGGTCAGCCCCTCGTCGAGCGGGACCGCGGCGGCGTCGCCAAACACCAGCAGGTCCAGCACGACGTTGGTGTCAAGCACCAGGTTCTGCATCCCTGGCGCGGGCCGAGCCCTTGACCATGTCGAAGCGGAACAGCCGGCACTCGATCGGGCCGTTCCACATCGGCACCCGGCGCGACTCCTTCAGCCGCATGCGGGTGGGCAGCTTGAAGTCCGGCGTCAGCACCCAGGCGGTCCAGCCTGGATAGTGGCGCTTCCAGTGGGTCGCCAGCTGGCTGAAGAAATCGCCGCCGTCGTCGACCTGCGCCCGCTCGCGCCCACCCTGGCTGCGGCCGGCGACACCGGCGGTCTCGATGCGCTCGCCGTAGGGCGGATTCACCAGCAACACGCCGGGCAGCTCGGTCGGCGGCATCCGCTGCAGCGCGTCGCCGCCGCGCAGCTGCACGGCGTGCGCCACGCCGGCGCGGGCCGCGTTGCGCTGCGCGAAATCGACCATCCGGAACGCGACGTCGCTGCCGAAGACCGGTGCCGTGGGGGCGTGCTGCCGGGCCCGCGCCTCAGCCAGCAGGGCCTGCCACACATGGGACTGGAACGGCAGCAGCTGCTCGAAGCCGAAGCGGCGCAGCTGGCCCGGCGCGATGCCGCACGCGACCTGCGCCGCCTCGATGGCGATGGTGCCGCTGCCGCAGCAGGGGTCGTACAGCGGCACCGCCGCGTCCCAGCCGCTGGCGGCGATCATCGCCGCGGCCAGCGTTTCCTTCAGCGGCGCCTCGCCCTTGTCCTCGCGCCAGCCGCGCTTGAACAGCGGCTCGCCCGACGTGTCGATGTAGAGCGTGGCGGCGTCGCTGGTCAGGTGCGCGTAGATGCGCACGTCCGGCCGCAGCGTGTCGACGTCGGGCCGGGCGCCGCCGCGCTCGCGGAAGCGGTCGGCGACGGCGTCCTTGATCTTCAGCGCCGCGAAGTTGAGGCTCTTGAGCGGGCTGTGCTGCGCCGTGACCTCGACCTTGAAGGTCTGGCGCGTGGCGAACCAGATCTCCCAGGCCACGGCGGCGGCCGCCTCGTAGAGATCGTGCTCGCTGCGGTACGGCGTGTGCGAGAGCTGCACCAGCACGCGCTGGGCGAGCCGGCTGTGCAGGTTCAGCAGCATGGCATCGCGCCAGGAAGCGCGCAGCACGACGCCGCCGCGTCCGGTGAGCAGGTCGTCGCCGGCGAGGCCGGTGAGGCGGTGCACCTCGTCGGCGAGGAAACCCTCGACGCCGGCGGCGCACGGCAGGAACAGTTGCAGCTGGTTCATTCGGATCGGGATTACAGGGCCTTGCGCAGGCTGGCCGGGGCGATCCGCAACGCTTCGCGGTACTTGGCGACCGTGCGGCGCGCGCACTCGATCCCCTGCTCCTTGAGCATGTCGGAGATCTGGCTGTCGGACAACGGCTTCTTCAGGTTCTCGGCGGCGATGAACTGGCGGATCAGCGCGCGCACCGCGGTGCTCGACGCGTTGCCGCCGGTCTCGGTGCCCAGCGCCGAGCCGAAGAAGTACTTCAGCTCGAAGGTGCCGTAGGGCGTGGCCATGTACTTGGCCGTGGTGACGCGGCTGATGGTGGACTCGTGCAGCCCCAGCTCGTCGGCGATCTCGCGCAGCACCAGCGGCCGCATCGCCAGCTCGCCGTGCACGAAGAAGTTTTTCTGGCGCTCGACGATGGCGGTGGCCACCCGCAGGATGGTGTCGAAGCGCTGCTGGATGTTCTTGATGAACCAGCGCGCCTCCTGCAGCCGCTGCTGCAGCGCCTGGTGGCCCTCGCCGCGGTGCGTGCGCAGCGCCGTGGCGTAGACGTCGTGCACCCGCAGCCGCGGCATCACGTCCGGATTGAGCTGGACGCGAAAGCGCGCCTGCCCGCCGCGGCCGACCTTGGTCACCAGCACGTCGGGCACGACGATGTTGCGCTCGACGTTGCCGAAGCGCCGCCCCGGCTTGGGCTCCAGCCGCACGATCAGGCCGATCGCCGCCTTCAGGTGGGCCTCGCTCTCGCCGCACAGCTGCGCCAGCCGCCTGACGTCGCGGCGGGCCAGCAGCTCCATCGGCTGGGCGACGATCTTGAGCGCGGCCCGCCGCGCCGGACAGCCGGCGTCGTCCACGGCCTGCAGCTGCAGCGACAGGCATTCGGCCAGCGAGCGGGCGCCGACCCCGGCCGGGTCGAGGTTCTGCAGCAGCCGCAGGGCGACCGTGAACCGATGCACCAGCTCCTCCTGCTGCTCGAGGTCGGTGCCGGCCAGTTCGGCGGCCAGCGCTTCGAGCGGCTCCTCGAGGTAGCCGTCGTCGTTGAGCGAGTCGATCAGGAAGTCGAGCACGCAGCGGTCCTCGTCGCACAGCCGCAGCGACGCCGCCTGGCGATGCAGATGCGATTGCAGCGTTTCGTCGCTCGACGCCAGGTCGGTTGCCTCGACCTCGTCGTCGCTGGCGCCGCCGGCCGGCCGCGGCGCGCCGTCGCCGCCGCCCCATTCGCCGTCGTCGGCCACCATCTCGGTGCTGCCGTCGCCTTCCCAGCCCGGGGCCTCGGCGTCGGCCGCCGGCAGCGGATCGGCCTCGCCGAAGCTGTCGTCGCCCGCGGCGCCGCTGTCATGGGGGAATTCGATCTCGCGTTCGTGCTCGCGCAGCGCCGTTTCGGCCGCGGCCGCGGCCTCGACTTCCGCGCGGCTGGGCTCGTCCGGGTTGGGCTCGAGGAACGGGTTTTCGTCGAGCATCTGCTCGACTTCCTGGGCCAGCTCCAGCGTCGACAGCTGCAGCAGCCGGATCGACTGCTGCAGCTGCGGCGTGAGCGCCAGGTGCTGCGAAACCCGCAGCGAAAGACCCTGCTTCATGGCGCGGCTGGCGCGGCGCCGGGGCCGGACGTGACGGACATCATGCTCACATCCGGAAATGCTCGCCGAGGTAGACCCGGCGCACGTCGGCGTTGTTCACGATCTCGGAAGGCGTGCCCTGCGCCAGCACTTCGCCGTCGCTGATGATGTAGGCGTGGTCGCAGATACCCAGCGTCTCGCGCACGTTGTGGTCGGTGATCAGCACGCCGATGCCGCGCGACTTCAGGAAGCCGATGATCCGCTGGATCTCGATCACGGCGATCGGGTCGATCCCGGCGAACGGCTCGTCCAGCAGGATGAAGCGCGGCTGCGTGGCCAGGGCGCGGGCGATCTCGACCCGGCGCCGCTCGCCGCCGGACAGCGCCAGCGCCGGCGAGTCGCGCAGGTGGTCCACGCGCAGGTCCTGCAGCAGCGCCGTCAGGCGCTCGTCGATCTCGGGCCGCGCGAGCGGCCGCCCGTCCGGGTGGCGCTGCAGTTCCAGCACCGCGCGCACGTTCTCCTGCACGTTCAGCTTGCGGAAGATCGACGCCTCCTGCGGCAGGTAGGACAGCCCCAGCCGCGAGCGGCGATGGATCGGCATGTGTTCGACCGAGCGGCCGTCGATCGAGATCTCGCCGGCGTCGGCGCGGACCAGCCCCACGATCATGTAGAAGGAGGTGGTCTTGCCGGCGCCGTTGGGACCGAGCAGCCCCACCACCTCGCCCTTGGCGACGTCGAGCGAAACGTCTTTGACCACCCGGCGGCTGCCGTAGGTCTTCTGCAGGTGGCGCACCTCCAGCCGGCTGGCGTCGGCGGCCGGCGCCGCCGCGCGGGCCGCCGGCTGCACCTGCAGCGTCACTTCTTGCCCCCGTCCAGCGTCATGCTGGGCCGCAGGCTGGCCGGCGGCGCCGCGGGGGCGGCGGCAGCCGGCGCGGATGCGCCCGTGCGCGGCGCCAGCACGGCCCGCACCCGGCCGCCGGGCGCCGCGCTGGCGGGGCCGCCGTCGACCGAGAAGGTGTCGCTGCTGTTGTCGTAGGTGATCACGCTGCCGACCATCTCGTCCGAGAGCATCGGCCCGCGGAAGCGCCGCAGCTCCGCGCGCTTGACGAAGCGCACCCGGTCGGCCTTGCCGTCGTATTCGATGGATTCGCCCTCGCCCTCGATGAACTCGTCGACGCCCTCGCGCTTCTGGCGGTAGAACGCGAGCTTGCCCGGCTCGGCCGTGACCAGCCCGTGCTGGTAGCCCTCCGCGTCCTGGCGCACGTCCACCCGCGCGCCGCGGATCACGATCGTGCCCTTGGTGATCACCACCCGGCCGGTGAAGACGCTGGTCTGGTTCAGGTCGTCGTAGCGCAGGGCGTCGGCCTCGACGTTCATCGGCTTGTTGCGGTCGGCCTTTTCGGCCCATGCCGCGGCGCCCGGCAGCGCCAGCGCCAGGGCGATCAGCAGGGCGGCGGGCGGTGAATGGAGTGGTGTCGGCACAGGCTGGTCCCCGCGGCTGGGTGCGGCCGCATGCAAAGGCATGAATCTTGCTGGCATTGTACCCAGCGCCGCGCCGCGGCGGCCCATCGCGGGCACTTGCCCGGGCCCCGCAGCGGGCCGATGGACCGGCGGGTTCAGCGCGTCTTGCGGGCGGCGCCGATCAGGAACTCGGCCACCTGCAACAGCCGGTCCATGCTGCCGGCCAGCGTGCCGTCGGTGTAGTAGCGGCCGGCGACGCCGATCGAGGGCACGCCCTGCACCTTGTACGCGGTTTGCAGCTGGGTGGCGCGGCGCACCTTGGTGGCCACCGAGAAGGAGTTGTACAACTCCTTGAACTTCGCCGCATCCAGGCCCTGCTTGCCGGCCCAGGCCAGGATCAGGTCTTCGCGGCTCAGGTTCTCGTGGTTGGCGTGGACCGCCTGGAACACCTTGCCGTGCAGGTCGTCGACGCGGCCCAGCGCTTCCAGGGTGTAGTACAGGCGCTGCTCGGGGACGAAGTCGTCGCGGAAGGCCACCGGCACCCGCTTGACGACGACCTCGGCCGGCTGGCGCTTGGCCCACGGGGCGAAGCGTGGCTCGAAGGCATTGCAGTGCGGACAGCCGTACCAGAAGAACTCGATGACCTCGATCTTGCCCGCCGGCGCGTCGACGCCGACCTGCTTGTCGAGGGTGATGTACTCGATGCCTTCCTGCGGCTGCTTTGCCTGCGCCAGCGCGGCGCCGGGCAGACCGCTCGCCACGCCGGCCAGCGCGGCCGCGGCGGCCACGGAAAAATCGCGTCGATCCATCGCATTCACTCCTTGCTGCACCCAGTCAGAGGCCGGCCGGCCGTGGAAGGTTCCGGCGTCAGCGCTGCACGCGCACCAGGGCGGTCTCGAAGCCGCCCGACTCCAGCTTTTCCTTCTGGCGGTCGGCGTCTTCCTTGCGGTCGAACGGGCCGACCCGCACGCGAAACACCTGCCGGCCGGACTGCTCGCGCTCGGTGACCTTGGCGTCGATCCCCATCAGCGACAGCTTGGCGCGCTGCGCCTCCGCGTCCTCGGGAGTGCGGAAGGCGCCCGCCTGCACGAAATAGAAGAAGGGGTCGGCCGCGGCGGCGCCGCCCGAGCGCGCCGCCGCGAACTCGCCCAGCGGGTCGGCCGGCTTGGCCTTGGCGGCCGGCTCGCGCGCGGGCGCCGGAACGGTCGCGACCGGCGCGGCGGGCGCGGGCGCCCCGGACGCCGCGACGGCCGGCGCCGGCGGCAGCGGCTTGGCCGGATTGCGGCCGTAGAGCGGCGCGTTGGGATCCCAGTCCCGGTTCTTGCGGGTTTCGGCGGCGTCCTGCTCCGCCGAACGCGCGGTGCCGCGATTGAGGAACGGCACCGGCACCTTGGTCACGTACACCGCCACCGCCAGGGCCGCGGCGAGGCCGATCACCACGCCGATGATGATCCCCACGATGATGGAGCCGCGCTGACTTTGTTTCACTGCTGATTTCCTGCCCGCGAGGGGCTCACATTTTGCTGGGCGCCGAGACGCCGAGCATGGCCAGGCCATTGTGCAATACCTGCGCGGCGGCGGCGACCAGCGCCAGCCGCGCCCGCTTGACGGGCTCGTCGTCCACCAGGATGCGCTCGGCATCATAGTAGCTGTGATAGGTGGCCGCGAGCTCGCGCAGGTAGAAGGTGATGTCGTGCGGCGCGAAGTCCGCGGCCGCGGCGGCAAGCATCTCGGGATAGCGCGCCAGCTGCAGCATCAGGGCCTGCGCCTGCGCGCTTTGAAGCGGCGACAGGTCCGCGTCCTTCAGGCTCGCCGCATCGCCGCCCCACGCCGCCAGCACCGAGCAGATGCGGGCATGCGCGTACTGCACGTAGTAGACCGGGTTGTCGTTGTTCTGCGCCAGCGCCAGGTCGATGTCGAACACGTATTCGGTGTCGGGCTTGCGCGAGAGCAGGAAGAAGCGCACCGCGTCCTTGCTGGTCCATTCGATCAGGTCGCGCAGCGTCACGTAGCTGCCGGCGCGCTTGGAGATCTTCACTTCCTCGCCGCCGCGCATCACCCGCACCATGGTGTGCAGCACGTAGTCGGGGTAGCCGGCCGGAATCCCGGCGCCCACGGCCTGCAGGCCGGCGCGCACCCGGGCGATGGTGCCGTGGTGGTCGGTGCCCTGGATGTTGACCACCTTGCCGAAGCCGCGCTCCCACTTGCTCACGTGGTAGGCGACGTCGGGCACGAAGTAGGTGTAGGTGCCGTCGCCCTTGCGCATGACGCGGTCCTTGTCGTCGCCGTACTCGGTCGACTTCAGCCACAGCGCGCCGTCGTGCTCGTAGGTCTTGCCGGCGTCGCGCAGCTTCTGCACGACGGCGTCGACCTTGCCGCTGGTGTACAGGCTCGACTCCAGGTAGTAGTGGTCGAAGCGCACGTCGAAGGCGCGCAGGTCCAGGTCCTGCTCGTGGCGCAGGTAGGCCACGGCAAACAGCCGCATGCCGTCCAGGTCGTCGACGTCGCCGGACGCGGTGAACTCGCGGTCGTCGGAACGCACGGTCTTGCCGGCCATGAAGTCGGCGGCGATCTCGGCGATGTATTCGCCGTTGTAGGCCGCTTCGGGCCACTGCGGGTCGCCCGGCTTGAAGCCGCGGGCGCGCAGCTGCACGCTGTTGGCGAGCGTGCCGATCTGCACGCCCGCGTCGTTGTAGTAGAACTCGCGCCAGACGCTCCAGCCCTGCGCCGCATACAGGTTGCAGATGGCGTCGCCCAGCGCCGCCTGCCGGCCGTGGCCCACGTGCAGCGGCCCGGTGGGATTGGCGGAGACGAACTCCACCATCATGCGCCGCCCATTGGACGGCTGCCGGCCGAAGCCGTCGGCGGCCGCCAGCACCTCGCGCACGATCTGCTGCTTGGCGGCCGGCTGCAGCCGGATGTTCAGGAAGCCGGGGCCGGCGATCTCGATCGCCTCGACCCATTGCGCATACGGCGCGCTGGCCAGCAGCGCGGCGCGCAGTTCCTCGGCCACCTGGCGCGGATTGCGTTTGAGCGGCTTGGCCAGCTGCATCGCCGCGGTGCAGGCGAGGTCGCCGTGGGCGGCGACCTTGGGCGACTCGAAGACGGCCTTGTCTCCGGCGCCGGGAAGGAGTTTCTCCAGCTCCGCGGCGAGGCTGCGAAGCAGGTCTTGTTTGACAAGGAGCATCGGGGGATTTTACGGGCCGGCCCGTCCCCGGCCGGCGCCGCCTTCAGCCGGCCCCGCCGAAGCCGCGGGCGAGGAACGCGGCGGCGATCGGCACCAGGGCGATCAGGTGCGCCGCCAGAAAGGCCCGCCGCCGCGTGCTCGTCACTTCGGCTTCGGCCGGCAGCGCGCCGTTCGCCTCCAGTTGCGCCAGCCAGCGCCGGTACGAGCGGGCCGGCTGGATCGCCAGCAGCACGACCGCGATGAAGAGGCCCACCTTCAGGTGCAGCAGCCAGTTGCTCCAGTACCAGGCGTCGCCCTTGATGCCCCAGAAGATGCGCGCCAGGCCGGTCAGCAGCACCGCCGCGAGCCCGCCCAGGTAGATCCGGTCGACGGCAACCAGCCGCCGGATGACCTTGTCGTTGAGCCAGTCGCCGCGGCAGATCGCCGTTTCGCTGGTGATGAAGACCACGGCGGTGAGAATGGCCAGCAGGTGGGCGGCGGCAAGAATGGCTTCGAGGGTCATGGGGTGCTGGCGCCGGCCTGCCAGAACGCCGGCTGGCCGTAGGTGTGCTTGAGGAAGTCGATCCACAGCCGCACCCGCAGCGGCAGGTGCTTGCGCTGGGGAAAGACGGCGTAGATGCCGTTGGGCGGCGCGGCGAAGGGGGCAAGCACTTCGACCAGGCGTCCGCTGGCGATGTCGTGCTCCACTTCCCAGGTGCTGCGCCAGGCGATGCCCCAGCCGGCCAGGCACCAGTCGTGCAGCACCTGGCCGTCGGAGCAGTCGAGCGGTCCGCCGGGCTTGAGGTGCACGACCTCCTCGCCGTCGGCGGTCGGCAGTCGGAAGGCCCAGCCGCGCGTCTGCGACGCGTCGCTCGACAGGGTGAGGCAGTCGAACTTGACGAGCTCGCTGGGGTGCTGCGGCGCGCCGTGGCGCGCCAGGTAGCCGGGCGTGGCGACGCACAGGCGCCGGTTGTCGGCCAGCCGCACGCTCACCAGCGAGGAGTCGCGCAGGTCGCCGACCCGCACCGCGCAGTCGTAGCCTTCGGCCGCGAGGTCGATCACGCGGTCGCTGAGATTGAGCGAGATGGTGACGTCGCGGTGCGCTTCGCGGAATTTCGGCACCAGCGGCGCCACGTGGCGGCGGCCGAAGCCGGCCGGCGCGGTGATCCGCAGATGGCCGCTGGCCTTGACGCCGCCGGCACTGACGCTGGCTTCGGCATTGGCGAGGTCGGCCAGCAGCCGCTGGCAGTCCTCCAGGAAGGCGCTGCCCTCGTGGGTGAGGCTGATGCGGCGCGTGGTGCGTACCAGCAGCTTGACGCCCAGCCGCTCTTCCAGCGCGTCCAGGCGCCGGCCCATGATCGCCGGCGCGACGCCCTCCGCCCGGGCCGCCGCCGTCAGACTGCCCCGGGTGGCGACCGAGACGAAGGACTCGAGCTGCTTGAGTTTGTCCACGCGCCCGATTATGCGCATGCAGGGTTGGAATCGATCCGTCCCTGGCGCGGCACGGCCGGACCGTGCGGCCGCGCCTAGTCGAGCTTGACGCCGGCCTTGCGCACGGCGTCGCCCCAGCGGGCGTTTTCCGACTGCAGGAACCGGGCGAAGGCTTCGGGCGAGCCGCCCAGCGGCACGCTGCCGTCGGCCAGCAGGCGGGCGACGGTGTCGGGCTGGGCCAGTGCCTGTTCGGCCGCCGCATTGAGCCGCTTGACGATCTCGGGCGAGGTCCCGGCGGGCGCGACCAGGCCCTTCCAGTCGTTGGCTTCGAAGCCCTTGTAGCCGCTTTCGTCGACGGTGGGCACCTCGGGCAGCACCGGCACCCGCTTGATCGAGGTGACGGCGATGGCGCGCAGCTTGCCGCCCTTGACCAGGGGAATCACCGCCTGCGGCGTCGCCAGGTAGAAATCGACCTGGCCGCCGATCAGGTCGGTGACGGCCGGCGCCGCCCCCTTGTACGGCACGTGCAGGAACTTGAAGCCGGCGCGCTGGGCGAACAGTTCGCCGGCGAGGTGGCCCACGGTGCCGCTGCCGGGCGAGGCCATGGAGAGGCCGCCGGACTTGGCCTTGCCGGCCGCCACCAGGTCGCCCAGGGTGTTGTAGGGCGAGCCGGCCTTGACGACCACCACCATGGGCTGGCCGGCGATCAGGGCCACCGGCACGAAGTCCTTCAGTGCGTTGTACGGCAGCTTGGGATAGAGGGTGGGGTTGATGGCCAGGTTGGAAGTCTGGCCGAGCCCGATCGTGTCGCCGTCGGGCTTGGCCTTCGCCACCATGTCGAGGCCGATGTTGCCGCCGGCGCCGGGACGGTTGTCGATCACGAACGCCCAGTTGCGGGCGGCGGTGATCTTCTCGGCGATCAGGCGCGCGATGGTGTCGGTGCCGCCGGCCGGCGGGAACGGCACCACCAGGCGGATCGGCTGGTCGGGCCAGCCGGCCTGGGCCGCCGCGAAAGGCGACGCCGCCGCCAGCAGCGCGGCCGCGGCCGCCGAGAGAAGACTGCGCTTGCCCATCGACAACTTCATGAACGCTCTCCGGTGACGATCCCGGCCGAAGCCAGCCGCGCGATCTGCTCGGCACTGTAGCCGACCTCGCGCAGCAACTCATCGGTGTGTTCCCCCAGGCGCGGCGGCTGCAGCCGCACGCCGGGGCGCTCGCCGCCGAGCGTGAACGGGAACAGCGGCACCTTGGTGGCGCGCCCGTCCGGCAGCGCCAGCGGCGCGAGCCCGCCGGTGGCGTTCAGGTGCGGGTCGTCGAACAGTTGTTCGGGCCTGGTGATCGGCGCGAACGGCAAGCCGTTGCGCTCGAACGCTTCGGTCAGCTCCGCCGCCGTATGGCTGGCCAGCCGCTCGCGCAGCACCGGAATCAGCCACTCGCGCGCGCGCACCCGATCGTTGTTCGTCTTCAGGCGCTCGTCGGCGTACAGGTCCTGGTAGCCGAACGCCTCGCAGAAGATCTTCCACTGCGTGTCGCTGACGGCGGCCAGGAAGATCTGCTCGCCGTGCCGGACGGTGAACACGTCGTACACCGCCCACGCCGAAATGCGCCCCGGCATCGGCGCCGCCGGCTTGCCGGTCACGGCGTACTGCATCATGTGCTGCGCGACGAGCAGCACGTTGTTCTCGAACAGCGCGCTCTGCACCTCCTGGCCCTGGCCGGTCTGCTCGCGCAACGCGAGCGCGGCCATCGCGCCGATGGCGCCGAACATGCCGCCCATGATGTCGTTGACGCTGGTGCCCGCCCGCAGCGGGTCGCCGGGCCGGCCCGTCATGTAGGCGAGGCCTCCCATCATCTGCACCACTTCGTCGAGCGCCGTGCGGTGGTCGTACGGGCCGGGCAGGAAACCCTTGTGGCTGACGTAGACCAGCCGCCCGTTCAGCGTGCGCAGCGACTCGTAATCGAGCCCCAGCTTCTTCATCGTGCCCGGCTTGAAGTTCTCGCTCACCACGTCGGCGGTGGCGATCAGCCGCAGCGCCGCCTCGCGTCCCTCGGGCTGCTGCAGGTCGAGCGCGATGCTCTTCTTGTTGCGGTTGAACAGCGGAAAGAAGCCGGCCCCGGAGCCCAGCAGCTTGCGCGTCTTGTCGCCCTCGATCGGCTCGACCTTGATCACCTCCGCGCCCAGGTCGGCCAGCACCATGCCGCAGGTGGGGCCCATCACCATGTGGGTGAATTCGACCACCCGCAAGCCCTGGTAGGGCAGTCGTTTGCTCTCAGACAAGCAGTGCTCCTTGCGTGAATCCCCTGGGCAGCCCGGCCTCGGGCGTCATGCCGTACACCGGCTCGCCCGGCAGCCCGGCCAGCAGCGGCGCGCGGGCGGCGATCAGCTGGCCGAGGTCGACGCCGGTGCGCACGCCCATCGCCTCGAACATGAACACCAGGTCTTCCGTCACCACGTTGCCCGAAGCGCCGGGCGCGTAGGGGCAGCCGCCGAGGCCGCCGAGCGACGAGTCGAAGGTGCGCACCCCGACGTCGTACGCCGCCAGGCAGTTGGCCAGGCCGAGGCCGCGCGTATTGTGCATGTGGGCCGCGCCGGTGCGCTCGCCGATCTCGGCGCGCACGCGGTTGAAGAGGCGGCGCACCTGGGCCGGATTGGCCATGCCGGTGGTGTCGGACAGCCCCGACTCGTCGGCGCCGGCGGCGACGACCTGCGCCGCCAACCACACCACGTCGTCTTCCGGCACCGGCCCCTGGATGGTGCAGCCGAAGGCCGTCGAGATGCCGGCCTCGATCTTCACCTGCGGCGCGAGCTCCCCGCGCAGGGCGGCGATCTCGCGGACCTCGGCCACCATCTGCTCGCGCGTCTTGCGCACGTTGGCCAGCGAATGGGCGGCGCTGGCGGAAACCGGGATCGTGATCTTGTGCACGCCGGCGGCGAATGCGGCCCGTGCGCCGCGCAGGTTCGGCACCAGGGCCATCACCGTGAGGCCGGGCAGCGTCAGCGCGTGCCGGACGACCTCGACCACGTCCGCCATCTGCGGCAGCAGCTTCGCCGGCACGAACGAGCCGACTTCGATCTCGCGCACGCCGGCCGCGTGCAGGGCGTCGATCCAGCGGCATTTGTCGGCCGTGGCCATCGTCCGCTGCACGGATTGCAGGCCGTCGCGCGGCCCCACTTCGCTGATCAACACCTCGCTCATGGCTTCCTGTCCGGACCGGCCGCCGACGGCAGCCCCGGTCGCGACCATATCAGAACGCCGTTCTGACCAATAGAATACCCAGCGATGCCGCGCAAAGCCCAGACCGCCTCCCTCGCCGACCGCCAGCCGGCCCCCGGCGGCGTCGCGGCCGTGGATCGGGCCCTGAGCCTGCTGGCGGCCTTTCGCGGCGGCGACCTCGCGCTCACGCTGGCGCAGCTGTCGGCGCGCACCGGCCTGTACAAGAGCACCGTGCTGCGCCTGCTGGCCTCGCTGGAGCACGCCCGCCTGCTGCAGCGGCTGGACAACGGCAGCTACGCGCTGGGCAGCGAAGCGGCGCGCCTGGGCGCCCTGCACGCGACATCGTTCTCGCTCGATCGGGTGGTGCTGCCGGTGCTGCGCGAGCTGGTGGCAGCCACCGGCGAGAGCGCGGCGTATCACGTGCGCCAGGGCGCGGCGCGGCTGTGCCTGTTTCGCGTCGACTCGCCCCATCCGGTCCGCGACCACATCCGCGCCGGCGACCTGCTGCCGCTGGAGCGCGGCACTGGCGGGCGGGTGCTCACCGCGTTCGACCCGGAACGGTCGGCCACCGCCGGCGCCGCCGATCGCAAGCTGCTGGCCGGCATCCGGCACCGCGGCTATATGGCGGGCAGCGGGGACCGCCTGGCCGAGGTCGCCGGCATCTCGGCGCCCGTGTTCCATGCCGACGGCCGCCTCGCCGCGGCCCTCACGCTGACCATGCCCAGCCACCGCTTCCAGGAACGCTTCATCCAGCCGGTGCTGGACGGCGCGAAACGCCTGAGCGGGCAGGTGTAGGCGGATTACCACCATCCGGGTCACAAATCCTTCCCGCCGGCACAGCTAGATCGCGCGGAAAGTGTTCAATACAGTGGCGGCATGGAAAAGCCGCGCGCCGTCCTGTTCGACGCCTATGGCACGTTGTTCGACGTGTACAGCGTGGCGCTGGCCGCCGAGCAGCTGTTCCCCGGCCGCGGCGAGGCGCTCGGCGTCCTCTGGCGCGACAAGCAGATCGAATACACGCGGCTGGTCACCGGCAGCGGTGAGGGCGAGCAGTACCGGCCGTTCTGGGAGCTGACCCGGGCCGCCCTGGTCTATGCCTGCAAGCGGCTCGGGCTGGAACTCGACGCCGCCGGCGAAGAGCGGCTGATGAACGAATACCGGCACCTGTCGGCCTTCCCCGAGGGCCGCGAGGTGCTGCAGGCGCTCAAGGCGCGCGGTGTCGTCACCGGCATCCTGAGCAACGGCGACCCGCGGATGCTGGGCGTCGCGGTCCGCAGCGCCGGGCTCGACCGGTGGCTCGATCACGTGCTCAGCGTGGACAGCGTGCGCAAGTACAAGACGCACCCGGCGGCATACGGGCTCGGGCCCGCCGCCACCGGCCTGGCGGCCAGGCAGATCGCCTTCGTCAGCAGCAACAGCTGGGACGCGCTGGCCGCGACCTGGTACGGCTACCGCACCTTGTGGGTGAATCGCGGCGGCCTGCCGTTCGAGGCGCTCGGCACCCAGCCGACCCGCACCGGCGCCAGCCTGCGCGACGTGCTCGCCTTTTTCGATTGACTTCCCCGGAGAGAGAGAACCATGACCGACCGCGTTTCCGTCCACGGCCTGCAAGTGGCCAGCGAGTTGCACCGCTTCATCGAGGCGCAGGTGCTGCCCGGCACCGGCGTTTCGAGCAGCGCCTTCTGGCAGGGCTTCGACGCCATCGTCAGCGACCTGGCGCCCAGGAACATCGCCCTGCTCGCCGAGCGCGACCGCCTGCAGCAGGAGCTCGACGGCTGGCACCGCGCCAACCCGGGGGCGATCCGCGACATGGCGGCCTACCGCGGCTTCCTCGAGAAGATCGGCTACCTGGTGCCGCCGCCGGCGGGCGCCAGGTCGACCACCTCGAACGTCGACGCCGAACTCGCGCTGCAGGCCGGCCCGCAACTGGTGGTGCCGATTCTCAACGCGCGCTACGCGCTCAACGCCGCCAACGCGCGCTGGGGCTCGCTGTACGACGCGCTGTACGGCACCGACGTGATCCCGGAAACCGGCGGCGCCGAGAAGGGCGAGGGCTACAACCCGGGCCGCGGCGCGCGCGTGATCGAATACGCGCGCCGCTTCCTCGACGCATCGGCCCCGCTGGCGGGCGGCTCGCACCATGAGGCCGCCGGCTACCGGGTCGAGAACGGCAAGCTGGTCGTCGCCCAGAAGAACGGCGGCACGGCGGCGCTGAAGGACCCGGCGCAGTTCGCCGGCTACCAGGGCGCTGCTGCCGATCCTTCGTCGGTCCTGCTGCGCAACAACGGCATCCACATCGACATCCGCATCGACCGCCGCTCGGCCATCGGCAAGGACGACGCCGCCGGCGTGGCGGACGTGGTGCTGGAAGCGGCGCTGTCGACCATCCTGGACCTCGAGGATTCGATCGCCGCCGTCGACGCGCAGGACAAGACCCTGGCCTACCGCAACTGGCTGGGCATCCTGCGCGGCACGCTGACCGAGCAGGTGACCAAGGCCGGCAAGACCTTCACCCGCGGCCTGAATCCCGACCGCGTCTACACCGCGCCGGACGGCGCCGGCAAGGTGACGCTGCACGGGCGTTCGCTGATGTTCGTGCGCAACGTCGGCCACCTGATGACCAACCCGGCCATCCTGTGGGGCGGCGGCAAGGAGATCCCGGAAGGGATCATGGACGCGATGATCACGACGGCGATCGCCATGCACGACCTGCAGAAGGGCCACGGCGAAGGATCAGGAGGCGACGCCAGCGTCGCGGGCATCCGCAATTCCCGGACCGGCTCGGTCTACATCGTCAAGCCGAAGATGCACGGACCGAAGGAAGTCGCGTTCGCCTCGGAACTGTTCTCGCGCGTCGAGGCCGTGCTGGGGCTGCCGGAGAACACCGTCAAGCTGGGCATCATGGACGAGGAGCGCCGCACCAGCGTCAACCTGAAGGCCTGCATCGCCGCCGCCTCGTCACGCGTTGCCTTCATCAACACCGGCTTCCTCGATCGCACCGGCGACGAGATGCACACCGCGATGCTGGCCGGGCCGATGATCCGCAAGGGCGACATGAAGACCAGCGCCTGGATCCAGGCCTACGAGAAGAACAACGTGCTGGTGGGCCTGGGCTGCGGCCTGCGCGGCCGGGCCCAGATCGGCAAGGGCATGTGGGCCATGCCCGACCTGATGGCCGCGATGATGGAGCAGAAGATCGGCCACCCGAAGGCCGGCGCCAACACGGCCTGGGTGCCTTCGCCGACGGCCGCCACCTTGCACGCGCTGCACTACCACCAGGTGAGCGTGGCCCAGGTGCAGCAGGACCTCGAGAAGATCGACGCCGACGCCCAGCGCGAGCAACTGCTCACCGGCCTGCTGACGGTGCCGGTCGCCGCCAAAGCCGAATGGAGCGCCGCCGAGCGGCAGCAGGAGATCGACAACAACGCGCAAGGCATCCTGGGCTATGTCGTGCGCTGGGTCGACCAGGGCGTGGGCTGCTCCAAGGTGCCGGACATCCACAACGTCGGACTGATGGAAGACCGCGCGACGCTGCGCATCTCCAGCCAGCACATCGCCAACTGGCTGCACCACGGCGTGATGACGAAGGAACAGGTGATCGAGACCTTCCAGCGCATGGCCGCCGTGGTCGACGCCCAGAACGCCGGCGATCCGTTCTACAAGCCGATGGCCGGCAACTGGGAAACCTCGTTCGCCTACCGCGCGGCGCTGGACCTGGTGTTCAAGGGCAAGGAGCAGCCGTCCGGCTACACCGAGCCGCTGCTGCATGCGTGGCGGCTGAAGGTGAAGGCGGCGTCGTAAGCTGCCGGGACACGGCGAAGCCAAACCCAACAGCCGAACGCAGAGGACGCAAAGGAGCGCAACGGACGCAAGAATGAACAAGAGAAAATTGTTCCTGGATTCTTCTGCGTTCTCTGCGTACCCTTCGCGTCCTCTGCGTCATTGACTCCGCATTCATGAGCCTCGACCCCGCGCGCTGCCCCATCTGCGGCCAAGCCAATCGCTGCGCCATGGAAGTGGAACGCGAGACTGGCGTGCAGCAAGGCGCCTGCTGGTGCACCGGCGTCGACTTCGGCGCCGACCTGCTGGCGCAGGTGCCCCCCGCCGCGCAGCGGCAGGCCTGCATCTGCGCCGCCTGTGCGGCGAAGCAGCTCAGCCCGCCGGCCGGCCCTCCAGCCGCGCCTTGAGGAAGCCGCCGGTGCCGTAGCGCGTGACGCGGCTGTAGAAGCGCTCGGTGAGGCGGGCCACCATCTCCGAATAGTCGTCCACCAGGCCCGGCAGGATGCTGAAGTTGTCGTAGGTGACGACCACGGCCAGCCGATCCTCCGGCTTCTTCACCACCGGTTCGAGCAGCCGCGTCACGTAGTCCTCGATCGCGGCGACGCCCTCGCGGCTGTCGATGGCGAGCCCCTCGAAGTCGATGAACAGCAGCCGGTGCGCGCGATCCAGCTGATAGCGGGCGGACAGCGGCTTGGCGAGCAACCGTTCGCGCAGCTTGATGGGCGCCGCGCCGAACAGCGCCGGCTCCATGACGGCCAACGCCGGCGCGATCGCCGGCAGGAAGTCCATGTGCGCCAGCACGTCGCGCTCGAGGTCGACGCCGGCGGCGATCTCGACCAGCTCCAGCCCGCCGGCATCGGCCAGGCGGAACACGCAGCGCTCGGTCACGTACAGCACCCGCTGGCCCCGCCGCCGTGCCTCGCGCCCGCTGAACGTGCGGTGCTCCACCTGCTGCACGAACTTGCGCTTGGTTCCCTCGCTCGCGATCAGCAGCCGGCCGCCTTCCACCTGCACGGCCAGCCCGCCGGCGGTGAAGGTGCCGACGAAGACGACGGTCTTGGCGTTCTGGCTGATGTTGATGAAGCCGCCGGCGCCCGCCAGCCGCGATCCGAAGCGGCTCACGTTGAGGTTGCCCTGCGCATCGGCCTGCGCCAGCCCGAGCACCGCGACGTCCAGGCCGCCGCCGTCGTAGAAATCGAACTGGTTGGGCTGGTCGATCACGCACTGGCTGTTCACGGCGGCGCCGAAGCTCAGTCCGCTGGCCGGGATGCCGCCGATCACGCCCGGCTCCGCCGTGAGCGTGACCAGATCGAATACCCGCTCCTCCGCCACGACGGCGGCCACGCCCTCGGGCATGCCGATGCCCAGGTTCACGACGCTGTTGGCCTTCAGCTCGAGCGCGGCGCGGCGGGCAATCACTTTGCGCTCGCTCATCGGCATCGGCGCCAGCCGGTCCAGCGGCAACCGGATCTCGCCCGAGTACGCCGGGTTGTACTGCTCGCTGAAGGTCTGCATGTGGTGCGCCGGATCGGTGGCCACCACCACGGCGTCGACCAGCACGCCGGGAACCTTGACCTGCCGCGGGTGCAGCGTGCCGCGCTCGGCCACCCGCTCGACCTGGGCGATGACGATGCCGCCGCAGTTGCGCGCCGCCATCGCGATCGCCAGCGCTTCCAGCGTCAGCGCCTCGCGCTCCATCGTCAGGTTGCCGTCCGGGTCGGCCGTGGTGGCGCGGATGATGCCCACCGAGATCGGGAACGCCCGGTAGAACAGGAATTCGCGGCCGTCGATCTCCATCAGCCGCACCAGCTCCTCGGTGGTGCACTCGTTGACGCGGCCGCCGCCGTGACGCGGATCGACGAAGGTGTCCAGGCCGACATGGGTCAGCGTGCCCGGCTTGCCGGCGGCGATGTCGCGAAAGAGATGCGTGAGCACGCCCTGCGGCAGGTTGTAGGCCTCGATCTCGTTGGCGATCGCCAGCCGCTGCAGCGCCGGCACCAGCCCCCAGTGGCCGCCCACCACGCGCTTGACCATGCCGCGATGGCCGAGGTGGTTGAGCCCCCGATGCTTGCCGTCGCCCTGGCCGGCCGCGTAGACCAGCGTGAGCCCGTTGGGCGAGCCGGTGCCGGTTTCCGCCTGCGTTTCCAGGAAGCGGGCCTCCAGCGCGACCGCCACGGCCTCGGCAAAGCCGATGCCGACGAAGCCGCCGGTGGCGATCGTGTCGCCGTCATGGATCAGGCGCACGGCCTCGGCCGCCGTGGCGATCTTGTTGCGGCGGGTGCCGGGCGCCGCGTGGTCGTTCAATTGGGTGTGCACTGACACGCTCCCTCGACAAGTACGCCTATCATCGGCGTCCGCCCCGGCCGAGACAAGGGAACCACCCGCTGCGCCCCCGAACAGGGCCGCGCCCGCGCCGGCTGTCCCGGCCGCGACCCAAGCCACCATCAGCATCATGTGCCAGCTGCTCGGAATGAACTGCAACACGCCGACCGACGTGACCTTCAGCTTCACGGGGTTCGCGCAGCGCGGCGGCCGCACCGACCACCACGGCGACGGCTGGGGCATCGCTTTCTTCGAGGGCCGCGGCCTGCGCCACTTCGTCGACCACCTGCCGGCCTGCGATTCGCCGGTGGCCGAGCTGATCCGCCGGTACCCCATCAAGAGCCGCAACGTCATCGCCCACATCCGCAAGGCGACCCAAGGCGAGGTGGCGCTGGAGAACTGCCATCCCTTCGTGCGCGAGCTGTGGGGCCGCTACTGGGTGTTCGCGCACAACGGCAACCTGGAGCACTTCCAGCCGCGGCTGCACGCCAGCTTCCTGCCGGTGGGCGCCACCGACAGCGAGCGGGCGTTCTGCTGGCTGATGCAGGAGCTGGCCAAGTCGCATGCCGGGGTGCCGAGCGTGCAGGAGCTGACGCTCACGCTGCGCGAGCTGACCCCGCGCATCGCGCGCCACGGGCCTTTCAACTTCATGCTTTCCAACGGCCAGGCCTTGTGGACCCATTGCTCGACGCGGCTGTTCTACGTCGAGCGCAAGCATCCGTTCGCCCATGCCCAGCTGGCCGACGAGGACCTCGCCATCGACTTCGCGCGGATGACCACGCCGCAGGACCGGGTGGCCGTGGTGGTGACCGCGCCGCTGACGACCAACGAGCAGTGGACCGCGCTGGCGCCCGGGGAATTGCGGGTGTTCGCCGACGGCGCGGCGCTGGCCTGAGCCGTTCGTCGGCGCGCTCCTACGAAGCGGCGAGCAGCGGGGCCCTGCACGAACGCCGCGCGATGCGCGATGCTTGGCGCCGAGGAAGCAAAGTGAGCCGCGAGCACCAGACCAGCCGATCATTGCCGTCGCTCAAACCGGACATCCGCCTGCTCGGCGGCATCGACGAGCAGATGGTCCAGCACTTCCTGGACCAGAGCGACTCGCTAAAGGGCGATCGCCCGCTCGTGCTGGAGCTCAGCACCATGGGCGGCGAGGCCGACAGCGCGCGCCGCCTGGCGCAGGAAATCCAGTTGCTGCGCCAGTCGCGCGAGCTGTTCTTCCTGGGCAAGAGCTACGTCTATTCCGCGGGCATCACGCTGATGGCGGCCGTGCCGGCCACCCACCGCTTCGTCACGCGCGACACCATCCTGCTGGTGCACGAGCGCCGGATGGAACGCACGGTGCAGCTGTCCGGCGCGCTGCGCTCCGCGATCGCGGTGACCAAGGACCTGCTGGCCGAGCTGGAAATGGGGCAGGCGCTGGAACGGCGCGGCTTCGAGCGGCTGGTCGCGGGCAGCAGGCTGAAGGCCCAGGAACTGATGGACCGGGTGCTGGAGAAGGACTGGTACATGACCGCCGACGAGGCGCTCGACCTGGCGCTGGTCGCCGGCATCGTCGGCTAGCTCAATCCAGCGGCGAACCCTTGTCGGCCTGGCGGGTCCGGCGGCGACGCCAGATCATGGCGGCCACTGCCGTCACGCCAGCCAGGGCGAGGGCGGTTTCGGCCGGATGCCCGACGCCGACGACGATGGGCCACAGCACGGCCCGAACCGCCTGGCGTCTAGCGGCGCTGGGCCTGATCCACTCCGCGATCGGCGGCGAGTAGCGGTAGTACAGCGCGGTCACCGCACGCCCGGGACCGGTGGGCGCCAGCCACCGGTCCCGGAAATCGCGCAGCACCTGGACTTCCGGCTCCAGCGCGCTGCCGTAGGCGGCCGTCGCGATGAAGCAGCCCCCACCGGCCGCGGGACGGCTGGGCGGCGGTGTGCTGGACGCGAAGGTCGCCGTGCAGGTCGTGCTGGCGTCCAGCTGGACGACGCCGCCGGGGCAGTCCGGACTCCACCCGGTGAACTGGGAGCCGCCGCTCGCGGTGGCGCTCAACCTGACCACCTGTCCGGTCGGAAAGCGCGCCTGGCAGGTCGACCCGCAGCCGATCCCCGCCGGCGACGACGTGACCGACCCGATGCCGCTGCCGGCCAGCGCGACCGTCAGCGATTGGGAGCCGCCCAACTCGTTGAGCAGCGACGAGCCCGAATTCGCGATGTACGCCGACATGCCCCGGGCGTCGATGGCCAGCGCGACCGGCGTGGGGCCGGCCGGCACCGGGGCATTCGTTTCGGCGCCGGTATCCGTCGCGTGGACCGCCACCACGCCGGCGTCGCCGCAGGCAGCGAAGATGCGCTGACCGTCCGGCGAAATGGCGATGCCGGCGGGGCCGGCTCGGGTCGGGACCTGGACCACACTGCGCGTCGCCACATCCAGCAGCGACAGGCTCGCGCTGCCCTGGTTGGAAACGACCGCGGTCCGGCCGTTGGGCGTGATGGCGACGCCCGTCGGGCGCACGCCGACCGCGATCGTCGCGGCCACCGCCCCGCTGCGCGGGTCGAATTCGATCAGCGAGCCGTTGCCGCTGCGGGCCGCCGCCACGTAGCCGCGGCTGCCGTCGGGATGAAAGGCCAGGCCGAGCGGCGCGACCCCGGCGTCCATCGACAGATGCGCGATCTCGGCCCGGGTCTGGGTATCGATCACGGCGACCCGTCCGCCGGCCGCGGCCTCCGAAACCATCAGCAGCCGCCCATCGGGGCTCAACGCCAGCCCCTGCGGATTGCTGGCCGAGGCGCTACCGGTGGCGGCGGGGATGGTCGCCACCAGGCCGGCGAGCGCGCCATCGCGCACCTCGATGCCGCCGCCGGCAATCGCCACGTAGATCCATCGCCCGTCCGGACTGGCCGCGATGCTGCGCGGCACTCCCGCCGTCACGGCGGCCGACCGCACGACCTGCCGGGTGGCGGGCCGGATGACCACGATGCTGCCCTGGGCGGAATGGTCGAGGGCCTGGGTGGCCGCGTAGATCTGGTAGCCGTTGGGATTGGCCGCGACCGCCGCTCCCCACCCGTCCAACTGAACGGCGCCAAGGGTCGACACCGGCGCCGGCGCATTGGCCTGCAGGCTGAAATCCTCCGGGCTCTGCGCCGATCCGGCCGATGTTTCCACGCTGACGCGCCCGCTCCTGGCTCCGGCCGGAACCTGGGCGATGACGCGGCTGGCGCTGGACGAAAGCAGTTGCGGTTGCGCGCCACCCGCGAAGCTGAGCGGCGGCACGCCCAGCGGCGTCAGGGCCTCGCCGCTGACCGTCACGATCGTGCCGACCGGGCCGGCGCGCGGGGAAACGAAGCCGATGCGCGGCCCGCCCAGACGGGCGATGCGCACCCCGGTCAAGGTTCCGGACGCCGCCCTGCTCGGCTGCTGCCAGGCACCGGTGGCGCTGCCCGCCTCGACGTTGAGCGCCGTCAGCGACCAGGTGTTGGGCGCGCACGGCGGTCTGGCGAAGGAGCCGCCCACCTGGCCTTGCGCATCCTGCGCCGCGGACATGACACCGTTCATGCAGTCCACATCGCCGAGCAGCAGCACCGGGCCGCCGGCCGATGTCGCGTCCTGGGTGATCGTCGTCTCCCAGGTTCCGGATACCGCGCCCAGCTCGGGGTCGCTGCCTTGCCACGGTCCGGCCCAGACGCCGGAGAGGTCGGGTGCCGGTGGTGCGCTCGCGCCTCCACCGCCACCGCCGCCACATGCACCGAGCACCAGGGTGAGGCTGGCGCCCAGGCTACGGACCAGTCGAGTCGGCTTGCACATGGGATCCCTTCGCAGCAACCGTTTCACGCTAGGTCCGGCGAGGGGAATATCAATGAGGGAGATCAATTCCTACCGCCAGGGCGGCAGTGGCATCCTTGGCGCCCGGGGCCAGACCGGGCGCGCGCGTCACGGCCGCGATCGCGCCGCCGCGGTCACACCAGGCTCGGGGCGGTCGGCAGCGGTCGGCGGCGGCCGTGACGAGGCGCAGCCGTCAACCGCGCGCGGCGAGCGCCTGCTCCAGCGCATCCACGAACAGTGCCGCGACATTGCAGCCGGCCTGCTGCGCGATTTCCTGGAAGCAGGTCGGGCTGGTCACGTTGATCTCCGTGAGGCAGTCGCCGATCACGTCCAGCCCCACCAGCAGCAGGCCGCGCGACGCCAGCACCGGCCCGAGCGTGTTCGCGATCTCCAGGTCGCGCGCCGACAGCGGCTGGGCCACGCCCTTGCCGCCGGCGGCCAGGTTGCCGCGGATCTCGCTGCCCTGCGGAATCCGCGCCAGGCAGTAGGGGACCGGCTTGCCGCCGATCACCAGCACCCGCTTGTCGCCCTGGGCGATCTCGGGCAGGAAGCGCTGCACCATGATCGTCGTGGCGCCGTGCCGGTTCAACGTCTCGATGATGGAGCCGAGGTTGAGGCCGTCGGCGCCGACGCGAAAGATCCCCATCCCGCCCATGCCGTCCAGCGGCTTGAGGATGATTTCCTGGTGCTCGGCGTGGAAGCGCCTGACTTCCTCGGCATCGCGGGTGACCAGCGTCGGGCTGGTGAAGCGCGGAAACTCCATGATCGCCAGCTTCTCCGGATGGTCGCGCAAGGCGGACGGCTCGTTGAAGACGCGGGCGCCATCGCGCTGGGCCTGCTCCAGCAGGTGGGTCGCGTAGAAATATTCGCTGTCGAACGGCGGATCCTTGCGCATCACCACGGCGTCGAAGTCGCACAGGGCGCGCGTGCCCACGCGCTCCTGCACGAACCAGTCGTCCAGGGTCCCGGTGAGCGCGATCTCACGCACCTGGGCGTGCACCACGCCGCCGGAGCGCCAGGACAGATGGCGCGGCTCGCAGGCGGCGATGCGGTGGCCGCGGCGCTGGGCCTCGCGCATCATGGCGAAGGTGGTGTCCTTGTAGGTCTGGAAGGCTTCCAGCGGATCGGCGACGAAGAGGATGTTCATGGCGGCAGGTTCGATGCGTCGCCGCTACTGTTGCACAAAAGGGGAACCGGGGTGCCGGACAGGGCCGGTGCTAGGGCCCGGCGCCGTCGACCATCTTGAGCAGCCGATGGCGTCCGGCGTCGATGTGCCGTTCGGCCTGCTGCCTGGCCTTGGCCCCGCCGCCGCTGCTGATCGCCTCGTACAGGCGCCGGTGCTCGAGGTTCGAGGTGCGCATGTCGCCCGGCCGGCCGAAGTGCTGGCGCCGGAACAGGTGCAGCTCGTTCACGTAGTCCTGGTACTGGCGCTGCGCCCGCTGGCTGTGCGACAGCGCCATGATCAGGCGGTGGAACTCCAGGTCCAGGTTGGCGTAGCGATCGTTCTCGCCGGCCCGGCAGGCCGCGTCCATCTGGTCGAGCAGCGACTCGAAGCGGACGCGGTCCCGGTCGGTCACGTGCTCGGCGGCCCGTTCGGCGGCAAAGCCGAAGACCAGCGCCCGCAGTTCGCAGAGCTCCAGCACCTCGCGGATCGAGACCTCGCGCACGAAGACGCCCCGGTTGATCACGGCGGTCACGATGCCGGTGCCCGCGAGGATCCGGATCGCCTCCCGGATCGGGCCCCGGCTGGTCCCCATGCGCAGCGCCAGCGCCGCCTCGTTCAGCCGGTCGCCCGGCCTGAACTCGCCGGCATGGATCAACTGCCTGATCTGCTCGGCGATCGCGGCGGGCCGTCCCTGTTCCCGTGCCCCGGTATTGGTCTGTGGCATCTGGCGATCCGTTACCCGAAAAGTCGTCGAGTATGGCAGGTGAAGGTACACGATGGCGGTCGATCTGCCGACACATCGGCCCGGAGTGTTGACACTTCGCCGCGCCCGATGCGGGGAAATCGAACCCCGGCGCCGGGGCCGGGACCGCGGCGGCGCGTCGAACCCAGGCGGCGCGCCGCGCTCAGATCTCGATCTTCGAGCCCAGCTCCACCACCGAGTTGTTCGGCAGGTTCAGGAAGTCGGCCGCCGCGCTGGCGTTGTGGTGCATCTGGGCGAACAGCTTCTCGCGCCACGGCGCCATGCCGCCGCCGATGCTCGGGATCACGGTGTCGCGCGACAGGAAGTAGCTGGTCGTCATGCGTTCGATCTCGCAGCCGTGGCCGCGGATCGTCTCCAGCGCCCGCGGCACGTCGGGGTCGTTCTTGAAGCCGTAGTGCAGGATCACCTGCCAGCAGCTGTGGCCCATCGGCTCGATTTCCACCCGCTTGTTGATGCCGATCCAGGGCACCTCGTGGCTGCGCACCGTGACGAACAGGTTGTGTTCGTGCAGCACCTTGTTGTGCTTCAGGTTGTGCAGCATCGCGTTGGGCACGGTGCCGGGTTCGGCCGTGAGGAACACCGCCGTGCCCGGCACCCGGGTCGGCGGATTGACGAACACCGCCTCCAGGAAGCTCTTGAGGTCGATCGAATCGGCCTTGAGTTTCTCGTTCAGCAGCGCCCGCCCCTGCTTCCAGGTCATCATCAGCGTGAACATGGCGCCGCCGATCAGCACCGGGAACCAGCCGCCCTGCGGCAGCTTCAGCAGGTTGGACGCCCAGAAGGTGAAGTCGACGACGAAGAAGAATCCGGTGGCGACGACGCACAGCCACAGCGGATAGTTCCAGCCGTAGCGGATCACGAAGAAGGTCAGGATCGTCGTGATCAGCATGTCCGAAGTGACGGCGATGCCGTAGGCCGCGGCCAGGTTGCTGGACGAGCGGAACATCACCACCGCCATCGCGATCGCCACGAACAGGCCCCAGTTGATGAAGGGCAGGTATACCTGGCCCGTCTCGCGCACGCTGGTGTGCCGCAGTTGCATCCGCGGCAGGTAGCCGAGCTGGATCGCCTGCTTGGTCACGCTGAACGCGCCGGTGATCATCGCCTGCGACGCGATCACCGTGGCCAGCGTCGCCAGGCCGACCAGCGGCAGCGTCGCCCACTCCGGACCCATCATGTAGAAGGGGTTCTTCACCGCTTCGGGGTTCTTCAGCAGCAGCGCGCCCTGGCCGAAATAGTTCAGCGTGAGCGCCGGCATCACCACGGCGAACCAGGCGATGCGGATCGGCTTCTTGCTGAAGTGGCCGAGGTCGGCGTACAGCGCCTCGGCGCCGGTCACGCACAGCACCACGGCCCCCAGCACGATGAACGTCGTCGCCGGATGGTGGAACACGAAGAACAGCGCGTAGTGCGGGCTCAGGGCCTTGAGGATCGCCGGGTTGCTGGCGATGTGCGTGAGGCCGAGCACCGAAATGGCCGCGAACCACACCAGCGTGATCGGGCCGAAGAACTGGCCGACGCCGCCGGTGCCCTGCTTCTGCAGCGCGAACAGGCAGAACAGCACCACCAGCGTCAGCGGCACCACGTAGTTCTTGAACTGCGGCGAGACCACTTCCAGGCCCTCGATGGCCGAGAGCACGGAGATCGCCGGCGTGATGACGCCGTCGCCATAGAACAGGCAGGTGCCGAAGATGCCCACCACCAGCAGCACGCGCCGCAGCTCGGGCCGGTTCTTCACCGAGGTCGAGGCCAGGGCGAGCATCGCGATCAGGCCGCCTTCGCCGTGGTTGTCCGCGCGCAGCACGAGCAGCACGTACTTGATCGAGACGATGACGGTGAGGGTCCAGAAGAAGATCGACAGGATCCCGTACACGTTGCCCGGGGTGAACGGGACGTGACCGGACGCGAACACTTCCTTCATCGCGTACAGGACGCTGGTGCCGATGTCGCCGTAGACGACGCCGATGGCGCCCAGCGTCAGCACCGGGAGTGAGGATTTCGAGGTTTGCACTGGGGCGGTCCCCGTCTTGGTGGCACGCGGCCGGCGGGGTTGACAGCTTTGGGTGCGCTATTGTGCGCTCGCCCGGACGGGCTGTCCGCGCCCCATGTTGCACCGCAACAACGCGTCGGCCGGCGGCCAGTCAGTCGTATACCTCGGCGTCGGGATCGGTGGCCTCCAGTTCGTAGCTGGCGGCCAGCATCGCCAAGCGCCCGATGACGCCGTACATGTAGAACCGGTTGGGCGCGCTGGCGCCGGGCTTGGCGCCCGGCTGCGGCAGGCGGGTGCTGTCGGCGAAGGCCAGCGGCACGTAGCCGGCGCCCGGCGCATTGAGGTTCTCGTCGCTGCCGCGCCCGGCATGCACCCGGTAGAAGCCGCCCACCACGTACCGGTCCATCATGTAGACCACCGGCTCGGCCACCGCCTGGTCGATGCGCTCGTTGGTCAGCACGCCTTCCTGGACGATGACGTCGCGCACCGGCGCCCGGCCGCCTTCCTTCATCGCGGACATCTGGGCACTGCCCTGGCCCGTCAGCGCCTCCAGTTCCTTGGCCTCGCGCACGGTGGCGATCGCCAGCCCGGAGGTGCCGTTGTCGGCCTTGACCACGACGAACGGCTTCTCCCCGATGCCGTATTCCTTGTACTTCTTTCGGATCTTGCCCAGCAGGGCGTCGACGTTGGTCGTGAGGCAGTCCATGCCGTCGCCTTCGGCGAAATTCACCGCGCCGCACTTGTTGAACATGGGCGTGATGAGCCACGGATCGATGCCCAGCAGCTTGCCGAAGCGCTTCGAAATCTCCTCGTAGCTCTGGAAGTGGTTGCTCTTGCGGCGCACCGACCAGCCCGCGTGCAAGGGCGGCAGCAGGTACTGCTCGTGGATGTCTTCCAGGATGCCCGGCACGCCGGTCGACAGATCGTTGTTCAGCAGGATGGTGCAGGGATCGAAGTCCTTCAGGCCCAGCCGGCGGCGGCTGCGCACGATCGGCTCGATCAGCACCGAATCGCCGTCCGGCAGGCTGACGCTGGTCGGCTCCTTGACGTCGGGGTCGATCGAGCCGATCCGCACGTTCAGCCCGGCCATGTGGAAGATCCGCTTGAGCTGGGCGAGGTTGGCCAGGTAATAGGTGTCCCTGGTGTTGTTCTCGGGGATGACCAGCAGGTTCTTCGCCTCGGGGCAGATCTTCTCGATGGCCGCCATCGCCGACTGCACCGCCAGCGGCAACATTTCGGGGGTCAGGTTGGCCCAGCCGCCGGGATAGAGGTTGGTGTCCACGGGGGCCAGCTTGAAGCCGGCGTTGCGGATGTCCACCGAGGTGTAGAACGGCGGCGTGTGCTCCATCCATTCCAGGCGGAACCAGCGTTCGATGGCCGGCATGGAGTCGAGCACGCGCTGCTCGAGCTCGTTGATGGGCCCGGTCAGGGCCGTGATGAGGTGCGGAACCATGCGGCCTTCTTTGTTGCCTTGTCCTGGGATGACCCCGGAGGATTGTAGGGAGATGAGGGCGGCTCGGCAGGCTGCAACCCCCGTGCCCGTCAGACCCTCGACAGCCGCGGAGGTTCAGCCCGAGCCGCCAGCGCACTGCTCAGCTGCGCACTTCGCCCTGGCCCAGCACCACCCATTTGAGCGAGGTGAGCCCTTCGATGCCCACCGGCCCCCGCGCGTGGAACTTGTCGGTGCTGATGCCGATTTCGGCCCCCAGGCCGTACTCGAACCCGTCGGCAAAGCGGGTGCTGGCATTGACCATGACGCTGGCGGAATCGACCTCGCGCAGGAAGCGCTGGGCATGCATGTGATCGCGGGTGACGATGGCGTCGGTGTGGTGGCTGGAGTAGTGGTTGATGTGGGCGATCGCTTCGCCGACGTCGGCCACCACCTTGACGCTGATGATCGGCGCCAGGTATTCCTCGAACCAGTCCTGCTCGGTTGCGGCAACGACGCGCGCGCCGGGCACGCCGGCCAGCAGCGCCGCGGCTTCGGCGTCGCAGCGCATCTCCACGCCCTTGCCCGCGTAGACCGCGCCGATCAGCGGCAGGAACGCCGCCGCGATGGCGCGCGCGACCAGCAGCCCTTCGGTCGCGTTGCAGGGGCTGTACTTCTGGGTCTTGGCGTTGTCGGCGACGGTCACGGCCATGGCGAGGTCGCACGGATCGTCGACATAGGTGTGGCAGTTGCCGTCCAGGTGCTTGATCACCGGCACCTTCGCGTCGCGGCTGATGCGCTCGATCAGCCCCTTGCCGCCGCGCGGAATGACCACGTCGACGAACTGCGGCATCGCGATCAGCTGCCCGACCGCCTCGCGGTCGGTGGTCTGCACCAGCTGCACCGCGTCGGCCGGCAGTCCGGCCTGCGCCAGCGCCTGCCGCACCAGGGCGGCCAGCGCCTTGTTGGAATCGATCGCCTCGGAGCCGCCGCGCAGGATGCAGGCGTTGCCGCTCTTGATCGACAGGCTGGCGGCCTCGATCGTCACGTTCGGCCGGCTCTCGAAGATCATGCCGAACACGCCGATCGGCACGCGCATCTGGCCGACCCGGATGCCGCTGGGCTGCTGCCGCAGTCCGCTGATCTCGCCGACGATGTCCGGCATCGCGGCCAGCTGCTCGCAGCCCTGGGCCACGGTTTCGAGCACCTCGGGCGTGAGCCGCAGCCGGTCCATCATCGGCGCCGACAGCCCGGCAGACGCGGCGCGCTCCAGGTCCCTGGCGTTGCCGGCCTGCAGCGGCTCGACCTGCTCGCGCAGCAGGCGCGCCAGCGCGCGCAAGGCGCGGTTGCGGCTGGCCGCGTCCGAGGACGCCATGCGCGCCGCGGCCCGGCGGGCCTGCAGCCCCAGCGTCTGCATGTATTCGGCGACGTTCAGCGCGTTCATCGCGTTGATTATCCCCTGCCCCCGTAGGCCGCTGCACGGGCGGGCGCGGCCGGCGCCACGCATTCGCGGCAGAGCGTGAAGGCCAGCCGGTGCAGCGCCTGCCAGCCGTCGGCCGGCCATTCGGGCGCCTTCAGCCCCTTGACGATGCCGTCGACCAGATGCGCCGAATGCAGCAGGTTGTCGAGCGCGAGCGGCGTCAGGCGCGGCAGCACGCGCTCGAACAGGCGCTCCTTGACGCCCCAGACCCGCTGCTCGCGCAGCGCGACCGGCAGCGGCCGGCCGGCGGCCATCGCCTCCTTGACGCGGCGCAGGGCGCGAATGTCCTCGGCCAGCGTGTAGTGCACCAGCACCTCGGCCACGCCTTCGGCGCGCAGCCCGTCGAGCATGCGCTGCACCCGCGCCGGCTGGCCGCCCAGCACCGCTTCCGACAGCTTGAACACGTCGTAGCGGGCGACGTCGAGCACGGCGCTTTCGACCTGCTCGAAGCCCAGCTCGCCGGCCGGATACAGCAGCGCCAGCTTCTGGATCTCCTGGTGCGCCGCCAGCAGGTTGCCCTCGACCCGCTCGGCGAAGAACTGCAGCGTGCGCGCGCCTTCCTCGCCGCCGCGCACGCGCTGGCCCTGCTGGCCGAGCCGCTGGGCGATCCATTGCGGCAGTGCGTGCCGTTCGATCGGATCGACCTGCACCGCCACGCCGGCGCCTTCGAGCGCGGCGAACCAGGCGCTGCCGCGGGTCATGCGGTCCAGGCGCGGCAGCAGCACCAGCGTCAGCGTGCTGTCGTTGCCGGCGGCGTTTTCGGCGAGCTGCTGCAGCGCCGGGCTGCCTTCCTTGCCCGGCTTGCCCGATGGAATGCGGATCTCGACCAGCTGGCGCTCCGCGAACAGGCTCAGCGAGCCGCCCGCGGCCAGCACCTCGCTCCAGTCGAAGTGGGCGCCGGCCACCGTGTGGACGCTGCGTTCGGTGTAGCCCTGCGCCCGCGCCGCGGCCCGGATCGCGTCGGCCGCCTCCTGGATCAGCAGCGGCTCGTCGCCGTGCAGGGTGTAGAGGGACTTCAGGCCCTTGTTCAGATGCTGGCTGAGCTGGCCCGCGGAAAGCTGCATCCCGGCAGTTTACGACGCGTCTTCGTAACGCGCGGTTGGCACGCCCGGGTGTCTGGAACTGCAGCCCTGCGATTTCCCTTCTAAGCAGCGATACTCGCGGCCTCGCGGGCGCTCGCCGTCACCGGCGCCTCGGCCCCCAGCGCCAGCTCGCGGTGCTTGCGCATGACGACTTCCTGGAAGATGTCCACGGCGCGGTCGACCAGGTCCCGGGTGATGGTCAGCGGCGGCGCAAAGCGGATCACCGTCTCGTGCGTCTCCTTCGACAGCACGCCGCGCGCCGCCAGCCGCTCGACCAGCTCGCGCGCGGTCGCGTGCGCCGGGTCGACGTCGACGGCGGCCCACAGGCCGCGGCCACGCACCTCGCGGATCAGCGGGCGGCCGGCCTGCATCACGCCGCGCAGCCGGGCCAGCAGGTGCTCGCCCATCCGCGCGCTGCGCCCGACCAAGTCCTCGTCCTCGATGATGCGCAGCGCCTCCAGGCCGACCGCCGCGGCCAGCGCGTTGCCGCCGAAGGTCGAGCCGTGGCTGCCCGGGCTGAACACGTCCATCACGGCGGCGTCGGCGAGGAAGGCGCTGACCGGCAGCACGCCGCCGCCCAGCGCCTTGCCCAGGATCAGCGCATCGGGGCGGATGCCTTCGTGCTCGAACGCGAACCAGCGGCCGGTGCGGCCCAGCCCGGCCTGCACCTCGTCGTCGATCAGCAGGATGCCGTTCTGCGTGCACCATTCGCGCAGTTGCCGGAAAAAGCCCGGCGGGGGCAGGATCACGCCGGCTTCGCCCTGGATCGGCTCGACCAGCACGGCGCAGGTGTTGGCCGTGGTGGCCGCGCGCACGCTGGCCATGTCGCCGAAGTCGAAATGGACGAAGCCGGGGGCGAACGGCCCGAAGCCGGCGCGGTAATCGGGTTCGCTGGAGAACCCGACGATGGTGCTGGTGCGGCCGTGGAAGTTGCCGCGCGCCACCAGGATCTCCTGCCGGCCGTCGGCGATGCCCTTGACGAAGTGGCCCCAGCGGCGGGCGCACTTGATCGCCGTCTCCACCGCCTCCGCGCCGGTGTTCATCGGCAGCGCGCGCTCGAAGCCGGCGATCCGGCACAGGTGCTCGAGGAACGGGCCGAGCGTGGTGCCGTGATACGCGCGCGACGTCACCGCGACCCGTTCGAGCTGCCGCTGCATGGCAGCGACCAGCCGCGGGTGCAGGTGGCCGTGGCTGACGGCGGAATAGGCGCTCATCATGTCGATGTATTCGCGGCCCTCCACGTCCCACACCAGGCAGTCGCGGGCACGGTCCACCACCACCGGCACCGGCTGGTAGTTGCGCGCGCCCCAGCGGGCTTCCTGGTCGATGAAAGTGTGGGTGGCGGTGCTGCTCGTCGCGTCCATGGCGTGTCCCTCGGTTGGTCGGACCAGTCTAGGCCGCCTGCCGCTGCCGTCGCGGTGAATCGGCGCGTGCCGCACGGCGGAGGCGGCACCGCGGCGGGTACCGCACTGCCGAAACGGAAGCGGTGTAGGACGCCCGGCGCCGGCCTTGCAGGCGCGCAGGCCGCGCCGTGGCCGGGGTTCAGCGGCGGCGGGGCGGCGCGCCGGGGACGGGGAAGCCGGCGAACTCCCTGATGGTCTGGAGCTCGATGTTGGTGACGATCTTCTCGATGCCGAGCGCCGGGTCGTCGAGCCACGCGCTGATCAGGCGGTGGTACTCCGTCAGATGCGGGCAGGCGATGCGCACCAGGTAGTCGTAGCGGCCGCTGATCACGTGGCACGAGACCACTTCCGGCGCGGTGGCCATCTTGCGCTCGAAGCGCTGCACCACCGGCTGGCGCTGGTCCTTCAGCGCCACTTCCGCGAACACGCTGATCTGCTCGCCGAGCACCCGCCGGCTCACCAGCGCGCGATAGCCTTCGATGATGCCCTCGGCTTCGAGCTTGCGCACCCGGTTCAGCGTCGCCCGCGCCGAGAGATGGATGGCCTCGGACAGCGACTGGATGGTGGCCCGGCCGTCGCGCTGCAGCGCATCGAGCAGCGTCAGGTCGGCGCGATCCAGCTCCATCGCGCTAGATCGTCTGCACGGCGGCGAGCCGCCGCATCAGCTGCTGCACGATGTCGGTCTGCATGTCTCGATACAGCAGGTTCTCCTCGGCCTCTTTCGCGAGCACGGCCGATTCGTTGAAGCTGATGTCGCGCTGCTGCAGCAGCTCGGTCTCGGGAATCAGTTCCTTGCCTTGCGGCGTGCGCAGCCGGAAGCGAAAGCGCATGCGCAACTGGAACTCGCGGACCTGGCCGGTGGGCGTGAGGCCGACGACCACCTTCTCGCGCTGCTCGCCCAGCACGTCCAGCACCACCTGCGCCTGCGCCTGGGCGGCCGGGTCCTCGATCATCCGCACCTTGTCGGCGGAGCCGATGCTGCGGCGCAGTTCCTTGGTCAGCGACGAGCCCGCCGGCGTGGCGACATAGATCGAGCTGAAGGCGAAGTTCGGCGCCTGCCGCAGCTGGAAGCCGCAGCCCGCCAGCAGCGTGGCGGCGGCGCCGGCGAGGATCAGGCGTCGAGCGGCCATCACACCACCACGTTGACCAGCCGGCCCGGCACGACGATCACCTTGCGCGGGCTCGCGCCGGCGGCGAACTTCAGGTAGTCGGGGCTGGCGGTGGCGATCTGCTCGATCTCCGCGCGGCTGGCGCCGGCCGGCACGCGCACCGAGCCGCGCGTCTTGCCGTTGACCTGCAGCACCAGCTCGATCTCGTCCTGCACCAGCGCCTGCGCGTCGACCGTGGGCCAGGGCGCGTCGAGCAGCTCGCCCTGCTGCTTCGCGTAGCCGAGCTCGGACCACAGCGCATGGGCGATGTGCGGCGTGACCG
>NZ_DATMHS010000103.1:0-74378 GCF_035554825.1 Ramlibacter sp. | reverse complement strand
GCGGCGGCAGCAACGGCGCCGGCGCGACCAATGGCGCCGGCAAATCCGATTCCAAGCCCGAGGGCGACGGCAGCAAGCCCGCCGAGGGCGGGACCGGCGCCACCAAGTCCGACAGCCCGGCGGCGGCTGGCGGCTGCGGCGGCGCCTGCGCCTGCCACTGAAAGTTCCGAACCATGTCCGCAGTGCGCAAATGGCTGGTGGCCGGGTTGCTGGTCGTCGTTCCAGTGGCCATCACCGTCAGCGTGCTGCAATGGATCATCGGCACGCTCGATCGCACGCTGCTGATCCTGCCCGAGTCGTGGCAGCCTGACCGGTTCATCGGCATCCACATCCCGGGGCTGGGGGTGCTGCTCACCTTGGCGATCCTGCTGCTGGTCGGCTTCGCCGTCAGCAACTTCATCGGCAAGAAGCTGGTGAACTGGGGCGACGCCCTGGTCGCCCGCATCCCCGTCGTCCGCTCGATCTATTCGAGCGTCAAGCAGGTGTCCGACACCCTGTTCTCGCCCAGCGGCAACGCGTTCCGCAAGGCCGTGCTGGTGCAGTGGCCGCGCCCGGACGTCTGGACCATCGCCTTCGTCACCGGCGCGCCGGGCGGGGAGGTGAGCCAGTACCTGCCCGGCGACTACCTGAGCGTGTACGTCCCGACCACGCCGAACCCGACCGGCGGCTACTTCGTCATCCTGCCCAAGGCCGATTGCGTCGAGCTCAAGATGACGGTGGACGAAGCCCTGAAGTACGTGATCTCCATGGGCGTCGTGGTTCCCGGCTCCCTGTCCAACCCGAAGTTAACCAACCGATAAGGCGGCGCCATCCGGCGCCGCGACCTCAAGCGGAAGTTCCAGCCATGTCATCCCAGAAAATGCGTACGACCTACTGCGGTCTTGTGACCGAGGCCCTGCTGGGTCAGACCGTGACCCTGTGCGGGTGGGTGAACCGCCGGCGCGATCATGGCGGCGTGATCTTCGTCGACCTGCGCGACCGCGAGGGCTACGTCCAGGTCGTGTGCGACCCCGACCGGCCCGAGATGTTCAAGGCCGCCGAGGGCCTGCGCAACGAGTTCTGCATCCAGGTCAAGGGACTGGTGCGGGCGCGCCCGGCCGGCACCACCAACGACAGCCTCAAGAGCGGCAAGATCGAGGTGCTGTGCCAGGAGCTGACGGTGCTCAACCCGTCGGTCACGCCGCCGTTCCAGCTCGATGACGAGAACCTGTCGGAGACGACCCGCCTCGTGCACCGGGTGCTGGACCTGCGCCGGCCGTACATGCAGAACAACCTGATGCTGCGCTACAAGGTGACGATGGAGGTGCGCAAGTTCCTCGACGCCAACGGCTTCATCGACATCGAGACGCCGATGCTCACCAAGTCGACGCCCGAGGGCGCGCGCGACTACCTGGTGCCCAGCCGCGTCCACGACGGCATGTTCTTCGCGCTGCCGCAGTCGCCGCAGCTGTTCAAGCAGCTGCTGATGATGGCCGGCTTCGACCGCTACTACCAGATCACCAAGTGCTTCCGCGACGAGGACCTGCGCGCCGACCGCCAGCCCGAGTTCACGCAGATCGACGTGGAGACATCCTTCCTCGACGAGGAGGAGATCCGCGCGATGTTCGAAGGCATGATCCGCACGGTCTTCAAGAACGCGATCAACGTCGACATGGGTGCCTTCCCGGTGATGAAGTACCAGGACGCCATGCGCCTGTACGGCTCCGACAAGCCCGACCTGCGCGTGAAGCTCGAATTCACCGAGCTGACCGACGTGATGAAGGACGTCGACTTCAAGGTGTTCTCCGGCGCGGCCAATTCGCCCGAGGGGCGGGTGGTCGGCCTGCGGGTGCCGGGCGGCGGCGCCATGAGCCGCGGCGAGATCGACGGCTACGGCGAGTTCGTCAAGATCTACGGCGCCAAGGGCCTGGCCTGGATCAAGGTCAACGACGTGGCCGGCGGCCGTGACGGCCTGCAGTCGCCGATCGTCAAGAACCTGCACGATCGCGCGCTGGCGGAGATCGTGCAGCGCACCGGCGCCGTCAACGGCGACCTGATCTTCTTCGGCGCCGACAAGCAGAAGGTCGTCAACGACGCGATCGGCGCGCTGCGGGTGAAGGTCGGCCACAGCGAATTCGGCAAGAGCCACGGCCTGATCGAGGGCGAGTGGAAGCCGCTGTGGGTGATCGACTTCCCGATGTTCGAGTTCGACGAGGACGGCCAGCGCTGGAATGCCGTGCACCACCCCTTCACCTCGCCCAAGGACGGCCACGAGGACTGGCTGGAAAGCGATCCCGGCCGCTGCGTCGCCAAGGCCTACGACGCGGTGCTCAACGGCATCGAGCTGGGCGGCGGTTCGGTGCGGATCCACCGCGAGGACGTGCAGAGCAAGGTGTTCCGCGCCCTGAAGATCGGCCCGGAGGAAGCGCAGGCCAAGTTCGGGTTCCTGCTGGACGCGCTGCAGTACGGCGCGCCGCCGCACGGCGGCATCGCGATCGGCCTGGATCGCTTCGTGATGCTGATGACCGGCGCCGAATCGCTGCGCGACGTGATCGCGTTCCCGAAGACCCAGCGCGCGCAGGACCTGCTGACGCAGGCGCCGAGCCCGGTCGACGAAAAGCAGCTGCGCGAGCTGCACATCCGCCTGCGCAATCCGCAACCCGCGGCCTGAGGCAGCCGCCGGTGCGGCAGAATGAAAGGGCGCTGCGGCGCCCTTTCGTCATTGATGCCACGTCCCTTCAAGATCCCCGAGTCGGTCCTGGTGGTGATCCACACGCCCCAGCTCGACGTGCTGCTCATCAATCGGGCCGACGCGCCCGATTTCTGGCAGTCCGTCACCGGCAGCAAGGACCGCGCGGACGAGCCGCTGGCCGAGACCGCGGCGCGCGAGGTGTTCGAGGAGACCGGGATCGATTGCGCGCCGGGCACGCCGCTGCAGCGCGGGCTGGTCGACTGGGCGCTGGAGAACGTCTACGACATCTATCCGCGGTGGCTGCATCGCTACGCGCCTGGCGTCACCCGCAACAGCGAGCACGTGTTCGGCCTGTGCGTGCCGGCCGGAACGCCGGTGACGCTCAATCCGCGCGAACACACGGGATACCGCTGGTTACCTTGGCGCGCGGCGGCCGACGCGTGCTTCTCGCCGTCCAACGCCGAAGCGATCCTGTTGCTGCCACAATTTGCGCGATGAGTTCGCGCACCATCCGCCCGCCACTGCCGCTGACCCGACCCGCGGGGGCAGGGGAGGGCCGCTGACGATGCCCTTGCTGCGCGTGGCCACCTACAACATCCACAAGGGCGTGCAGGGCGTCGGCCCGGCGCGCCGGCTGGAGATCCACAACCTGGGACACGCGGTGGAGCAGCTCGATGCCGACGTGGTGTGCCTGCAGGAAGTGCGCAAGCTGCACCGGCGCGAGGAGCGCTACTTCACCCGCTGGCCCGCGCTGCCGCAGGCCGAGTTCCTGTGCCCCGAAGGCTACCAGGCGGTGTACCAGACCAATGCCACCACCCGGCACGGCGAGCACGGCAACGCCTTGCTCTCGCGCTGGCCGGTCGTGTCGCACGGCCACGAGGACATGTCGGACCACCGTTTCGAGCAGCGCGGCCTGCTGCACGTGGAGGTGCGGGCGCACAACCAGACGGTGCACGTCATCGTGCTGCACCTGGGTCTCATCGCCGGCAGCCGGGTGCGCCAGGTGGAGCAGCTGGGGCAGTTCATCGAGCGCGAAGTGCCGCGCCGGGCGCCGGTGGTGGTCGCCGGCGATCTGAACGATTGGGGCGGCAAGCTGCGGCCGGCGATGGGCCAGCTGGGCCTGCGCGACTTCCACGGCGAGCGGGTGCTGACCTACCCCTCGCGGCTGCCGCTGACGCAACTGGACTACGTGTATGCGCGCGGCGTCAAGCCGGTCGGCGTGCACGTGCCGCGCGGCCGCATCTGGTGGCGCATGTCCGACCACCTGCCACTGATCGCGGAGTTCAAGCTCTAGGCGCGGCCATGTCGCACGCCACCTCCTCTCCCCGCAGCGGCCACGAGGTGCAGCTGCTCCAGGGCAGCGGCGAACTGTTCCCGGCGCTGGTGGAGGCGATCGACGCCGCCCAGCGCGAGGTGCGGCTGGAGACCTATATCTTCGATTTCACGGGCTCGGCCGAACTGGTGGTCGCCGCCCTGCTGCGCGCCGGCGAGCGCGGCGTGAGCGTGAAGGTGGTGGTCGACGGGTTCGGCACGCCGCCGCTCGGCGCCGGGCAGCGCGAGCGCCTGCACCGCGCCGGGGTCGGCTGGCGCGTCTATGCGCCGCTCGGCTGGCTGGGCATGCTGTGGCTCGGCAGCTGGCGGCGGCTGCATCGCAAGCTGTGCGTCGTCGACGGCGCCGTGGCGTTCTGCGGCGGCATCAACATCCTGGACGACCTCCACGACCCGAACCACGGGCCGCTGGCGGCGCCCCGGCTGGACTTCGCGGTGCGCGTCACCGGGCCGCTGGTGGCCGAGGCCGAGGCCAGCATGGGCCGCCTATGGTGGCGCATGCAGGCGGTGCGCGACATCCGGCAGGCCAGGCTGGGGGTCGCGCTGGACGCGCTGCGCGCCTCCCAGGGCGGCCGCGCGCGGCGCAAGCGCTACCCGTCCGGCCATTCGCAGCCGCGGGCCAGGGCGGCGCTGCTGCTGCGCGACAACCTGCGCAACCGCGCGCGCATCGAACGGGCCTACCGGCGGGCGATCGGCCGCGCGCGCGAGGAGATCATCATCGCCAACGCCTACTTCGTGCCCGGCCGCAAGATGCGGCTGGCGCTGATCGCGGCGGCCGGGCGTGGCGTCAAGGTGCGCTTGCTGCTGCAGGGGCGCTACGAGTACTTCATGCAGTACTACGCGGCGCGGCCGGTCTACGGCGCCCTGCTGCGCGCCGGCGTCGAGATCCACGAGTACTCGCCCAGCTTCCTGCACGCGAAGGTGGCGGTGATCGACGGCCGCTGGTCCACGGTGGGCTCGTCCAACCTCGATCCGCTGAGCCTGCTGCTGGCGCGCGAGGCCAACGTGGTGGTCGAGGACCGGCCGTTCGCCGAACAACTGCGCCAGCGGCTCATGGTGGCGATCCGCCAGGAGGGGCGCGCCATGAGCGCCGACGAATACGGCCGGCGGCCGCTGCGCCAGCGCTTCATGGAGCACGTCGCGCTGGCGCTGATGCGCCTGGCGCTGGTGATCCAGGGCAAGAAGTACCTGTAGCTGCGGTGGCCGTGGAACCGACCGAGGACCTGATCGTCCAGCGGCCCGAGGGGCTCTATTGCCCCGCCGGCGATTTCTTCATCGATCCGTGGCGGCCGGTGCCGCGCGCCGTGATCACCCATGCCCACTCGGACCACGCGCGCGTGGGCCACGGCAGCTACCTGGCCTCGCGCGCGGGCGAACCGGTGCTGCGTGCCCGGCTGGGCGACATCGCGCTGCAGACGCTGCCCTATGGCGAGCGGGTCGTGCACCACGGCGTCACGCTCTCGCTGCACCCGGCCGGCCACGTGCTCGGTTCGGCGCAGGTGCGGCTGGAGCATCGCGGCCGGGTGTGGGTGGCCAGCGGCGACTACAAGGTGGCGCCCGACCCCACCTGCGCGCCGTTCGAGGCGGTGCGCTGCGACGTGTTCATCACCGAATCCACCTTCGGCCTGCCGATCTACCGCTGGTGCCCGGACGACGAGCTGTTCGCCGACATCAACGACTGGTGGAGCCGCAACGTGCTGGCCGGCCGCGCCAGCGTGCTGGCCTGCTACAGCTTCGGCAAGGCCCAGCGCATCCTGAGCGGCGTCGACCCGTCGATCGGCCCGATCGTGGTGCACGGCGCCGTGCAGCCGCTCAACGACGCGTACCGGGCCGCCGGCGTGGCGCTGCCCGACACGCTGCACGTGACCGAGGTGAAGGACAAGGCAGACCTGCGGCGGGCGCTCGTCGTGTGCCCGCCCAGCGCCGCCGCCAGCCCGTGGCTGCGCCGCTTCGGCGACGCCAGCACGGCCTTCGCCAGCGGCTGGATGCAGGTGCGCGGCACCCGCCGGCGTGGCGGCTGGGACCGCGGCTTCGCGCTGTCCGACCACGCCGACTGGCCGGGGCTGCTCGCCGCCATCGACGCGACCGGCGCGCAGCGGATCATCGTCACGCACGGCAGCGGACCGGTGCTGGCGCGCTTTCTCGGCGAGCACGGCTTGCGCGGCGAGTTGTTCGAGACCGAATACGGCGGCGACGCCGTCGAGGCCGACGCCCAGGAGCCCGACGCCGCATGAAGCGCTTCTCGCAGCTGTTTGCCGAACTCGATGCGACCACGTCGACCAACGCCAAGCTCGACGCGCTGCAGCGCTACTTCGCCCAGGCGCCGGCGGCCGACGCGGCCTGGGCGGTCTACTTCCTGGCCGGCGGCAAGCCGCGCCAGGTGGTGCCCATGGGCTTCCTGTCGCAGCTGGCCTGCCAGGTCGCCGGCATCCCCGGCTGGCTGTTCGACGAGTGCTACCAGGCCGTGGGCGACCTCGCCGAGACCATCGCGCTGGTGCTGCCGCGCGGCAACGAGGTGACCGACCTGGGCCTGGCGGCCTGGGTGGAGGAACGGCTGCTGCCGCTGCGCGGCGCGAGCGAGGCGCAGATCGCCGAGCGGGTGACCTCCTACTGGCGCGAGCTCGACATGCAGGAGCGCTTTCTGCTGACCAAATTGATCGGCGGCGGCTTTCGCGTCGGCGTGAGCAAGCTGCTGGTGCAGCGCGCGCTGGCCGCGCATGCCGCGGTCGACGCCAAGCAGGTGGCGCAACGGATGATGGGGTACACCGACGGCAAGGTGATGCCGACGCCGGAACGCTACCTGAGCCTGGTCGCCGCCGCCGGGGCCGGCGCGCCCGGTCCGCAGGACGAGGGCCAGCCCTATCCCTTCTTCCTGGCCCACCAGCTCGACGCGCCGCCGGAAGTATTCGCGTCGCGCCTGGGCGACGTCGGCGAATGGCAGGTGGAGTGGAAATACGACGGCATCCGCGGCCAGGTGATCAAGCGGGCCGGGCGGGTGTGGGTCTGGTCGCGCGGCGAGGAGCTGGTGACCGAGCGCTTCCCGGAAATCGTCGAACTGGCGCAGAGCCTGCCGGACGGCACGGTGCTCGACGGCGAGATCCTGGTGTGGCAGGACGAGCCGGCCGAGCCGGCCGGCACCTGGATCGGCCGGCCGGCGCCGTTCGCCCTGCTGCAGCAGCGCATCGGCCGCAAGAACCTGAGCCGGAAGGTGCTGGCGGAGGCGCCGGTCACCTTCATGGCGTACGACCTGCTGGAACAGGACGGCCAGGATGTGCGGGCGCTGCCGCAGCGCGAGCGGCGCGTCCGCCTGGAAGCGCTGCTGGCGCCCACCCGGCTGAAGCTGTCGCCGCTGGAGACGGCGGCTTCCTGGCTCGCCTTCGCGCAGCGGCGCGAGCGCTCGCGCGAGCTGGGGGTCGAGGGCTTCATGCTCAAGCGGATCGATGCGGCCTACGGAACCGGCCGCACCAAGGCCGAGGGCCTGTGGTGGAAGTGGAAGATCGACCCGATGACGATCGATTGCGTGCTGGTGTACGCGCAGCCCGGCCACGGCCGCCGCGCCTCGGTCTACACCGACTACACCTTCGCCGTCTGGAACCGGCCGCCGGCGGACAAGGACGAGGTGGAGGCGGTGCTCGGGGCGATCGGCCGCAAGGAACCGGCCGTCCCGGGCAGCCTGCAACTGGTGCCCTTCGCGAAGGCCTATTCCGGGCTGACGGACGAGGAATTCCGGCAGGTGGACGCGATCATCCGCAAGAGCACGGTGGAAAAGTTCGGTCCGGTGCGCAGCCTGCGGCCGTCGCTGGTGTTCGAGCTGGGCTTCGAAGGCATCAACCGCAGCGGGCGGCACAAGAGCGGCATCGCCGTGCGCTTCCCGCGCATGTTGCGCATCCGCTTCGACAAGCCGCTGCACGAGGCCAACACGCTGCAGGACCTGGAGGCGCTGTTGGGCGCATAGCCGCTGCGCCGTCGTGGCGGCCGGGCCGGGCGGCCGCCGCGTCCGGGCCCCGGTGTTAGCATTTGGCATGCTGATGAAGGCCGAACACTCCATGGACGCATCCGACGCATCCAACCCCGACGCCGGGACCCCGGTGTCGGTGAAGATCCGGCAGCGCATCCTGGCGGCGCGCAAGCGCTTCCATGCGAACGACAACATCGCCGCGTTCCTGGAACCGGGCGAGCTGGAGGCGCTGCAGCAGGAAGTCGAGTCCAAGATGAAGGGCGTGCTCGACAGCCTGGTGATCGACACCGAAAGCGACCACAACACCGCCGACACCGCCCGCCGGGTCGCCAAGATGTACGTGAGCGAGGTGTTCCGGGGCCGGTACGTGAAGCCGCCGACGATCACCGAGTTTCCGAACGCGGAGCACCTCAACGAGCTGATGATCGTCGGCCCGATCGCGGTGCGCAGCGCCTGCAGCCACCACTTCTGCCCGGTGATCGGCAAGCTCTGGATCGGCGTGATGCCCAACGAGCACACCAACGTGATCGGCCTGTCCAAGTACGCGCGGCTGGCCGAGTGGGTGATGGGGCGGCCGCAGATCCAGGAAGAGGCGGTGGTGCAGCTGGCCGACCTGATCATGGAAAAGACCCAGCCCGACGGGCTGGCGCTGGTGATGGAAGCGAGCCACTACTGCATGGCCTGGCGGGGCGTGAAGGACATGGACGCCAGGATGCTCACCTCCGTCATGCGCGGCGTGTTCCTGAAGGACCCGGCCCTGCGCCGCGAATTCCTGGCCCTGGTGCCGCGGAAGGACTAGCCATGTTGGTGCGACTGCTCTATGCCAGCCGGGCGGTGGATGCCAGCCCGGAGGCCATCGAATCGATCCTGGCGCAATCGCGCGAGCACAACCCGGCCCACGGCATCACCGGCGTGCTCTGCCACGGCGGCGGCATCTTCCTGCAGTGCATCGAGGGCGGCCGCGAGCAGGTGAACCAGCTGTACGGCGACATCGTGCGCGACGCCCGGCATCGCGACGTGACGCTGCTGCACTACGAGGAAATCCTGGAGCGGCGCTTCGGCGGCTGGAGCATGGGGCAGGTCAACATCTCCAAGTCCAATCACACCCAGCTGCTGAAATACTCGGAACGGCCCGAGCTCGACCCGTATTCGTTGTCGGGCGCCGTGTCGCTGGCGCTGCTGGTCGACCTCGCCGCCACGGCGGCCGTGTGCGGGCGGGTGTAGCGTCGCGTTTCCCGCCTTGAGCTGCACCCTCGCATCCGATGCGCTCCTTGAACGCAGAGGGCGCAGAGGAGACGCAGCGAACGCAGAGGAGACGGGAGACGAGGGCGGTGGCAAACCGATGCGGGGATTTCTCTGCGTCCTTTGCGTCCTCTTTGCGGCCTCTGCGTTCAACAATCGTTGGCACACCAATCACGCGGGAGGGATCTGACATGCAAGCTGCGTTCTACGAAGCCACCGGCCCGGCGCGTGAAGTCCTGCACCTCGGGCAGATGGAACTGCCCCAGCCCGGCCCGGGCGAGGTGCGGGTGCGCGTGGTGTGTTCCGGCGTCAACCCCTCCGACGTGAAAGGCCGCGCCGGCCTGCGCAACAAGGTCCTGCCGTTTCCCCGGATCGTGCCCCACAGCGACGGCGCCGGCATCGTCGACGCGGTCGGCACCGGCGTGGCGGCGCCGCGTGTCGGCGAGCGCGTCTGGCTCTGGAACGGCGCCTGGAAGCGGGCCTGGGGCACGGCCGCCGAATACGTGGTGCTGCCGGCGCCGCAGGCGGTGCACCTGCCCGACAACGTGGGCTACGACGCCGGCGCCTGCCTGGGCATTCCGGCGTTGACCGCCTACCAGGCGGCGGCCGTGGATGGCGGCGTCGTCGGCCGTTCTGTGCTGGTGGCCGGCGGTGCCGGCGCGGTGGGCCACTACGCCATCCAGTGCGCGCGGCTGCTCGGCGCGCGGCAGGTCATCTCGACGGTGAGCAGCGACGCCAAGGCCAGGCTGGCGCTGGACGCCGGCGCCGATCTGGCCGTCGACTACCGCAGCGGCGACGCCGCCGAGCGGGTCCGCGCCGCGACCGGCGGCGCCGGGGTGGACCGCATCATCGAGGTCGACATCGCGGCCAATGCGGCGCTCGACCTGCAGGTGCTCAAGCCGGGCGGCGACATCGTCGTCTACGGCAGCGGCGCGGGCGAGTTCAAGCTGCCGTTCTTCCCCCTGATCCTCAACAACGTGCGGCTGCGCTTTTTCATCGTCTACGAGCTGCCGCCGGCCGACCGCGCCCAGGCCCAGGCCCATGTCGGCGACTGGCTGCGCCGCGGGGCGCTGCGGCACAACGTCGCGGCCCGCTTCCCCCTGGCGCGCATCGCCGAGGCGCACGAACTGGTGGAGTGGGGCCAGGCGACCGGCAACGTGGTGGTGGAGTGCGGCCAGCCCTGAGCGCGGCGCAGCCGCTGCTGGTCGGCTGCGATTTCTCCAGCGCCCCGACGCGCCGCAAGCCGATCGTGCTGGCGCTGGGAAACCAGCGCGCCGGCCGGGTGGTGCTCGAACGCATCGAACTGCTGGAGACCCTGGATGCCTTCGAAGCCTGGCTGGCGCAGCCGCGCGACTGGGTCGGCGGCTTCGATTTCCCGTTCGGGCTGCCGCGCGAGCTGGTGGAGCAGCTGCGCTGGCCGGTGCAGTGGCGCGCCTGCATCGAGCACTACGCGAGCCTCTCGCGGGGCGAGATCCGAACCACCTTCGCCCGGTTCTGCGATGGCCGGCCGGCAGGCGCCAAGTTTGCCAATCGCGCCTTCGACAAGCTCGCCGGCTCCAGCCCGTCGATGAAATGGGTCAACCCGCCGGTGGCATACATGCTGCACGCCGCGCTGCCGCGGCTGCTGCGCGCCGGCGTCCACATCCCGGGGCTGCACGAGGGCGATCCGCGCCGCGTGGCGCTGGAGGCCTATCCGGGGCTGCTGGCGCGCGAGCTGCTCGGGCGCCGCAGCTACAAGAGCGACGAGAGGGCCAGGCAGACGCCCGATCGCCTGATCGCGCGCAAGGACCTGGTCACGGGGCTGGAGCAGGGCCACACCCGCCTGAACCTGCGGCTGAAGCTCACCCATGCGCAGCACGACGCGCTGGTGCAGGACGCGAGCGGCGACCGTCTGGACGCCGTGCTGTGCCTGATCCAGGCTGCCTGGGCCCAGCGCCATGGCGCGCCCTGGTACGGACTGCCGGACACCCTCGATCCGCTGGAGGGCTGGATCCTCACCGCGTGATGCACCCTCGGGGCGCCTGGCCGCGCGCCGCATGCCGGCGTGAGGGGCGCATGGCGCCGTCGCCACGGCTCGCTGCCGCCGGGCCGGCCCGGGCAGCGCCGGATCCCGCCACAATCGATGGCCCGACATCTCCGTGCCGCTTTCCATGCCTGCCGCAGTACCCGGCCCCTCGCCGAAGACCGCATCGACCGTGGCGGACTGGCTCGCCGGTCGGGGCTGGCAGGCGTTCCCGTTCCAGCAGCAGGTGTGGGACGCCGTGGCGCAGGGGCGCAGCGGGATGCTCCACGCGACCACCGGCTCGGGCAAGACCTATGCGGTCTGGCTGGCCATGTTGCAGGCCTTGCTGCGGCGGCACGACCCCGGGGCCGCGCAGCCGCTGCGGGTGATCTGGCTGACCCCGATGCGGGCGCTCGCCTCGGACACCACGCGCGCCCTGGCGCAGCCGCTGCGGGACCTGGCGCCCGACTGGACCATCGGCCAGCGCACCGGCGACACGCCCAGCGCCGAGCGGGCGCGGCAGGACCGCCGTTTTCCCACCGTGCTGGTGACGACGCCCGAGTCGCTGAGCCTGATGCTCACGCGCCCGCACGCGCCCGAGGAACTGGCGCCAGTCGAGTTCGTGGTGGTCGACGAATGGCACGAGCTGATCGGCAGCAAGCGCGGCGTGCAGGCGCAGCTGGCCCTGGCGCGGCTCTGGCGGCTCAACCCGCGGCTGGTCGCCTGGGGCCTCAGCGCCACGCTCGGCAACCTGCAGACCGCGATGGCCACCCTCTGCCAGCCGGGGCAGCGCGCCGCGGCGCCCGCGCCGGTGCTGGTCCAGGGCAAGATCGAGAAGGACATCGTCATCGACACGCTGATTCCGCCCGACCCCGGCAAGTACTCGTGGGCCGGGCACCTGGGCGCGCGCATGCAGCAGCCGGTGGTGGACGAGATCGCCCGCTCCGGCACCACGCTGGTCTTCACCAACGTGCGCTCGCAGGCCGAGATCTGGTACCAGTTGCTGCTGGAGTCCCGGCCCGACTGGGCCGGCGAGATCGCGCTGCACCACGGCTCGATCGACAAGTCGACCCGTGACTGGGTGGAGCAGGGGCTGAAGGAAGGCCGGCTGCGCGCGGTGGTCGCGACCTCGTCGCTGGACCTGGGCGTCGATTTCCTGCCGGTCGAGCGCGTGCTGCAGATCGGCTCGCCCAAGGGCGTGGCCCGCATGATGCAGCGCGCCGGCCGCAGCGGCCACGCCCCGGGTCGCGCCAGCCGGCTCACGCTGGTGCCGACCAACACCATGGAGATCATCGAGGCCGCCGCCGCGCGCGAGGCGGTCCATGCCGGCCGCATCGAGGACCGCTCCTCGCCCGACAAGCCGCTCGACGTGCTGGTCCAGCACCTCGTCACGGTGGCGCTGGGGGGCGGCTTCCGGCCGGAGGAGCTGTACGAGGAGGTGCGCACGGCCTGGGCCTATCGCGAGCTCACGCGTGCCGAATTCGAATGGGCGCTGGCGTTCTGCGAACGCGGCGGCGACAGCCTCACCGCCTATCCGGACTACCACCGGATCGCCGCCGACGAGCAGGGCGTCTACCGCGTCCCGGACCGCCAGATCGCCAAGCGCCACCGGCTCGGCATCGGCACCATCGTCAGCGACGCGGCGATGCAGGTCAAGTGGCTCACCGGCGGCCACATCGGCACCATCGAGGAAGGCTTCATCGCCCGGCTGCGGCGCGGCGACTGTTTCTTCTTCGCCGGCCGCCTGCTCGAGTTCGTGCGGGTGCGCGAGATGGCCGCGTACGTGCGCAAGGCCACCAGGAACAAGGGGACCGTGCCGACTTGGCAGGGCAGCAAGATGGCGCTGTCCACCGAAATGGGCGACGCCGTGCTGGAGATGATGCAGCGGGCCGCGCGCGGCGACTTCGTCGAGCCCGAACTGCAGGCCGCCCGTCCGATGCTGGAAACGCAGGCGCGGCTGTCGCGCATTCCGACCCCGCAGGCCGTGCTGCTGGAGACCTTCCACTCGCGCGAAGGCCACCATGTGTATCTCTATCCGTTTGCCGGCCGCCATGTGCACCTGGGGCTGGCCAGCCTGCTCGCCTGGCGCCTCGCGCGCGATCGGCCCAACACCTTCAGCATGTCGGTGAACGACTACGGATTCGAACTGGTCAGCGCCGAGCCGATCGACCTCGCCCCGGTGACCAGCCGCGCGGTGTTCACCACCGAGGATCTCCTGAGCGACGTGCTGGCCTCGCTCAATTCGACCGAGCTGGCGCAGCGCCGCTTTCGCGAGATCGCGCGCGTGGCCGGGCTGGTGTTCTCGGGTTACCCCGGCCAGCCGAAGAGCGCGCGCCAGCTGCAGGCATCCAGCGGCTTGTTCTTCGAAGTGTTCCGCAAGTACGACCGCGGCAACCTGCTGCTCAGCCAGGCCCAGCACGAAGTGCTGAGCCAGGAGCTGGAGCTGTCGCGCCTGCGAGCCACGCTCGAACGAATCCTGTCGAGGGCCCTGGAGCACGCGCCGCTGCGGCATCCCAGCCCGATGAGCTTGCCGCTGATGGTGGAGCGGTTCCGCGAGCAGTTGTCCACGGAGCAGCTGTCGACGCGCCTGGACCGCATCCTGCGCGACATGGAGCGCGATTCCTCGCCTTCTCCTACAGCTGCTTCGGAGCGCTCCGACGGCACGGCTGGGGTGCGCTGACTAGAGTGGAACGTTGCGGGGTGCAAGGCCCCGGTTCGTCACCATTCGAGACAGAGGAGTTCCCCATGAAGACCATCCACCGCAAGCCATTGCTCGCGATCTCCGCGGCAGCGTTGCTGCTGGGGCTCGCCGGCTGCGATCGCGCCGACGAGCGCACCGCGGCCGAGCGCAACGAAGCGTCGACGCGGGCCGGCCAGACGGCGCAGGGCGCGCGTCGCGAGGCGCGTGACGCCACGGCCAGTGCCGGCGCCGCGGCCGACCGGGCCGCCGAAAGCACCAAGGCCATGGGCGCGGCGGCAGCCGACGACACCCGGGCCATGGGCGCGGCGGCGGCCGACAAGACCCGGGCGCTGGGCAGCGCCGCGGCCGACAAGGTCGACGATGCCTCCGTCACCGCCAAGGTGAACGCGGCCCTGGTCGCGGACAAGGAGCTGAGCGCGCTGCGGATCGACGTCGACACGCAGAACGGCGTGGTCACCCTGAGCGGCCCGGCGCCCACGGCCAGCGCCAAGGAGCGGGCGACCGAAGTGGCGCACCGCGTCAAGGGCGTGACCTCGGTGAACAACCAGCTGACCATCAAGGCCAGCTGAGGCCGCCCGCCAGGCGCTGCTGGGCCACCGTGGGGTGGCCCTGGCTTTTTCAGGCCGCGCTCGGCCTCATGTCGGCGCGGCGCCTTCGCCGCGCGACCCGGCCGGCGGCGGCGCGGCGTGGATCACGTCGTGGACGAAGCGCAATTTGTCCAGCGCCCCGGGGCTCAGCGCGAACGGGTAGGCATCGTCATGTCCCAGGCTGCGGTTCAGGCTGTTGACCAGCAGCGTGAGCGGGATCCACTGCTCGACGAGCTGGCCGAAATCGCCCGCGCCCCGGCCGAACGGATTCGCGACCGCTTCTGCTTCCGCGCCGTCGCCCGGCACCGTCAGCCGCGTGCTGTACGAGGCCGCGGTTTCCAGCAGGTCCACCATGTGCAGGTAGTGGGCCCAGGTCTCGGCCCAGTCCTCCCAGGGATGGGCGGTGGCATAGGCCGTGACGTACTGCTGCTGCCAGCCAGGCGCCGCGCCGCCGGCGGCGTAGTAGCGGTCCAGCGCCTCCCCGTAGTCGAGGCGGTCGTCCCCGAACATCGCGCGGAACGCGTCCAGGCGATCGCCGTCGCGGATCAGGCGGTCCCAGTAATAGTGGCCGGATTCGTGGCGCAGGTGACCGAGCAAGGTGCGATACGGCTCGTGCAGCGCGACCCGGCGGCGCACCCGCTCGGTGTCGTCCGCCTCGGCGATGTTCAGGGTGATCACGCCATCGCAATGGCCGGTGAGCACCTGATGGCCGGGCAGGTCCGCGAGGAATTCGAAGATCGGGCCGTCGCGCCGGCCGCCGGGCGGCTCCACGGCGACCAGGCCCAGCTTGGCCAGGGTGTAGAACAGGCGCCGCTTCGCCATCTCGATGCGATACCAGCGCTGGTGGTTGTCCGGCAGCGACAGGTCCGGCAGGAGCCGCGTCTGGCGGCAGGAGACGCACAGCGGGTTCGGATCGTCGGCCGACACGGCGAAGTTGCAGGCCTGGTGCTCGCCGTGGTTGCGGCACAGGCGATAGGCGCGGCCGCCGGCCTGGCCGCGGCCGCGCTGGCGCCACAGGCCCTCGGCGGCGCCCGGCGCCGGCTCGATCGCCGCCAGCGCCAGCCGGTCCGGCAGGAACGCCACCGCGCTGCCGCAGCGCAGGCACTGCACGTTCTCGAAAAACAGCGGCTGGCCGCAGTGGCCGCAACGGAACGTCTTCATCGGATGCGCTCGCCCATGAGAAAAGGCAGGCGCGCCCCCGTGGGCCGCTCGCCTGCCTCCGTGCGGCGGGGCCGCAGCCCCGCGCGTCGCCTCAGGGACGGACCGTCAGGTGGTTCTGCACCTCGCGCACGCCCTTGGTGTTGCGCGCGATGTATTCGGCCTTGGCCTTCTCCGCGTTGGACTTCGCGAAACCGGACAGCTGCACGGTGCCGTTGAGGGTCTGCACCTTGATCGCGCCGGCGTCGACGGTCTTGTCCTCGACGAACTTGGCCTTCACGGCCGCCGTGATCGTGGTGTCGTCGACGTAGGCGCCGACCGATTCCTGGCCGCGGATGACCGAGCAGCCCGTGCTCAGGACGGTGGCCCCGGCCACCAGGGCGAATGCGAACGCGCGTGCGTATTTGGTGGTGATCATGATCTTCTCCTTGTTGCGTTGAAATGATGGTCGGTGCCGAAGCTTCCCAATTGAACTCCCCGGGGCGACGGCACCACGCGCTCCGGCTTGCCTGATCTCATACCGGCGGCTCGCCGTCCTTGCCGTAGTCGGCGCCCGCCATCGCCGACATCACGACGCTCGACAGCTGCGACGACTTCACGATCGCCACGACCAGGCCGGTGACCGAAATCAGCCGCCACGGCCGTGCCAGCATCACGACCGCGCCCACCGCGGCCGCGATGCCGAGGTACTGCACCGGCTTGCGCGACGCGTAGTTGGACAGGACCGGCGTCACCAGCTCCAGGCCCATGCTCGCCGGGTGGTGCCGCCACCAGGTGCGCACCACGTGCCGGAGGTGACCGAGCCAGCCGCCCGCGCTGCGATGGCGCGATTCGCCGTCGCTCGACCCACGTCGGCCCCAGCGCCGCTCCTGGCCGCCCGCGCCTTCCTGGGCCGCCGCGTCGTCGTAGTGATCGCTGCCGCGCCGTTCGTGGTGGCGCTCGCGGCTGTGCAGGTGGGCGATGATCGCCAGCCGGGTCTGGGCCAGCTTGTCGGAGGCATTGCTCATCGGGCCCTCCCGCGCCGGGCGAAGGAGTTGGCTGGCGGCCGGCAGCATGCCGGCAGGAGGGTGCAGCGCGTCGCCGCGCCGCTCATGTGCGCGCTCCGATCGTGCGCAGTGCCTGCGCGTCGGCGTCCAGCTGGGCCCGCAGCTCGGTGAAGGCCTTGGCCGGCAGCCGCTGGCGCGCGACGTTCCAGGCGATCGCCGAGACCGCCAGGGCGACCGCGGGCGTGAGCACCAGCGACCAGTGGAAGCCCTGGGTCGCCCCGAGCATCACGGCCACGCCCGCCAGCACCAGGAACACGATCAGGCCCAGCACGGCGACGCCCCAGGCGATCACGCGCTTGGCAACCTCCAGGCCGACGCTGGACGCCTCTTCCTGCACGAGCGCCGCGTAGCCCGCGACGTGGTCCATGACCAGTTCGGGTCGGGTGATCAGCACCGAAAAAATGGGATGGACCATGCGGGCCTCGGGCGCGGGTGTCAGTAGTAGTAGCGCTTGCTGTTGCGACGCAGCGCCAGCACCAGTGCCGTCACGGCGGCACCGACGGCGGCGGCGATCAGGGCGGACTTCACCGGCTCGTCGCTCACGTAGCGGCCGGTGGCCTTGGCGTACTGGCCCAGCTGGCGGCTGGCGACGCTGGTCGCGTCGCCCATGGTGCTGACGCCACGCGACGCATAGCCCTTCACCTCGCTGCCCAGGCCGCGCACCCGGTCGATCGCGTGGGCGGCGAGTTCCTTGGTGGTGCCGAGCGCTTTTTCCGTCACGCCGAGCGCCTCGTCGCCGGCGGCGGAGGCATGGAGTTGTTTGCTGGAGAACATGGTGCGATTCCTCTTGTGTGGGATGGTGGAAAGCTGTCTGCCCTAACCCTTGCGGCTGAAGTTCACGACGAATGCGACGATGGCCATGATCACGAACACGAAGAACAGGATCTTCGCGATGCCCACCGCGCCCGCGGCAATGCCGCCGAAGCCGAAGAGGGCGGCGATCAGCGCGATCACGAGGAACACAATGGCGTAGTGCAACATCTGGAACTCCTTGGGCCGCGGCCGGGTTGATGGCGGCGCCGCGACGCCTGCGGCAAGGGTAGTGCCCGCGCTCGAGCGCGAGTGATCAGCGGCAGGCGTGACCGGATGTCGGTAGGCGGGGGTGGCGTACGTAGGAATGCGCTGACGCGCAAACCGGCGCTTTCGGACAAACTCGGCCGGACTCAGGCCGCAGTGAGCACCTGCTTCGGCAGCACGGCCGAGATCCGGCTGCCCTTGCCCGGGGTCGACACCACGGTGAGCCGCCCACCGGCCGCTTCGACCCGGTGCCGCATCCCGGCGAGGCCGTGGGTCGACGGGCGGATGGCGGTGACATTGAAGCCTTTGCCGTCGTCGCCGATCTCGACCTCCACGTGGTTCTCGTGGTTCTGGAGCGTGATGGCCACGTGCTTGGCTTCCGCGTACTTGCCCACGTTGGTGAGCGACTCCTGCACCAGCCGGTACACCGTGAGCTGGCTCGGCTCGTCGAGATCGACCCGTTCGAGTTCGGAGGTGACCTCGATCCCCGAGCGCTCGGAGAACTCGCGTGCCAGGATCTCGAGCGACGCCGTGAGCCCCAGGTTGGACAGCGACGACGGCCGCAGGTCCTCGATGATGCGGCGCTTCAACGCAATGCCGCTGTTGAGCGCTTCGTTCAGATGCTGAAGCCGCTGCGACACCTCCGGCGTGACGGGTGTGCCCAGTCGGGACTTGAGCCGCGCGACATCGAGCTTGGCCGCCGTCAGCAGGGCCCCGAGCTCGTCGTGCAGTTCGCGCGCCAGGTGCCCGCGCTCTTCTTCGCGCACCTGCTGCAAGTGGGTGGCCAGTTCGGCCAGCGTCGCGGTGCGCTCGCGCACCTGGCGCTCGAGCAGGTCGCGTTCCTGCTGCAGGATCTTTTGCTGCTGTTCGCCGGCGCGCTCCAGCGCCGTCGTCTGGCGCAGATACAGATAGAAGGCGAGCAGGCCGGCCATGGCGACCGCCGCGATGCCGATGCGCGAAAGCAGCAGGGAGCGGCGCACCTGCACCTGGCTGACTTCCATGCGCGCCGTCGACGAGTTGATCAGTTTGGTCGCCTGCTCGCGGATGGCATCCATGTGCTCCTTGCCGACGTCGGTCATCAGCACGAACTTCCAGGCGTCCTCGTTGCCCTGCTTGCGCATCCGCACCGACAGGTCCATCTCGGCCAGCTTGCGCTGCACGTTGCGGGTGAGCTGGCCCAGGACGGCGTACTCGTCGGCGTTGGGGGCGTAGATGGTGCGCAGCGCATCGAGCTGCTGGCCGATTTCGGCGACGGCGGCGTTGTAGGGTTCGAGATAGCGCGGGTCCCCCGTGAGCAGGTAGCCGCGCGAGCCGGTCTCGGCGTCGAGCACGTGCTGCAGCACCCGGTTGAGCGATGCGCGGGTGCGGGAAGCATCGGCGATGTTGTCGAGGGCCTTGGTGGACTGGGTGAAACCGGTTTCGTTGATGCCGATGAGAACGCACGCTGCCAGCAGCGCGAGCGCCAGGCTGATCCCCATTTTCGGCATGGAGAAGAAACGCATGAATCTCATGCGGGCCTCCGCTCGTTGTGCCTAAAATCCAGAATAATCATGACCGAAGGGTAGGTCTTTTGAGTTGAAAGTTGGGCACAATGCTCCAAACTAGACGCGAAAGAGGACACACATGATCAAAGTCGGCATTGTCGATGACCACGCCATCGTCCGTTCGGGGCTGAAACAGTTCTTCTCCGAACAGGTCGACCTGCGGGTGGTGGGCGAGGCCGCGAGCGGCCGCGAAGCGATCGATCTGGTGCGCACCACGGAACTCGATGTCCTGGTGATGGACCTGTCGATGCCCGGACAAAGCGGCATCGACGCGCTGGGCATGATCCGCGCCAAGGCGCCGGACGTCGGCATCCTGATCCTGTCGGGCTATCCCGAGGAACACTACGCGATGAACCTGATTCGCCAGGGCGCGAGCGGCTACCTCAACAAGGAATGCGAGCCGATGGAGATCGTCAACGCGATCCGCACCATCGCCCTGGGCCGGCGCTACATCTCGCCGGCCGTCGCCGAACTGCTTGCGCAGCAGCTCAATCGCAAGGAAGGCGGGGCGCCCCACGAGCAGCTGTCCGAACGTGAATTCCAAGTGTTCCTCAAGCTCGCCAAGGGCGAGACCGCCGGCGACATCGCCAAGGCCCTCTCCCTGAGCGTCAAGACCGTCAGCACGTACCGCACGCGCCTGATGGAAAAAATGAGCCTCGCTTCGAACAGCGATCTCACCTACTACGCGCTCAAGAACAAACTGATCGACTGAGCCGAATTCAGGCATCCGGCCGCGATCCTTCGGTCTGCAGGATGCAGTACTCGACCAGGGCGTCGATCTCGTTCGACTTGTCGAAGACGGCATCGGCGCCCAGCTGCATGCAGCGCTTGCGCATGTCGGTGGTGGCGTAGTTGCTCAGGACCACCACCCGCTGCCCGGCGTCGCGTCCGCGGCACGCTTCCAGGACGCCCAGTCCGCTGCCCTGCTTGAGAAACAGGTCGACGATGGCGAGGTCCCAGCCGCCGCGGTGCTGACCCAGCCAGTCGGTGGCCTGGCCCTCCGTCTCCGCCCACCCGAGCGGCTTGATGGATGCGAGTTCTTCCAGCGCACCGATCAGGTTCTCGCGGATCGTGGCATTGTCTTCGACGATGTAGGTGCGCAATTCCACAGCTGGTCGGATCAGGGCTGGAAGGGCTTCACGGTGTTGATGTCGTTGTCGCGAGCGCAAGACCGGAGGTCGCTCCTGGGGCCCCCACTCTTGCATTCTGCCAGTGCAGCGTACAGGGCCCGGTAGGATGAATCCTACAGTCCCGGCGTAGGTCCGGGCTGACAGGAGGAGCCGTGACCAACCGACCAGGCACGGCGCGTGGCTTGCGCACACTGGACTGCCACAGGAACCACGCCATGAGACTGCTGCTTCAATCCGCCATGATCTTCTTCGGCACGCTGATGGCAGCAGCCCTGCTGGCGCTGGGCGAGCCGCAGCCGGCGCCACAACAGCCGTCCGCGGGCGAGCGCCAGGTGCTGGTGGTGCACCGCTCGTGGCACGAACCGAGCGCGCCGGCCCACGCCGCGCGCTGACCGCATCGCATGGACGGCGCCGCGACCCATGAACCATCGCTCGGCCACCCGCTGTGGCTCAAGATCGTCCTGGGCATCGCCGTGCTGCTGGCGGCGCTCGCGCTGCTGATCGCCTTCTTTCCCTGGGACGTGCTGCGCGGCCCCCTGAATCGCTACGTGAGCGAGCGGACCGGGCGCCACTTCGAGATCACCCGCCGGCTGGACGTGAAGCTCGGGCGCACGACGCGGATCGTGGCCGACGGCATCGAATTTGCGAATCCCGAATGGGCGCGTGACCCGCTGCTGGTCAAGGCCGACGGCGCGGAGATCGACGTCGAACTGCTGCCGCTGCTCAAGCGCCGGATCGTGCTGCCGCTGATCCGGTTCACCAGGCCGCAGCTGGGCTTGCAGATCGAGCCCGACGGCCGCCGCAGCTGGTCGATGGGGCGCGACACCAAGGACCCCGCCAACCTGCCCGACATCGGGGCCCTGGTGGTGGACGAGGGAACGGTGCATTTCGTCGCGCCGGCCCACGGTGCCGATATCCACACCCGGTTCGCGATCGACGGTCCGTTGCGCTTCACCGCACCGGCGGCCGGCAAGGACCAGGCCAACGGCGGCGCCCCGGCGCCGGGCACCGAGGGTGGCGCCCTGCCATTGAGCTTCACGGCCAAGGGCACCTGGCAGAAGGAAAGCTTCGCGGCCAAGGGCCGCACCGGCAACGTGCTGTACCTGCGCGGCCCGCTGCAGCGCCCGTTCCCGGCTGAGATCGAAGCGACGGCCGCCAACACGACGCTGCGCGCGAAGGGCTCGGTCGCGAGCCTGGCGACCCTGGATGGCGCCAACGCCAGCTTCAGCATCCAGGGCCGCGACCTGCAGGAGCTGTACAAGCTGGTCGGCCTGGTGCTGCCCGCGACGCCGCGCTACTCGCTGCAAGGGCAACTGGCCAAGCAAGGCGAGGTGTGGCGCATCGCCGGCATCAACGGCAAGCTCGGCAACTCGGACCTGCATGGCGAACTCGCCTTCGACCGCGCCCGCGAGGTGCCGCTGCTCACCGGCAAGCTCGAATCGAAAGCGCTCGACTTCGACGACCTCGCGCCGCTGGTGGGCCTGGACGAGCAGCCGCGCAGCGCCGCCGCGCTGCCGCAGGTCAAGGGCGACCGCTCCAAGCCGCTGCGGGCGGCGTCGCCGGCGCAGGACGGCGGCCGCAAGGTGCTGCCGACGGCGCTGCTGGACGTCGAGCGGCTGCGCAAGATGAACAGCGACGTGACCTATCGCGCCGCCAGGATCTCGCACGTGAAGCAGTTGCCGCTGGATCGCATGACGGTGCACGTGCGCCTCAAGGACGGCGTGCTGAACCTCGATCCCATGGACGTCGGCGTCGCCGGCGGCAGCCTGGCCGGTCGCATCCGCATCGACGGCGGCGCCAACCCCGCGGTGGCCGAGGTCCATCTCGACGCGCGCTCGCTCGAGCTGAACCGGCTGTTCCCGACGGCGAAGCTGACCAAGGCCAGCTTCGGCAAGATTCACGGCGACATCGACCTCAAGGGCCGGGGCAACTCGGTGGCGCACATGCTGGCCAGTTCCTCGGGCGCCGTCGCGCTGCTGATGGGACGCGGCGAGATCAGCAACCTGCTGATGGAGGTCGCCGGCATCGACGGCGGCGAGATCATCAAGTTCTTCGTGGAAGGCGACAAGAACGTGGAGCTGCGTTGCGCGGCGGCCGCGTTCGACGTCGACAAGGGCCTGATGACCACCCGGGCCCTGGTGCTGGACACCAGCGACACCGTGATCTACGGCAACGGCCAGGTGAGCCTGGCCAACGAGGCCATGGACATCACCTTGCGGCCCTATCCGAAGGACATGAGCATCCTCAGCCTGCGCTCGCCGCTGAAGATCGCCGGCACCTTCGGCCAGCCGAAGGCCGGCCCGGACAAGGGCGCGCTGGCGGCGCGCGGTGGCCTGGCGCTGGCGCTGGGGGCGGTCAATCCGCTGCTGGCATTGGCTGCCACGGTCGAAACCGGGCCGGGCAAGGACGCGAATTGCGGACCCGCCTTGCGGGAGGCCGCCTCCGCGTACCAGGCCGCTCGCATCGCCGTGATGGCGCAGCCGCCGGAGGCGAAGGATCCATCGAAGAAGCCGGGCCTGCTCGGCCGCATCCTGGGCGGCGCCAGGAATTCGCAGCCGGCGCCCAACGGCAAGGACGAGCACGCTGCCCCCACGGATGGGCCCGCGGCCAAGGCGCCGTCGCCCGCGGGGGGCGCGCCGTCCGACCAGGCCCAGCGCCCGCATGCGCCGGGCGCGCCCGGCACCACGTACGGGCCCTAGCCCCCGGCGCCTAGGGCTAACACCAGCGACGCGCGGCGCAGCGCGCGCGCATCATGGGCGGCTCCAGGGAGAGACCGTCATGTCCGATCTCACGCGGTGCTCGGCGACCGAGCTGCTGCATCTGTACCGTACCCAACGCGCCTCGCCGGTCGAGACCACGCGGGCGTTTTTCGCCCGCATTCGCGAGCTCGATCCGCTGCTCAAGGCGTTCTGCTGGATCGACGAGGCGCCGGCGCTGGCCAGCGCGCGCGCGAGCGAGCAGCGCTGGTCGCGCGGCGCGCCCTGCGGGCCGCTGGACGGCGTGCCGGTCGCGATCAAGGACCTGATCCTCACCCGCGGCATGCCCACCCTGCGCGGCTCGCGCAGCATCGATCCCGGCCAGCCGTGGGAGATCGACGCGCCGGTGACGGCCCGACTGCGCGAAGCCGGCGCCGTGCTGCTGGGCAAGACCACCACGCCGGAGTTCGGCTGCAAGGGCGAGACCAACTCGCCGCTGACGGGCATCACCCGCAATCCGTGGGACCTGGCCAAGACCGCGGGCGGCTCGTCGGGCGGCACCGCGGCCGCGGTCGCCGCCGGGCTGTGCCCCATCGCCATCGGCACCGACGGCGCCGGCAGCGTCCGCATTCCCGCCGCCTTCTGCGGCAACTTCGGCCTGAAGCCGAGCTTCGGCCGGGTGCCGGCCTATCCGCTGTCGCCATTCGGCACGGTGGCGCACCTGGGGCCGCACACGATGAGCGTCGCGGACGCCGCGCTCGCGATGAACGTGATGAAGCGGCCCGACGCGCGCGACTGGACCGCCTTGCCCGCCGACGAGAGCGACTACTGCGCCGGCCTGGAGGACGGCATCCGGGGCCTGCGCATCGCCTTCTCGCCCACGCTCGGCTATGCCAAGGTCGACGCCGAGGTCGCCCGCGCGGTGCGCCGCGCCGTGGACCGGCTGGCCTCCATGGGTGCCCACGTGGAGCAGATCGATCCGGGTTTCGACGATCCGCTCGAGATCACCACCGGGCTGTGGTTCGTCGGCGCCTGGACGGTGTGGAGCGGGCTGACCCGGGAGCAGCAGGCCGTGACCGACCCGGACTTCCGGGCCGAGGCCGAACTGGGCGCCGGCTACAGCGCACTCCAGGTGCAGCAGCTCAACCTGCGCCGCGGCGAACTCGGCTCCCGCATGCGCCAGTTCATGATGCACCACGACCTGCTGGTGACGCCGGCTGTCACGGTGCCGGCATTCGACGCCAGGCCGGCCGGGCACAGCGTGATGAATCCCCAGGCGATGCTGGGATGGACGCCCTTCAGCTACCCCTTCAACCTGACGCAGCAGCCCGCGTGCACCATCCCATGCGGCCTCACCAGCGCCGGCTTGCCGATAGGCCTGCAGCTGGTCGGACCGATGTTCGGCGATGCACTGGTGTTGCGCGCGGCCCGGGCCTACGAGCAGACGCAGCCGATTCCGCGGCCGCCCCGGGTGCCGCCGGATGCGCGCGGCGCCCGCTGAGACACCTCGACCGTGGGGCCCAGCGGCTGCGACTGATTGTGGCTAATCTTTGCGATTGTTACGTTGACCGGGCCTTGACAAGGACGTTCCTCCCATGCGGGCGCTTGGCACAGCGTCTGTAATTTGTTCAGGCATCCGTGTGCGCGCGCAGAGCCATCTGCCCCACGCGGCGCATGCCGGCAAGGGAGGTCACATGCGTTCTCACAGGAACCCCGGCCCGAGAAACGCACTGCGCGCCAGCGAGCGCCCGCGTGCCTGGGCGGCCGCGCGCCTGCGTCCGCCACCGCCCCCGGGCAGCCATGCCCAGGACGGCCCGCGCAGTCCCTTGCTCGAGGTGCTGGCCTTCGCCATCACCGCGTCGGCGGCAGGCATCTACTGTCTCGTTCCGCCACTGGACGAGGACCGCCGCGCTGCGGCCCCCAGCGCCGCCTTGCCGGTCGTCGTCGGCCAGGTCGATGCATCATTGCAGCCGTCCGCCGACCTGGCCGCGCCGGCCGGGCCCCCGGTGAACGCCGGCCCGCCTACGCGCTTGGCCCGCCGCTGAGGCAGCGGCGCCGGGCTGGCGACTAGCGGGCCGCGAGCCCGCGGCCGCGGCACACGGGGCACTCCATGTTGCGCGGCACGCGCACCTCGTGCCACTCCATGTGGCGCGCGTCGAGCATCTGCAGCCGACCGGCCAGCGAGGTGCCCGCGCCGCTCAGGAGCTTGAGCGCTTCGGCGGCCTGCACGGCGCCCACGATGCCCACCAATGGCGCGAAGACGCCCATGGTGGCGCAGCGCGTTTCCTCGAATTCGTCCGCCGGCGCGAACAGGCAGGCGTAGCAGGGGGACTGCGGGTCGCGCGTGTCGTAGACGGTGACCTGCCCGTCGAAGCGGATCGCGGCGCCCGACACCAGCGGCTTGGCGTGCCGCACACAGGCGGCATTGATCGCGTGACGCGTATGGAAGTTGTCGGAGCAGTCGATCACCACATCCGCCGCCGGCACCAGCCGCGCCAGCAGCGCGTCGTCGGCGCGTTGCGTGACGGTCTCGACCCGCGGCTCCGGATTGATCGCCGCGATGGCCTCGCGCGCCGATTCGGTCTTGGGCCGGCCCACGCGCGCCAGGTTGTGCGCGATCTGACGCTGCAGGTTGGTCAGGTCCACCAGGTCGTTGTCGACGAGCGTGATCCGCCCGACACCGGCGGTGCCGAGGTAGAGCGCCACCGGCGAGCCGAGCCCGCCGGCGCCGATCACGAGCGCGTGGCCCGCCAGCAGGCGCTCCTGCCCTTCGACGCCCACTTCCTCGAGCAGGATGTGGCGCGAGTACCGCAACAGCTGGTCGTCCGTCATGGCGCCATTGTCGGCCAACCTTCGCCCGCGCCGTCGCGTGGCAGGAGGCCGCCGCGGCATGGCCCGGTGTATAGGCCGCGCCGCGCCGGCGGCGATGACGCAAGTCGTTGATTGGCCGAAGGATTCCCCGCGCGGGCCGGGCCGGCTGCATGGCGCGGATGTACTTCGCGCCCGCCGCGGCGCCCGGCCCGCGCCCGCGCTCCGATGCGCAAGTCGTTGCCACGCAAGCGAAATCCCGAAGCCGCGCGAGCCTGGCACGGCTGATGCTTTGAGCCAGCCATAGGGAAGACCAGGCGGACACCATGAACCACAAGGCCAAGATCCTCATCGTCGACGACGAAGAAGTGGTGCGCCGCAGCTTCACGCGGATCCTCGACTCGGCGCACTGCCAGGTGAAGTCGGTCGAGGGCGGGGCCCAGGCCGCCCAGGCGATGCAGGACGACCCGGCCGACGTGGTGCTGCTCGACCTGCGCATGCCGGACGTCGACGGCATGACGGTGCTGCGCGCGCTCAAGCAGCGGTGGCCGGCCAGCGAGGTGATCATCGTCACCGGCGATCCCACCATCGAGTCCGCCAAGGAAGCCGTCGCCCTCGGCGCCTACGACTATCTCGCCAAGCCGCTCGGTCCCGACCAGGTGATCGAAGCATCGACCGCGGCGCTCCGGCACAAGTGCTGGGCCCTGCACAGCGTCGCCGGCCCCCATCAGCCCGAATTTCAAAGGAGTCCATCATGAGTGCACTGCGCAAGGTATTGGTCGTCGATGACGACCCGGTGGTTGGCAAGAGCTTCAACCGTGTTCTGTCCGGCAAGGGCTACATCGTCGTCACGGCCGAGGACGGCTACGACGCGCTGCAAAAGCTCCAGGCCGAAACCTACGACGTGGTCTTCACCGACCTGCGCATGCCCGGCATGAACGGGCTCGAGGTCGCCGAACGCGTGAAGGCACGGCAGCCGTGGACGCCCGTCGTCATCGTGACGGGCTACGGCAGCCAGACCAGCGAGGAACGCGCCCGCGCCGCCGGCGTATCCGAGTTCCTGCACAAGCCGCTCTCGCCCGAGATGATCGAGGCGAGCACGGCCAAGGCGCTGCAGCCCGCGCCGGTCGCGCCGGCCGCCGCGCCCGCGGCAAGCCCGGCCGTGCCGGCCGAAGCACCGCCGCAGCGGGGCACGTTCGTCAACATGCTGCTGTTCCTGTCGGCACCGTTCGTCGGTTTGCTGTACGCCGTGCTGCTGCCGTTCGTCGGCCTCGGCATGCTGGCCTGGATCGGCGGCAAGGCGGCGCTGGCGTCGCCGCGGGTGCGCGAAGGCCTGGCCTTCGCCGGCTTCATGCTCAGGCTGTTCGGCGCGCCGTTCGTTGGACTCGGCTACGTCATCGCCTATCCTTTCGTGGGGCTCGCGATGCTGGTGTGGACCGGCGCCCGGGCCCCGGCTGGCGCCGCAGCCGCGAAGTCGTGACGGAGCAGGTGCCGGGCCCGAACGCTCGAGCGAGGACGGCATGACAACCTCCGGCACCTTCCCCGGCACGGCCGACGGCCGGCGCCGGGCCGTGGCCTTCGTGGCGGTGGTCCTGGCGCTGGTCGTGTCCCTTCCCGGCCTGGCGGCGCAGGCCGCCCCGGCCAGGGACGTCCTCTCCAGCCAGGACAAGGCTTGTCTCGCATGCCATGCCAGGCCGGAACTGGACCGCACCCTGGGCAACGGCGAGCGGCTGTCGCTGGCCATCGCGCCCAGGGCCTTCGCATCGTCGGTGCACGCGGCGGACGGCTGCGAAGGCTGCCACTCCGACCTCGACGCCGCGACGCACGGCAAGGGCGGCAGCAGGCCGGTCGCCAGCCGGCGCGCGTTCGCGCTCGGGCAGATGGAAACCTGCCGCGACTGCCACAAGAAGACGATGAAGCAGTACGAGGACAGCGTCCACGCGGCCCTGGTGAAGGCCGGCAGCGAGAAGGCGCCGCTGTGCACGGACTGCCACGACCCGCATGCCACCCGTTCGGCCAAGGAGCGGGGGGCCGGGCAGGCGCAGGCCGCGCCCTGCCAGGCGTGCCACGGCGCGATCACCCGGGCCTTTGCCGACAGCGTGCACGGCCAGGGCGGCGACGAGGCCCTGGTCTGCAAGGACTGCCACCGCACGCACAACGTGGCGGCGGCGGCGCTCGGCGACCATCTCAGGACCGGCTGCCTGTCCTGCCACAAGGAAGTGGCGACCAGCCACGCGCAGTGGCTGCCCAACACGCAGCGCCACCTCGAGGCGATCTCCTGCCCGGCCTGCCATTCGCCGGGAACCACGCGCCGCGTCAACCTGCGCGTCTACGAGGGTGGGGCACCGCAGCAGGCCGGCAGCGTCGGCGTGCCCAAGTTCGTGAAACTGGCCGACGAGGCGGGTCGCACGCCGGCGGGACTGGACGCGCGCGCGCTGTGGAGTCTGTTGCAGGAGTTCAACCAGGAAGGCGCGGCCGCCAGGACCGTGCTGCGCGGCCGGCTGGAAGTGCAGACCGGCGTGCAGGCCCACCGGCTCGCCGCGAAGGGCCTCGCGCTGAAGGACTGCGACACCTGCCACCGCCAGGGCGCTGCCTCGTTCCAGAGCGTCACCGTGAGCATGGCCGGCGCCGACGGCCGGCCGCTGCGGCACGACGCGAGCCAGGGTGTGCTGACCTCGCTCGAGTCGATCGGCGCGGTCGGCGGCTTCTACGCGATCGGCAGCACGCGCATCAAGCTGCTGGACGTCCTGCTGCTGATGGCCCTGGCCGCCGGCATCGCCATTCCGGGCGCCCACTTGGTGATGCAGCTGATGTTCCGCCGGCGGCGGGCCCGGCCGGCGGACGCCGACGGACCATCGAAGGAGAGGAGCTGATCATGGGCAAGCTGTACGTCAACCCCCTGCCGGTGCGGATCTGGCACTGGGCCAATGCGCTGCTGTTCATCGTGCTGATCGTCACCGGCGTGCAGATCAGGTACCTCGACCTGTTCCAGCTGATGTCGTTCCGCACCGCCGTGGTGGTGCACAACTGGGTGGCGTTCGCGCTGATCGCCAACTTCCTGCTCTGGCTGCTGTTCTACCTGTTCTCGCCGCGGAACATGGCCTACCACCCGGAGTTCAACATCATCAAGCTGACCAAGGCTTCGCTGGCGCAGATGCAGTACTACGGCTGGGGCATGTTCCACGGCGAGCCCAATCCGCACCGGATCGACCCGTACCACAAGTTCAACCCGCTGCAGCGCACGCTCTACCAGATCCTGATGCTGTTCCTGCTGCCGCTGCAGTTCGCCACCGGGCTGCTGCTGTGGGACGTCAAGCGCTTCTCGCACCTGATCGACCTGGTCGGCGGCATCCGCGTGGTCGACACCGTGCACGTGCTGATCTTCATCTTCTTCGTCTTCTACATGTTCATCCACCCCTACCTGGCCACCCTGGGGCACACGCCCACCGCCCACATCAAGGCGATGATCACCGGCTACGAGGATGTCGACGAAGACGAGCCGGCGCCGCCGGTGGCGCAGCACCCGGCGCAGGCATGACGGAGTTGGGGCGGCCCTGGGGAGGCGCCGCCCGGCGGGCTCAGCCCTCGGCGACGGGGTCGCGTCCCATCAGGGCCGCGACCGCGCCCGAGGGCTTCAGCTCGCCATCGAGCAGCGCCACCACGGCGCGGGCGATCGGCATGTCGACGCCGGCGTGGGCGGCGCGCCGCACCACCGCCCTGGCGCAATAGACGCCTTCGGCGACGTGGCCCAGCGAGGCCACCGCTTCGGCCAGGGACTTGCCCTGGGCCAGCAGCAGGCCGACGCGGCGGTTGCGGCTCAGGTCCCCGGTGGCGGTGAGCACCAGGTCGCCCAGGCCCGACAGGCCCATGAAGGTTTCCGGGCGGGCGCCGAGCGCGACCCCGAGCCGGGTGATTTCGGCCAGGCCGCGGGTGATCAGCGCGGCGCGGGCGTTCAGGCCCAGCTCGAGCCCGTCGCACAGGCCGGTGGCGATCGCCAGCACGTTCTTCACGGCACCGCCGATCTCGACCCCGGCGACGTCGTCGTTGGCATACACCCGCAGCTGCGGGCTGTGGAACGCCGCCACCAGCGCGGTGCGCACGCCGGGATCGTCGCTGGCGGCGACCAGCGCCGTCGGCTGGCCGCGCGCCACCTCGATGGCGAAGCTGGGGCCGCTGAGCACGCCGGCGCGCAGGTCGGGCGCGACCTGGGCCTTGACCTCATGGCCGAGCAGGCCGTCGCCGCCGCCGGCCGGCGCCTCGAAGCCCTTGCACAGCCAGGCAACGGGGCCCGGGTGCTGCCGCAGCAGCGCGAGCAGTTCACGCAGGCCCGCCATCGGCGTGGCGACGACCGCCAGATCGGCGGCCACGGCGAGGCTCGGCACGTCCGACGGCGCCCCGGAGGTGATGGCCAGTGCCGGCGGCAGCGCGATGCCCGGCAGGTAGCGCCGGTTCTCGCGCCGCGCCCCGATCGCGTCGGCCTGGGCGGCGTCGCGCGCCCAGAGCGTCACCTGATGCCGGCTGGCGGCCGACACGGCCAGGGCCGTGCCCCAGGCGCCGGCGCCGAACACCACGATCTTCATGGTCCTGCCCGCGCCGGCCGCCGCCCGTTCAGGCGGTGGTGATGATGCCGGACGGCTGCTCGGCCTGCTGGGCCTGCTGCTGCTCGTACATGGCCTGGAAGTTGATCTCGGCCAGGTGCACGGGCGGGAAGCCGGCGCGCGTCACGATGTCGGACACGTTGCTGCGCAGGTAGGGGTAGACGATCTGCGGGCAGGCGATGCCCATGATCGCGCTCATCTGCTCGGCCGGGATGTTGCGGATCTCGAAGATGCCGGCCTGCTTGACCTCGACCAGGAACACCGTCTTGTCCTTGATCTTGGTCGTGACGGTGGCGGTCACCGCCACCTCGAAGACGCCGTCGGCGGCCGGCGCGGCTTCCACGCCGAGCTGGATGTCGACGGTCGGCTGCTCCTGCTCCAGCAGGATGGCCGGGGAATTGGGCTGCTCCAGCGACGCTTCCTTGAGGTAGACGCGCTGGATCTGGAACACGGGATCGGCTTGCTGGTCGGCCATGGCTTTGTTTCCTGTCAATGCGAGCGAAAAGCCCGCCGGCGGCCGCCTGGCGGGCTGAAAGGAGCGATTATCTCAGGCCGCGGGCCGCCGCCCGCCCGACGGGCCGCCTCAGCTGGAAGCGCCGTTCAGCAGCGGCACCAGGCCGCCCTGGCTGTCGAGCGCCATGAGGTCGTCGCAGCCGCCGACGTGGGTGTCGCCGATGAAGATCTGCGGCACCGTCCGGCGGCCGGTGATCTCCATCATCTTCATGCGTTCCTCGGGGCTGGCGTCGACCCGGACCTCTTCGATCGATTCGACGCCGCGGGCCTTGAGGATCTGCTTGGCGCGAATGCAGAACGGGCAAACGGCCGTGGTGTACATCTTGACGGGCTGCATGGGATTCCTGTGCCTGGCGGGGTGCCGGGCGCACGCCTGTCGTGCGCCGGCCCTCAGGCTTTCTCGACCGGAAGGTTAGCTTCTTTCCAGGCTTTCATCCCGCCGGCCAGGACTTGGGCCTGCTCGTAGCCCAGTTTCTTGGCGACGCCAGCGGCGCGGCTGGCGCGCGCGCCGCTGGCGCACACGAGGATCAGGGGCACCGTCTTGTTCTTCACGACCTCCGGCAGGCGCTGTTCCAGCTGGCCCAGCGGTACGTTCCTGGCCCCGCCGACATGGCCCCCGGCGAATTCCTCGGGCGAGCAGACGTCGACCACCACCGCGCGCTCCCGGTTGATGAGCTGGACGGCGTTGGCGGCCGTGAGTCCGCCCCCGGCCGAGCCCTGGATGGCCGGCCACACCAGCATGGCGCCGGAGACCAGTGCCACCGAGATGAGCATCCAGTTGTCGATGATGAATTTCATGTTTCCTTGTGCAGTGCGGTGTTCGGGTGAACCCGCGATTCTAAAATGCCGGGTTTTGCACCGCATCCCGAGGCCCACTGCCCATGTACAAGCTCGTCCTGATCCGCCACGGCGAATCGACCTGGAACCTGGAAAACCGCTTCACCGGCTGGACCGACGTCGACCTGACGCCCACCGGCATCGAGCAGGCCAAGACCTCGGGACGGCTGCTGAAGGAGGGTGGCTGGGAGTTCGACCTCTGTTACACCAGCGTCCTGAAGCGCGCCACCCGCACCCTGTGGCACTGCCTGGACGAGATGGACCGGACCTGGCTGCCGGTGGCGCACTCCTGGCGCCTGAACGAGCGGCATTACGGTGCGCTGCAGGGCCTGAACAAGGCGGAGACGGCCCGCAAGTTCGGCGACGAGCAGGTCCTGATCTGGCGCCGCAGCTACGACATCGCGCCGCCGGCCCTGACGCCGGAGGATCCGCGCTGCGAGCGGGGCGACCCGCGCTACGCGGACCTGCAGCCGGCGCAGGTGCCGCTCACCGAGTCGCTGAAGGACGTGGTGGCGCGGGTGCTGCCGTTCTGGAACGAGTCGATGGCGCCCGCCATCACCTCCGGCCGCCGGGTGCTGGTGGCGGCCCACGGCAACTCGATCCGCGCCCTGGTGAAATACCTCGATCGGATCTCGGACCAGGACATCGTCGGGCTGAACATCCCGAACGGGATTCCGCTGGTGTACGAGCTCGATGGCAACCTGAACCCGCTGCGCCACTATTACCTGGGCGACGCCGAGGCGGCGGCCAGGGCGGCGGCCGCCGTGGCCAGCCAGGGCAAGGCCTGAGGACATGTCCGGGCGGCGCGCGCGGCCGGCCGCCTCGGGATAAAGTCGGGGAAACACAAAGCTTTTCGCACATCCGCGCGAGAAGAGGGGAACCCGCAAGTAACCATTGCGTCAGAGCATCCTCTCAGGTGTATATTTTCCGAACGCTGAAGGACTGGACTCCCCCGCTATGAGCCACAAACTGAAGATCGCCGGCTGGATTTCCGTGGGCGCCCTGGCCGGCGCGCTGACGACGGTGTCGTTGCAGACGGTCGCCCGTGGCTCGCTGGCGCCGTTGCCGCTGGAGGAGCTGCAGCAGCTGGCCGCCGTGTTCGGCATGGTCAAGAGCGACTACGTCGAACCGGTCGACGAGAAGAAGCTGATCACCGACGCCATCTCGGGGATGGTCGCCAGCCTCGATCCCCACTCGCAGTACTTCGACAAGAAGTCCTTCAAGGAATTCCGCGAAGGCACCTCCGGCCGCTTCGTCGGCGTCGGCATCGAGATCTCGCAGGAAGACGGGCTGGTGAAGGTGGTCTCGCCGATCGAGGGTTCGCCCGCCTACCGCGCCGGCCTCAAGCAGAACGACCTGATCACCAAGATCGACGACACGGTGGTCAAGGGCCTGTCCCTGAGCGACGCCGTCAAGCGCATGCGCGGCGAGCCCGGCACCAAGGTGACGCTGACCATCTTCCGCAAGGACGAGAACCGCAGCTTCCCGGCGACCATCACCCGGGAGGAGATCAAGACCCAGTCGGTCAAGGGCAAGGTCATCGAGCCGGGCTACGGCTGGATCCGCCTGTCGCAGTTCCAGGAGCGCACGGTCGATGACTTCGTGCGCAAGGTCGAGGAGATCTACAAGGCCGAGCCCCACCTGAAGGGCATGGTGCTCGACCTGCGCAACGACCCGGGCGGCCTGCTGGACGCCGCCGTGGCCATCTCCGCCGCCTTCCTGCCGGAGAACGTCACCGTGGTCTCGACCAACGGCCAGCTGGCCGAGAGCAAGTTCGTCTACAAGGCGGCGCCGGAGTACTACCAGCGCCGGGCCGGCTCCGATCCGCTGCGCCGCCTGCCGGCGGCCCTGAAATCGGTGCCGCTGGTGGTGCTGGTCAACGAGGGTTCGGCCTCGGCCAGCGAGATCGTCGCCGGCGCCCTGCAGGACCACAAGCGGGCGACCCTGCTGGGCAGCCAGACCTTCGGCAAGGGCTCGGTGCAGACGGTGCGCCCGCTCGGCCCGGACACCGGCCTGAAGCTGACGACGGCGCGCTACTACACGCCGACGGGCAAGTCGATCCAGGCCAAGGGCATCGTGCCCGACGTCATGGTCGACGAGACCGAGGAGGGCAACCTGTTCTCCGCCTTGCGCACCCGCGAAGCCGACCTCGAGCACCATCTCACGGCCGGCCAGGGCAAGGACGCCGCCAGGGACCCGGCGCGCGAGAAGGCCCGCGAGGAAGCGCGCAAGCGCGCCGAAGAGGAAGCCAAGAAGCCCGTGGCCGACCGCAAGATGCCGGAATTCGGCAGCGACAAGGACTTCCAGCTGGTCCAGGCGCTCAACCAGCTCAAGGGCCGCCCGGTCCTGGTGAGCAAGACCCAGATCGTCGAGCGCAAGGACGAGAAGAAGGAAAACTGAGCCGGGCGGGTCGGACCCGCCGGCGGCGGTCGACGAAGCGGGGCTGCGGCCCCGCTTTGCTTTTGGGCGCCGGGGGGCGCGCGGGGTTCGGGAATGCGGGGCCACTTGCTTGGCATCAAAAGGCCCTTCCATGGTTGAGGGCACACTGGCGCGAGGCGCAGCAGCCCCCCGCCTGCGCCGCCTCGGATGTTTCCGACCAGCCTCAAAGCGAAAGTCAGCCTCTATCTCAGCGCCGCCCTGGTGGCCGTGATGGTGCTGTTCGTGCTGTTGCTGGTGCAGCAGGCGCGCAACGACCAGCTCAGCGCGCTGGTGACCCACATGACGCAGCTGTCGCAGGTGATCGCCCGCAGCACGCGCTACGCGATGCTGCTGGACGAGCCCGACATCGTCGACAAGATCATCCACGACATCGGCAAGCAGGAAGGCATCCAGCGGGTCCGCGTGCTGCGCAAGAACGGGGTCATCGCGCACTCGAACCGGCCCGAGGAGATCGGCAGCAACATCGACAAGGAGGCCGAGCACTGCTCCAACTGCCACCAGGGCGAGCGGGTGCTGTCGGACATCCCGAACCACAAGAAGTGGCGGCTGTTCGAGACCGCCGACAAGCACCAGATGCTGGGCAACATGGAGGTGATCCGCAACGAGCCGTCGTGTTCCAGCGCCTCGTGCCACCGCCATCCGCAAGTGCAGTCGGTGCTCGGCGTGGTGGACATCACCTACTCGATGGACGCCATCAACAAGCAGCTGCGCGCCCACGTGATCAACATGATCGCGGTGTCGATCGGCTTCATCCTGCTGGTGTCGCTGTCGGTCGGCTGGCTGCTGCACCGCATGATCTACGTGCCGCTGCGCGACCTGGAGAAGGGCGCCAAGCGCCTCGCCTCGGGCAACTTCGACAGCCCGATCCCGGTGCGCGGCGACGACGAATTCGGCAGCCTCGCCCGCTCCACCAACGCCATGATGGGCGCCGTCAAGAAGTCGCACGAAGACCTGGAGCAGTGGGTCGAAAAGCTCGAGGAGAAGGTCAAGGAGCGCACCGAGGAGCTGCGGCTGGCCGAAGCCGAAGTGGCGCGCGGCGAAAAGCTCGCCTCGATCGGGCAGCTGGCCGCGGGCATCGCCCATGAACTGAACAACCCGCTCACCGGCGTGCTCACCTTCACCACGCTGCTGCGCAAGAAGATGCCCGAGGGCAGCGCCGACGCCGAGGACCTGGATCTCGTGATCCGCGAGACCAAGCGCTGCGCCAGCATCATCCGGCGCCTGCTCGATTTCGCGCGCGAGAAGACACCGGAAAAGGCGCTGGTCGACGTCAACCAGCTGATCGAGGACACGGTGCGCTTCGTCGAGCGCTCGGCGGCCCTGCAGCAAATCGAGATCGTGACGGACCTCGACCCCGAGCTGCCGCCGCTGTCGGTGGACGCGGACCTGATCAAGCAGGTGCTGATGAACATCCTGGTCAACGCGCAGCAGGCGATCGAGGGCCCGGGCCGCATCACCGCGCGCAGCCGGCTGCTCCCCGCGCGCCGGTTCGCCGGCGCCGGCGCGCCGTCGCCCGCCGTCCAGATCGAGATCACCGACACCGGCTGCGGCATCCCGGCGGCGAACCTGCAACGCATCTTCGATCCGTTCTTCACGTCCAAGGAGGTCGGCAAGGGGACCGGGCTGGGCCTGTCGGTGAGCTACGGCATCGTGCGTTCGCACGGCGGCGAGATCGAGGTCGAGAGCACCGTGGGCGAGGGCAGCACCTTCCGGGTCCTGCTGCCGGCCCGCCTGCCGGTGGTCGACAGCGCCAGCAATCTCTCGGAGAGCATCCAATGAAAGCCAGGATCCTGATCGTCGATGACGAGGAGATCGTCGTTCGCAGCTGCCTGCGCATCCTCCAGGGCGAGGCCTACGAGGTGGAGTCCGTCGCCGACGGCTGGGAAGCGCTGCGCAGGATCGACGAGAGCAGCTACGACGTCGTCGTGCTGGACATCATGATGCCCAAGATCGACGGGCTCGAGGTCCTGCAGCACGTGAAGGAGCGGCATCCCGAGATCGACGTGATCATGATGACCGGCCTGTCGCAGATCCAGACCGCCGTCAAGGCGATGAAGCTCGGCGCCTTCGACTACCTGTCCAAGCCCTTCGACCCCGACGAGCTGAAGCTGGTGGTCGACCGCGCGCTCGAGCAGCGCCGGCTGCTGCAGGAGAACCGCTCGCTGAAGAACGAGGTGAGCTCGAAATACCGGTTCGAGAACATCATCGGCTTCAGTCCGCAGATGCAGACGGTCTACCAGCTGATCGCCAAATGCGCGCCGACCAACGCCACGGTGCTGATCACCGGCGAGAGCGGCACCGGCAAGGAGATGGTGGCGCGCGCCATCCACTACAACAGCCTGCGCAAGGAGCAGCCGTTCGTCGCCGTCGACTGCACGGCGCTGTCCGAGAACCTGCTGGAGAGCGAACTGTTCGGCCATGTGAAGGGCGCCTTCACCGGCGCCGTGTCGAGCAAGCGCGGCATGTTCGAGGTGGCCAACAACGGCACGCTGTTCCTCGACGAGCTGGCCAACATCCCGCTGTCGACGCAGGCCAAGCTGCTGCGCGTGCTGCAGGAGCGCGAGTTCCGCGCCGTCGGCGACACCAAGGTGCACTCGACCAACGTGCGGGTGATCGCGGCCACCAACAAGGACCCCGAGGCCATGGTGCGCGAGGGCACGTTCCGCGAGGACCTGTTCTACCGCATCAACGTGTTCCCGATCCACCTGCCGCCGCTGCGCGAGCGGCGCGACGACATCCCGGCGCTGGCCTTCCATTTCCTGCGCCATTTCAGCGAGGAGCTGGAGCGGCCGGTGCCGCAGTTCTCCGAAGGCGCGATGAGCCTGCTGATGACGTACGACTGGCCGGGCAACGTGCGCGAGCTGCAAAACGCCGTGCACCGGGCCGTGATCCTGGCTTCCGACAGCATGATCCGGCAGGCGCACCTGGCCAGCATCCTGCACGTGGCGCCGCGGCACGACCTGGAAGTGCCGCGCACCAGCGAGGACCTGAAGCGCGTCAAGAAGATCGCCCGCGAGAAGTCGGTGGAGGACATCGAGAAGCTCTTCATCCACGAAACGCTCAGGCGCAATACCTGGAACGTGACCAGAAGCGCCGAGGAGACGGGGATGCAGCGCGCCAACTTCCAGGCGCTGATGAAGAAGTACAACATCCGGGTCCGGGACACCGAACCCGGCAGCGCGGAAGACAGCGACTGATCAGCCGCGCGGCGCCGGCCCGCCCGGCGGGTCGGCGCTGGCCGCGGCGATGCGGTCGAGCGCCTGCCGGATCTCGTCGGCCCCCTGCGGCCGCACCAGCCGCGCCAGTTCCTGGCCATCGCGCAGGAAGACCAGCGTCGGCCACAGCTTCACCCGGAACGAGCGCCCCAGCGGCCGGCCGCTGCCGTCCTCGACCTTCAGGTGCCGCACCCCGTCGCGGCCGTCCAGGGCCTGGGCGATCAGCGGTTGCGCGCCGCGGCACCAGCCGCACCAGGGCGTCCCGAATTCCAGCAGCGTCGCCCCGGGCAGCGCGTCGACGTCCGCGCGTGCCGGCTCCAGTTCAGCGTAGGCCGTGTTCATGGCGCGATTGTGGCCGGGTTGGCGCCGGGGCCGCGTAGGCCACGGCCACGGCAGGGCGTCGGCGCCACGCGAAGCGGCGCCGGCGGCCCGACGGGGCTGCTTGACGCCGAACAAGGCCGCGCGGCCATGACGGTCGCGCCATCCGGCTATGCTTGGCCGATGGCAAACAGTTTCGAATTTACGGCGGCGGCGGTGGCCGACCTGGCGCGCTCGGACGCCGCCCGCGCCCTGGCCGAGGACGTCGGCGCCGGCGACCTGACGGCCGGGCTGGTGCCGGCCGGGCGGCGGGCCCGCGCCCGCGTGCTCTCGCGCCAGCAGGCCGTGATCTGCGGCGCGCCCTGGGTCGACGCCGCCGTGCGCCAGGTCGAGCCCGAGGCGGTGCTGCGCTGGCTGGTGCCCGAGGGCCAGCGCACCCTGGCCGACCAGGTGGTGCTGGAGGTGGAGGGCAGCGCCCGCGCCCTGCTGACGGCCGAGCGCACCGCCCTGAACTTCCTGCAGCTGCTCAGTGCCGTGGCGACCCAGACGGCGACGTATGTCGAGGCAGTGCGCGGCACCCGGGCGAAGATCGTCGACACCCGCAAGACCCTGCCGGGGCTGCGGCTGGCGCAGAAGTACGCGGTGCGGGTCGGCGGCGGCACCAATCACCGCATCGGGCTGTTCGATGCCGTGCTGATCAAGGAAAACCACATCGCCGCCGCGGGCGGCGTGCGGCAGGTGCTGCAGGCGGCGTCCGCGGTGGCGTCGCGGGCCAGCTTCGTCGAGATCGAGGTGGAGACGCTGGCGCAGCTGCGCGAAGCGCTGGACGGCGGCGCCACCATGATCCTGCTGGACAACATGGACCTGCCCACCCTGCGCGAAGCCGTCCTCATCAACGACCGCCGCGCGATCCTCGAAATCTCCGGCGGCGTCACGCTGGACACCGTGCGCGCGCTGGCCGAAACCGGCGTGGACCGGATCTCCATCGGAGCCATCACGAAGGACGTGAAGGCCATCGACTTCTCCATGCGGCTCAAGGAACTATGAGCATGAGTGCCGTCATCCCCATCGTCGACGTCGAATACGAGCAGCCCCTGCCGGGCAATGCCTGCGACACCAAGCATGCCTGGGCCCGGGTGCCCGCCGAGCCTTCGCCGGCCGAACGGGCCGAACTGAAGGAGCGGGTGCGCCGCCTGCTGAAGGAGCGCGACGCCGTGATGGTGTCGCACTACTACGTCCACCCCGACCTGCAGGACCTGGCCGAGGAAACCGGCGGCATCGTCAGCGACTCGCTGGAGATGGCGCGCTTCGGGCGCGACCATCCCGCCACCACGCTGGTGGTCTCGGGCGTGCGCTTCATGGGCGAGACCGCCAAGATCCTGTCCCCGGAAAAGCGCGTGCTGATGCCGGACCTGGACGCGACCTGCTCGCTCGACCTCGGCTGCCCGATCGGCGAGTTCTCGGCGTTCTGCGACCAGCACCCGGACCGCACGGTGGTCGTCTATGCCAACACCAGCGCCGCCGTGAAGGCGCGCTCGGACTGGCTCGTCACTTCCAGCTGCGCCGTGGACATCGTGCGCGCGCTCAAGGACGCCGGGCAGAAGATCCTGTGGGCGCCCGACCGCCACCTGGGCCACTACATCCAGCGCGAGACCGGGGCCGACATGGTGTTCTGGAACGGCGCCTGCATCGTGCACGACGAGTTCAAGGCCTTCGAGCTGGAGTCGCTGAAGAAGCAGTACCCCAAGGCGAAGGTGCTGGTGCATCCCGAGTCGCCGGCGGACGTGGTCGCGCTCGCCGATGCGGTGGGTTCCACCTCGGCGATCCTGAAGGCGGCGCGCGAGATGGACGCCGGCGAATTCATCGTCGCCACCGACAACGGCATGATGCACAAGCTGCGCACGCTCAACCCCGGCAAGGTGTTCATCGAGGCGCCGACGGCCGGCAACAGCGCCACCTGCAAGAGCTGCGCGCACTGCCCCTGGATGGCGATGAACGGCCTGGCGGGACTGGCGAACGTCCTGGAGACCGGCGCCAACGAGATCCACGTCGATCCGCAGGTCGGCGCGCGGGCGCGCGTGCCGATCGACCGCATGCTCGCGTTCACCGCGGCGTTGAAGGCCGGGCAGCCGGCGGGCGCCCTGGTGCCGAACATCGGCGCCGCCTGACGGCGGGCCGCGCCTCGCCTCAGGCGCGCGAGAGCACCTGTTCCTGGGTGAGGATGGTCGGCAGGGCGTTGGGCAGCAGGTCCGGATAGTCGCGGCTGAAGTGCAGGCCGCGGCTCTCGTGGCGGGCCTGGGCCGACTTCACGATCAGGTCGGCCACGGTGACCAGGTTGCGCAGCTCCAGCAGGTCGCGCGTGACGTGGAAGTTCGCGTAGAACTCCTGGATCTCCTCCTGCAGCAGCCGGATGCGGTGGGCGGCGCGCTCCAGGCGCTTGTTGGTGCGCACGATGCCGACGTAGTCCCACATCGAACGGCGCAGCTCGTCCCAGTTGTGCGAGATCACCACGCATTCGTCGGGATCGGTGACGCGGCTCACGTCCCAGGGCGGCACCGCCGGCGGCGTCGGCAAGGGCGTCGCGCGGATGTCGTGCGCGGCGGCCCGGGCGAACACCATGCATTCGACCAGCGAGTTGCTCGCCAGCCGGTTGGCGCCGTGCAGGCCGGTGTATGCCGCCTCCCCGATGGCGTGCAGGCCTGCCAGGTCGGTGCGGCCGGCCAGGTCGGTGTGGATGCCGCCGCAGGTGTAGTGCGCGGCCGGCACCACCGGGATCGGCTGTTTGGTGATGTCGATGCCCAGTTCCAGGCAGCGCGCGTGGATGGTCGGGAAGTGTTCGCGGATGAACGCTTCGGGCTGGTGCGAGATGTCCAGGTAGACGCAGTCCAGGCCCCCCTTCTTCATCTCGAAGTCGATGGCCCGCGCCACCACGTCGCGCGGCGCCAGCTCGCCGCGCGCATCGTGCCTGGGCATGAAGCGGGTGCCGTCCGGCAGCAGCAGCCGGCCGCCTTCGCCGCGCACCGCCTCGCTGATCAGGAACGACTTGACGTTGGGGTGGTACAGGCAGGTCGGGTGGAACTGGATGAACTCCATGTTCGTCACCCGGCAGCCGGCGCGCCAGGCGGCCGCGATGCCGTCGCCGGTCGACGTGTCCGGGTTGGTCGTGTACAGGTAGACCTTGCCGGCCCCGCCGGTGGCCAGGATGGTCTGCGGCGCGCGCAGGGTGATCACCTGGTCGGTGGCCTCGTCGAGCGCGTACAGGCCCAGGCAGGCCGGCGGCGTCGCCGTCGACATGCCGAGCTTGCGGCTGGTGATCAGGTCCACCAGCGTGTGCTGCTCGAAGACGGTGATGTTGGGCGTGCGGCGCACGTGCTCGATCAGCGTCTGCTGCACCGCGGCGCCGGTGGCGTCGGTCACGTGCACGATGCGGCGCGCGCTGTGGCCGCCTTCGCGGGTCAGGTGCAGGTGGCCGTCCTCCAGCGAGAACGGCACCCCGAGCTGGCGCAGCCATTCGATGCTCTCGGGCGCGTGCTCCACCACGAAGCGGGTGGCGGCCACGTCGTTCAGGCCGGCGCCGGCGACGATGGTGTCGTCGACGTGCGACTGGAAGGTGTCGCCCTCGGCCATCACGGCGGCGATGCCGCCCTGGGCGCGCTCGCTCGAGCCGTCGGTGATGCCGCGCTTGGTGAGCACCGCCACGCGGTGGGTGGGCGCCAGGTGCAACGCCGCGGACAGGCCGGCCAGGCCGCTGCCCACGATCAGTACGTCGAAGTCCATGGAAGTCGCAGTCACGGGATCACCTCTGCCCCACCGGGGGCCATACTTCTTGTCAGGCCGGCTGGTAGGCCAGCCGCACGTAAATCGGCGCGAACGCCTCGGCCTGCGTCAGGTCGATCAGCGCTTCCTTCGCCAGCTCCAGCACGGCGATGAAGGTGACGATCAGCACCGGCATGCCGCGCGTCGGATCGAACAGCTGCTCGAACTCGACGAACTTGCGGCCCTGCAGCGCCCGCAGCACCACGCTCATGTGCTCGCGCACGGACAGCTCCTCGCGCGTGATCTTGTGGTGCTGCACCAGCTTGGCGCGCCTGACGATGTCGCGCCAGGCTTCCTGCAGGTCGGCCACGTTGACGTCGGGAAAGCGCGGCTGCAGCGACTGCTCGATGTAGACCTGCCCGCGCCACACGTCGCGGCCCAGCTGCGGCGCCTCGTTCAGGCGCGCCGCCGCGAGCTTCATCTGCTCGTATTCCAGCAGCCGGCGCACCAGCTCGGCGCGCGGGTCCTCGGGCTCCTGGCCCTCCGCGCTCTTGCGCGGCGGCAGCAGCATGCGCGACTTGATCTCGATCAGCATCGCCGCCATCAGCAGGTATTCGGCGGCCAGCTCCAGATTGCGCGAGCGAATCTCCTCGACGTAGGCCAGGTACTGGCGGGTGACGCCGGCCATCGGGATGTCGAGGATGTTGAAGTTCTGCTTGCGGATCAGGTACAGCAGCAGGTCCAGCGGCCCCTCGAAGGCTTCGAGGAAGACCTCCAGCGCGTCCGGCGGAATGTAGAGGTCGGTCGGCATGGCGAACAGCGGTTCGCCATACAGCCGCGCCAGCGCGACCTGGTCGACGACGTCGGGCATGCCGCCCAGCTCGGGCGCCGGCGGCTCAGGCAGCGTCGCGGGCGCCGGTGCCGTCATCGGCCCGATTGGGAGAAGTAGACGTAGGATTTCTGGCGCACGCGGGCCGCCTGCCACTCCTCGGTGGCGTCGCGGTCGATGTGCTTGTCCCACAGCAGCGAACGGCCGACGCGCTGCTGGGCCTCGATGTCCGGCTTCCTGGCCTTGAGCTGCTCGATGAATTCGGTCGTGTCCGAGTTGTAGTCGGGGCGGCGGAAGATGCGAAGCAGGATGGACATAGACTGGAAGCCTTTCGAGCCGAATTTTACCTCCGAGTGCCGTTGATGCTGATCAAGAAGCTGGGCCGCGCCGCCCTGATGCTGGCGTTGACCGTCCTGGCGGCGTGCGATCCCCAGCGCGTGCGCGAGCTGGAGGAGGGCGTGTCGACCGAGGCGGACGTGCGCCAGCGCTTCGGCGCGCCCGAGAACATCTGGGACGGCGCCGGCGGCGAGCGCATCTTCGAATACAACCGGCAGCCGTCCGGCCACCAGAACTTCATGATCGGCATCGGCCCGGACGGGAAGATGACCTCGCTGCGGCAGGTGCTGAACCCGCGCACCTTCGCCCAGGTGCAGCCCGGCATGGCCATGGAGGAGGTGCGCCGCCTGCTCGGCAAGCCGATGAAGAAGACCCCGTACGCCCTGAAGAACGAAATCGCCTGGGACTGGCGCTACCTGGAGCCGCCCAACACCTCGATGGTGTTCACGGTCTGGTTCAACCCGGACTACCGGGTGCTGCGCACCAGCAGCGCGCCCGATCCCGAGGCGCTGGAGCACCGGGGCCGCTGAAGCCGCCGGCAGGTGGCGCCCGGCGCGCAAACATGCGCCAGCAGCCCGGCCTTTGGCTGCCCCGCGCCGCCGATGGGTTTACCATATGCCCATCCGCGCCCCCTCAGCAGGTGACCCGACACGAGATCGGCGGCCACTGCGCCGGTCGGCGCGGGCAGAGGAATGACGGACATCACCGTACTGATGCATGCCGGCGGCTGGCAACGGCTCGACTGGATGCTGCTGGCCGTTGCCGCATGGCTGCTGATCGGGGTGGCCGGCATCGTGGCGCTGCGGCGGTTCACCTTCGTCTCGCGCGTGCTCTTTCCCGCCGGCGGGGCCGTCGGGCTGCTGCTGTTCGGCGCCGCCTTGCCCTCGGTCTTCGGCGGCGCGCAGTCGGTGGTGCTGCCGGTCGGGCTGCCGAACCTGCCGTTCCACCTGCGCCTGGACAGCCTGGCCGCATTCTTCCTGATGGTGATCGGCGCCGTGGGGGCCGGGGTGTCGGTCTTCGCCGCCGGCTATTTCCGCAAGGCCGAAGGCACGCCACCGGGGCTGCTGTGCCTCGAATACCACGTGTTCCTGGCCAGCATGACGCTGGTCGTGCTCGCCGCGGACGCCTATGCCTTCATGGTGATGTGGGAGACGATGGCGCTGTCGTCCTACTTCCTGGTCACGGCCAACCACCGCATCGACGAGGTGCGCCGTGCCGGCTACCTGTACCTCACCATGGCGCACATCGGCGCCGTCGCCATCCTGCTGTGCTTCGGCGTGCTGCAGGCCAACACCGGCGACTACACCTTCGCCAACATGCGGGCGCAGCAGCTCTCGCCGTTCTGGGCCTCCACCGCCTTCCTGCTGGCGCTGCTGGGGTTCGGCGCCAAGGCCGGCCTGCTGCCGCTGCACGTGTGGCTGCCGGAGGCGCACCCGGCGGCGCCATCGCCGGTGTCCGCGCTGATGAGCGCGGTGATGCTCAAGACCGCCGTGTACGGGCTGCTGCGCGTGTCGTTCGACCTGCTGCACACGCAGCTGTGGTGGTGGGGCGGCCTGCTGCTGGCATTGGGGCTGGCGACGGCGCTGTTCGGCGTCGTGTTCGCGGCGGTGCAGGTCGACATGAAGCGCCTGCTGGCCTACTCGTCGATCGAGAACATCGGCCTGCTGTTCGCCAGCATCGGACTGACGGTCGTCTTCGCCGGCTACGGCATGAAGGCGCTGGCGGCGCTGGCGCTCACGGCGGCCCTCTACCACGTCGCCAGCCACGCCGTCTTCAAGAGCCTGCTGTTCCTGAGCACCGGCTGCGTGCTGCACGCCACCGCCGAGCGCAGCCTGGGCAAGCTGGGCGGCCTGATCCGCTACATGCCGTGGGTGGCCTGGGTCACCCTGGTCGGCGTGCTGACCAGCGCCGGCCTGCCGCCGCTGGGCGGCTTCGTCTCGGAGTGGCTGCTGCTGCAAAGCTTCCTGTTCACGCCGGGGCTGCCCGATTCGCTGCTGAACATGCTCATTCCCGTGGTCGCCGCGCTGATCGCGCTGGTGGCGGCGCTGGCCGGCTACACCATGGTGAAGTTCTTCGGCGTGATCTTCCTGGGCCAGCCGCGCGAGGAAAAGCTGGCCCAGGCCCATGACGCCGGCGCCTGGGAACGCGTGGGCATGTTGTGGCTGGTGCTCGGCTGCGTCGGGCTGGGCCTGGCGCCGGTGCAGTTCATCCAGTTCATCGATCCGGTGACGCAGCAGCTCCTGGGCGCCGGCCTCGGCCGCACGGTGGCGGCCGGCGGCTGGCTGCTCGCGCCGATCAGCGTCGAGCGCGCCAGCTACGGCCCGGTGATCTTCCTGTTCGGGGTCGCGGCCAGCTGCGGGCTGGCCTACCTGCTGGTGCGGGTCTTCTATCACGGCCGGCTGCGCCGCGCCGCGCCCTGGGACTGCGGCTTCCCCTGGCAGAACGCCCGCATGCAGGACACGGCCGAAGGCTTCGGCCAGCCGATCCGGCAGATCTTCGAGCCCTTCTTCGTGATGCGCCGCGAGCTGCCGACGCCGTTCGATGCCGAGCCGCGCTACCGGGTGGTGGTCGAAGACCATTTCTGGCGCTGGATCTACCTGCCGCTGGTGGCGCTGGCGTCACGCATCGCGCGCCTGGTCGGGCTGCTGCAGCAGGGGCGCATTTCGGTGTACCTGCTGTACAGCTTCGCGACCTTGATCGCCGTCCTCATGGTGGTGCGCCGATGAGCCCGCTCGGCTTCGCCGCCCAGGCGCTGGAGATCCTCGTGGCGCTGGCGCTGGCCCCGCTGCTGACCGGCTGGGTGAACCAGTGGCGGGCGTGGCTGCAGAACAAGTCGGCCCCCAGCCTGTGGCAGCCGTACAAGCTGCTGCACAAGCTGTTCCACAAGGACTCGGTGGTGGCCGAGCACGCGTCGCCGCTGTTTCGGGCCGTCCCCTACATCGTGTTCGGCTGCATGGCGCTGGCCAGTTCCATCGTGCCGACCATGTCCACCGACCTGCCGCTGGCCCCGGCGGCCGACGCGATCGCGCTGGTCGGCCTGTTCGCGCTGGCGCGGGTGTTCATCTCGCTGGCGGCGATGGACATCGGCACCTCGTTCGGCACGCTCGGCGCCCGCCGCGAAATGCTGATCGGCTTCCTGGCCGAACCGGCGCTGCTGATGGTGCTGTTTTCCGCCTCCCTGATCTCTGGCTCCACCTCGCTTGCCACGGTGGTCGAAACGCTGGCCCATCGGGAGCTGGCGATCCACCCCGCGCTGGCGTTCGCCGGGGTGGCGTTCACGATGGTTTCGCTGGCCGAGAACGCCCGGGTGCCGGTGGACAACCCGGCGACGCACCTGGAGCTGACGATGATCCACGAGGCGCTGATCCTCGAATACTCGGGCCGGCACCTGGCGCTGCTGGAGTGGGCGGCGAGCCTGAAGCTGTTCGCCTACTCCTGCATCGGGCTGGCGCTGTTCTTCCCCTGGGGCATCGCCGACGCGCAGGCGCCGCTCGCGCTGCTGCTGGCGTTGCCGGTGCTGGTGCTGAAACTGGCCATCGGCGGCATCGGCCTGGCGGTGCTGGAGACGCTGGCGGCCAAGATGCGGATCTTCCGCGTGCCGGAGTTCCTGGCGGCGGCGTTCCTGCTGGCGGTGATCGGCATGCTGGTGCACCTGCTGCTGGCGTCCGGAAAGGCGGTGGCATGAGGGAGCTGCTGGCCCAGTCGATCAACCTGATCGGCGCGCTGCTGCTGATGCTGGCGTTCGCGATGATTTCGCAGCGCCGCATCCTGTCGCTGATCAACCTGTTCACGTTGCAGGGCCTGGCGCTGGTGGTCTCCACGGTGGTGGTGGGCTACGTGACCGGGCAGCCGCACCTGTACCTGTCGGCGGCGCTCACCTTCGTGCTGAAGGTGGTGCTGATCCCGGTGCTGCTGCACCGGATCATCGACCGCCTGAAGATCCGCTGGGACGTCGAGACGCTGATCAACATCCCGACCACCATGCTGATCGGCATCCTGGTGGTGATCTTCGCCTTCAACCTCGCCACGCCGATCGCGCAGCTGGCCACCGCGCTGGCGCGCGGCACGCTGGGCATCGCGCTGGCCTGCGTGCTGCTGTCCTTCCTGATGATGATCACGCGCGCCAAGGCCGTGCCGCAGGTGATCGGCTTCCTGGCGATGGAGAACGGCCTGTTCTTCGCCGCCACCTCCGCCACCTACGGCATGCCGATGGTGGTGGAACTGGGCATCGCCCTGGACGTGCTGATCGGCGTGCTGATCCTGGGCGTGTTCATGTTCCAGATCCGCGAGCAGTTCGACAGCCTGGACATCCGGCACCTCGAACAACTGAAGGACCAGTGACGATGGCGATCGACGTGCTGTTCCTGGTGCTCGCCATCCCGCTGGCCGGCGGGGTGGTGCTGGCCCTGTGCGGCCACTGGGACGAGGCGCCCGAGATCAACGTCGCCTTCAGCCTGGGCACGTTCCTGGCCGCCTGCGGCCTGACGGCCCGCGTCATCTCCGACGGTCCGCTGTTTGCCCTGGGCGAGGAATTCTTCATCGATCCGCTGAACGTGTTCCTGGTCACGCTGACGGCGTTCGTCGGGCTGACCACGGCGATCTTCTCGCGCCCCTACATGCGGGTGGAGCGCGACCACGGCAAGATGACGCCCGGCCGGCTGCGCCTGTACCACAGCATGTACCAGCTGTTCAGCTTCACCATGCTGCTGGCGCTGACCACCAACAACATGGGCATCCTGTGGGTGGCGATGGAAGCGGCGACCCTCACCACCGTGCTGCTGGTCAGCGTCTACCGCACGGCCGCCAGCCTGGAAGCGGCCTGGAAGTACTTCATCCTGTGCGGCGTCGGCATCGCGCAGGCCCTGTTCGGCACGGTGCTGCTGTACATGGCGGCGGAGAAGGTGCTCGGCGCCGAGGGCGGCGCGCTGCTGTGGACCCACCTGGACGCGGTGAAGGACCGGCTCGATCCCAACATCATGACGCTGGCGTTTGCGTTCCTTTTCATCGGCTACGGCACCAAGGTGGGCCTGGTGCCGCTGCACAACTGGCTGCCCGACGCGCACGCCGAAGGCCCGACGCCGGTGTCGGCCGTGCTGTCGGGCCTGCTGCTGAACGTGGCGCTCTACGCGGCGCTGCGCGGCAAGGTGCTCACCGACGGCGCGCTGCACAGCCATCTTGCCGGCAACCTGATGATGGGGTTCGGCCTGCTCTCGGTCGTGGTGTCGGCCTTCCTGCTGATCCGGCAGAAGGACGTCAAGCGCATGTTCGCCTATTCGTCGATCGAGCACATGGGGCTGATGACGTTCGCCTTCGGCATGGGCGGGCCGATCGCCAGCTTCGCCGGCCTCTTGCACATGACCGTGCATTCGCTCGTGAAGTCGGCCATCTTCTTCGCGGTCGGCCATGCCGCGCAGAAGGCCGGCACCCAGGTGATGGACGAGATCCGCGGCCTGATCAAGATCAGCCCGAGGGTGGGCTGGGGCCTGATGCTCGGCTCGCTGGCGATCCTGGGCATGCCGCCGTTCGGCGTGTTCGCCAGCGAATTCCTGATCGTGACCACCGCCATGCGCGAGCAGTCCTGGGCCACGCCGTTCCTGCTGATCGCGCTGGGGGTGGCGTTCGCCAGCGTGTTCAGCCGGGTCCAGCCGATGGTGTTCGGCGACACGACGGTGCGGCGGCTGCCGCATCCGCCGGCGCTGATCCCGGTGTTCGTCCACCTCGGCCTCGGCCTGATGCTGGGCCTGTACATCCCGCCCTACCTGGACATGTGGTACCGGCAGGCGGCGCGCATGCTGGGGAACTGAAGCGATGGCACTGTCCGGCCTCAACCTCGCGCTCCAGCGGCTGCCCGGGCCGCTGCCGATATGGCGCGCCAGCGTCGACGCGCTGCAGTGGCTGGCCGGCGCGCGCACCGTGGCGGCCGGCGGCGGCCGGCTGGTCGCGCTGTGGGCCGGCGACCGGGGCGAGGGGGCGCAACCGCGCCTGGCCCTGTCCGCCGCCTATGCCGTGCAGCAGGGCCTGTACTGGCTCGACCTGCAGCTGGAACCGGGCCAGAGCTCCTATCCCGACCTGTCGCGGCTGTTTCCCTTCGCCGCCCGCATGCAGCGCGCCGCCGCCGATATGGTCGGCGTGGTGGCCGAAGGCGCCGAGGACAGCCGGCCCTGGCTCGCGCACGGGGGCTGGCCCGACGGCTACCGGCCGCTGCGCCGGGGTGCCGCGCCGGCGGGCGTGCCGCAGACCCCGTTGCAGGACTATCCTTTCGTGCGGGTGGCAGGCGACGGCGTGCACGAGATCGCCGTCGGGCCGGTGCATGCCGGCATCATCGAGCCGGGCCACTTCCGGTTCTCGGTGGTCGGCGAGAAGGTGCTGCGGCTGGAGCAGCGCCTGGGCTACACCCACAAGGGCGTCGAGCAGCGCTTCACGCGCATGGCGCCGCTGGAGGCGCACCGGCTCGCCGGGCGCGTGTCGGGCGACTCGACGGTCGCTTTCGCCTGGGCCTACTGCATGGCGCTCGAGAGCGCACTGGGCGTGCAGGTGCCGCCAGCGGCGCTGTGGCTGCGCGCCTTGCTGCTCGAGCGCGAACGGGTGGCGAATCATCTGGGCGATCTCGGCGCGCTCGGCAACGATGCGGCGCTCGCCTTCGGCCTGGCGCAGTTCTCGCGCCTGCGCGAGGACTGGCTGCGGCTGTCGCAGGCGGCGTTCGGCCACCGGCTGACGATGGACTGCGTGGTGCCCGGCGGCGTCGCGGTCGCCCTCGACGACGCCATGCGCCAGCGCCTGCTGCGGCAATGCACGCAGATCGAGGCCGAAGTGCGCTCGCTGGCCGCCATCTACGAATCCCATGCAGGGCTGCAGGACCGCTTCACCACCACCGGCGTCGTCACGCCGGCGCTGGCCGCCCGGCTGGGCCTGACCGGCCTGGCCGCCCGCGCCAGTGGCCGCACCACCGACCTGCGCTGTGAGCACCCCTGGGTGCCGTACCAGGAACTGCAAGTGGCGGCCGCCGGCGAGCAGACCGGCGACGTGCGCGCGCGCGTGGCGGTGCGCTTCTTCGAGACCTTCGAGTCGCTGCGGCTGATCCGCGAGATCTGCGGCCGGATGCCCGCCGGCGAAGTGCGCGCCGCGATCGCTGCGCCGGCGCAGGCCGGGGTCGGCGTCGGCTGGGTGGAAGGCTGGCGGGGCGAAGTGCTGGTGGCGCTGGAGCTCGGCGCGGACGGCAGCATCCGGCGCTGCCACTGCCACGATCCGTCGTGGCAGAACTGGCCGGCGCTCGAACACGCGGTGATCGGCAACATCGTTCCCGACTTCCCGCTGATCAACAAGTCGTTCAACCTGGTTTATTCGGGAGTGGACCTCTAGATGTGGAAGATCGTCCGCCAGATCGGGCGCGCCGGCATGCCGACCGAGGCGCCGCCGTTCGCCCCTGCGCAGGCCGATGCGGCGGCCGCCGTCGCCGGCATCCAGCAGCAACTGCTGGACATCCTGGGCCAGGCGCTGGCCATCCGCGCGGTCGATGCGGGGTCCTGCAACGGCTGCGAGCTGGAGATCCACGCGCTGAACAACCCCTACTACAACCTGGAAGGGCTGGGCATCAAATTCGTGGCCAGTCCGCGCCACGCCGACCTGTTGCTGGTGACCGGGCCGGTGACGCGCAACATGGAAGAGGCCCTGCTGCGCACCTACGACGCGATGCCCGAGCCGCGCCTGGTGGTCGCCGTCGGCGATTGCGGCGCCTGCGGCGGCATCTTCGGCGAGAGCTATGCGACGCGCGGCGGCGTCGCCAAGGTGCTGCCGGTCGACTTCACCGTGCCGGGATGCCCGCCGCCACCGCTGGAAATCATGCGCGGCATCCTCGCCGCCGTGCGCCGGCGCAAGTAGGAGTTACTGCTCGTCGCCCGAGGGCAGCACCGCGCCCACCGCCTTGCCGGTGAGCTTCACCGCGCCGACGCCGGCATCCACGGCCAGCCCCACCCCGGTCGCCGCCACGCCGACCGCCGCACCGGCGACGGTGACCACCGCGCAGCCGCCAAGCAACGCGCTGCCGGCGGCGATCGCGGCCAGCGCGACGCAGCGACGAACGAAACGAAGGGGAGAAGCGGTACTGCGGGACATCGGGCGGCCTTCTGAAGATCGGCCATTCTAGGGAGCGCATGTAAAGCGCAGGCCGGATGCCTGCGCTCAGGCTTGGTTGGCAGCGGCCGGCGCCGACCATGCTGGAGCGCCGAATGCCGGTGCAGCGACCGCGCCGGAGCGCCGAAGGGGCTGCTCCAACCATGCCGGAGCACCGAACCCGGTGCCAACCAGCTCGGAGCAGCGCGGCCGCGGTTGCTTCAGCGCACCCGCATGCCAGGCTTGGCGCCGGGCCAGGGCTGCAGGATGAAGATGCCGGGGTTGGCTTTCTGGTCGGCGTGGCTGGCGGCCAGCACCATCCCTTCGCTGATGCCGAACTTCATCTTGCGCGGCGCCAGGTTGGCGACCATCACCGTGAACTTGCCGACCAGCTCCTGGGGCTCGTAGGCCGAGGCGATTCCCGCGAACACGTTGCGCGGCGAGGTCTCGCCGATGTCGAGCTCCAGCTGCAGCAACTTGGTCGAACCCTCCACCGGTGCGCAGCGCAGGATCTTCGCGATCCGCAGGTCCACCTTGGCGAACTCGTCGATGTTGATGGTGGCGGCCAGCCCTTCGCCGCCCGGGTCGCTGCGGCCGCCGGTGGCGGGCGCGGCCGGCGCCTCCGGCGCCGCTGCGGCCGCTTCGGCGGGCGGTTCGAACAAGGCGTCGATCTGCTTGGGGTCGACCCGCTGCATCAGGTGCTTGTACTCGCCGATCTGGTGGCCCTCGCCCAGGGGCAGGGCGGCGTTGGCCCAGGTCAGCGGCTGGCACTGCAGGAAGGCTTCGGCGTGCAGCGCGAGTTCGGGCAGCACGGGCTTGAGGCAGGCCGTGAGCACCTTGAACAGCTCCAGGCATTCGGAGCACACCTGCGCCGCCTCGGCGCCGCGGCCTTCCTTCACCAGCTTCCAGGGCGCGGCGCCGTCGAAGCGCAGGTTGATCTCGTCGGCGAAGGCCATGATCTCGCGCAGCGCCTTGCCGTACTCGCGCGCTTCGTAGAGCTTGCCGATCTCCTCGACGCGGCGCGCCGGGGCGAGCCGGGCCACATCGCTCTTGACCAGCTTGCCGCCGGGCACGAACTTCGCCGCCCGGCTGGCGATGTTGACGTACTTGCCCACCAGGTCGGCGTTGACGCGGGCGACGAAATCGTCCGGGTTGAAGTCGACGTCCTCGACCTTGCTGTTGAGCTTGGCGGCGATGTAGTAGCGCAGCCACTCGGGGTTCATGCCGAGCGAGAGGTACTTCAGCGGGTCGATGCCGGTGCCGCGGCTCTTGCTCATCTTCTCGCCACTGACGGTGATGAAGCCGTGCACGTTGATCTGGTCGGGCGTCTTGCGGCCCGAGAACTGCAGCATCGCCGGCCAGAACAGGGTGTGGAAGTACACGATGTCCTTGCCGATGAAGTGCACCTGCTCCACCGCCGGGTCGGCCACGAAGTCGTCGAACGAGGCGTCGGTGCGCGAGGCCGGGTCCCAGTGGTTCTGGGCCTGGCCCTGGTCGAAGTGGTTTTTCAGGCTGGCCAGGTAGCCGATCGGCGCGTCCAGCCACACGTAGAAGTACTTGCCCGGCGCATCCGGGATCTCGATGCCGAAGTAGGGTGCGTCGCGGCTGATGTCCCAGTCGGCCATGCCGGCCTCGAACCACTCGCTGGCCTTCTTGGCGACTTCGGGCTGCAGCTTGCCGTCCTGGGTCCAGGCCTGGAGGAAGGCGACCACCTTCGGGTCCGAGAGCTTGAAGAAGAAATGCTCGGAGCTGCGCAGCTCGGGCCGGGCGCCGCTCAGCGTGGAGTAGGGCTCGATCAGGTCGGTCGGCGCGTAGACGCTGCTGCACACCTCGCACGAGTCGCCGTACTGGTCCTTCGCGTGGCAGGTGGGGCACTCGCCCTTGATGTAGCGGTCCGGCAGGAACATGCCCTTGACCGGATCGTAGAACTGCTCGATGGTGCGCGTCGCGATCAGGCCGTTGGCGCGCAGCGTGCGGTAGATGCCTTGCGCCAGCTCGGTGTTCTCGGCGCTGTCGGTGGAGTGCCAGTTGTCGAACTGGATGTGGAAGCCGTCCAGGTACTGGCGGCGGCCGGCGGCGATGTCGGCGACGAAGGCCTGCGGTGTCTTGCCGGCCTTTTCGGCGGCGATCATGATCGGCGCCCCATGGGCGTCGTCGGCGCCGACGAAATGAACCATGTGCCCGTGCATCCGCTGGTGCCGCACCCAGATGTCGGCCTGGATGTATTCCATGATGTGGCCGATGTGGAACTTGCCGTTGGCGTACGGCAGGGCGGTGGTGACGAAGAGCTTGCGCTGTGCGGGCATGGTGGGCTTCCAGGGAACCAGGAATTCTAGGCGACCGCTTTGCGCCGGCCGCAGGCCGCGGCTGCCCTGCGCGCGGCGGGGACATCGCGAGGGGAGCAGGATCGAGTCGGTACACTTGCCGCAGAGGAATCCCCACCCATGTCCGCATCCCAAGACCAGCTGCTCCAGGCCCTTTCGGCCGTGATCGATCCCAACACCGGCAAGGATTTCGTCAGCACCAAGGCGCTGCGCAACCTGCAGGTGCACGAGGGCGACGTTTCGTTCGAGGTGGAGCTGGGCTATCCGGCCAAGAGCCAGATCCCGGCGCTGCGCACGGCGCTGGTGAATGCGGCCAAGGCCGTGCCGGGCGTCAGGAACGTCTCGGCCACCCTGGGCAGCAAGATCGTGGCCCACGCCGCCCAGCGCGGCGTGCAACTGCTGCCGGGCGTCAAGAACATCGTCGCCGTCGCCTCCGGCAAGGGCGGCGTCGGCAAGAGCACGATGGCGGTGAACCTGGCGCTGGCGCTGGCCGCCGAGGGCGCCCGCGTGGGCATCCTGGACGCCGACATCTACGGCCCCAGCCAGCCGATGATGATGGGGATCGACCAGCGGCCGGAGTCGGCCGACGGCAAGACCATGGAGCCGCTGGAGAACTACGGCGTGCAGGTGATGTCGATCGGCTTTCTGGTCGCCCCGGACGACGCGATGATCTGGCGCGGCCCGATGGCCACCCAGGCCCTGGAGCAGCTGCTGCGCCAGACCAACTGGCAGGACCTCGATTACCTCGTCGTCGACATGCCGCCAGGCACCGGCGACATCCAGCTCACGCTGTCCCAGCGGGTGCCGATGACCGGCGCGGTGATCGTGACGACGCCGCAGGACATCGCGCTGCTCGACGCCAAGAAGGGCATCAAGATGTTCGAGAAGGTCGGCGTGCCGATCCTGGGCATCGTCGAGAACATGGCGGTGCACGTGTGCAGCCAGTGCGGCCACGCCGAACACATCTTCGGCGAGGGCGGCGGCCAGCGGATGGCGGCCGAGTACGGCATGGACTATCTGGGCGCGCTGCCGCTGGACATCAGGATCCGGCTGCAGGCCGACAGCGGCAAGCCGACCGTGGTGGCCGAGCCCGACGGCGAGGTGGCGGCGATCTACAAGGCCGTGGCACGCCAGGTGGCGATCAAGATCGCGGCCAAGGCCAAGGATTTCTCTTCCAAGTTCCCCACCATCACGGTCTCCAAGGGCACCTGAATCCGGCGCGGCGCCCGGGGCGTGCGCGGGCACGGTTGCGTCCGGGCGCGCCGGCTTGCGCGCGCCGCCTGCGCCGGCGAGATGAGGAAGGTCAAACGATGCGCAAGTCGGCCGGCCCGGCACTCGTTGCATCGCTGAGGCGTTCGTAAAATCACTGCATGGTTATGGAGCTATTGCTCCAGCAGCCTGCAAAGCCTGCCGCCGTCACGGCCGCACCGCGGCCCGGCGGCAGGCGTCGAACGCCATGCTCAAGCAGTCTCTCCCCAAGCCCCTTCCCAGCGCGATCGCCATCGGCATCGCCCTCCTGTTCTGGTTCGTCATCCCGGTGCCCGCCAAGGTCAGTCCCGAGGCCTGGCATCTGCTGGCCCTGTTCATCGGCACCATCGCCGCGATCATCGGCAAGGCCATGCCGATCGGCGCCCTGTCGATCGTCGCGATCTCGCTGGTGGCGCTCACCGGCGTCACGCGCCCGCACAATCCCGAGGGCGCGATCGCCGATGCGCTGAGCGGCTTTTCCAACGCGCTGATCTGGCTGATCGCCATCGCGGTGATGATCTCGGCCGCCCTGAGCAAGACCGGGCTGGGCACCCGCATCGGCTACTACTTCATCTCGCTGTTCGGACGCAAGACGATCGGCGTGGCCTACGGCCTGGTGCTGTCGGAAGTGGCGATCGCGCCGGTGACGCCGAGCAACACGGCCCGCGGCGGGGCCATCATCCACCCGATCATGCGCTCGGTGGCCGACGCCTTCGGCTCCAGCGCCGAACTCGGGACCGCCCGCAAGATCGGGCGCTACCTGGCGCTGGTCAACTACAACACCAACCCGATCACGTCGGCCATGTTCATCACGGCCACCGCGCCCAACCCGCTGATCGTCGACCTGGTCGCCAAGGCCACCAACTCCGCCATCAGGATCACGTGGGGCCAGTGGGCGCTGGCGGCGCTGCTGCCGGCCCTGTGCATGCTGCTGGTGATGCCGCTGGTGCTGTACTTGCTGTTCCCGCCCGAGATCAAGAACACGCCCAACGCCAAGGAACTGGCCCAGAACGAACTGGCCCGGCTGGGGCCCGTGAAGGCTTCCGAATACATCACGCTGGGCGTCCTGGGGCTGATGCTGCTGCTGTGGGCGAGGTGCCCGCGCTGCTGTTGGGCCCCGCCTTCGAGATCAACGCCACCACCGCCGCCTTCATCGGCCTGTCGCTGCTGCTGGTCACCGGCGTGCTCGACTGGGACGACATCCTGAAGGCGAAAAGCGCCTGGGACACGCTGGTCTGGTTCGCCGCCCTGGTGATGATGGCCACCTTCCTGGGCAAGCTGGGCCTGGTCGGCTGGGTGTCGACCACCATCCGGCAGGGCATCGGCCAGCTCGGGCTGGGCTGGATCAGCGCGACGGCGATCCTGGTGCTGATCTATTTCTACGCGCACTATTTCTTCGCCAGCACCACCGCCCACATCACCGCGATGTTCGGGGCGTTCTTCGCCGCCGGCGTGGCGCTCGGCGCGCCGCCGATGCTGTTCGCGCTGGTCCTGGCGTTCGCCTCGTCGCTGATGATGTCGCTGACCCATTACGGCACCGGCACCGCGCCGATCATCTTCGGTTCCGGCTATGCCACGCTCAACGAGTGGTGGGCCGCCGGCGCCGTCATGAGCGTCGTCAATCTGGCGATCCTGGTCGCGGTCGGCGCGGTGTGGTGGAATATGCTCGGATACCTGTAGCGAGGTCGTGAACGAACGGGACAGCAGCGCGCTCTGCGCGGTCGCGCTCGACCGCGCAGCTGTTACGTTTTTTTGGATCGAGAACTCATGGGGAATGCTCCCGCCACCGTGCTCGGGACGGCCGAGGCGTTGCGCCGCAGCCTGCGCCGCGCCGCCAAGCTCAAGGGCCGCCAGCCGCAGGAAGGCGCGCTGGCCGAAGTGCGAAGCCTCATCGGCCCGGTGCCCGCCGGCGGCCACCGGCGCGACCTGCTGATCGAGTACCTCCACCGCGTCAACGACCGCTGGCACGGGCTGCACGAGCGGCACCTGGTGGCGCTGGCGCGCGAGATGAACATTCCGATGGCCGAGGTGATGGAGGTGGCGAGCTTCTACCACCACTTCGACCTGTTGCCGGACGACCGACCCGGCGCCGAGCTCACGGTGCGGGTGTGCGACGGCCTGTCCTGCGAGCTGGCCGGCGCGCGCGCGCTGCTGGAGCGGCTGCCGCAGATCGTCGGCCGTGCGGTGCGCGTGATCGCCGCGCCGTGCATCGGCCGCTGCGAGCAGGCGCCGGCGGCGCTCGTCGGGCAGGTCGCCGTGGGCCAGGCGACCCCCGAGCTGCTGGCGCAGGCGGTCGCCGGCGAGCAGCAGCGGCCGGCTGGCGAACGCGGTCGCGCGGCGATGCCGTCCGGCTTCGTCGGCTACCGGGCGTACCGCGAGCAGGGCGGCTATGCGACGGCCGCCGCCGTCGTCAACTGCGAGGACGATGCCGACCGGGTGCTGCGCGCGATGGAAGCCTCCGGGCTGCGGGGCCTGGGCGGCGCCGGCTTCCCGGCCGGGCGCAAGTGGCGGATCGTGGGCGAGCAGCCCGCGCCGCGCTACCTGGCCGTCAACATCGACGAAGGCGAGCCCGGCACCTTCAAGGACCGCTTCTACCTGGAGCGCGACCCGCACCGGTTCCTGGAGGGAATGCTGATCGCGGCGCAGGTGGCCGGCACCGAGGCGGTGTTCATCTACCTGCGCGACGAGTACCACGCCTGCCGGGCGCTGCTCGAGGCGGAACTCGCGGCGCTGCAGGCCGACCCGCCGTGTCCGCTGCCGCGCATCGAGCTGCGGCGCGGCGCCGGCGCCTACATCTGCGGCGAGGAGTCCGCGATGATCGAGAGCATCGAAGGCAAGCGCGGCGAGCCGCGGCTGCGCCCGCCGTACGTCGCCCAGGTCGGCCTGTTCGGCCGGCCGACGCTGGAACACAACTTCGAGACGCTGTTCTGGGTGCGCGACATCCTGGAGCGGGGCCCCGAGTGGTTCGCCGGCGCCGGACGCAACGGGCGGCAGGGCCTGCGCTCCTTCAGCGTCAGCGGCCGCGTCGCCCAGCCGGGCGTCAAGCTCGCCCCGGCCGGGATCACGCTGCGCCAGCTGATCGACGAATACTGCGGCGGCATGGCGCCCGGCCACCAGCTCTACGGCTACCTGCCGGGCGGCGCGTCGGGCGGCATCCTGCCGGCCCGGCTGGCCGACCTGCCGCTCGACTTCGACACGCTGCAGCCGCACGGCTGCTTCATCGGCTCGGCCGCCATCATCGTGCTGGGCCAGCACGACCGCGCGCGCGACGCCGCGCTCAACATGATGCGGTTCTTCGCGCACGAGAGCTGCGGCCAATGCACCCCGTGCCGGGTCGGCACGTCGAAGGCGGCGCTGCTGATGGAAGCGCCGCAGTGGGACAACGGTACGCTGACGGACCTGAACCAGGTGATGGCCGACGCGTCGATCTGCGGCCTCGGCCAGGCGGCGCCCAATCCGGTGCGCTGCGTGCAGGACTACTTCCCCCATGAAATCTGATCTCCCCCTGGTCGACTTCGAGCTGGACGGCGTGGCCGTCAAGGCCGTCGAAGGCGACACCATCCTCGAAGCCGCGCGCCGCGCGGGCGTCGAGATTCCCCGCCTGTGCCACCAGGACGGCTACCGGCCGGACGGCAACTGCCGTGCCTGCGTGGTGGAGATCGCCGGCGAGCGGGTGCTCGCGCCGAGCTGCTGCCGCGCCGTGACGCCGGGCATGCAGGTGCGCGCGCGCAGCGAACGCGCCCTGAAAAGCCAGCGCATGGTGGTGGAGCTGCTGCTGGCGGACATGCCGGACGCGGGCTACAAGTGGACCGACGGCGCGCAGCCGCCGGCGGAGCGGCGCGGCGAGCTCCCGCCCGCGCCGGCGGCGGCGGCCGAGCCCGCCGGTGTCGGCCAGCACGGCGAACTGAGCGAATGGGCCGCCAGGCTGCAAGTCAGCGCGCGACCGCAACTCAAGGCGTTGCGCCGCCGCCAGCCGGCCCCCGACCTCTCGCACCCGGCGATGGCCGTCAACCTGGACGCCTGCATCCAGTGCCAGCGCTGCGTGCGCGCCTGCCGCGAGGAGCAGGTCAACGACGTGATCGGCTACGCCCGCCGCGGCGCGCAGAGCGTGATCGTGTTCGACCTCGGCGACGCCATGGGCGACAGCACCTGCGTGGCCTGCGGCGAATGCGTGCAGGCCTGCCCGACGGGCGCACTGATGCCCAAGACCCTGGTCGGCTCGCAGCGGGTCGACCGCGAAGTCGCGTCGGTGTGCCCGTTCTGCGGCGTCGGCTGCCTGATCACCTACAAGGTGCGCGACCGGAAGATCGTCGCCGTCGATGGCCGCGACGGGCCGGCCAACCACGGCCGCCTGTGCGTCAAGGGACGCTTCGGCTTCGACTACGCGCACCATCCGCATCGGCTCACCACGCCCTTGATCCGCAAGGACGGCGTGGCCAAGGACACCGACGTGCAGCGCGATCCCGCGCGCTGGGGCGATGTCTTCCGCGAAGCGAGCTGGGACGAGGCGCTGGCGCTCGCCGCCGGCCGGCTGGTCGACCTGCGCGACCGGCGCGGGCCGAAGTCGCTGGCCGGCTTCGGCTCGGCCAAGGGCACGAACGAGGAGGCCTACCTGTTCCAGAAGCTGGTGCGCACCGGCTTTCGCAGCAACAACGTCGACCACTGCACCCGGCTGTGCCACGCCTCGAGCGTCGCCGCGCTGCTCGAAGGCGTGGGCTCCGGCGCCGTGAGCAACCAGGTGAACGACATCGAGCACTCGGATCTGATCCTGGTGATCGGCTCCAATCCGACCAGCAACCATCCGGTCGCGGCGACCTGGATGAAGAACGCGGCCAGGCAGGGCACCAGGATCGTGCTGGCCGACCCGCGGGCGACCGAGCTCTCGCGCCATGCCTGGCGCACGCTGCAGTTCAAGGCCGACGGCGACGTGGCGCTGGTCAACGCGATGATCCACACGATCATCGAGGAAGGGCTCGCCAACGAGGCGTTCATCGCCGCCCGCGCCAGCAACTACGCGGCGCTGCGCGAGAGCGTCGCGCGCTTCAGCCCGGAGGCAATGGCACCGGTGTGCGGTATCGCGGCGCCGGCGATCCGCGAGGTGGCGCGCGCGTTCGCCACCGCCGGCAGCGCGATGATCCTGTGGGGCATGGGCGTGAGCCAGCACGTCCACGGCACCGACAACGTGCGCGCGCTGATCGCGCTGTGCACCGTGGCCGGCCAGATCGGCAAGCCCGGCAGCGGGCTGCACCCGCTGCGCGGCCAGAACAACGTGCAGGGGGCGAGCGACGCCGGGCTGATTCCGATGATGTTTCCGAACTACCAGCGGGTGGACGACCGCGAGGCACATGCCTGGTTCGAGCAGTTCTGGGGGGCCCGCCTGGACGAACGGCCCGGCTACACGGTGGTCGAGATCATGGACAAGGCGCTGGCGCCGGACAGCGATCCGCACAAGGTGCGCGGCATGTACATCATGGGCGAGAACCCCGCGATGAGCGACCCCGACCTGAACCACGCGCGCGAGGCGCTGGCGGCGCTGGAGCACCTGGTGGTGCAGGATATCTTCATGACCGAGACCGCCTGGCTCGCCGACGTGGTGCTGCCGGCGACGGCGTGGCCCGAGAAGAGCGGCACCGTGACCAACACCGACCGGATGCTGCAGCTGGGGCGGCAGGCCATCGATCCGCCCGGCGACGCCAGGCCCGACCTGTGGCTGATCCAGGAGATGGCGCGGCGCCTGGGCCTGACGTGGAACTACCCGGGGCCGGACTGCGGAGTCGCCGCCGTCTACGAGGAGATGCGGCAGGCGCAGCATGCGGCGATCGGCGGCATCAGCTGGGAGCGGCTGCAGCGTGAGGGCAGCGTCACGTTCCCCTGCCTCACGGAGGAAGACCCGGGCCAGCCGATCGTCTTCATCGACCGCTTTCCGACGCCCGACGGCCGGGTGACGCTGGTGCCCACCGGCCTGGTGCCGGCCAACGAGCGGCCCGACGCCGATTTTCCTTTCGTGCTGATCACCGGTCGCCAGCTGGAGCACTGGCACACCGGCAGCATGACGCGGCGCTCGGCGGTGCTCGACGCGATCGAGCCGGTGGCGACGGCGTCGCTGTGCGGCGCCGACATCGAGGCGCTGGGACTCGAGCCGGGCCAGCGCGTGCGCGTGCGCTCGCGCCGCGGCGAGGTCGAACTGTACCTGCGCCGCGACGACGGTACCGCGCCGGGCACGGTGTTCATCCCCTTCGCTTACGTCGAGGCCGCGGCGAACCTGTTGACCAACGCCGCGCTGGACCCCTTCGGCAAGATCCCGGAGTTCAAGTACTGCGCGGTCGCCATCAGCGGCTGAGCGCGCCGGCCGCCAGCGGCGTCAGGGCCGGATGTAGGCCCAGCCCTGCTGCTGGCGTTTCATCAGTTCCACCACGCCGGCCGGCACGTACCCGATGTCGGGCAGCATGTCGCGCTTGGTGAGCTTCTGCGCCGTCATGGTGTTCTCGCAGGCGACGACGGCGATGCCCGACTTCATCGCGCTGGCCACGCGGTCGGCGACCGGCGAGCCGTTCCTGAGCATGCCGATCCCCGGGCCGTAGACCACGATCTCGAGCTCGACGCCGTCGGCGCCGACGCCGTTCTGCACGTTGTAGGCGTTGCTGAGCGCCAGCGTCCATTTCTGCGGATCGGCGTCGCTCACCTGCAGCACCACCCGGTTGGGCTTGCCGGCGGCCTGCGCCCGGGCGGCGCCCAGCGGCAGCGCGGCGGCGGCCAGCGCCGCGCAGGCCGCGGCGAACAGGCGTCGGCTGGGGCCGGCGGTCGGATGGCTCATGGTGTCTCCCTGTGATCGGTGCGGGTAAGTCCGGGCCGTGAATGGTAGCCGGGCATGGATTACAGTGCCCGCATGATGGAACGTCCCAGCATCGACGTCGCGGTGATCATGCGCCGCGAGCGGCTCGCCAACCGCTGGCAGCCCTGGCGCTGGGTGCTCGACGACGTGGTCCCGCACGAACCGGCGTACGGCAGCGAGCCGCGCCTGCTGGTGCGCAGCGAGGAGGGCGAGCGCTGGCTGCATCCGGGCTTGCGGGTGGAGCTGTTCCGCGATGATGCCGAAGGCTATTACCTGAACGTGACGACGGCGGCGCCGGGCTGGTTCGTGCTGTGGCGGATGGAGGAGGCGCCGACCGTCGCGCCCGAGCCGATGGCGCGCCCGGTCGCCGTCACGCTGAGTTATCACGACGCCGGCCGCTGGCTCGACGCGCAGGAGACGGTCGAGCAGGTGCCCGCGCCGCCCGCCGTCGTCGAATGGGCCCGCGCCTTCGCCGACGAGCATTACGTCATCGAGCCGAAGAAGCGGCGGCGGCCGCAGAGCTTCCGTCCGCTGCAGGACCGCTTCGGCAACCCGGCGTCGGTGACGACCGAGAAGCAGTTCGGCGGCGGCCATGAGTGACGGCTTCCTTGGGCGCTGGTCGCGCCGCAAGCTCGATGCGCGCGAGGGCAAGCCGCTCGGCGAGCCCGTGCCGCCGGTGGCGGCGGCCGACGCGCCGGCGGCGGCTGCGGCGCCGGCTCCCGCAAGGGCAACGGCGGCGGCGACGCCAGCTGCCACCGGCGCCGGCACTGCGGCCCCGCCGGCCGCCGATCCGCCGCCGACGATGGACGACGTGCACGGGCTCACGGCGCAGTCCGACTTCCGGCGGTTCGCCGCGCGCGACGTGGCGCCCGAGGTCAAGAACGCGGCGCTGAAGAAGCTGTTCGCCGATCCGCGCTTCAACGTGATGGACGGGCTCGACGTCTACATCGACGACTACAGCAAGCCCGATCCGCTGCCCGCCGCGATGGCGCGACAGCTTGCCGGCGCGGCGTTCCTGCGCCTGTTCGACGAGCCCGACGCAACCGCCCCGACGGCGCAGCAGCCCAGGGATGTTGCGGATAAGCCCACCGTGCGATCCGTGGCACAGTCCGAGACCGTTCCCGAGCACCCCGACCATGCCGACCCTGATTTGCGACTGCAACAAGACGATGCCGCTGGACCCGGGCAAACTGGGGACGGCGCTGCATGAGGAACTGACGCTCCACTCCAGCCTCTGCCGGCGCGAAGCGGCGAGCTTCCAGCGGGCGGTGCAGGGCGGCGGCGAGGTGGTCGTGGCCTGCACCCAGGAGCGGCGGCTGTTCGCCGAGGTCGCCCAGCACACCGAGGGCGCCGTGGCGCCGCTGCGCTTCGTCAATATCCGCGAGACCGGCGGCTGGAGCCGCGATGCCGGCGTCGCCATGCCCAAGCTGGCGGCGCTGCTGGCCGCGGCGCACCTGCCCGATCCGCAACCGGTGCCGACGGTCACGTTCAAGAGCTCGGGCCGGCTGCTGGTGATCGGCCCGATGGAGGCAGCCGAACGCGCCGCAGCGCTGGCCGGCGACGAGCTGGACGTCACGCTGTTCACCCAAGGCGGCGCCGGCGCGCAGGAGCGGCGCTACCCGGTGCTGGGCGGCCGCATCGAGCGCCTGCAGGGCTGGCTCGGCGCGTTCGAGCTCGCCTGGACGGCGACCAATCCGATCGACCTCGACCTGTGCACCCGCTGCAACGCCTGCGTGGCCGCCTGCCCCGAGGGCGCGATCGGCCTGGACTACCAGATCGATGCCGGCCTGTGCGCCTCGCACCGCGACTGCGTGAAGGCCTGCGCCGTCGCCGGCGCGATCGACTTCAGCCGCGAGCCGGAGCGCCGGACCGACCGCTTCGACCTGGTGCTGGACCTGCGCGAGGCCCCCGCCTTCCGGCAGCACGCCCGGCCGCAGGGCTACTTCCATCTGCCCGCCGGGGCGTGGAACGACGGCGCGCTGGCCACGGTGCTGCAGCTGCGCGCACTGGTGGGGGAATTCGAGAAGCCGCGCTTCGTCAGCTACAAGCAGAAGCTGTGCGCGCACAGCCGCAACCAGACCGTCGGCTGCCGGGCCTGCATCGACGTCTGTTCGGCCGAGGCGATTTCCAGCGACAAGGGCCGCCAGCAGGTGAAGGTCGACGCCCACCTGTGCGTCGGCTGCGGCGCCTGCACCACCGTGTGTCCGACCGGCGCGATCAGCTACGCGTATCCGACGGCGGCGACGCAGGGCGCCAAGTTCCGCACCCTGCTGTCGACCTACCTGCAGGTGGGCGGCAAGGCGCCGGTGCTGCTGCTGCATTCGCAGGAGCGGGGCCAGGCGCTGGTCGAGGAAGTCGGCCGGGGCGCCCGCCTGGGCGTCGCGCAGGGCGTGCCGGCCAACGTCATTCCGGTGGCGGTGTGGCACGCCGCCAGCCTGGGCATCGAAGCCTGGCTCGGGGCCGTGGCCATGGGGGCATCGCAGGTGGCGGTGCTGACGACCGGCGAAGAGGCGCCGCAGTACCTGGATGCGCTCGCCGGGCAGATGGAGGTCGCCGAATCGATCCTGCACGGGCTGGGCTACCAGGGCCGGCACTTCGCCGTGCTGCGCGTCCGGACGATGGCCGACGTCGACCAGGAACTGCAGCTGCTGGCGCGCGAGCGCGCCGAGACGCCGGCGGTACCGGCGAAGTTCGCCTTCGCGCCCGAGAAACGGGCGACGCTGGAACTGGCGCTCGATCACCTGATGGCGCACGCCGGCGCGCGGCCGGCGCCGATCGCGCTGCCGGCGGGCGCGCCGCTGGGCGCGATCGAGGTGGATCGGGACAAGTGCACGCTGTGCCTCAGCTGCGTGAGCGCCTGCCCGGCGAGCGCGCTGCAGGACAACGCCCAGTCGCCGCAGCTGCGCTTCATCGAGAAGAACTGCGTGCAATGCGGGCTGTGCGCCACGACCTGCCCCGAGCACGCCATCGCGCTGCAGCCGCGCCTGCTGCCCGCGCCCGAGCGGCGCCAGCCGCGCGTGCTGAACGAGGCGCAGCCGTATGCCTGCATCCGCTGCGGCAAGCCGTTCGGCACGCTCAAGGCGATCGAGGCGATGCTGGGCCGGCTGGCGGGGCATTCGATGTTCCAGGGGCCGGCGCTGGAGCGGCTGAAGATGTGCGGCGATTGCCGGGTCATCGACATCTACGCCGCGGCCGACGAAGTCAAGATCACCGACCTGTAGCCGCCCATGACGGAACCGATCCCTGTCTCCACCACCCTCGACGAGGAAACCGCCCGGGCCGAGGTGTACGGCCTGCTGGCGCAGCTGTTCTACGCCCCGCCGCCGCCCGAACTGCTGGCGGCACTGCGGGTCGCGCCGACCGAAGCGCCCGCGGCCGGGGCCTACCTCGAAGAGCCGTGGCGGCAGCTGGTGGGCGCCGCGCGCGGCGGCAGCGACCAGGCGATCGCCGGCGAATACCACGCGCTGTTCGGCGGCGTCGGCAAGCCGGAGGTCTATCTGTTCGGTTCGCACTATCTCAGCGGTTTTCTCAACGACAAGCCGCTGGCCCGCCTGCGCGACGAACTGGCGGCCCTGGGGCTGGGGCGCGACGAGGCCATGCCGGAAACGGAAGACCACATCGCCTACCTGTGCGAGGTGATGCGCTACCTCATCGCCGGCGACGACGTGGCTGTCAGCAACCTGACAAGGCAGCGGTCGTTCTTCTGCGCGCAGTTGCAGCCGTGGATGGCCCCGCTGTGCGAGGCGATCGCGGCCCACCCGGCGGCCCGTTTCTACAGGGCGCTGGCGGGGTTCACCCAGGCCTTCATGAGCGTTGAAGCACAGGGTTTCGACCTGCTCGATTGAACCCCGCGACCGCCAGCCCAAGCAGGCTGCGTGCACCATCCTGGGGTTTCCATCAGTGCAGGGGTTTTCCCGGCGGACTACATTGCAGCGGCAGCGTCGAATGAATTCGATGCCAGGGGAGACAGCGATGAAGCAGCCGAAGAGCCTCTTGTCACGCCGTACCGTCTTTGCCGGCGCCGGCACCGCCGGTGCCCTCGCCGCCGCGGCCAGCCTGCTGCCGGCGGCCGGCGAGCCGCAAGACCAACCCGCGCAGGCCAAGGCGCCGCCGGCGCGCGGCGGCGGCTACCAGCTGACGGAACACGTCAAGCGCTACTACCAGACCACCCGCGTGTGACCTTCCCCGGCGGAAGGTCCATGGCCGTCCAGCGTTCCCTTCGTTCCAGGCCCGCCCGACCCGAGCGCGCCTCGCAGGAGTCGTCATCATGTTGCTGACCAAGAAAGCCGCGGCGGCGCCCGCCGGCACCCGCACCGCCTTCGTCCACAGCCTGCAGCGGGGCCTCTCGCACGCGCTGCCGACCATGGACCGGCGCGGTTTCCTGCGCCGCTCGGGGCTGGGCGTCGGCGTCGGCCTCGCCGCCTCGTCGCTGACGCTGGTGAAGAAGGCGCGCGCCGCCGAGGGCCGCGCCCCGGCGGTCGGCCAGGGCAAGATCGAGGTCAAGCGCACCGTCTGCACCCACTGCTCGGTGGGCTGCGCGATCGACGCGGTGGTCGAGAACGGCGTGTGGGTGCGGCAGGAGCCGGTGTTCGACTCGCCGCTCAACCTGGGCGCGCACTGCGCCAAGGGCGCGGCGATCCGCGAGCACGGCCACGGCGAGTTCCGGCTGCGCTACCCCATGAAGCTCGTGAACGGCAAGTACGAGCGGATCTCCTGGGACCAGGCGCTGGGCGAGATCAGCGCCAGAATCCTGGACCTGCGCAAGGCGAGCGGACCGGAGTCGGTGTACTGGATCGGCTCGTCCAAGCACAGCAACGAGCAGGCGTACCTGATGCGCAAGTTCGTCAGCCTCTGGGGCAGCAACAACTGCGACCACCAGGCCCGCATCTGCCACTCCACCACCGTGTCCGGCGTCGCCAACACCTGGGGCTACGGCGCGATGACGAACTCGTACAACGACATGCAGAACAGCAAGTGCGCGTTGTACATCGGCTCCAACGCCGCCGAGGCCCACCCCGTGAGCATGCTGCACATGCTGCACGCCAAGGAAACCGGCTGCAAGATGATCGTGGCCGATCCGCGCTTCACCCGCACCGCCGCCAAGGCCGACGAGTACGTGCGCATCCGCTCGGGCACCGACATTCCGTTCCTGTTCGGCCTGCTGTACCACATCTTCAAGAACGGCTGGGAGGACAAGAAGTACCTCAACGACCGGGTGTACGGCATGGAGGAGGTCAAGAAGGACGTCATGGCCAAGTGGACGCCCGACAAGGTCGAAGAGGCCTGCGGCGTGCCCGAGGCGCAGATGGCGCGGGTGGCCGAGATGATGGCCAAGAACCGGCCCTCGACGCTGGTGTGGTGCATGGGCCAGACCCAGCACTCGATCGGCAACGCGATGGTGCGCGCCTCCTGCATCGTGCAGCTCGCGCTCGGCAACGTGGGCGTCTCGGGCGGCGGCGCCAACATCTTCCGCGGGCACGACAACGTGCAGGGCGCCACCGACATCGGACCCAATCCGGACTCGCTGCCGGGCTACTACGGCATCGTCGAGGGGTCCTGGCGGCACTTCGCCAAGGTGTGGGACGTCGACTACGAGTGGATCAAGGGCCGCTTCGCCGACCCCTCCATGATGAGCAAGCCCGGCATCACGGTGTCGCGCTGGATCGACGGCGTGCTGGAGAAGAACGAAGTCATCGACCAGGGGCCGAACCTGCGCGGCGTCGTCTACTGGGGCCACGCCCCGAATTCGCAGACCCGCGGCCTGGAGATGAAGCGGGCGATGGACAAGCTGGACCTGCTGGTCGTCGTCGACCCCTATCCCTCGGCCACCGCCGCGATGGCGGCGATGCCGGGCAAGCCCGAGGACCTCAACCCGAACCGCGCCGTCTATCTGCTGCCGGCGGCCACCCAGTTCGAGACCAGCGGCTCGGTGACGGCGTCCAACCGCTCGATCCAGTGGCGCGAGAAGGTGATCGAGCCGCTGTGGGAGAGCCGCAGCGACCACATGATCATGTACCAGCTGGCCGACAAGCTCGGCTTCGGCAAGGAACTGGTCAAGAACTTCAAGATGCAGAAGGTCAAGGGGATGGACGAACCGGTCCCCGAGGACATCCTGCGCGAAGTGAACAAGTCGTGCTGGAGCATCGGCTACACCGGGCAGAGCCCGGAGCGCCTGAAGGCCCACATGCGCAACATGGCGGCGTTCGACGTCAAGACGCTCAAGGTGAAGGGCCAGGTCAAGGACAAGCTCACCGGCTACGACCTGACCGGCGACTATTTCGGGCTGCCGTGGCCCTGCTTCGGCACCCCCGAGCTCAAGCACCCCGGCTCGGCCAACCTGTACGACACCAGCCGCCACGTGATGGACGGCGGCGGCAACTTCCGCGCCAACTTCGGCGTCGAACGCGACGGCGTCAACCTGCTGGCCGAGGATGGCTCGGCCTCCAAGGGCGCCGACATCCAGACCGGCTATCCCGAGTTCGACCACGTGCTGCTGAAGAAGCTGGGCTGGTGGCAGGAGCTGAGCGACGTCGAGAAGGCCGCGGCCGAGGGCAAGAACTGGAAGACCGATTCGTCCGGCGGGATCATCCGCGTCGTGATGAAGAACCACGGCTGCCATCCGTTCGGCAACGCCAAGGCGCGCGCGGTGGTGTGGAACTTCCCCGATGCGATCCCGCAGCACCGCGAGCCGATCTACTCGCCGCGGCCCGACCTGGTCGCCAAGTACCCGACGCACGACGACAAGAAGGCGTTCTGGCGGCTGCCGACGCTGTACAAGACGCTGCAGCAGAAGAACGTCACCGACAAGGTCGCCGAGAAGTACCCGCTGATCCTCACCTCCGGGCGCCTGACCGAATACGAGGGCGGCGGCGAGGAGACCCGTTCCAATCCGTGGCTCGCCGAGCTGCAGCAGGAAGCCTTCGTGGAGATCAATCCGAAGGCCGCCGCGGCGCGCAACATCCGCAACGGCGACCGGGTGTGGCTGGCCACGCCGACCGGGGCGCGCCTGAACGTGCAGGCCCTGGTGACCGAACGGGTGGGCCCCGACACCTGCTGGATGCCGTTCCACTTCTCGGGCCGCTGGCAAGGCACCGACATGCTGCCGTACTACCCGAGCGGCGCGGCGCCGGTGGTGCGGGGCGAGGCCGTGAACACCGGGACGACCTATGGCTACGACAGCGTCACGATGATGCAGGAAACGAAGACCACGCTTTGCAACGTCGAGCGCGCGGCATAAGGACGGGAGACCCACATGGCACGAATGAAATTTGTCTGCGACTCGGAGCGCTGCATCGAGTGCAACAGCTGCGTCACCGCCTGCAAGAACGAGCACGAGGTTCCCTGGGGCGTGAACCGGCGCCGGGTGGTGACCCTCAACGACGGCGTGCCGGGCGAGCGCTCGGTCTCGGTCGCCTGCATGCACTGCTCCGACGCGCCGTGCATGGCCGTGTGTCCCGTCAACTGCTTCTACCGCACCGAAGAGGGCGTGGTGCTGCACGACAAGGACGTGTGCATCGGCTGCGGCTATTGCAGCTACGCCTGCCCGTTCGGCGCGCCGCAGTTTCCGGCCGCCGGCAGCTTCGGCGTGCGCGGCAAGATGGACAAGTGCACCTTCTGTGCCGGCGGTCCCGAGGCCAACGGCTCGCAGGCCGAATTCGAGAAATACGGGCGCAACCGGCTGGCCGAGGGCAAGCTGCCGGTCTGCGCCGAAATGTGTTCCACCAAGGCCCTGCTGGGCGGCGACGGCGACGTGGTGGCGGACATCTTCCGCAACCGGGTGCTCAAGCGGGGCAAGGGCGCCGAAGTCTGGGGCTGGGGCACCGCCTACGGCTCCAAGCAGGCCGGCCAGCCCGGAGGTGCCAAGTCATGAAGCGCACCCTCATCGCGATTGCCGTCCTGGCCGCGGCGGCCGCCTGCACCGAGCAGCCGCAGACCAACGGCAGCGGCGTGCGCCAGGACCAGGCCGCCTTCCAGGGCACCGGCTCGCCGTTCGTGGCGCCCGGCTGGAAGGCCGGCGAGAAGGTGAGCTGGGAACAGCAGCTGAAGGCCCGCGCCGTCAATACCCAGAACGAGTACACGAAGGTCAACTGAGAAAGGCCGCCATGCTGACCAGATCACTGCTGCTGGCGCTGCTGGTGGCGTTCGGCGGGCCGGCCGCCGCCCAGACCAAGGCCTCGGACGACCTGCCGCCGCCGGTGGCCGCGCCGGGCGGCATCCAGGGCCAGAACATCTTCGACGTGAAGCCGGAGGTCAAGCCGGACGCGAGTTCCGATCCGGGCTACCTGCAGCAGAACAACGGGCAGCGCAACCGCGTCCAGCCCGGCAACAACGCGCCGATGTGGCGCGGCGTGGCCGCGGGCAACGCCGGCTACTCCAGCCTGCCCCGGACCCAGGCGCCCGAAGCGGGCGTGCTGATCCAGGGGCCGGTGCAATATCCCGGCTCCCGGCTCACGACGGCCGGCGAGGCGTGGCGCCAGGTGCGCAACAACTGGATCATCCCCTACGGCGGCGCGCTGTTCCTGATCATGCTGGGCGCCCTGGCCATCCTCTTTTTCGCCCGCGGCCCGCTCGGCCACAGCGAGAACAGCGGCCTGGCCGCGATCGAGCGCTTCACCCCCTTCGAGCGGTCCGCCCACTGGGCCAACGCGATCGCGTTCGTCTGCCTCGCCGTCTCCGGCCTGGTGATGGCGTTCGGCAAGTTCTTCCTGCTGCCGGTGCTCGGGCTCACGCTGTACGGCGGCCTCAGCTACGTGCTGAAGAACCTGCACAACTTCGCCGGCCCGCTGTTCGCGGTGTCGCTGGTGATCATCTTCCTCACCTTCGTGCGCGACAACCTGCCGCAGCGCGGCGACCTGCGCTGGCTGCTCCACTTCGGCGGCGCGCTGCGCAGGAGCGGCGACGAATTGCCGTCGCACCGGTTCAATGCGGGCGAGAAGGTCGTGTTCTGGGCCGGCGTCTTCCTGTTCGGATTCGTCGCCGTCGCCTCGGGCCTGGTCATGGACCATCTCATCCCCGGCCTGCTGTACGAACGGCAGACCATGCAGGTCACGCACATGGTGCATTCGGTGGCCGCCGTGCTGATGATGTGCGTGTTCGCGCTGCACATCTATCTGGGCACCATCGGCCTGCGCGGCGCCTACCGGGCGATGCGCACCGGCTACGTGGACGATGCATGGGCCCGCGAGCACCATGCCTACTGGTACGAGGACATCGACGCCGGCCGGGTGCCGGCGCAGCGCAGCCGCCCCCGCGGCAGCGCCGGCGAGATCGAAACCGCGCGTCCGGCCTGACCGGGCCACAGGAGAGACAGCATGAGACAGGTTCTGGTTCCGGCGGTGCTCGCCATCGCCTGCGGCTGCGCGGCGGCCAAGCTGCCCCCGCCCGACGATGCGGCCAAGGCCAAGGCCGCCGAGACCGCGGCGAAGAACGCCTGGCAGGCCAAGGTGGACGCCTACCAGCTCTGCAAGGCGCAGGACCGCGTGGCCGCGCAGTACCGCAAGAGCGCCGGCGCGCAGGCGGCCAAGCCGTCCCTGCCGGCGACGTCGTCAGGGGCCTTGGCTGCGGCTTCGGCTGCCGCTTCGGCGGCCTCGGTTTCGGCCAAGGGCGGCGCAGCCGTTGCCGCTCCCGCCGCCAGTGCCGCCTCGGCGTCCGGGACGCCGGTGGCCGCCGCGCCGCCCGCGCCATGCGCCGACCCCGGGCCGTTCGCGTACAACCCGCCGGAGCAAAAGCCGCTGGAAACCTCCGGCGCCCATTCGCCCAGCGGCACCGCGGCCAGCCCGCCGAGCGTCAAGGAGCATTCCGGCCAGATGCCGGCGCCCAAGAAGCCCTGACGCCCGCATCCGCCTCGGCAGTCCAGGGCCGGCCCGCCACGGTGCCGGCCCTTTTGCTGTAGCCTCCGGACCATGACAGCGCCGTTCCTCACCCGCGCCCGCGCCCCGCTCACGCAGGAGATCGAAACCGTGAACGAGCGCGGCGAGCGCGCCGCCACCTCGATCCCGGCCGAGCGCCCGCTGACGCTGTACGTGGACAAGCGCGAACTGGTGACGCTGATGACGCTGGGCGCCCATCCCGAGTGGCTGGCGCTGGGCTACCTGCGCAACCAGCGGCTGGTGCCCTCGCTCGACCGGATCGAGTCGGTGACCGTCGACTGGGAGGTGGGCTCGGCCGCGGTGAAGACCCGCTGCGGCATCGACGATATCGAGGCGCGCACGGCGCGGCGCGTGGTCACCACCGGCTGCGGCCAGGGCAGCGTGTTCGGCGGCCTGATGGACGAGATCGAATCGATCGACCTGCCGCCGGCGACCATCGGCCAGGCGCAGCTGTATGCGATCGTGAACGCGATCCGGCTGCAGGAGACCACCTACAAGTCGGCCGGCTCGGTGCACGGCTGCGCGCTGTTCCGGGGCGAGGAGATGCTGCTGTTCGTCGAGGATGTCGGCCGCCACAATGCGATCGACACGATCGCCGGCTGGCTGTGGCTGCAGCAGGCGCCCGGCGGAGCGCTGGCCAGCGCCGACGCCGCGTCGTTCGTGTTCTACACGACCGGCCGGCTCACCAGCGAGATGGTGATCAAGTCGGCGCAGATCGGCGTGCCCGTCGTCGTCTCGCGCAGCGGCATCACCCAGATGGGCCACGAGATCGCGCAGCGCCTGGGGCTCTGTGCGATCGGCCGCGCCACCAACAAGCACTTCCTCTGCTACACCGCAGCGCACCGGCTCCAGCTGCAGCCCGGACTCGCGGGCCCGGGGCCGCTGCGCGCGGTCGCCTGATGACGTCGGCCTGGGCCCTGGGCTGGCGCACCTTGTGGCGCGACCTGCGCGCCGGCGAGCTGCGCCTGCTGATCGTCGCCGTGACACTGGCCGTGGCGGCGCTCACCGCCGTGGGCTTCTTCGCCGATCGCCTCCAGGGCGGACTCGCGCGCGACGCCCGGCAGTTGCTCGGCGGCGATGCCGTCGTCGCCAGCGACAACCCGCCGCCGCCGGCGTTCGCGGCGCAGGCCGGTGCGCTGGGCCTGCAGGCGCTCACGACGCTCAACTTTCCGACCATGGCGCGGGCAGCCGACGAGCAGGGCGGAGCGAGCAAGCTGGTGGCGCTCAAGGCGGTGCCGCCGGGCTATCCGTTGCGCGGCCATCTCACGACGGCGGCCGATCCCGATGCGCCGGGCGCGATCACCCGGGACGTGCCTGCCCGGGGCGAGGCCTGGGTGGACGGTGCGCTGCTGGAGGTGCTCGGTCTGCGCGTCGGCGATCCGCTGCTGCTCGGCGACACGAGGCTGCGCATCGCCCGGGTGATCGTGCTCGAGCCGGACCGGGGCACCGGTTTCGTCAATTTCGCGCCGCGGGTGATGATGAACGAGGCCGACCTGCCGGCCAGCCGCCTGATCCAGCCCGCCAGCCGCGTCTCCTACCGGCTGGCCGTCGCGGGCAGCGACCCGCAGGTGGCGCGCTTCCTCGCCTGGGCCCAGCAGGAAGCCAAGCGTCCCGCCGTGCGCGGCGTGCGGGTCGAGTCGCTGGAAGGCGGCCGGCCCGAGATGAAGCAGACGCTGGAGCGGGCGGAGAAATTCCTGAACCTGGTCGCGCTGCTGGCGGCGCTGCTCAGTGCGGTGGCCGTGGCGCTGGCCGCGCGCGGCTTCGCGGCGGCGCACCTGGACGACTGCGCCATGCTGCGGGTGCTGGGGCAAAGCCAGCGCACCATCGCCGTCGGTTATGCATTCGAGTTCGCGCTGGCTGGCGTGGCCGGCAGCGCGCTGGGCGTGGCCATCGGCTATGCCGTGCATTTCGTCTTCGTGCTGTTGCTGGCGGGCCTGGTGGAGGCCGCGCTGCCGCCGCCGGGGCTGTGGCCGGTCGGCTTCGGCATGGGCATGGGACTGACGCTGCTGTTCGCGTTCGGCCTGCCGCCGGTGCTGCAGCTGGCGCAGGTGCCGCCGCTGCGGGTGATCCGGCGCGACGTCGGCAACCTGAGGCCGGCCTCGGTGGCCGTGCTCGGGGTCGGCGTGCTGGGCTTTGCCGCCTTGCTGCTGGCCGCCAGCAGCGACCTGTGGCTGGGCGGTATCGCCGTCGGCGGCTTCGCCGGCGCGGTGCTGCTGTTCGCCGGGCTCAGCTGGGTGGCGGTGAAGGTGCTGCGGCGGGCGGTGAACGAGGCCACCGCGCCGCGCTGGCTGGTGCTGGCGGTGCGCCAGGTCTGCGCGCGCCCCGCCTATGCGGTGGTGCAGGTGAGCGCGCTGGCCGTCGGGCTGCTGGCGCTGGTGCTGCTGGTGCTGCTGCGCACCGACCTGGTCGCCAGCTGGCGCCAGGCCACGCCGCCCGATGCGCCCAATCGGTTCGTCATCAACGTGATGCCCGAGCAAAGCGAGGCGTTCCAGCGCGCGCTGCGCGACGCCGGGGTGCGCAGCTTCGACTGGTACCCGATGATCCGTGGCCGGCTCGTGGCCGTGAACGGCAAGGCGGTGTCGCCCGACGATTACCCCGAGGATCGGGCCCGGCGGCTGGTGGATCGGGAGTTCAACCTGTCCCACAGCGCCGAGCAGCCGCCCCACAACCGGATCGTGGCCGGCCGGTGGCAGCCGGAGGAGCGCGGCGCCGTCAGCGTGGAGGAAGGCATCGCCAAGACGCTGGGCCTGAAGCTCGGCGACCGGTTGCGCTTCGACATCGGCGGGCTGCCGCTGGACGCGACGGTCACGTCGCTGCGCCAGGTCGACTGGGGCTCCATGCACGCGAACTTCTTCGTCATGTATCCGGTGAGCCGGCTCGCCGACGTGCCGGTCACCTACATGGGCGCGTTCCGCGCGCCCGACCGCAAGGGTTTCGACAACCAGCTGGTGCGCGCCTTCCCGAACATCACCAACGTCGACATGACCAGCACGATCAACCAGCTGCAGGGCGTGCTGGACAAGGTGATCCGCGCCGTCGAGTTCCTGTTCGGCTTCACCCTGGCCGCCGGCGTCGTGGTGCTGTTCGCCGCCGTGACCGCCACCCGCGAGGAGCGCGCCCGCGAGTTCGCGATCATGCGGGCGGTGGGCGCCGGCGGCGCGCTGCTGCGGCAGGTGCAGCGCGCGGAGCTGGTGGGCGTGGGCCTGCTGGCCGGGTTTCTCGCCAGCGTGGTGGCCAGCGTGGTCGGCTGGGGCCTCGCGAAATAC